>CAMDWI010000007.1 GCA_945878555.1 Klebsiella pneumoniae
GGAAAATGGTTTCTGATTTCCGGGGTACTGGTTTTTTTCTCACAGTTGTTTCGCTACATGTCTCTGGCGGTTGCGCCAATCTCGGTTGCCGTCTCGATACAAAGATTATCACCGGTGTTCCGGCTGATATTCAGCTGGATACTGAATCGTGACCATGAGTTTTTTGATTTTCAGGTGCTATTCGGGATAGGGATATCGCTGTTTGGCGCGGTGCTGCTGACACTCAGCATTGATTCTGTGGCCTTGTTGTTACCTGCATCCTGGGAACCATTACTCAGGATAGAGTGGCCCTGACCGGGTTGAATTAAATTACATTACCTGTCTGGCATAGAGCATGCTGATGACCAGAAACAGCGCAAGTATCACCCCGAGTTTCTGATCCAGTCCGGAATCCAGCGAGCCTGAACTCGATATAAAATTCAGCATCTGTGCCGGTGCTCCCGTCGACTCGGCACGTACATAGAGCCCGCGATGATCAGGCACATCTGAAAGCCGCGTCATTGTTTCGACATCGGGTACCGTATATAACTTGCCTCCCATCGGCTCGAAATCGACAAATTCGCCAAACTCACCATAACGCGGGACGCCTTCACTCTGATCGAGCAAACCGGTCTGCAGGGTAATCATGTCAAACTCGTTCGTTTCAAGCTCTTCCATGACATATTCAAGGAAGGAATAGGTGGAGGTATCCTCTCCATCCGATACGAGAATTCCAACCTTGGTAGTGTCCTGCTTGAGGTTATCCGGTAACGTGTTGAATGACTGGATCAGGCCCTTGGTGGCCTCTTCGATACTGGTACCGGTACTGGTGAACAACTGTGGAGATACCACAAATTGCAACATCTCCCGGATCTGGGAAATATTACTCTCCCACCCCATAATCACTTCTGCCTTCTGGGTAAAACCGATCATGGAAACCAGCACATCTATCTGCCTGTCTTCCAGTTCAGCCAGTAATTCAAGTAGTGAATTAATGCCCCGCTGGTAACGCGGTGTCAGATCGGAACCGGATGCCGGATCCGGAATGGCGAGCATGCTTGGGGAAAGGTCAAACGCTATCGATATCGCTATCGGGTTTACATCTGCGTTATAACTGTATGACGGACGTTCAAGCCAGGCCGACCAGAAGGTCAAAGCAAATGACGCTACTACCAGCGCTGTTATTAACCATGAGGGTCGACGGGTATCAGCGGTACGATCGGCAAAAAAAACCCAATAAGCGGTGACAGCCACACCTGTGGCCAGCACACACCAGAACATGACTGCCTGACTGTTCACCTAGAAATTCGATGGCGCAGAGGATATTACCCCACGTTCCCCTTCTGCCTCACCTGTACCCTCACCCTGCACCGATGAACTCTGGGACGAGGCACCGCCCTGTACGGACAACAGATACTCAAGCAACATCTTCGGCAGACCATAATCCGCATCAAGACGCATACTCTGTTGCAGGTTCTGGATAGACTGCTGGAAATATTCAAACTTGCCTTCAGACTTGAACGCGGTGTATTGCATACGTGCCTGGGCAAAATGGATGATAGAGGAGAACTCGGGGTCCTTCACTTCCTGCTTCAGCTCGTTAAATGTGACATTGGCTACGGCCATATCACCCACGATCGAGTTATAAACCGCATGGTTAAACCTGACCTTCTGCAACAACGGATTGTTCTTTTTCAGTATGGCCGCGGTTGGTTGCAGATAAATCGGCGGGCTGTCCAGATCCGCCAGTAACACGGAATAATGATCACCGTATATCTCGCGTACCCGCTCAAGTTCAGTCTTGACCCGGGCAAGTGATTCTGCACCCAGTGTCGCGGCTGGCACCGGGAATGCGTTTACCGCCTTGGTAAAGGCATCCAGACCCTGGGTACGATTTTCCAGAAATTCCTTGATGAATCTTTCATATACAACGACGACCTCTTTTTGCAGGCCTTCATCTCCTGCAACCCGGCGGAAGTTGTCCAGCTCACGCAACACCTTGTCCATCTGGGTATTGGAAGATACCTCATTCATCAATTGATCCAGATCGGCGTTGGCATCATTGAGTGTAGGTACAAAATGATTGTAAAAACCCCAGGCCTGCAACCCGGCGACGAGTACGATAATACCCGGTATCCTCAAGGCCCGCAGACCGTATCCTGCAACTGCTGTCCGGACCGTATCCAGCAAGGCAACCTGTTTGCCTGCTACACCCTGTAATGACGCATCACTCATATTTTACCCCGCTTGAAAATATTCCTGTCTGAAGTTCCCGGATGAAAAATCGTGGCCACCAGCATCAGCCAGATCAGCAACAGGTATCTGGCAGCATCCAGGAATGGTTGCGACAGATCCAGCCGTTGCCTTTTTTCTTCCTTATAACTGTAATCTTCCAGCATACCGATATCACGCAACGAATCTTCCAGGTTTCTGCTGTCCAGATTCTCCAGTGTAATCACGGTACCTACCGACCTTGCATAGTCCAGAAACTTGGTGATCTCCTCGTTGGACATGTTTTTCTCATCTGTCGTAATCCACAACAGATAAAAGGAGATCCCCATGCTGGCTACCCTGGCCAGTTGTTCCTCAACTTCTTTGGTATAGGCCGCTTCTGCATCGGTCAGCAGGATAACCGCCTTCTTGTTCTGATCCGGATACCGCTCCAGCAGGTTCAGACCTGATTGCATCGCCAGTGCGATGTCGGTTCCCCAGTTAACGTATTCATCCATCGATCCGAGCTGTTCAGTCACAAAATCAATATTTGCCGTTGGCGCAGACATGGTAAAGACATTGTCATTAAAATAAATCATGCCCACCCTGTCCTGTGCCTTGCGTTGCTCCAGGAAGCTGAGCAGACTCTCGCGTGCCAGCTCATACCGCGCCAGCAATGGCAATTTGTTCGGATCATCCACATTCGATGCGAATGTACCGGCGCGCCTTTCATATCTCAACTCTACCGAGTCACGTTTAACATTCGCATCGTGGCGCATCGATCGGGAAGTATCCACGATAACCAGAAAATCCCGCGCCCGTTGATCCACAGTCACTGTCCTGACCAGCGATGGCTCCATCAACGATATCACCAGCAGGGCAAGAACGATCCCCCCCAGTATCACCGGCAAGCGATCCGTGATCCCCCGAAACCGGACCGTGTTGGTAACCAGCATCATGTCCGGGAAATGGGTCTTTCTATGAAAGTACCATATTGCGAACAATATCAATGCCGTACACAGTCCCAACCAGACAGGCCAGGTCCGTTCAAAATGAAAACTGCCCCAATCAATCAAGCCGCCACACCCTACTGGCTGTTACCGGATAAACCGGCAAGCGCACGAAACCGGGTCACAAATCCGGAGCGTCGCGCCTTGTCTATGCCTTCCTCATTCATCACATCGATAAAATAAGGCCTGAAAGTCTGCAAGGCCTGGGTGCTACCCGAGGATGGATCTGTCAGCCATGTATAGGGATTAAATGCATATTCATCCATACAGTACCAGACAGCACTGCGCCTGATCAGATCCGACCATTCCTCATCCGTGAACCTGTCCGGATTGTCCTGCAGCAACGCCAGTACATTTTCCCAGCGTTTGCCGGATTTTCTGGAAACTTCAGTGCGACGAGGGGCAGCACCGGTAAACAGGGCAGGCGCAAAACTGGTCAGTACCAGCAAACCGCCAAAAAGTGCGGTCCACAATCCACCACTGTAGGTATCTGTATACGCCACACTGCCACTGTAGGCACCGTCAGGAAAATAACTTGCAAACTCGCCCAACCCTTCATGATCTACCGGTAATACCGGTGTGACCACCAGTGAACCGGGCCAGCTGTTGAAACGGATGGATTTATTGTTTACTACCGCGCCGCTGTTGTCCAGAATCTGGTAACCCAGCGTGATCACCGGCAAGGTATACATCTTGTGGCCAGGACAGGAAATCATTTCACCCGGGCAATCAAGTACCTCAAACGGATACACTGCACGTAATGTCGAGATACTGTTATTTACAGCAGTCACGGTAACCACCGGCGGATTATTCAGCACCAGACCTTTTTCAGTTCCCCAGTTACGACGGAAGATATCCTCGCTCAGGCTTTCCACCAGAACTTCATCTGTTTTGAAATCGATTTCAATTGTCAGGTTTAACTGATCGCCGAGATTAATCGGCTGACTGCCTGATTCCATGACACCGGCCCGGACAACGACATAATCGTCCTTGTAGACCTCCGGGACATATTCAATGGCGTACACACTGGTGGAAATTACAAGTAACAAAGCTGACTTCAGTAATGTTTTTAACATATCAGTTTTTCCTGCCTCGACGCTGTCTTGCCAACTGGGCTAATTGGGGATAAATTTCTCGCTGACTGGATATAACCAGAAAATCCAGCCCGGCCGCCCTGAACTTGCTTGTCAGGGCGGCTACACGCTCTTTCTCTTCCTGATTTATCTGTTTGACCCGATCTGAAGAAAACCAGGCCAGGCGTCTGGCCTGCCGCTCCGGGTCCCACAGTTTGAGCATCCCGCGTAAACCGGACGGGATGGCAAAGGTGATGATTACAGGTATCAGATTATTCCGTAACTGGTTGATGACCGGATACCATTCCGCATCCAGTTGCATGTTCTGCTGCCCCATGGACACAAAGTCCGAGATGACAAACAGGATGTCCGGACGGTTACGTGCGGCCTGGCTCATATAACGTTTTAGCACAGCAAGAATGTCGGTTTCCGGATAGCTACCCAGCCCGGACAAGGCCGTAGTCAACCGCTCCATCTGCATTTTCAGGTTAGCTGCCCTGATCTCCTGATGCAGCCCCGAACTGAAAAAAATCGTCCCGATCCGGTCACCCGCGCGCCACAGTGAATAGGTCAGTTGTAATACTGCCGTGTTGCGTAAGGATGCCTTGGAAGGGGATGCCATGGACGCAGAAACATCCGCCAGTACCATCACTGAGGCCTGCGCCTCTTCTTCCCATTCTATGACCTGACGATCGTTCTGCGGACTGAACTTGTCAATATCACGAGGGTTGTCCTCTCCCTGTATAAAACGTCGTGTCCGCAAAAAACGCAGACCGCTACCTGCACGACCCAGCGGATGCCTGCCCGGCAGGAATTTAAGCGGCGAAAGCCGGATAGGCATCAACACACCCAGCGCCTGTAGCGCGTGGCGGTCTGCTGCCATGGCGGAATCGTTATGCGGGGAGGTTGTAGGCATAACCCCTTTCACTCAGGATCAGATTAATCAGTTTCGCGGTGTCGACCGGATAACTGGTTTCAATACGGTGATTCAGGACCGGCACGGCCGTGGCAAATACGTCGTAAGGCACCACATGTCGACGGCCATGGAAAAAGGCATGTGCACGCAGGAACGGTGGCCAGAAACTGGTAGTTCTCGAACTTGCACCACCGGCCGGGCTGATGACCTCACGACCAAATCCTGCCTGGTCAAACGCCTCCGCCGGGTAGGACGGATCGGTCCGACGGGTCGCTACAGTCACTGCATTCATCAGATGTATTATTGCATCCGAAATTGTGACCTCTTTCTGAATCAGTTGCTGGACATCAGCAAACTCGGAACGACTAATCACAGGTTTGATTTTTTCCAGGTTCTCTTTCAGCGAGGCTTTTGCTTCACGTGCAATCTGGAATTCAATCTCGCGCGAGGAAAACGTCCATTCAATCTTGACCATAAATCGCTGTTTGGCGGCGGCGTCCAGCTCCCATGTACCTTCATGTGAAAGCGGGTTCTGTGTGGCAATAACATTGAATGGCTGGGGTAACTTGTGTGAGCTGCTGCCTATCGTAACCTGATGTTCCTGCATCGCCTCCAGCAAGGCAGACTGCGTCCGCGGATCGGTACGGTTTAATTCATCAAACAGGACAATATTGTTAAATATGGGCCCCTTGATCAGTTCAAACCTGTCGTTACCTTCGCCAGCGGCAACCTCCGCACCAAGCAGATCGGAGGGTTTCAGTGTGGGCTGACCTGATATACGTCCTGATGACATGCCTTCAATCGAGGCGGCCAACGCGGTTGATAACAAGGTCTTGCCTTCGCCGGGGACAGACTCCAGCAACACATGTCCCTTTGCTACCAGGGCTATAATAAGTAAATCCACGCCGGTATCATGACCTTTGACAACCTTGCCAAGATTATTTCTCAAGTCCCGGGTCAGTTTTACAGCCCGTTCAAAATCCATAGTACTCATTGCACATATCTCTCAATTTATAATCAGTATCAGTCGAGGCAGCAAGGTTCACCCTGTTTAGATATGAACCAGCAGCATGATTACTACCCACAAAAAACCTGTAAAAAAAATCTCCGGGGTTACTCTGTATCAGTAATATATTTTGAAAGACGGGCAGCTTAAGGTACCCATATTGAATATTCTGTACACTTCCCCATTCAGCCCCCCAGGCCATTTTTTCCAGGGCAAAACACTGCCCTGGACAACATATTTATATGACATAGCCATACTGACAGTCACTTTCGTACAGAACCTGTGCGGATAAAGATCTGTGGTCAGGCAGAGCGGTAAGGCTGCTTGATATACAACGCAGTTACCTTGCTAACAACCAATCAAATAAATACTACAGCCTTACAAAAAATAAGGCAAACATCAGGCCCGCATGACAATTATTATCCTTCACTTTGCCTTAATCCGGTGCATTGAAGTAGAACCGCACACGGTCCACTGCCATCTGTTACTGGAACCGGAATTGCAGGTAGCCGTTCTGCTGTTCAAATGCCGCAACGGTCGCTTCCGGCGGTTTCAGCGAATCGATATTAATCCCCATCAATTGACCGCGATATACCTCACGTTGCATATCCGGATCGTTCGGATCGATCGGCATGCCATCAATAAAGATACCCTCTATGCGGTATTGCACGCTTGCAGGCCCGGTACGTTCAATCTGGCCTACAGTGAGCAGATTGTATTCATTTCGGGAAGATATCAGTCTGGCTGACAGATTAAGATGGTCCGCCCGTATATAAAAACGCACATCCTTCAAGAATGGAAACCCGTCACCCCCAACCAGCGCATTCAGGTTTTCCTCTGTCAGCTGCCAGGTATGTCCGGTAGCATCCATCTTGTCGAGCACCACACCGACGCCCTGTTCGGCAATCTTGCTCGCGGCCCAGTTAAAAAACAGTGTAAAGGTCGTGCCGCGTAACTCTTCCCAGTCTTCTGCTATGCGGTAGGCGATATAGGGTTCTGCAAACGGAGAGACCAGTCCTTCCGGTACGTTCGCCAGTTTCTCATCTCTCGCCTGCGAAGCGGTGCGAAACGGGACCAGCAGATCGGCATAGCGACGCAGCGAAACTTCCTGGCCCTGCAGCTTGTTATATGAATCGGCCAGTTTTGCCAGTGCGTCCAGATCTTCTCCGAGACGTTTCTGCATCAGTTCGGTACTGGCCAGTACATCTATCGGATCCTGCGCACCTGCCCACAACGCACCCAGCGCACTGCCAACATACACATCATAAAAGCGGATACGCTGCACCGCGGAATCGGCCTGGGTATCATAATCGGCACGTGCCTGTTCCACTTCAGGCTCAAGCGCAGCAATACGATTTCCAACACTGTCCAGCTGCTGTTGCAGCATACGGGTACTGGCCGATGGCTCGTTTATATCCTGCACAAAATAGGCGAACACACCGGACAGGTGGGCAAACGCACGCGGCACCAGCATGCCGGTCACCAGAACCAGTGACAGTAACAGTATCAGGCGGGACCTGTTCATTTGTCTCCCATACCGATTGCACGCTGACTGGCGAGACCACCACCCAGCAAGGCAAGCACGGGACCTGTCACCAGCACTACACCAATGACCAGCATCGGTGAGGTCAACTGGTTCGACATGAACGGTACCAGTGAAATTATCACTTGCTGAATCACTTCACCCAGATAAAGGAACACTGCCCCGGCAAGGATCGATGAGAACGTCCCGAGCAGAAAGGCCTCCACCAGAAACTGACCGCGGATTCCCCACGGCCCCACGCCGACCCAGCGCTGAATCTGGATTTCAACTTCGCGATTAAGTACGGCCAGTTGCATCGCTGTCAGACTCATCAGTAACGCCGCGATAAAGAATCCGATGATCAGGATAACACCGCCTTTCTGGATTCCGTTTGAAATCCGGTACAGCACCTCTGCAAAACCTTGTCCCCAGATTACATCACCCACTCCCGACATACCGCGGATAGCCTCAACCGTCGGTGTGGCCTGGGTAGGATCTTTCAGTTCGACAGACAGACTGTCGGCAAATGCATCTGCCGGTAACGCATTCATCAGCGTCTGGCGCCCGAACACAGGTGCCAGTTGTTCGTAGACCAGCTCACCCTCCAGCACCTTGACTCCGGCAACACCGGGCAACGCCTGGATTTGCGGAACCAGTACTTCAGCAGCGGTACCGTCCATCGGAAACACCCTGACCTGCACCTGTCGCTCCAGCATGGTTGCCACCTGGGCGATGTTCGCATTCAGCCAGAGGAAACCACCAAACATCAGCAGCGTCAGTGTCAGCAGCACGACGGTTGCGACACTGGCCCACGTATTACGCGCGATACCCTCACGCGCCTCTCTTAACCTGTAGAATATTGCCCAGAGACTCATTTCGCACCTGCCTGTTTATCTTCGGCCCAATAACCGCCCATCGTATCACTCTCGACCCGGCCATTTTTCATGCGTATGACCCGACGTGACAGACGATTGACCACGTCAACAGCATGGGTCGCAAAAACGATAGTGGTTTTATGTTCGCGGTATACCCGATCAAATATGTCGAGCACACGGTCAGTGTTTTCAGGATCCAGATCACCGGTCGGCTCATCGGCAATCAGCATCTTTGGCCGGTTAATCAGTGCACGGCCGACAGCAACCCTCTGTTGTTCACCGCCGGACAACTCACTCGGCAAGCGATGGGCCTTTTCGTGCAGTCCGACGAGCTCCAGAATTTCCATGGTACGGCGGCGGACTTCAGCGGGCGGCATTGCCAACACCTCGGCGCCGTAGGCGATATTCTCAAATGCGGTTTTTTTCTCAAGCAGACGGAAGTTCTGGAAGATGATCCCCATTGAGCGCCGCAGACGGCTGCCCGGCGTACGCGCCACATCCTCACCACCGATCAGGACCTTGCCTTGATCCGCTACCACTTCCTTGTACAACAGTTTGAGCAAGGTGGATTTGCCCATGCCGGATGCGCCGACCAGGAACACCCACTCTCCGGACCCTATCTTCAGCGAAACATCCTCAAGCGCGGTAAAACCCGCGTTCTCATAACGTTTGTGTACGTGTTCAAGTACGATGTCGATGGCCAGCCCCTCCTCTACTTGTCATAAATTACAGCCGGATCAGCCGATCCGCTTGCGCTTGAAAAACAATATAACGCCCAGTAACAATACGCCGACTATCAGTCCGTATAACAGATTACGATTGGTCTGGATCACCGGTTCGGTATTCGCGGCATCCTGCGCAGCCTGGGATGCGGCGTCTACAACAACAGCTTGCACCGGCTCTGCCTCCAGATACATCCACAAGGTCAGTTCCGCCTGTTTGCGCACAAAGGACTTTCTGATAGTCCTGCCCTGCCATTGTACGAGATCAGTAGGTCCGTTGGCGACGCGACCATGTGAGTACATCGGCATCGTGGTTCCACCTACGGTGATGAAATAACTGCTGCCGCCATCCGGATTGGTGCGGGATTCCACCTGTGAAATCTGGCCGGTCGGCCCCGGTTCCAGCCCGCGTTTCTCCAGCAGTGCCACACCCTCTGTAGTGGCAAAATGGCCAGCTATATAGGTCGCCGCCTCGGCCTTGGTCAAACCGGCATCCGGCTGATCGAGCACAAGATGTCCCTGGAAAAAGATGTTATTGATATCCGTGTAACTTGCAGGACCATCCAGTGTCGGAATAATCCCATTTTCAAGTGCTGCCTTCGACAACGCTTCGGTATCCGGCGTCTCACCGCCTTCACCCAGATTATTGTACAACGCTGCCCATACTGCGAGATCAGCGCGGGACAACGACGCATCGGGCTCAAATACGGGTGTCTCCGGGATGATGCCCGCCCCAACCAGGATCACAATGTCGAAACGTGAATCTGAAAACTCGATATCAGGAAACTGGCTGGCGTCATTCTTGATGTGTGCCTGTGCTGGTGTACCAGCCATCACAGCCACAATTAACAATGCCGCAAAAAAGAGTGAACCTGCCTGTCTTGATAAACTGCTCATGCCTGGATATTTCCTTCTACGATTGATACGGGCTGCTGTCATTCCGCATGTTTATGGGTGGAATGATCATGTGCCGGCTCTGCCGTCTGGCCCGCCACCGTCTCGGCCTCCAGATACAACCATACCGAAATATCACCCAGTTTGCGGATAAACGAACGTCTGACGGTCAGACCTTTCCATTTGGCCAGACTTGACGAACCGTTACCCACCTTTGCATGTGTATATACCGGCAATGAGGTGTCGCCGATAGCAAGGAACTGACTGCTGCCTCCATCCGGATTTGTTTTTGATTCAACACTGGTCACCACACCTGTCGGCCCGGGCACGATCGCTGTCTTCTCCAGCAAGGAGCCGGCAACCGGCGTGAGCAAACCGGCAACAAGATAGCTGGCAGCCTGTGCCCGTGTCGGTACTGCATCCGCCGCCACTCCAGTTGCGCCTTTACCCTGCAGAAAGACCTTGTTAAGGTCTGCATAGGTGGCGTCTCCTTCCAGTGAGCTGACCAGTCCCTGTTCCAGCGCAGCGTTCGCCAGAGCCTTGATGTCCGGTTTGTCAGCAGACTTGAGCAGACCAGCCGTCTGTGCGGCCCATGCTGCGAGGTCAGTACGTGCCAGTTTTTTATCCGGTTCAAACTGCGGAGTCTCCGGCACCACACCGGCACCGACAAGCAGTACGATGTCAAACCTTGCTTCGGACGTCTTGATATCCGGAAACTGGCTGGTCTCGTTCAGTATATGCGCCTGTACCTGCACACAGGCCAACACCATTATCAGCGCAACTGCCTGTATTGCCATTCTGTTCAATATTGTTTTCATTCTTGTCTCCGCTTATCCGTTGCCAGATATCTTTGCAATTGCCGCATCGACAGCCTCACGCACACGCTGCTCCGTATCTGTCGTCGTTTCCTTCAATGTTGCCAATGCTGCACCAGCAGATGGACCCAACTGACCCAGTGCAATCGCCGCTGCCATTCTAACGCCAGCCTGATCGTCCTTCAGACTGTCCGACAGGGCTGTCACCACCTCGGCAGGCACCGGCTTGCGAAACTGCCCCAGCGCCAGCGCAGCAACACCACGCACCTGCCATTCTGCATCCTTCAGTGCCTCCATCAGCGGTGACAGTGATGTCTCACTCTCGGAGCCGACCACGCCCAGCGCGCGTGTTGCCGTCCAGCGCACGGTCCACCCTGTACCTATTACCAGTGCTTCCGAGGCTTCACCCACAGCGTCGATCACCTTGCACGCTTCAGTATCACCTATACCAGTCTTCGTCGCTGCAATCGCAAGTGCCGGTATCGCGTCCTGTGCAGCAGGACCCATTTGCTCCAGCGCAAACGAAGCGGCTTCACAGACGCGGGAATCCTTGTCTGCCAGTGCGTTTGTCAATGCACCTACAATAGTAGCCGCGGAGGGATCGCCGACCACGCCCAGCGCACGGGCAACAGCCCAGCGCACGACCCAGTCCTCATCATTCATTATCTGTATCATCAGCTGGATGGTTTCGGGATCGGTCTCGTGGTCTGTCTGCTCTCCAATCGCCCACAAGGCCCTGGCTGATGCCCACTGCACCTGCATGACCTGATCCCCCAGTGCAGCTGCCAGCGCCGGTACCGCTTCTATGGCGCCCTCACCCATGGTCCCCAGCGCGCGAGCAGAACCCCATCTGACCGGAACACTATCGGCCTTTAAACCTTCTATCAATACAGGCACTGCCGCTATACCAATCCTGGACAGCGCCTCGACAACCTGCTCGGCCACGCGCCAGTCCGGGTCACGCAGATTGATTGCAAGCTGGGTGACCGCTTCGCTCGCATCAGTGCCGAGATTACCCAGTGCGTCTGCCGCACCCGAGCGGATTTTCCAGTCCGGGTCTGACAAGGCCTTGATGAGATCAGGCAATGCCTGTTTGCTTTCAGGCGCCAGACCGGTCAGCGCCAGGATCGCCGCGTTTCGAATATCAACGGATTCCACTGTCAGCAATTTGCGTATCTCGGGAATGGCGGCAACTGCCGTAGTTCGCAAGGTAGCCAGTGCAAGCGCTGCACTGCGACGGACTACCCAGTCACTATCCTGCAATGCACCAACCAGACCGTTCACCGCCTCGGCAGACCCGTCTCCGGTAGCCTCAAGCGCACGCACACTGGCACGTCGCACTTCCTTCTCGACATCTGCGAGCAAGACGACCAGTTTGGAAACTGCTGGTGCACCTTCCCTGCCTGCAGAGGCCAGGTTATCAGCTGCATCACGCCGCGCTGTCCACAGCGGATGATCCAGCGCTGTGATTTGTCTTTCGACATTCACTGCAGCAAATAAGGAGGTGACTGCAAGCAGATACAGGAAAAACGAATACTTCAGGATTCCGGAAATTTTCATGAACGAGCGCTACTATCCCTGGACGGGTTCTGGAAGGAAACTGTTTTATTTTCTACATACACGGCGCGGTTCCAAAAAACGTTGCATGTGCGAAACGGATAAAAACTCCCGGCATCATCTGCTCGCTGCATCATCAAACCAGTCAGTCAGTGTATTTGATACGAGGCCGTTTTTATCCGTCGCAGACTCTAGCGGATTATTCAGGATTTTTCCATCATTAAAATGGACATTCGTTTTTGACGAAAGGGGCACTGTACTATCCTGATCATCCCTTCTTTACGGTGATTGATAAAGACTCTCATCACCGTCTTTCCTGAACTCAATAGCGGTGAACCGGGTATCGTAAAGTGTATTGCCATTTTCACGAATCAATTTGCGTGTCTGCTCACGCGAGATCCCGTTTACGATATTAAAATCACCCAGCAGGAATGTTTCATAACTGTCATCACCATGGTGTGAGAAATAAATCTTCACAATATGGTAGTCCTTGTCGAAGTGATAAAAGTACACCTGACTGCCATGTCCATGGTGCCCCCCGGTCGCCTCGGCCTGATGCTCGTTCTTGTCGGTGTTCTCGTGCTGATGTTCCGGTTTTGCTTCTTCATGTTTACCGGCGGAATGTCCGGCGTGTTCTGCATGATCCCCGCCTTCAGGCTTGCTCCAGTACTTGTCGACCGGTCCGCCGTTATAGGTAATCTTCACTACTTCCGTCGCAACTCCGTCTACTGCATCCTTGCCTTCATACGTGATCGCAGGACCTTCATCAGCCAGTATGAACGGTAAACTGAAACGATAAAATGCGTCCGAGATCAGGCGTTTTGCTTCCTTTACCTGTTCAGCATTACCGGGCTTGCCATCAACGACCGCCCAGAACTGTTTGCCGTCCCAGCCGTATATCTGTTTACCCTTGCTACTGCTGATCTCCATACGATAGCCACGGCCCTTGATATCCATCGTGTGATCAAGTTCCATCTGCAACAACCCGGTATCGGTATTGCGTGCCTGCGATTCATGGACAACCAGCGTAGACATACTGTCCCAGGCCGCTTTTCCTGCCTTATCAGCTGCCATGGTAATGAGTTCCTGCGCCTGACTCGACGCATCTGCCTGACTGATTCCCGGTGCCAGCAGTAATGCTGCCAGCAAACCGTTAACCATTAACTTTCCCCTGAATAATCCTGACATGACTGTAGTCATCTGCTGACTCCTCATCTTTGATCTGATTAACCCCCGCTCAAAACTGTATCAAACCTGTAGCAAATTTTCCGGATTATTTGGGCGGTCGAGCCAGGATAGCCAGGACGCACTTGCATACCTGTCATTATATTAACCCGTAACTATGTAAATATGATGGATTCTGAATGGATTACTATTACATCAGTGCAGATCGCAAGATCCGGGTGGGATAAGTCCTGGCTCTGTGCTAGTTTTTGACAATGAATGATTACGAGAAAATGGCGTGTGCGATCAATTATCTGGTTGAGCACGCGTTGGAACAACCTGATCTGCAGGAACTGGCAGAGCAGGCAGGACTGAGCCCGGGGCATTTCCAGCGTAAATTCACCGCCTGGACCGGTGTATCACCAAAGGCCTTTTTACAGAACCTGACACTCGAACAGGCACGTGAGATGCTCGTTCATGGTAAACAGGTAGAAGAGACGGCCTGGGCGACCGGCCTGTCCGGCCCCGGCAGACTGCATGACCTCTGCGTCAAACTGGAGGCGGCAACACCGGGCGAGATTAGCCGTGGCGGACTCGGTCTTACCATCGATTACGGTTTTGGACCCACCCCGTTCGGCGAATGTCTGCTGGCCAACACCCCGCGGGGGATCTGTTATCTGGCCTTTGTCGCTGGCCGGGAGACTAAAGCCTTACTGGAAGAATTACACCGACTCTGGCCCAAAGCCACTTATTTACACCAGCCGGATAGTACACTTGGACTGATACAACAGATTTTCAACCTGCAATCTGTCCCGAATGACACTCCGTTGCGGGCGTATGTAAAAGGGACACAATTTCAGTTGCAGATCTGGCGTGCACTACTGAAGATACCGGAGGGCCGCCTGGTCAGTTACGGTGATATCGCCACCCGGGTCAAAAAACCGGATGCCTCCCGTGCTGTGGGTTCGGCCGTTGGCGCGAATCAACTGGCCTATCTGATACCTTGCCACCGGGTAATTCGCAAGACCGGTGTCATCGGGGACTATCGCTGGGGAAGCGCACGCAAGAAACTGATGCTGGCGTGTGAGTACACCAGAAAAAAAACCCCGCACGTGGGCGGGGTCTATACGTAAGTCCGTAGTCGGTAATTTACTGCGGTACGACGTTTACAGCGCTGGGGCCTTTTGCACCACGCTCGGTGTCAAAGGTGACCTTCTGGCCTTCAGCCAGGGTCTTGTATCCAGTGGCCTGGATCGCGCTGTGGTGTACGAATACATCATCGCCACCACCATCCGGTGTAATAAAACCATAACCCTTGCTTGCGTTAAACCACTTTACTGTACCTGATGCCATGCTTGATAACCTCAAAGTTAAAATGTATGTGTAGTGTGCAGATTGATACTGAGATATTACGGTGAGTCTGCTCTCTATACACTGCGAGGAACCAGCCGAATCTACTAGTTAAAATGCACTGAAAAAATACGATATATGATATTTAATCAACACGCTACGGATTTTTTCAAGCCAAAAAACAACGGATTTACGCCGTTTCAGGCTTAAATCAGACAGACTCACCAGACCATCATCCTCGACGTCCTCCACCCTGCATTACAATTAACTCTTTGTTTTTTCTATACTAATTATTTAACGCCACCCGGCTCACGGGCTGTCGCATCCCGCAGGTATTAAATGCTGTAATATCAACGGTTCCGGGGCTGATTCGGGTCGAAGACCTGCCATCTACTTACGCTAACGGCGCCCATAGTATCCTGTTACCGGGTAATAACACATGCAAACGCCACCTTATAGGGATACAATACGCGCCCTTTTCAGGACGTCCTTATGTCAGATATAGAAGCTGGTTCCCCTCTCGATTTCCGTTCCCTGTCACTCGCTGATGCCGTACTCGATGCACTCAAGGATGTTGGATATGAATCCCCATCCCAGATCCAGGCCCAGACCATACCGCACGTACTGGCAGGCCGCGACATCGTCGCCCAGGCGCAGACCGGCACCGGAAAAACCGCTGCATTTGCACTGCCACTGTTATCGCGTATCGACCTGAAAAATCCGAATCCACAGGTGCTGGTTCTGGCTCCGACCCGGGAGCTGGCCATCCAGGTATCCGAGGCGTTCCAACGTTATGCCTCGCGTATGAAAGGATTTCATGTATTACCTATCTACGGTGGCCAGGACTACACCATCCAGCTGAAACAGTTAAAACGGGGTGCCCATGTGGTTGTGGGTACACCAGGCAGGGTGATGGATCATATGCGCCGGGGCACACTGAAACTGGATGCCCTGCGCTGTCTGGTACTGGATGAAGCCGATGAAATGTTACGTATGGGCTTTATCGATGATGTTGAATGGATCCTGCAACAATCACCGTCTGGCCGCCAGATTGCATTGTTCTCGGCGACGATGCCCGACGCCATCCGTCGCATTGCCAAGCAGCACCTGAAGTCACCCGAAGAGATCACCATCAAGGTCAGGACGACCACGGCCGAATCGATACACCAGCGTTACTGGCTGGTCAGCGGTCTGCACAAGCTTGATGCACTGACCCGCATACTCGAAGCCGAGACATTCGACGGCATGATTGTATTTGTTCGTACCAAAACACTGACGGCTGAACTGGCTGAAAAACTGGCAGCCCGCGGTTATTCGGTTGCTGCACTGAGTGGGGATATCCCGCAGAAACAACGCGAGCGCACAATAGAACGTCTCAAATCCGGCCATCTCGATATCATCGTCGCTACCGACGTTGCCGCGCGTGGACTCGATGTAGACCGTATCAGTCACGTCATCAATTACGACATCCCGCATGACACCGAATCGTATGTACATCGTATCGGCCGCACCGGACGCTTTGGTCGCAAGGGCGAGGCCATCCTGTTTATCGCACCACGCGAAAGACACATGCTCGGCGCGATCGAACGGGCAACCCGGCAGAAGATCGAACTTATGGAACTGCCCTCAACCGAGATGCTAAACAGCAAGCGGATTAACCAGTTCACCCAACGTATCACCGACACGCTCGCGACCGAACAACTCGAATTCTTCCACCAGCTGATCGAGAAATACCAGCAGGAACACAATATACCCGCACTCGAAATTGCTGCCGCCCTCGCCAAACTGGTTCAGGGTGACACACCATTGCTGCTAAAGACACCGGCAAAGACCCGCGAACACGAGGCCCCGTCAACCCGGCGCGAGCGCCCGACCGACAGCCGCCGTGAGCGCGCGCCACATGAGCAGAAATCCGGCGGTCGTGATGACCGTGAGCGCAGACCGGCCAGACAGGAAAGGCCGGCCAGCGCTGCACCCCGTCGAGAGGACGATACCCGCAAACGTCCACCGACCCGTGACTTCGACAAGACAGCAAGTCCGGATCGCAAGGAACACTTTAAAAAACCGGAACGCCCGGCACCACGTGCAGATGAATCCTATAAAAAACCCGCGTTTGTAGAAAGGGCTGAATCTCCCGCTGATACAACTGGCCCGGCCGTTCCCACACGACCAAAGCCGGGCATGGAGCGGTTCAGGCTCGACGTTGGCAACAAGCACGGGATCAAGCCCGGCAATATCGTCGGTGTGATTACCTCGGAGGCAGGTCTGACCAGTCGCAACATCGATCAGATTGCCATCTTTGAACACTATACGACCGTCGATTTGCCCAAGGGTATGCCCAAGGACATTTACCGTGAACTAAAAAATGTGCAACTGGCCGGACAAAAACTGAACCTCCGTAAGGTAGAGGGTTTTGAACGCGCGCCGGACCACATCAAACCACCGGCAAAACTGACCACACTCGGACTGAAGGTCAGCCCGCGTAAACAGTTCAAGAAGAAGCGACCGGAGAAGTAACAGTAGTAGTATTCGGCTTTTACCGCAGAGCGACTCCTGCAGACCGCTACTGTCTGGCGGGATAGGTGACTAAATAACTGTTCCAAAATCCACGACAGTTCAGATTGGGCACAGGAATATTACCCTTCCAGACACGCTGTGAATACATCCATGTACGCTCGAGCGCCGCATCCATGCGGCTAACGGTCTGTCACGGTAATATTCCTGTGCCCAATCTGAACTGGATTTCGGAACAGTTATTTAGCGGTTGTTACGGACTATCTGTTGCACAGCCTGATGCAGGTATTGGCGCAGTGTGCGTAGATCATAACCAACGGGTACGTGAACAAAACCAGACTGTGCCCCCGTCTGATGACAATACTGCGCCATCAGATACATCGAATAATTACATACATACGTACCGGCGTTATAGGTGACTGTCGTCAGATCATTCTGCGGCAATTTGAGCGTGGTATAACATTCACTTGGGCCGTCCGTGATAATGGGAGCCGGCGCCTTGCCTGCTGACTTTTTCAGGTTCTTTGCCTTACGCTCTATACGTAACTTGCGTGCCCGCGGATGTTGCCCCAGACCAATGATCCTGTCAGGTCTGAGTCGAGCAAGGGTCTCGTTGAACATGGCCGCGTCAAACCTGACATCGAAAACCCGCTTCTTCAATGTCTGCGTTTCATCTATCCGTGCGAGCACCTGCTCTGTAATGTTCGAGCTGTAATCAGCGTAAGGTTTGAATCCATAAACAAGTATGCGCATATACCAGTCCTTTGCAACCCGGTTGCCAAACTGTAAATCAGGCCTATAATGTTATTGTATAACATTATTATTTAACGGACCCTCAGATTACGTGAAGACAAGACGCACACTGCTGTCAGGCTGGCTACTGGTATGCCTGCTATTGGCCGGGCAGTTTTCGCTTCTGGTCCATGAGGCGGATCATACCAACCTTGCGGCCACCACGCCTTGCCTGGTCTGTCTCAACCATTCGAACTTCGAGGGTGCCGCACCGTCGCCGGTTCTCGTATTCAATATAGAAATGACGGCTGAGCCGGTCATTGAATTCGTCAGTGCCCCCATCACCAAACGTTACCCACTCTCCAGCTCCGAACCACGCGCACCTCCCTGCTACTCCTGAAGTTGTATCTGTAAACCGTTTATTCAATGCAGTGTGATGCTGCATCTGTACGTTTATTTCAGGAGATGAATATGTTTAATCGTTACTTCGTTATGGCGATGTCGATCGTCGCCCAGTTTGGGTTAGCCCACAGTCTGACTGCCCAGGGCTCAGACATAGAAGAGATCCGTATCACCGCAGACCCGCTCAGCAATGTGGATGACCACCTGATCCAGCCTGCACAAATTCTCGGCAAAAAGGATTTGAACAAACGCAGCATCCAGAACATCGGCGAGACCGTCTCGCATGAGCTCGGTGTCAGTTCCAGTGATTTTGGTGCCGGAGTCGGCAGACCGGTCATCCGTGGACTGGGCGGTGGTCGGGTCAAGGTACTTGAAAGTGGTATCAGCACGATGGATGCCTCCACCGTCAGTAACGACCATGCAACAACCTCCGAACCGGTGTTTGCAGAGCAGGTGGAAATCCTGCGCGGACCGGCCACATTACTGTATGGCAGTGGCGCCAGCGGTGGTCTGGTCAATGTGGTCACCAATCGTATACCGGTGCAGATGCCCGATGGGATTGAGGCGGATGCCCTCCTGCAATACGAGTCAGTAAACAATGGCTGGACCGGGGCGGCCAGTATTAATGCCGGCGACAGTAATCTGGTATTACATCTGGACGGAATGAAACGAAATACGGATGACTACTCTATTCCCGGTTTTGCCGAGACGGATCCGGCGGAAGGGGAACAACCCGGTACCGTTGAAAACTCTGCACTGGAGACCGGGAATGTTTCGGCCGGTTTGTCCTATATTGGCGACGCTGCCATGTTCGGTGTGGCCATCAGTGGACTGGACTCGACCTACGGAATACCTGGCCACCATCATCATGAAGAGGAATCGGCTGTGCCCGAAACTGGTGAAGAAGGTGGCGTTTCCATCGACCTCGAACAAGTCCGCTACGATTTTCTGGGCAGTATTGAAAACCCTCTGTCCGGTCTCAGCGAGATCAAGACGCGCTGGGGATATAACAATTACGAACATGCCGAAATCGAGCCGACCGGTGATATCGGCACCAGTATCATGAATAAAGAACTGGAAGGCCGCGTTGAATTCATCCATGAACCTCTCGGGGCCAATAACTGGAATGGTGTGGCCGGTGTACATATGAACCAGCGTGACTTTGAAGCGATAGGTGAAGAGGCCTTTGTACCGGCATCAGAACAGGATGCACTGGCCTTGTTCCTTGTGGAGAAAGCCGACTTTGGGCAATGGCATGTGGATCTGGGTGCGCGGTATGAAAACCAGCAAACTGATAATATCAACGGCGACAGTGTAGAACATAATCTCGTCAGCCTCAGCGGCGGTCTGAACTATGACTATTCGGAAGGCTATCAGATAGGTGCCTCCATAGGCCGCAGTCAGCGTGGCGCCTCCATCGAAGAGTTGTTTGCCTTTGGCCCCCATGCAGCAACCAACTCATTCGAAGTGGGCAGCATTGACCTGGTCGACGAAACCTCAACCAATCTCGATCTACACTGGCAACACGAAGGCGATAGCCAGACATTCATGGTCAACCTGTTCTATAACCGCATTAACGATTATGTCTACCAACTGGAACAAGACCTGAACGGCGACGGTTTTGCCGACCGTGTCGAGGCAGACTTCAGTGGTGACCCTGCTGAAATCCTCGACCCGGCCAATGACGAGGAACCGTTATTGTTGTTCCATACCCAGGACGACGCCCGGTTTCTTGGTTTTGAACTGGAGACGGTCTTTCGCCTGATCGACACCGATCGGGATTCAGTGGATCTGCGCCTGTGGACCGACTATGTCGACGCTGAACTGACAGATGGTTCCAACCTGCCCCGCATCAGCCCCTGGCGCCTGGGCTCCAGTGTTGATTATGAATCCGGCCCCTGGGTATTCAATCTCGACTACACACTGACCGGCAAGCAGGACAACACGGCCACGCTTGAAGACCCCACCTCTGGTTACCACATGTTAAATGCGTATGCGGCCTACACCTTTGATACCGTCACATCGGGACTGACATTATTCGTCCGTGCCACCAACCTGCTGGACGAAGAGGCGCGCCGACATACCTCCTTCGTGAAGCATGTGGCACCGCTCGCAGGTCGATCGGGTCTGCTCGGGCTACGCGTTACATTCTAGCCTTGCCCCCCTCGCAAGCCGATGCGGTGCAATTCCACATCGGCTTTTTTTATATACGCGATATAATCCTGTCCCATGTCAGACCCTCCCGCCAATATCGAATATCAGCAGTACCTGGACGCCCGGGGGCTCAACTGCCCCCTGCCTGTCCTAAAGGCCAAGTTTGCGCTGGTAAAGATGCTGCCGGGTGAGGTGTTGTATGTCGAGGCAACCGACCCACATGCGAGCATAGACTTTCATGCCTATTGCGCACGCAGCGGGCATGAGATCGTCAACACCGGTATCAATGGTGAAGTCATTCACTTTTACATCCGCCGTGCTGTAAAACCGACGGTTGTGTAGATATACCCCAAAAAGAGGATGTTTACAGCATGAATTGCCGTGTATATATGATCAGGGTAAATTTTTGTTATCTGCAAAACCGGAGACCGTATGTCTGCAAAAAATATACTGATTGTTGATGACAGTGCCACCACGGGTAATCTGATCCGTCTGCATCTGGAGAATCTCGGTTATCGGGTGACAGCACTAACGAACAGTGCAGAAGAGGCCCTGCAAGCAATTGAGCAGGAACTGCCGGATCTGGTTTTGATGGACATCAACCTGGGTGAAGGCATCAACGGTATCGAAGCGGCGGATATCATCATGAACCGGCACCACGTCCCGGTTATCTACGTCACCGCCTATTCGGATGAAAAGACGCTGGCGGCGGTCAAACAATCGATGCCGTACGGGTATATCAATAAACCAATCCGACCGAAAGACCTGAAGGTCAATATCGAAATCGCACTTGCACGTACCTCCACCAACGGCCAGCCCGGCATCAAGGACACGGATTTATCGGTCAACGAACCGGCCAGCAACCGACTTGATTATTCGATGTTATCGGAGGCACTTGATCATCTGGTCTCTGGCGTCATTATGATCAACGATCAATTACAGGTGTATTACCGTAATCGCTCTGCCGACATTATCCTCGAGAATAATCCGGCGCTGTCTATTGGGGGCAGTGTGCTCGACTGTGCCAGTCCGCGTATGAAACGGGACATCACCCGTTCAGTACGCGATAAAACCAGCACCGTATTTACACTGAATGACCAGGCCAACACGCTGCATTTTCTGCTGTTCCCGCTGTCCGCGAGAGTGGATGAGCGGGACAAGCCGGTACAGGGCTCCGTTCTGTTCCTGTTTGACAGTGTGAACGACGCCCAACGAATCGAGGACCTGGTACGCACAATGTACAAACTGTCACCGACCGAGGCCAGGATCGCCTCGCGTCTGGTGTTTAATCCCTATCTGGCAGATGTGTCAGCCACCCTCGGAATCACCTACCAGACCGCGAGGACACATCTGAAACGGATTTATCAGAAGACCGAGACTAAACGCCTGCCCGCGCTGATCCAGAAGATCGTCACCGGACCGGCAGGGTTGTTGATCCACGCAACCGACTAGGGAGTCGGCCGCGCCAACTCAGGTAGTGGGATTGATAACGTGTGTATGCGTGATATTTGCGGTCTTGCCCAGCATGATCGAGGCCGAGCAATATTTCTCCGCCGACAGATTGATTGCACGCTCGACCTGCTTGTCCTGCAGGTTATTGCCGGTCACGATAAAATGCAGATGTATTTCCGTAAACACCTTCGGGTCGGTCTCCGCCCGTTTGGCTGAAATCTCCAGCTTACAGTCCTGAATCTCCTGACGCGCCTTCTGCAGTATGTGGACCACGTCAAAACTGCTGCACGCGCCCATCGCCAGCAACAGGTTCTCCATCGGCCGTGGCCCAAGATTCCTGCCACCACTCTCTGGCGGCCCGTCCATCAACACTCGATGACCGCTCGCGGTTTCACCTACAAAGGCGGCACCACCAATCCAGTTTACTTTGGCTTCCATCTCGAAACTCCAAATGGTTGATTTTGCGTGAAAAGAGATACATAGTACCCGATCATAACCTTAATAATAAACAATCCTGGGTATTAAACTACCGAACAGGGGGGAAAGATGGTCAATCCGTCACTGAAACTACAAGATAACTTGACCCAGCGCTTTCTGGAGCACTGTCACCGGAAATCCTATCCATCCAAACAACTGATTATTCGCGAGGGCGATCCGTCTACCGACCTCTACTATATTATCAGCGGTTCCGTCACCGTGCAGGTTGAGGACAAAAAAGGCCGCGAGATCGTGCTGGCCTACTTGAACCCCGGTGATTTCTTCGGTGAACTCGGCCTGTTTGATGACTCGCTGAAACGCAGCGCATTCGTTCGGGCCAAGGAAAAGTGTGAAATCGCCCAGATCAGTTACGAGAGGATGAAAAGCTTGCACGAGATCTTCCCCGACTTGTTATTTGCCATTGCCTCACAACTGGCGATCCGCTTGCGCAAGACCAGCCGCAAGGTCAGCGATCTGGCCCTGACCGATGTGAAGGGACGCGTTGCGAGAACACTACTCGACCTGTGCAAGGAACCGGCAGCGATGACACACCCGGACGGCATGCTGGTCCGTATTACCCGCCAGGAGCTTGGCCGTATCGTAGGCTGCTCACGCGAGATGGTCGGCAGGGTGTTAAAAGACCTCGAAGAGGATCACCTGATCAGTGTGGCCGGCAAATCGATTGTGGTGTTCGGCACCCGTTAATGGGCTTTTATAAAGGCCTGTCATCCCGAGCGCAGCCGAGGGATCTCAAGATTCCCCGCATCCATACTTGACAACCCGGGCCTTAGTAACCAGAATTCGCCTTTCCCGGGCCCTGCCCGGTCCGGAATATGCGGTTTTCTGACGTATTTATCCCAATATCGGCTATGTAGCTCAGACGGTTAGAGCACAGCACTCATAACGCTGGGGTCGGTGGTTCGATTCCACCCATAGCCACCAATTTATTTACAAAACTCTACTCTGACCCCAAAAATTTTCCACAAACGCCGGGGAGAGAGGAGTGGTACATGGGCGTCCACATCCGGTTATCAGATAAATACCGCCGGCGAAACGCCAAAGCGCTTGGCGAGGTGCTTGATCTGTCCCGTATTGAGTTCTCGTTTGCCCGCCAACACCTCGGACACAACACCCTGGCTGCCGACCTCCGGCAGGTCTGCCTGCCGCAAGCCGTGCTCTTGCATGAGAAACTTCAACACCGCCACTGGCTTGGCTGCGGGAATCGGTATGTGCTCGTCTTCGTATTTTTCCACGAAGACGCTCATGGCATCGGCGAGTTCCGCCAGCGGATGTTTCTCGTCTTCCCCAATCTGGTCGAGGATCGCATCCAGCATGTCGACCGCGCGCTCATACTCCTTTTTGGTGCGCAGGGTACCGAGCGGCGCCATCGTCCGCAGCCGGCGGTAGTCTCTAACGACCTGTTCAAATTTGTTTGTCTGCATGATTACTCCTTCCATCTTCCTCGATCATATTCGGCATGCGTCAGCACATGCCGGATGTATACCTTCTTGCGATTGTAATGGATTGCCGCAATCAGTCTAAATTTATTCCCGCCGATGTCGAAGACCGTGAATTTCCAGACCTTATCGACCGAGCTGAAGACCTGTTTGAGCTCGGCGAACGAGCGGAAGTCGGTATTGGACATAATGGCGTACCACACCCTGAGCGGCTCTTCCGCCTCCCTGTGCGTTTTCGCGAACTCGCGTATTCGCTTTCTTGTTATGACATGCACAACAAAAGTATATATCTCAATATGAGATATTGCAAGCCACAAAGTGTGGTTTCCTGATCTGAAATAATTTTTGATCGGGAGAGATCCGGGAGAACGGGAATAGAAAATGGATCATAAAACGCGAAAGATTTTGTTACGCCGAGAACAACGTGTCCTACTTGTGCCTAATCCAGATTGGACACAGCATGATCGAACCCCTACTCAACTAGATTTTGGTACAGAGCAAGCACCGTAAGTGACTGTTTTTGTTAATTACTGTTCAAGCTCATAACGCTGGGGTCGGTGGTTCGATTCCACCCATACCACCATTTACGCTAATTCTGAAACGATCACATCCTGACTGTGACGACCTTTCACCTGTCCGGTCCACTCACCAGGATAAATATCAGTTATTTTCAGTCCGGCATCGCGGTGCATCTGTTCTATCAGTTCGATCTTGTGGCCAACAGCATCAAGGGTTTTTTCCAGATCCTGGATGTAGGTACCATCCGTGGCAATATGCGGAAAATTAAAACGGGCTTTTCCAGCCTTGCGTCCAGCTTCATATTTTTCGTCTATGATAAACCATGTAGAGAGACTCCGTCCTCGGCATACCCTCGCGGTTTCTTTCAGGTAGTGGGCGACGTCTTTATTGTAGAGATGTGTATATACACTGGTAGCAAAAACAAAATCAATTGTATGATCTTCGGCAGGGAATTTTACCGTGCTGGCTGATAGCAACCCTTTTTTGTTGTAATGTGAATTTTCAACATCAAAATAATAAAACCTGAATGAAGGAAACTGTTTTGTTATAACACTGTTACAGAATTCTATATCTGCCTTATTAATATCGAAACCGATATAGTCATTTGTCCAGCCGAATCTCTCACCTATACCTATCGCCATACGTCCTGGACCACATCCGATATCCAATACCCTATCCCGGGATTTGAGTCCGCCCCATAGTTCAAATGTTTCAGCGAACTTCTCGCTGACCTGACTAAACTGATCGCGGCCATCTTTAATTAAAATGCCGCCGCCATGATGTCTTGTCAAATGCTCCGGGACTTGAATCTTCATAATTTTCCTTCTGGATAATATTATATTCGTAGGTCAGATATAGTCAGTTTTTTAGTTTATAACAAAACGGGCGAGATCTCCCTGGCTCTGGTCTTGTAACCTGATTCAGTCATCAATCTACCATTCCAGCAGTGATTCCAATTCTGTATCCTGAACATATCACCGCCCCAGTCTGGATAGAGACTGGATTCTATTGAATTACTTCAATACAACTGCCAATAACCAGCAGACCAGGATATCCAAAGTAATATTTAAATGTGAGTTTATCCTTGAATTCAAATATATCCAGCAGCTTCACGTCGGAATGCTCGTTCATCGTCATCACTTCAAATGAATTCAAAACTTCATCGATATTGCGGAGAATGGTTATCTGTTCAGCTTCATTCCCGAGTATATTGTTACCTACTACGACACCTGTTCCTCTTGAAACAAAAAAAACCTCGCCAATAAGAGACTTGTCCAGTTGTCCCGCGTCATGAAGTATCGATTCGCCCTGGGGCTTGTATACACCACCCTCCACCCGACACTGAAAATCAGCAGCCGAAACAGGCGTGATGCTGACGCAGAGCAACAAAACAAGAACAATATATTTCATGGCTCTTTCCGTGTTTATCCGGGTTAACCTGGCAAGTGATTTTCTCTATCCCAACCGGAGGATGTTCGTTCTCTGTATCACCCACTTAGATTTGTCGTGTACAGGTCGCAACAGACGCGGTTGATAGGCACCCGATATTGTACCGGAATTACACTGCTGTCTTGTCAATCCGCTTTATTCAGCCTTATCCAGTCATCCACCAGCCTTTCCAGTATCGTCAACGGCACAAATCCATTGCCGAGCACAACGTCGTGAAATTCACGTATATCAAATCGCTCACCCAGCTCAGCTTTAGCCTTGTCTCTGAGTTCAAGTATCTTCAACATGCCGGTCTTGTAGCTAGTCGCCTGTCCCGGCAGGGAAAAATAACGCTGAATCTCGTTGCGTATCTGCCCCTCAGGCTTCGGTGAGTTTTCCCGGAAATAGTTAAACGCCTGTTCTTCCGTCCAGCCTTTGGCATGGATGCCGGTGTCCACCACCAGACGCACGGCGCGCCACATCTCGGTCATCAGGCGGCCGAAGTCACTGTAGGGGTCGGCATATGCGCCCATTTCCTTTGCCAGATATTCCGCGTACAAGGCCCAGCCTTCGGTGTAACTGACCGAGCCGCTCTCTGTCCTGAACTCCGGGATGTCTTCCAGCTCTCTTGCAATTGAGATCTGCAAATGATGTCCGGGGATGCCTTCATGGTAGGCAATAGCCTCCATTTCGGTTTTCGACATGGACGCCATATCGGACAAATGTACATAGTAGATTCCCGGCCGGCTGCCGTCTTTGGTACCGGCCTGATAATGCTGCGGGGCACCGTCCTGCTCACGAAATGGCTCCACCCTTTTCACGATCAGTTCGGCCCTGGGGAGTATGCCGAAATACGCCGGTAATTTATCGCGCAATCTGTCGAAGAAGTTTTCAGCCTCGTGCAGATACGCGTCACGTCCCTCATCCGTGTTTGGATACAGAAAGCGATTGTTGCCGCGGATAGAGGTAAAGAACTGTTCCAGTGTACCCTCAAATCCGACCTGTTCCTTGATACGCTCCATCTCACCCCGTATCCTCGCCACCTCGCGTAAACCTGTCTGGTGGATTTGTTCGGCACTCGCCCCGGTATTGGTGATGTTTTTCAGCAGGAACTCATAATAGGTGGCCCCATCAGGCAATGCAGAAACACCCCGTGCGTGCTCATCTACATTTATGAGATCATTTTCAAACCAGTTAATCAGTCTCTTATAGGACGGCATGAATTTATCGAGCAAGGCCTGTCTTGTCTCGGCCAACAGCTTGTCAGCGCGTTGCTGGTCTATCTTGCCGGTTTCAAGCAGTCCCGCTATCTTGCTTGTGGCATCGCTCCACAATGGGGTGTCTTTCCCTCGGTTATTTACAAACGGCGCGCCATCCAGCAGGTTTTTTGATACGGCAATCACATTCTCGTAGGCGAATCGGGGTGGGCGTACACCCTCCGCGGCGGCCATACGGGCACGTTCCAGCAATTGATCTATCGCATGTGCTATTCCGCCGATCCTGTTGATATAAGCCAGTATATCTTGCTCACTTTCAACGAGATGCTGGTTAATCAGAACGTTGGGCAACCAGGCGTGCGGATCATTCATCTGGGTAAAGAGATACCCCAGTCGGCGATACGGCAGTAGAGGTAACGCACTCTCATAGCGGTAAACCCACAGGTCGTAAGAGACCCGGGCGTCTGTGTCCAGCTCGGCGTAATCAAAGTTGGCCTTCAATTCGGCCACGGTAGCGGCCTGCCAGCGCAGGAAGTCATCTGCGGCTTGTTCACTGAAATCATCTATCTGGTCATATTTCTCCCGGGAACCCAGACTGGTCAAGGTGATTGGAGACCAGGCCAGCTCTTCTGCATATTTGTCCGCGAACCATTGATTAAGCCGGGCGGATTCGGTATCGACCCGAAGGGTACTGGCGGTGGCGGTATGGCTCACAATAGCTTCAGGCTTGCTCGTACGGATTGCATCATTGTTTGTGCAAGCGACGGTTAACAACAGGCTGAACAGGATCCCTGTCCGATAAATACAGGTAGCGTAGCGCTTATTCTTGTTGATCATTTCACTTCTCATTTTACCGCCTTGAAACAGGCGTTATTCTGCGAGCAGGCCGGTGCATCCAGCATGAAGCCTGCGAGATAACCGGGGCCAATACCCGGTTCGACTACCTGGCCTGATTCCAGTAGCTTTGCCCGAATCTCGGACAGGATGAAATTAAATAATCGGGTGCGTTCCGGTGTAGGGACAAAGCGGCTCGCCCCGTTTCGTAAATAGCTTGAGTCATGAAACTGGTTTATTGCGCCGACGACTGGTTTTTCCATAACGTTCGAGCCTGGTTTGCATGAGGAAGGACAACCAGTCTCTCATATTATGCGGGAGGCCCAAATAAAAAAACCCCATCTGCATTACACAGATGGGGTCAATTTTATTACAACAGGATCTGGATTACTGGATCTGACGTCTTGCCCGGGTGAATCCCAGACCGGCGAGGCCGGATACCAGCAGCAGTAATGTCGCTGGGGCAGGCACTTCCGATGAGGTTGCCAGACCACCCGAGAACAGGAACCGGTTATCGTCATAATCCAGGTCGCCACCACCGTAGAGGTCTTCAAAGCCGACGATGTACTGGTTGGATCCCAGATTATCAACGGCCGCATGTATCAAGCCATCCGGATTGCGTGCGGCGCCGCCCATCAGGTAGGTATAGCCGCTGTCACGTACATAAATACCAAACATCAGTTCATCACCAATCGAGTAACCGAAGTCATCCTCGGGATTTACGGTGGTGATCAGGCCTACACTGTGGTTTGTACCGAAATAGGCGCCGGAAACCACGCTTAGTGTCGGGGAAAACAGGTACAGGGACAGGTCGCTGGTGTAGCCTGCTGTCGCGGAGAGTACTTCCACGGTGATATCCCCACCCGTGTAGAAGAGCTTTTCGCCCAGGATAGGTAACGCGCTTGCCGTACGGGCTACGAATCCGATACTGGTAAACAGTGCGGCTGTGAGCAGGCAAATTCTGACCATTTTATTCATTTTTATGTCCCTCTGGTTTTCCACGGAAATTCTTTGTTCTGCAAAGAAAAAAGCACTT
Organism: Klebsiella pneumoniae; assembly: GCA_945878555.1. Classification (GTDB taxonomy): domain Bacteria; phylum Pseudomonadota; class Gammaproteobacteria; order Eutrophobiales; family Eutrophobiaceae; genus Eutrophobius. Next base: position 29,317 of record CAMDWI010000007.1, read on the forward strand.
ATCGTGCCACATATATATTCATTTAAAATCAAAAGCTTATGATTTGTTACGGCGTCAATCTGTCAAGTATTCCGGCGGCAGGTATATCAGCAAACTCCGACGATTCATAATTTATCCAGCTATTTCAGTAAGTTACTGTGCAATTTATGGGTGTAAAGAATCTCGACGCCGCGCTGTACTCATTCCGCAATATTGCAAGCTATTGCCCGACATAGCATTCAGCCAGCCAGGTAGAGCCTGCGGTTGATTCAGTGATGCTGGTAAGCTGGGCCAGTTGTATCCGCCGCTGGAATTCATCGTGCCCGGAGAACCGATGCAACATTGAGGTCATCCACGACGAGAAGTGCTGGGCCCGCCAGATATGGTGCAGGCAGTTGGTGGTGTAGGTATCCAGCCTGGCGCGATTGCTGGTTTTATAGCGTGCAACCAGCGCATCCGCGAGCACACGTACGTCGCGAAGCGCGAGGTTCATGCCCTTCGCACCGGTCGGGGGAACGATATGTGCAGAATCACCGGCAAGAAACAGGCTGCCATGTTGCATCGGTTCGAGTACAAAACTGCGCATCGGCGTGATGGACTTTTCGATGATGCGGCCTTCGTTCAGGCTGAACCCGCCGTCCAGCTGCATACGCTGTTGCAACTCTTCCCAGATCCGATCATCGGACCAGTTGTTCACGTCCTCATCTGGCGCACACTGGATATAGTTCCTGACCAGCTTCGGAGAACGCATGCTGTGCAAGGCAAAGCCGCGCTCGTGTGCGGCATAGATCAGTTCATGGCTGGAGGGTGCCGCCTCGGCGAGTATGCCGAGCCAACCAAACGGGTATTTATGTTCATATATTTTGGCGTTCGGGATGTGCGGACGCGAGATACCATGAAAGCCATCACAGCCGGCAATATAGTCACACTGCAAATCGATAGCTTGCCCCTGGTGTCTGAATTTAATCACGGGGGTATCAGAATCGATTTGATGCAAACTGACGTCGTCCACCTCGAATAACAACGGTCTGGATTCGGCGAGATGGGCCGCGACCAGGTCTTTTACCACCTCCTGCTGCCCGTAAACAATGATGCTTTTTCCGGTCAGTTGTTGGAAGTCTATTCTGTGTGCCGTCTGATCAAAACGCAGCTCGATGCCCTGGTGCAACATGCCTTCCCGCATCATCCGTTCGCCGATCCCGATCTGATTCAGCAGATCCATCGCCCCCTGTTCGAGTACACCGGCACGCACGCGCTGTTCGATATAACTGCGGGACTTGCGTTCGATGATAACGCTGTCAATGCCGTGCTGATGCAGGATCCTGGACAGGGTCAAACCGGCCGGGCCGGCACCAATAATTCCTACCTGTGTACGCATCGACATGCCTCTTCCCCGGTTATGAAGTTGATTAACGTGCTGTCAGCCAACCAGATAAAACAGCAACAGTGTCGTCGTAAACAAGGACATCACCGTAGACACGACGACCAGACTGGCGACTTCTTCCGGATTGCTGTGATACATCTGCGCATAGACATAGTTATAAACCGCTACAGGCATTGAACACTGCAACACAAATGCACCACGCTCAGCGCCGGTAAAGCCAAACAGGGCGGAGATGGTCAACCCCACAGCAACCCCCATACCGATACGCAGCAGCGACAGCCAGGACGAGCGGGTCAGTGTGGTTACCGGTATACGCGCCAGTGAGGTACCGAGCATCAACAACATCAGCGGGATCGTGAGGCCAGACAATAACTCAAACGTATTGTCCAGCCATACCGGCAGGGCGATATCATAATACCCAACCAGGATACCAATCACGACCGCAGGTATAACCGGGTTGGAAAAGACCTCACGAAAGTGGCCCCGTCCCGCGCTGATGGTATGGCCGATCGTATGATTCGAAATGGCCACCAGTGCAAAGATTGCGATGGCATAATTCAAACCGGCATCGCCGAACGCATACAGCGACAACGGCAGACCAAGGTTTCCAGCATTCGGAAAAGACAGCGAGGGCAGAAACACGCGTACCGGCAGGCGAAAAAATTTCAGCACTGCAAAACCGATCAGCAGAAAACACCCCACTGCCAGTAGCGTAGCGCCGCTGATCTCGGCGAGCGCATCGGGGCTGACGGTACTGTGTATCAGGCTGTAGAAGATTAGTACCGGCGTACCGATCGTGCCGACCAGAAAGGAGATAGTCTTGCCATCAAACGGTTTGCCCGCCTTTGCAATGAAATATCCCAGCAATACGGTCAGTAAAACCGGTGCGGCGGCGGCGATGATGGCACTCATTTACGAAATCCTGTCCTGTCTGCTTTTTTTCTACTACGGTGTCGGGTCAAACTTGCCGGACATTCTAGTCTATATTCGTGCTTTTTATGCCCGTCTCAGCAAAGGCGGCAATAATAAAGGGCAGTGCAAACAGGATAAACACCAGGGCAACCGGTAACTGCATGCCTATCGCTATGCCTCCCAGTGTCGGGGCGAGAATCGCACCAAACCGGCCAAGGCCTATACCCCAGCCGACACCTGTCGTGCGTATCTCCACCGGGTACAAACGCGCCGCAACCGAATACAGGCCGACAAAACCGCCCTGCACGAAAAATCCGAGCACAAACAGAACCGTCATGTACATAACCAGCCCGAAGCGGAATACCCCGAATACCACCATCAATACCGCTGACAGGATCAGAAAGATGAATATCATCCGTTTCAGTCCAAACCAGGCGGAGATGTATCCCAGACAGACGATGCCAAAAAATGAGCCCAGATTAAACACGGCGCCGGCATAGGAACCCTGTGCCGGTGTCAGACCGGTGCCTTCGGAAATTTTCGGGATCCAGCTGAGCAGAAAATACAGCGTAAAAAACGCCATGAAAAAGGCGATCCACAGGCGCAAGGTAGAGGCGAGCCTGTCTCTGGTGATTAGCAATTTGATATTACCCGCCAGTGAGTGACCACCTGACACGGGTTGACCGGAACCAGGGCGGATCGGCATGGCGGTGAGCCGATCAATACGCAGTTTTGTCAGGATCGCATTGGCACGCTCCAGTGCGCGGGCCGGTTGTTTATGCAAGAGGAACTCCAGTGACTCCGGCATGAACAGCAGGGCAACAGGCAACATCACCAGCGATACGGCGGCACCTGCATAAAACATGGAGCGCCAGCCAAACTCCGGGATAAGCCACGCCGCCATCAGTCCGGTCAACGTAGCGCCTACCGGATAGCCGCTCAACACAAAACTGACGGCGAAATTACGTCGGCTGGCCGGTGAATATTCGTATACAAGTGAGGTCAGACTGGCCAGCATCGAACCGATGCCGAGACCGGTGAAAAACCGTAACAGCGCCAGTTGTGGAACGGAATTCGCCCACGCCGTCAACAGCATGCCGACCGAGACGATCACAATACAAATCAGCACCATGTTGCGCCGACCGATCACGTCCGTATACGGGGATATGAACATCGCTCCGGAGGCCATGCCTATCAGGGCAGAACTGAATACCAGACCAAACGTCTGCGAGGATACGGACCATTCCTCGATAATGCGGGGTGCCACATAGGACGCAACCACCACATCCATGCCATCTATCATATTGAGCACAAAACAGAGCAGCACAACCAGTACCTGCGCCGGAGTCATTGGTCGTTCATCGATTATTTTCTGGATTTGCACACGCTGTTTTCCTGTATGGTCTTGAATCCGGCTGGGACACGTCAAGGCTTTCACGAGTGATTTTCAATTCTTTTCGCAAAAGTGCGGATAATATAGATTAAGCAGGAACAGAAGGACAGGGGCGACGGATTAATGACTACATATGTATTGGTACACGGGGCCTGGCACGCGGCCTGGTGCTGGAAGCACGTCGCGCCGATCCTGCGGTCTGCCGGACATCAGGTCTATACGCCGGATCTGCCCGGACACGGGGCGGACCGCAGCGCCGTCAGGCCTGTTAAACCCGACGAATATGAAGACGCTATTTGTCAGCTGCTATCCGGGATAGAGGGTCCAGTGATACTGGCAGGCCACAGCATGGGTGGAATTGTCATCTCGCGTGTTGCCGAACGGATGCCGCAACGGGTAAGCCACCTGGTCTATATTGCCGGTTTCCTGCTCGCGGATGGGTCATGCATCAATGACCTGGATGACCGGATGGAAGGGTCAATTGCCGCCCCCAATATGGTGCTGTCCCACGACAAGGCCTTCCTGACGATACCTGTCGACATCCTTCGTTCCGCCTTTTATCACGACTGTAGCGAGTCCGACTACGAAGTTGCTCGCGCCCGGATACAACCTGAGCCGTTGCTGCCATTTATCACGCCGCTTCGACTGACAACGGAAAATTTCGGGTCTGTCCCCCGGTTTTATATCGAGTGTCTGCAGGACCGCGCCGTACCACCCGTGTGCCAGCGCATGATGTATGCGTCCACAAAATGTGTACAAATATTTCAGCTGGACTGTGGTCACTCCCCGTTTTTTTCAAGGTATAATGAGCTGACAGCAATATTGCTGAAAATCCCGGCCGCACAGGCTACCGAACCCTGCCGGACTTCCTCTGTGTAATCGCTAACGCAGGGTACAGACAGGCAGATACAGGGACAGGTCACTTACACATACAGGAGTTTGCACAAATGGATCAACTACAGGCATTTCATCGTCTGTCCAGTCAGATACAGATCCTGTATAACCAGTCGATCATTACCTTTCTGTTTCCTATCGTGGCTGCACCGGCCGTGTGTCTGTTGTTGTGGAACATCTCCAACCAGGGACGACTGCTGGCCTGGGCATCCGTCGTTGTCCTCTATTCGCTGGCGCGCTACCTGATAATCTGGAAACAACGCCGCGAACCGGTCACCCCGGAAAATGCGAACAAATGGCTGGATATTTTCACCGCCAGCGTTTTCTTCTCGGGCATCCTGTGGGGTGCTTCGACTATCCTGCTGGTTCCCTACGAACAGGACCGCCTGATAGAGTTCACCATCTATAACAGCCTGGTCATGCTGATTGTGTGTGGTCTGGTTGCCGGTGCCGTTGTTGGTTATGCCGTCAGCAAACGGGTGATCCTGTTCTATGCGTTTCCGGCACTGGTACCACCGGGCGTCTATCTGATCATACTGGGTGACAGGTATAACAGTACGCTGGGCGGGTTTGTGTTGTTATATTTCATCTTCATCACCGCCTCCTCGTTTCGATTGAACAAGCAGTTCAGTTATTATCTGGGTCTGGAGTATCAGATGATCCAGGTGTCACAACGCTACAAGAAGTTGCAGCAACAACTGAACCTGCTATCGTCTCGGGATAAAGAACGCGGTCGCTGACTGGACCGCCATTGAGGTGTATCAGTCCTGCACCTTCTTCTTGATATGCGGGACCGAGTCTTTGTCGCCCGCCGTCATGTACCTTTTTTCGCCATTAACAGCGGTCACATTTTCGTAAACGCCCTGGTCTCGTTTGACCAGTTTGGTAAAACCGACATTTTTGAGCTCGCTGTTAAATACCGGTACCGCAACGCCGGGCGCAGCGCCGCGTAAGATCCGCTCGACCGGTGCCAACGGGTCTGTATCCCCGAGCGGTATCTGTGCCACGTAACACAGCTCGCCCCAGGTGCGCAGCCTGGCCTGCATAGTATGAGACACCTCGACCGCCTGGTCGTTTTCTGCGCAATAATAGGTATAAAGTGGCATAGCTTGGTTTTATTGTACTCCGGCTGCCCCGGACACAGTACTTCTATTGCCGGCTGCCCCTGTTTTCGATTTCATTCTTTATTGCGGTGATCGAGAAAAATTATCTGTTGTTTCAGATAGATATGAACCACAATTGATCGGAATATCGTCTGTTCTGCCCGCCCGGACCCGTCTGGCCAGCGCTGTGGACATTTCCAGCCTGATACTACGCTAATAGTTACCGCATTTTGTCGATATTATGTGATAATTTGGCTGTAGCTCAGTTTAAACTACAGTAGGAGCGGCGCCCTCGCCGCGAATTACCTGACCGGAGTGCAGATCTCCTACATATTGGTTTTCAATATGGAGCAGTTTTATCAATTTTTCATAATTTATGTCAAAAAAGCTGTTTCTCAAAACGTTCGGTTGCCAGATGAACGAGTATGATTCTGACAAGATGCAGGACATACTCACGGCATCGCACCAGGTAACAATGACCAGTGACCCGGCCGAGGCCGACATCATTCTGGTCAATACCTGCTCGATCCGGGAAAAGGCCTCCGAAAAGCTGTTTTCTGACCTCGGGCGCTGGCGCGAACTGAAAAAGCTGAAGCCGGACCTTGTTATCGGTGTGGGTGGTTGCGTCGCCAGTCAGGAAGGCCATGCCATCCGTGACCGTGCGCCTTATGTGGATTTGGTATTTGGTCCACAGACACTACACCGGTTGCCGGAAATGTATGACCAGGCGACGCGTCTGAAACAACCAGTTGTCGATATCTCATTCCCGGAAATCGAAAAATTTGATCGCCTGCCTGAACCACGTGCCACTGGACCCGCCGCATTTGTCTCGATTATGGAAGGGTGCAGCAAATACTGTACCTTCTGTGTCGTGCCTTATACACGCGGTGAGGAAATCAGCCGGCCGTTTGATGATGTACTGACCGAGGTATACGAGCTCGCCGCGCAAGGGGTCAAGGAAGTAACGCTGCTTGGACAAAACGTCAATGCGTATCGTGGCCCGATGCATGATGGCGGCACAGCAGATCTTGCATTACTGATTGAATATATTGCGGCAATCGATTCGGTGCGCCGCATCCGGTTTACCACATCTCATCCACTCGAATTTTCAGACCGGCTGATAGATGCGTATGCTCGTATACCCAAGCTGGCGAATCATCTGCACCTGCCGGTACAAAGCGGTTCAGACCGTATCCTGTCGCTGATGAAACGCGGCCATACGGCGCTGGAGTACAAGTCCCGTATACGCAAGTTACGGAAAGTCAGACCGGATATCTGCATCTCTTCCGATTTTATCGTCGGCTTTCCCGGAGAAACCGAGGATGACTTCAACCAGACCATGGATCTGATCCGGACTATACGCTTTGATCAGTCTTTCAGTTTTGTCTACAGCAAACGCCCGGGCACACCGGCGGCCAGTCTGCCGGATGACACGCCTCCCGAGCTGAAAAAACAGCGCTTGCAGTTGCTGCAGGAAACCATCACTGGCTATGCCGCCGCCATCAGCGCAGCGATGGTGGGAAAAACGGAGCAGGTGATCGCTGAAGGGGTCTCCCGTAAACGTGCTGACGAGTTATATGGTCGTACCGAAAACAATCGTATCGTAAACTTCCGTGCCGATCCTGACCTGATAGGCAGTGTTGTTGCCGTCAGGATCACCGAGACCCGGACCAATACCTTGCGTGGTATGCTGGTCACTGAAAACCGGACCGCCAGTACCACACCTGAATCTGCCGTAGCCTGACTGATTGAATACCGTCACTGAAATCCTGAAAACTGACACAACCGAGTTTGTGTTGTCGCCGCAGGACAATAACCGGCTGGCGAACCTGTGCGGCCCAACCGATGGACACCTGCGCCAGATAGAACGCTGGCTCGGTATCGAGATAAACAACCGGGGCAACAATTTCCGTGTCATCGGGACACCACGCACGACGGCGGTTGCCAGACGCCTGCTGGCCTCACTTTATGAGTCCACAGCCACAGAAAGACTGAATAGTGAAACGGTTCATTTGTACCTGCAACAGGCGGACAATGAAGCTGAACTGCCTGACGTGATTAATGAAGAAGTGGCCATCAGGACCAAACGCGGCATCATCAAGGGGCGCGGCCCCCGGCAACGGCAGTATCTATCAAATATCCAGTCTCACGACATCAGTTTTGGTATCGGACCGGCAGGTACGGGCAAGACATTTCTGGCAGTGGCCTCAGCGGTAGCCGCGCTCGAGACCGAAAGGGCACGACGTATCGTACTGGTCAGACCGGCGGTTGAGGCAGGAGAGAAACTGGGCTATTTACCGGGTGACATTATCCAGAAGGTTGATCCTTACCTGCGACCGCTGTATGACGCACTGTTTGAAATGCTCGGTTTTGAAACTGTGAATAAATATATCGAACGCAACATAATCGAGATAGCCCCGCTGGCCTTCATGCGCGGACGTACGCTGAACGAATCCTTTATCATCCTTGATGAAGCGCAGAACACAACGATAGAACAGATGAAGATGTTCCTGACCCGTACCGGATTCTCGTCTACCGCCGTCATTACCGGAGACATCACCCAGATTGACCTGCCCAGCGGGAAAAAGTCAGGCCTGCGTCATGTCATTGATATTCTCAACAACGAGTCCGGTATCAGCTTCACATTTTTCAATTCGAAAGATGTCGTCAGACACCCGCTGGTGGCCCGAATCCTCGACGCCTACGAACGCCATGAAACTGCCGACCCGGACGAAACCAGATAGGCCAGTATGACAGTTAATATCGACATTCAGTACGCAACGGCCAAAGCCGGCGTCCCGGGACCGGTGAAACTGCGCAAGTGGGCACGACTGGGACTGGCGGATGTACGCGACGAGGCGGTCATGACTATCCGTATCGTGAGTAAAAAGGAGAGTGCTGCCTTGAACAAGGCCTGGCGCGGTATGAACAAAGCGACGAATGTCCTGTCATTTCCGGCCGGAGATAACCCGCTGATGCCGGAACTGCTGGGTGATATCGTGCTCTGTGCCGATGTCATCGCAGACGAGGCCGGACAACAGGACAAACGTCCGGATGCACACTGGGCACACATGGTAATCCATGGCATCCTGCATCTGGCCGGTTATGATCACATCAAACCCCGTGATGCAAAAAAAATGGAATCTATCGAAATCAGCAAACTCGCATCACTCTGTTTTCCCAATCCTTACGAATAATATCCGAGATGAATAACCATACTGAATCACACAAGTTGTCCTGGCTGGATGAACTGAAATGTTTCATCAAGCGTGAACCGAAGAACCAGCAGGCCTTGATAGAAATGCTCAGGAATGCAGAAAGTAGACATCTGCTTGATCCGGATGTACTTGTCATGATTGAGGGTGCACTGCATGTGGCCGACATGCAGGCCAGGGACGCGATGGTAGCAAAAGCCAACATGATGGTGGTGTCCTCAAACTCAACAATGCAGGAAATCCTGTCCAGCGTCGTTGCCTCCGGACACTCACGGTTTCCCGTCATCGGCGATGACATCAACGATGTCCAGGGAATACTGCTGGCCAAGGACCTGTTGCCCTACCTTGCCAATCCGGAAGATCAGGAGTTCGATCTGAAGGACATGATGCGCCCGGCGGTATTTATCCCGGAAAGTAAACGGTTGAATGTGCTGTTGCGCGAATTCAGGGTCAGCCGCAATCATATCGCGATTGTTGTGGATGAATACGGTGTGACCGGCCTTATCACCATTGAGGACGTGATCGAGGAAATCGTCGGCGAAATCGAGGACGAATACGACATAGACGAGGAAGACAATATTTTCCTGCACGGACGTAACCGCTATACCGTCCGCGCTACCACACTGATTGAAGAGTTTAACCGGCGTTTTAACACCAATCTCAGCAACGACGAATATGACACGATAGGCGGACTGGTGACCAATACATTTGGACATCTGCCCAAGCGTGGTGAGACCACAGATTTTGCCGGCTTTAATGTGAAGGTATTGCGGGCCGACCGTAGAAGGATCCATCTGATGAGATTTGAGAAGCTGCCTGATACCCCGGGCGCGGATGAGTAGCGGACGGTCTGTCGCGTGAGCGTACGGTCAGCATGAGACTGCCGCATGCCAGCCCGTTGATTCGCCATCTGGTTGCGCTGGCGGCGGGCGCTACCTTACCGCTGGCGTACGCACCCTGTAATCTGTGGATAGTAGCGATCCTTTCCTGCGCCGTTTTGACCGGACTGTGGCTGAACTCGACGCCACGTTCAGCATTTATCACGGGTTACCTGTTCGGGCTTGGCATGTTTGGAGTCGGTACAGGCTGGCTGCATATCAGTATCAACCTGTTTGGTGGTGTCAATCTGGTCGGCGCCATCATGCTGACCTTTGCCTTTGTCATGTTCATCGCCCTGTTCCCTGCCGGGGCGGGTTATCTGATAGCCCGCCTGTTCGTCGCGTCCTGGCCCATATGCTCCCGCGTATTATTGATACCCGTCATCTGGACACTGGCAGAATGGGTCCGCAGCTGGATATTTACCGGTTTCCCCTGGCTGAATCTGGGATATACGCAGACGGACTCCCCGTTGAACGGTCTCGCGCCGTTGACCGGCGTGTTTGGTGTCAGCCTCGCTGTCATGTTCACTGCCACTTCGCTTGTGTGTGTGTTGTCTACCCCGATTCGTAAACAGATACCCGTATTGCTTGCTGTATTTATGATATGGGCTATCAGCCTGTACTCTGCCAACTATGAGTGGACTGTGCCGAGGGCAGCTGACATTTCCGTGGCACTGGTACAAGGTGCCGTACCGCAACAATTGAAGTGGACACCGGAGATGCGCCAACCCACGCTGGATCGTTATTTTGAACTGACAGAGCCGCATCTGGGTGCTGACCTCATCATCTGGCCCGAGGCCGCTATCCCGGCCTTCTACCACCAGATTGAGGCTTATATTGAGCGCTTGATGCAACTGACGCGTGCAACTGACTCGTACCTGTTGACCGGCCTGCCCTACCAGGACCCGCAGACCGGAAAATACCTGAACAGTGTGGTCATGCTGGGTGATGACATTTCCTTTTATTTCAAACGCCATCTTGTGCCCTTTGGTGAATACCTGCCACTCGATTTCATCCTGCGCGACGTAGTTGATTACCTGAACATCCCGATGTCTGACTTCAGCGCGGGTGACAACACACCGCCGGTGCTGCGCACGAAAAAGTTTGATATGGGTATCTCGATTTGTTATGAAGATACCTTCGGCGAGGAAGTGATCGAGGCACTCCCCGATGCCGCCATCCTCGTTAACGTGAGTAATGACGCCTGGTTCGGCGACTCACTCGCACCACACCAGCATTTACAGATGGCGCGTATGCGTGCTATCGAATCGGGGCGTTATCTTTTAAGGGCCACGAATACCGGAATTACCGCCATCATCAATGAGAAGGGTCATGTCGTCGCGGATATACCTCAATTCACGCCTGCCACACTGGCAGGCACCGCAAGATTGTTTGACGGGATGACACCGTATGCACATACGGGAAACTATCCGGTGCTGGGTTTGATTATGCTGGTGGTAATCATTGCAGTGGGCCTGCGGCGGCGCCAGATCGACCAACCTGGTGTCTGATTACCTGTTACAGACTGCCCTAATATTCGGTATCCGCCGTCTGCTTATAATTGTGAAAGACCGTTAGCCGCATGGGCAATCGGCGGGTTAAGGAGCCGTTTGCGCCGTTACATGGATGTAACGGCTGGACTTTCAAGCGAAGCAGGAAGCGCAGCGATGAAAGCGGCGCTCGAGCGTACATGGATGTATTCACAGCGTGTCTTGAACGATTATAAGCAGACGGCGGATGTAGCGAGGTGTCATTAACCGGTGCCTAGTGATACTTCTCACTCAGCTCATGAACTGCAGCTACCAATGCAGCAACATTCTCCGGGTCGATACCAGGATGGATACCGTGGCCGAGGTTGAATACATGACCACTGCCATGACCATACGCATCCAGGATCTTGCCAACCTCGCGTCGGATAACTTCAGGATTCGAATATAAAACTGCAGTGTCCAGATTCCCCTGGATTGCCACCTTGCTGCCGACTTGCTGTCTTACCCTGCCGATATCGGCAGTCCAGTCGATTCCTATCGCATCAGACCCGGCCTGTGCTATTTGTTCTACCCATAATCCACCACCCTTGGTAAACAGGATCACCGGTACCTTGTTGCCATCGGGCCCGGGTTTGATGCCTGCTACAATGCGTTGCATATACTGCAGGGAAAACTCAAGGTAACACTCGGCTGACAGCACACCACCCCAGGAATCAAATACCATCACCACATTCACACCGGCAGCTATTTGTGCATTCAGATAAGCCGTGATTGAATCCGCCAGCTTGCCAAGTAACAGATGCAAGGTGGCAGGCTCAGCGTACATCATGCCCTTTGCCAACGTATATTCCTTGCTGGATCCGCCTTCTATCATGTAGGTACCTATCGTCCAGGGACTCCCGGCAAAACCAATCAGTGGCACCTTGCCATCGAGTTCACGCGAGATCAGGCGGACAGCATCCATTACATAACGAAGTTCCTGTTCGGGATCGGGTATTGCTAATGCCTGGATTTCAGCCAGGGAACGCACGGGCCGGGCGAAGCGTGGCCCCTGTTTTTCCAGCACCGTCAGCCCAAGTCCCATTGCATCGGGGATGGTCAGTATGTCAGAAAACAGGATCGCTGCATCAAGGGGAAAGCGTTGTAATGGCTGGAGCGTAACTTCACAGGCGAGCTCCGGTGTCTTGCACAGCGTCATGAAATCGCCGGCACGTTCACGGGTCTTGCGATATTCGGGTAGATAACGACCGGCCTGGCGCATAATCCAGACCGGCGTCACATCAACAGGCTGGCGCAACAGCGCGCGTATTAACCTGTCATTTTTTAGCTTTGGCACCGGGATTCGCGATCAGGCAACCGGTGCGGGCAAATCCGAACTGCCCATCAGGAAGGTATCGATACCCCTCGCTGCTGATCTGCCTTCGGCAATCGCCCAGACGATCAAGGACTGTCCCCGCTGCATATCACCGGCAGTAAATACAGCATCGACACTGGTCATCCAGTTCTTGTCCCGGGCCACATTGCCACGGTCGTTCAGTTTGACTGCGAACTGTTCCAGCATGCCGTTCTTTTCAGGTCCGGTGAAACCCATCGCCAGCAAGGCGAGATCACATGGAATACGGAACTCACTGCCTGCTATTTCCTGGAAGCTCATCCTGCCATCCACATTTTTCACTTCGACCTTGACCAGCTCCAGCTCCTTGATCTGGCCGCTGCCATCATCAATGAACCGTTTTGTTGAGACGGAATAAACACGCTCAACACCTTCTTCATGGGCGGAAGCAGTCCGGTATATCTGGGGCCATTCTGGCCAGGGATTGTTTTGTGCACGTGTTAACGGTGGTTTCGGCATGATCTCAAGCTGATGTACCGAGAGCGCGCCCTGACGGTTGGACGTACCCAGACAGTCAGCTCCGGTATCACCGCCACCGATGATAACTACATGTTTTCCTTTCGCGCTGATGAATTTATCTTCATCCAGCGTATCTCCCTCGCAGCGTTTGTTCTGCAAGGAAAGATAGTCCATCGCATAATGCACTCCGCGCAGGTCACGACCGGGAACCGGCAGGTTTCGCGGTGCGCATGCACCCCCTGCGAGTAATACCGCATCAAACTCCTTGCGCAGCGTCGCAGCACTGACATTCACACCGACATGTTGTCCCGTTTTGAATATGACGCCTTCAGCCTGCATCTGCTCCAGACGACGATCCAGTTGTTTCTTTTCCATCTTGAACTCGGGTATACCGTAGCGCAACAGACCGCCGATACGATCGTCCCGTTCAAATACTGTTACCTCATGCCCGGCACGGCTTAACTGCTGTGCAGCGGCGAGTCCGGCCGGTCCTGAACCGACCACCGCAACCTTCTTGCCGGTTTTTGTCTCCGGTATCATCGGCTTGATCCAGCCGTTTTCCCAGGCCTTGTCTATAATCGACAGCTCGACAGCCTTGATTGTGACCGGCTCGTCATTGATACCAAGTACACAGGCGCCTTCACAAGGGGCCGGGCAGAGTGTACCGGTAAATTCAGGGAAGTTATTGGTTGCGTGCAGACGTTCTATCGCCTCCATCCACTGATCGCGATAGACCAGATCATTCCAGTCCGGAATCAGGTTACCCAGCGGGCATCCTTCATGACAGAACGGAATGCCACAGTCCATACAACGGGATGCCTGGGTCTTTAACGGGGCAATCGGCCAGGGGGCCATCACCTGCTTCCAGTCCTTCAGTCTCTCTGCAACCGGTCGATACGGTTGCTTCGCGCGTGTAAACTCCATAAATCCGGTAATCTTACCCATGAGCGGCCTCCATTATCGCCTCTTCTTCCGACGTACCTGCTTCCCGGGCCTTTCTGATCGCTTCCAGAACACTCTTGTAGTCTTTCGGCATGACCTTGACAAATTTCGTCTGGCTGACGGACCAGTTGTCGAGCAGGCGTTTGGCTACGGTACTGTGGGTATACTGATAATGTTTTGTTAACAGATTTTTGACGATTTCGGTATCTGCTTTCTCCAGCTTGTCCAGATCGACCATGCCAAGATTGCAACGTATATTGAAATCGCCCTTTTCATCAAGCACATAGGCAGTCCCACCTGACATACCGGCAGCAAAGTTACGTCCGGTTCCGCCGATGACTACAACTGTGCCACCAGTCATGTATTCACAACCATGATCACCAACACCTTCAACCACAGTACTGACACCACTGTTTCTCACAGCAAATCGTTCACCTGCAATACCGCGGAAATAGGCCTCACCACGGGTGGCACCATACAGCAGCACGTTACCCACCAGGATATTCTCCTCAGGAACAAATGTCGCGTTGCGGGGAGGATAGACAATTATCTTGCCACCGGAAAGGCCCTTGCCCAGATAGTCGTTGGCATCACCTTCAAGTGTCATCGTTACGCCCGGCGGCAGAAATGCGCCAAAACTCATGCCGGCTGAACCATTAAAATGTGCGCGTATGGTATCTTCCGGCAGCCCGGCTGCACCGTATTTGCGCGTAATCTCATAGCCCAGTATCGTACCGGTGGTACGATTGGTATTACGTATCGGCAGTATCACATCGACCTGCATCCTGTGTTCAAGCGCAGGCTTGCACAATGGGACGAGTGTGGTCATATCGAGGGACTTCTCCAGACCATGGTCCTGGGTGGTTGTACAGTAAATTCCAACACCCGGTTCAACTTCCGGTTTGTGCAAGAGTTTCGAGAAATCCAGGCCCCTCGCTTTCCAGTGATCAACCGCCTTCCTGACGTCCAGTCTCTCGACATGGCCAATCATTTCGCTGACGGTGCGATAACCCAGCTTGGCCATGTACTCACGCACTTCCTCAGCAATAAAACGGAAGAAGTTCTCCACAAACTCTGGCTGGCCTGAAAACTTCTTGCGCAGCTCAGGATTCTGGGTGGCGATACCCACCGGACAGGTATTCAGATGGCAAACCCGCATCATGATACATCCCATCACTACCAGCGGTGCGGTTGAGAATCCGAATTCCTCGGCCCCCAGCAATGCGGCTATCACAACATCCCTGCCCGTCTTTAACTGGCCGTCTGTCTGTACCACGATACGATCGCGTAACTTGTTTCTGACCAGAACCTGCTGCGTCTCGGCCAGACCGAGTTCCCACGGCAGACCGGCATGTTTTAATGAGCTGATCGGTGATGCGCCGGTACCACCATCATAACCGGATACCAGCACCACATCTGAATGCGCCTTTGCTACACCGGCAGCGACCGTACCTACACCAACTTCAGCCACCAGCTTCACATGGATACGGGCACGCGGGTTCGCATTCTTCAGGTCGTGGATCAGCTGTGCCAGATCCTCGATTGAATAGATGTCATGGTGCGGCGGTGGCGAAATCAGGCCCACACCGGTTGTTGAATGACGCACCTTGGCTATCCACGGATACACCTTCGCGCCAGGCAACTGTCCACCTTCACCCGGTTTTGCGCCTTGTGCCATCTTGATCTGGATATCGTCCGCGTTGACCAGATATTCACTGGTCACGCCGAATCTTCCCGAGGCCACCTGCTTGATCGCGCTACGTCTGGAGTCGCCATTTGCATCGGGGATATAACGTGCAGGGTCTTCTCCACCCTCACCGGTATTCGACTTGCCACCAATACGGTTCATCGCAATCGCCAGTGTCTCATGTGCTTCCTGACTGATGGAACCGTACGACATGGCACCGGTAGAGAAACGTTTCAGGATATTCTCGACAGACTCGACTTCTTCTATCGGAATCGGCTTCTTCGCATATTTCATCTCGAACAGGCCACGCAGGGTTGCGGCGTGTTCATTCTGATCGTCCACCAGACTGGTGTATTCCTTGAATATCTTAAACTGGCCGGTTCGCGTTGCATGCTGGAGCTTGAATACAGTATGCGGATTGAACAGGTGGTATTCTCCGTCACGCCGCCACTGGTATTCACCACCCCATTCCAGGTCCTTTGCCTTTACTTTCCTTTCCGGGAATGCCGCATGGTGGCGCAACTGCGCTTCCTTCGCGACCATATCCAGACCTATTCCGCCGATGCGGGACGCCGTCCAGCAAAAATAATTATCGATAAAGTCCTTGTTCAGCCCTATCGCCTCGAATATCTGGGCGCCACGGTAGGACTGGACTGTCGAAATGCCCATCTTCGACATGGTCTTGTTCAGTCCCTTGTTGACCGCCTTGATAAAATTCTTCACGGCGACATCGTATTCCATCACAGGTACCACACCTTCACCGATCAGACCGCCTATCGACTCAAACGCGAGATACGGATTGATGGCACCGGCGCCATAACCCACCAGCAAGGCAAAGTGATGGACTTCACGCGGTTCGGCAGTTTCAATGACCAGACCAACACGGGTACGATCGCCATTGCGGGTCAGATAATGATGTACAGCCGAGGTGGCAAGCAGTGCAGGTATTGGCGCAAGCTTGTCAGTCACTCCGCGGTCAGACAATATGATAAACGTATTACCTGCCTCAATTGCCGCATGCGCCTGTTTGCATACCTCTATCAGCGCCTGACCAAGACCGGTACCGCCCTCTTTCGCCGGATACAATATCGGTATTGTTGTGGCCTTGTGACCGGAAACATTAATATCACGTATTCTTGCCAGCTCTGCATTTGTGAGTATGGGTGTCTGCAGTTTAATCTGGCGACTGCTCTTCGGCTCCGGCTTCAACAGATTGCCTTCTGGCCCGATAGATGTGGAGATCTGGGTGACCAGTTCTTCACGTATGCCATCCAGTGGTGGATTGGTGACCTGCGCGAACAGTTGCTTGAAATAGTCATAAAGCAGACGTGGACGATTTGATAGTACCGCCAGCGCCGCATCGGTTCCCATCGAGCCTACCGGTTCAACGGCATCACGTGCCATCGGCGCCAGGATCACCTTCAGATCCTCATGGGTATAACCAAATGCCTGCTGTCTTTGTAAAAGTGTGTCCGGATCCGTGCCATGGATTTGCCTGGCATCGGGTAACTTCTCAATCGGAATCAGGTTGTCCCGTAACCATTCAGCATAGGGATGTTCAGAAACGCAGGCCTTTTTCAGTTCAGCATCATCAATAATCCGGCCCTGCTTTGTATCGACCAGGAAGATCCTTCCAGGGTGCAGACGTTCCTTCAACAGTACGTTTTCCGGTAACACATCCAGCACACCCACTTCGGACGCCATGATCACGATATCGTCCTTGGTAACGTAATAACGTGAAGGTCTGAGACCATTTCGATCGAGTACGGCACCAATTATTTCGCCATCAGTAAAGGCAATCGAGGCAGGACCGTCCCACGGCTCCATCAGGCAGGAGTGGAATTCGTAAAACGCCTTGCGGTCTGCATCCATTGTTTCATGACCACTCCAGGCCTCGGGGATCATCATCAATACCGCATGCGGTAATGATCGACCTGCCATGTACAGAAACTCCATCACATTATCGAATGTTGCCGAGTCACTGCTGCCTTCAAATACTATCGGGAATATCCGTTTCAGATCATCCCCAAACAGCGATGATTCACACAGCGCCTCACGTGCACGCATCCAGTTGATGTTGCCGCGCAGTGTATTAATCTCGCCATTATGGGCGATATAGCGGAATGGCTGTGCCAGACGCCAGGACGGGAATGTATTGGTGGAGAAGCGCTGATGGACCAGTGCCATCGCAGATTCAACATCGGTCTCAGAGAGATCAGGGAACATCGGTTCAAGCTGATCCCCGGTCAACATACCCTTGTAAACAAAGGTTTTGTTGGAGAGGCTGGGGACATAAAACAGGTCCTTGCCGTCAATCTCACTCTTCATGATTGCATGCTCGGCAAGCTTGCGTATTACATAAAGTTTTCGTTCGAAAGTCTCAGGACTGTCTGCCGGATTTGTTTGTGCGATAAATACCTGTCTGATGGCAGGCTCGCCCAGTTTCGCCGTATGCCCCAGTAAGGAATCATCCGTCGGCACATTTCGCCAGCCCAGTAATTGCTGTCCCTCGGCGGCAATAACCTGTTCGAGGATCACTTCGCAGGCACGTGCATCTTCCGGCAAGGTCGGCAGGAACACCAGACCTGTGCCGTAGGTCCCGGCCGCAGGCAGGGTGATACCCTGTTCACTGCATTTTCTACTGTAAAATTTATGGGGGATCTGGAGCAGGATTCCAACACCATCACCGGTATTTTCTTCACATCCACATGCACCACGGTGCAACAGGTTTTGCAGGATGATCAACGCATTTTTCACGATCTGATGTGACTTGCGGCCTTTCATGTCCACGACAAAACCGACACCACAGGCATCATGTTCCTGCGCAGGATCATACATGCCATCAGCGATGGGAGGACTTGCAAATTTCTTCATCAGCTATTCACCGTTTATTTTACAAAAGGCTGTTTGTTGTTCTTACACATAAACAGAAGGAACAAAATGGTAATTCCGTCACACAGGCACAATCGATATTTCGTCTGAAATAACCGGTGCCTTCAAATTTTATGCAAAAAGGAGGGTGATTATATCCAAAACGGCCTGTTTATGTCACGGTGCAACATACTTTATATCGTGCCAGAGCCCACTGCTTACAATACAGGTAATTCTCGCATTTTTAAAGAATTTGAGAGAATTTACAAGACGTCTTTACCATGCCGTCCCTGCACTGGACAGGATGCGACCCTAAAGACAGCATAAATCAGGTACGAACAGGCTTTTTTACCGAATTTATACTAAAAAATCGCAGCTCAGAGACAGCCGGGGATGGCTAGCGTCCCAGTCGTTGGGATTCGTGTATCGCAAAACGGTCTGTCATTCCAGCAATATAGTCTGCAATGACACGCGCCTTGTGTAGTTCCGGGTTTCCTGTCCCGATTCGTGCCTGCACTTCAGGGGACAACGTAGCGGGATCCTGCATATATACATTAAAAAGCCGGGTAATAATTGTGGTTGCATTAACCGTCATCTGCATCACCCGTTCATGCCGGTAGAGATTGCTGTATAGAAACTGTTTTAATTGCAGGTGTTGTTCTTTCACTTCATCACTCAGACGGATCAACCCCTCTCCGGATCTCCTGACATCCTCAATACTGACTGGACTATGCGTGGCTATCCTGTCCAGGCTGGTCCGCACCAGATCAACCACGACCTTGTTAATCATGCGTCTTATCAATTCGTGCTTGGTCCGCTTCATATCCAGTGCGGGCCATTTTTCCCTGACCAAATTGTATTGTTCCCTGAACAGGTCGCTTGCACATAGCTGTTCCATATCGAGTAATCCGGCCCGCAGGCCATCATCGACGTCATGGTTGTTGTAGGCAATTTCATCTGCGATATTAGCGATCTGCGCCTCAAGTGACGGTTGCTGTTTTTCTATAAACCGTTGTCCGAGTTCTCCCAGCTGTCTCGCATTGATTATCGAGCAGTGTTTCAGTATGCCTTCACGGGTTTCATACATCAGGTTGAGACCGGGGAAATCTGCATATTTCTCCTCCAGCTGGTCAACGACCCGTAATGACTGGAGATTATGTTCAAACCCACCATAATCTTTCATGCATTTGTTCAACGCATCCTGTCCCGCATGTCCGAACGGGGTATGGCCAAGGTCATGTGCAAGACAGATGGCTTCTGTCAAATCTTCATTCAAGGCCAGTGAGCGGGCGACAGTTCGACCTATTTGTGAAACCTCCAGGCTGTGTGTCAACCGGGTCCTGAACATGTCTCCTTCGTGATTGACGAATACCTGTGTCTTGTATTCAAGTCGTCTGAAGGCGGAACTGTGGATGATACGATCCCGGTCACGCTGATACTGGCTGCGATGGTGGCCAGGCTCTGCCTCAGCATGCATCCTGCCACGTGAGTTTGATTCCCGGGCGGCGTAGCTGGCCAGCGTATCCATCATCTACCCGTGGGTGTGAAGTGGCGTATGGTTTCAAGCAACGCGGATTCCGCGAAGCTGTCAGTGATCACTGCTTCACCAATACCTTTCAGCAGGATAAGTTTCAAGCGGCCGTGACTCACCTTCTTGTCAACTGACATCAGCTCCCGGATATCGGCATTCGCCAGTTCCACTGGCAGATTTACCGGTAATCCTGCCTGCACTAACAACGCCCTTATGCGCTCGCAAGTCTCTGCGGTTAACCAGCCACACAACATCGACATATGTGCAGCCATTAACATACCCAGACCCACCGCCTCCCCGTGTAGCCACAATTTATAATTCAACCCGGTCTCGACGGCATGGCCAAACGTATGGCCCAGATTCAGCGTGGCACGTACACCGGTCTCGGTTTCGTCCTCGGCCACTACCTCGGCCTTGTTAAAACAGGAACGTTCTATTGCATACTCAAGTACTTCCGGTTCCCTGGCAACAAGACGGGTTATATTTGATTCCAGCCAGACATAAAAATCAGGATCACGAATCAAGCCGTATTTAATCACTTCAGCGAGGCCAGAGGCGAGTTCACGTGCGGGCAAGGTCTGTAACACCGACACATCAGCAATTACACCTGCAGGCTGATGAAAGGCTCCTATCATGTTCTTGCCAAGCGCATGATTGACAGCGGTCTTGCCACCTACCGAGGAATCCACCTGTGCGAGCAGCGTGGTCGGCACCTGGATAAATTTTATACCGCGCTGGAAACAGGCCGCCGAAAACCCGGTAAGGTCACCCACCACACCTCCTCCAAAGGCAATCATGCAACTGGTCCGGGCAAAGCGGTTCTGCAACAGATCGGTCATAAGTCCGTTCATAGTCTCAAGGTTCTTGTGTATCTCGCCATCGGGTATGACATGGACTGATACCTTGAAACCATCCAGTGATTTGAGTAATCCAGACAAATACAACTTTTCGACATTCGTATCTGTCACCACCATTACCTGTGATGTGTTAACCAGTTTTCTGAACAAATCGGCCGACTGCAACAAACCACTACCGATATATATTGGATAGCTACGACTACCGAGGTTTACGTTAATTTCTCTCATGTCTCTTTGATAAATTCTGATATGCGATCAATAATCTGTCTGACAGACAGCTTGTCAACGACGAGGGTCATGTCCGCAACTTCGTCGTAATACGACTGCCTTTCTTTCAGTAACAATCTGATTTTTCCCAGCCTGTCCGTGGTTTCAAGTAATGGCCGACTGTGATCATGCGCCGTACGTTTCATTAACAGTTCCGGGGAACCGGAGAGATAAACCACAAATCCCCTTTCCGCGAGTATATCCCGGTTTGCCCTGGCCAACACCGCACCACCGCCGGTTGCCAGAACAATACCGCATTCCTGGCTTAGGTCGTCGATTAATCTCGATTCACGCTCCCGAAAGCCCTGCTCACCTTCCACATCGAAAATCAGCGGGATAGCCGCCCCGGTCCGTTTCTCGATTTCCCTGTCGGAGTCTATAAAACGCATACCCAGCTTTTTCGCGAGTTTTTTGCCGATTGTCGACTTTCCGACGCCCATCGGACCCACAAGGAAAATATTATCTGTTTTGGACATGGACTGTATATACGATGAAGACAGTTTGCAAAAGTACCGGCCAATCTTGCTGATTTCAAGCAGAACCCGCGTGCCGGGCCTTAAAAAGAATATGGCCGGATATACCGGCCATATTCCTTCAATCAGTGATTCCGTACTTCTACAAGGTTCTGCCTATATGGTCAGGTCTTCTTTCAGTATCTTCGGTGTTACGAAGATAAGCAGTTCTGTCCTGGATTTCTCGACCCGGTTTTTCTTGAAAAGGAAACCGAGGTACGGAAGGTCACCAAAGAACGGGACACGATCCATCGAATTCCTGTCGACCTGGTTGTATATACCGCCCAGTACAACCGTTTCACCATCATCAACCAGTACCTTGGTCGCAACATTACGGGTATTGATTGGGGGCACGCCCTGTACATCAGGTGACCCACGTGTGTCCTGACTGACGTCCAGATCCAGCAGCACCCTGTTGTCCGGGGTAATCTGCGGAGTTACGCGCAGGGCCAGCACGGCCTTCTGAAACGATACCGAAGTCGCACCGCTTGAAGTCGCCTGCTGGAATGGAATCTCGACACCAGACTCGATCAGCGCTTCGGACTGGTTTGCAGTAATCACTTTCGGACTGGCGATGTCTTCACCGCGCCCTTCAGCCAACAGGGCGGACAACTCAAGCTGCAACAGGTAGGAGCCAATCTTGCCCACCGCCATTGCCAACGTAGATGTTGCGCCTGCTACCGGCAGGTTGACCATCAGATTATCATTGCCTGCGGTATTAAATGAGGTCGGTACGCCGAAATCTGTCTCGCCGGGTATGGCACCACCAACTGCGCCAAACAGGTTACCGTCCGCCTGCGATACCTGGTTAGTGTGTTTGCTGTAACCAAACTGTACACCGAGGTCACGCGTAAAACTTTCATCAGCATTGACAATTCTCGACTCAATCATGACCTGACGAACCGGAATATCGAGTTTGGAGATCATGTCGCGAATCGCTTCCAGACTGGCGGCAACGTCCTGCACGATCAGTGTATTGGTCCTCTCATCTATCGAAACGGTACCCCGGTCTGACAGCAGGCTGGTCTCACCTGACTGGATGAGTGAGGAAAAGTCGCTGGCCTTGGCATAATTGATCTGGACGAATTCTGTCCGCAATGGTGCAAGCTCTTCTACCTGCTTTAGAGACTCCAGTTCGATACGTTCGCGTGCTGCGATTTCTTCCTGCGGACCTACCATCATCACATTACCGTCCTGACGCATGGCCAGGCCTTTTGATTTCAGGATGATATCCAGCGCCTGATCCCAGGGAACGTTACGCAGACGCAAGGTCACACTTCCGGTGACGGTATCACTGGCTACCAGATTCAGACCGGTGAAGTCGGCTATAAGCTGCAGCACAGCGCGAATCTCGATATTCTGGAAATTAAGCGATAACCTTTCACCGGTATAACCAAACTGCTGACGTTTCAGCTCGGCCTGTTCTTCCGAGGTCAGCGGGGTGACTTCGATTGTGAATACGTTGCCCGACTGATAGGCGAGGTGATCATACTGATCATCCACTGTGGTAATTACCATTCTCGCACCACCGGAATTTGCCGAGGTATCTATTTCCTTTACTGGAGTCGCGAAATCAATCACATCAAGCCTGCGGTCCAGATCGGCCGGCAGGGAGACCGAGGCAAAATCAACCACGATCCTTCCGCCCTCTTCACCCAGATTGATACCAGCCGAAGAATCAGACAGGGTGATAATGACCTTGCCTTCACCACGTTCGCCGCGCCGAAAATCGATATTCTGGATGGCGGATGCACCGGCCGCAATCGGAGCCGACGAGGCGATGGAACTCGACAGAGGCTTTTCGGCCTCGCTGACAGTTGCGCCACCACCGGAACCTATCTGTAACAAAACAGAGTTACCCTGCATACTGATATCGTAACCAGACTGTTTGACCAGATTGACAACCACGCGTGTCCTGCCACCGGCTTCAACCGCAACCAGACCAAGCACATCTCCGATACCAATAGACTGGTTCCTTTCCTGGAGATTCAGGGAAATTTCTGGCAAATCAATAGCGATTCTGGCCGGATTATCAATCGTGAAATTCACAGGCTCTTCTGCAAGAGGCTCCGAAAATTTCAGGTTGATGACCACCTGATCACCCGGCATGGATGAAAATTCAATGTCATCCAGCGAAACTGCCTGTGCAGCGGATTGCAGCAACACTGCCGAAGCGATGACCGCACCGCATGAAAGCAATTTACTGAAGACCTTCATCAATAAAGCCGGTTTAGTGAATTGTTCAGTCAAACTCATAAGTTATACCCCGATGGCTATTGTTCAATTAATGCGATAGCAGCCTGTCTTTCTTCCCAGCGGCCCTGACTATTTCTGACTATCTCACGAAGCTCGATGCGATCCTCGAATATGTTTACTATCTTGCCGATATTTCTTCCGGCATAGTTGCCGACAGTCACCCGATGCACTATACCGTCCGGATCCACAATGATGCCCCATAGCTGTTCTGTATCATCCATGGTTCCAACCATTTTCAGGCTGTCGAGCTCATACTGTTCAAGCTCTTCCCGGTTGCGCACCTTGATCTCCATTTCAAGCTCGCGCGTCATACCTGTATCTGTCACTTCTTCCTGCTTGGACTGACGTTGTTCATAAAACAGCTCAAAAGGATCAACCTTACCTTCCTCTGAGCTCTGGTAGGCATACGCCTCGTAAGGCTTAATCTCGGGCAATGGCTCAATGCGTCCGCCTGGCCTTGCCTGTACTTCCGCTGCATACGATTCCAGATCACTCATATCGGTAGACACGCAACCACCCAGCAAAACAAATCCGCAAACAGCGCTAATACGACCCAGGGTATATTTACGGTTCATTATTCTGTCTCCTCAATGGCCCTGTAGGTCCTCGCTACAGCAGACATTGTCAACACCCCGGTCTTTTCGTCTTTCTGGATCAGGATATTGTGGGCAGTAACGATACGTGGTAACTGCGCCAGACCACTGACAAACTCGCCAAACTGGTGGTAAGTACCGCGAACCTTGATATTGATTGGCAACTGGGCATAAAACTCGGACGGCTGTTCCGCCTGTGGCTGGAACAAATCAAACTCAAGCCCTGCAGACAAACCGGTCTGGGACACATCCACAATCAATCCCGCAATTTCTGTCTTGTTGGGCAACTGACGCAACATATCGCCAAACGATTGTTTCATTTCTATCATCTGCTCTTTCAGCGCATCCAGATTTGCAGCACGTTTTTGCTTTCGTTCAAAAACTTCCTTGTGCTCAACCTCCTTTGCAACCTCTGACGAGAGCTGTTCACGCTGGACACTCAAATCAAACTTCCAGCCTGCAAACAGCAACGCCACCATAAGTATCGAGCACAGCCCGAGCTGGAAAGGCATGGGCCACAGACCCGGGTTATTCGGGTCCAGATTCTTAATATCTTCAAGACTTAGCTTTTTCATTCACCTTCACCTTCTTCACCCTCGACCTTCGGTACCACCTGGGCAAAACGCAATGTAAAATTGCTTAAACGGGCTCCACTTGCATCCGTGGCCTGAATTATGTCCAGCTGCGGGTTAGCCAGCCACTCGGATGATTCGAGATTACGCATGAAGGAAGACACGCGCGCATTGGATTGCGCTACACCTTCAATCGTAATATTTCTACCCTGCTGTGAAAGTTTGAGCACACTGACACCTTCCGGCAGGCTGCTTACCAGTTCGTCAAAGAACCGGACGATCAACGGACGATTTCCCTGCAACTGTTCGATAGCTCGCATCCTGTCGAGCAGTCTCTGCTTTTCCTTTTCCAGTTCGCTAATCTGCTCAATCTTCTTGTCCAGCTTCACTATCTCTTCTTCAAGATATTTGTTTCTGCTCAGCTGATGGTCTATCAATTGACCGTTATAGACATGAACCAGACCAACAATTAATGCAGAGATAACTGCAAACATGCCCAGTAATGTCACGAACTCCTGTTGTTTCTGCTTGCGTAGCTCCTCACGCCAGGGGAGCAGGTTAATTCTTGCCATTAGTCAAAACTCCTTAATGCCAGACCACACGCGACCATCATTGCCGGGGCATCATTCTGCAGCGACTGCGCGGGGACTTTCGATGCCAGGGCCATATTTGCAAACGGATTGGCTATCATCGTCGGAACGCCGAGTTTTGATTCGACCAGTTCGCTGATTCCGATAATTGAAGCACATCCACCTGCCAGCAACAGATAGTCGATATTTGCTATCTGGCTGGAAGAAAAGAAAAACTGCTGGGCCCTGCTTATCTGCTGAGCCATATTCTGCTTGAATGGCTCCAGTACCTCCGGGCCATAATTGTCGGGCAGCCCACTTTGTTTCTTGGCCAGACCTGCCTCTTCATACGACAGGCCATAACGACGCTGGATTTCCTCCGTCAGTTGCGCACCACCAAACTGCTGCTCACGTGAATACACTATCTTCAGGTTCTCAAATACACTGAATGTTGTAATCGATGAACCGATATCAGCAACTGCAATAATCTTGTTTTCACCACCGCCGAGCTGCTGTTGTGCGATCAACCTGACGGTTTTCTCAAGCGCAAACGCCTCGATATCAACAACCTTCGCCTTCAATCCGCCGAGTTCAATGGCACCGACCCTTGCTTCTACATTATCTGCGCGTGATGCTGCGAGCATCACGTTGACGCGATCAGGATTGTTGTCCACCTGACCTACAATCTCGAAATCCATTGCCACGTCTTCAAGCGGGAACGGTATATATTGATCTGCTTCAATCTGGATCTGGCTTTCCATCTCACCATCAGACAGGTTGGAGGGCATCTCGATAATTTTTGTAATTACCGACGAGCCAGCGACAGCAGCGGCAGCAAACTTCAGTTTTGTCCCGGATTTTTTTACAACCTTGACTATGGCCTCGCCTACGGCGGGAATATCGGCTATATTCTTGTCTACCACAGAATTTGGCGGTATTGGTTCAACACCGTAGCTTTCTACACGATATGTATCCCCGCTGCGCGTTAGTTCGAGCAGTTTTACTGCGGTTGCACTGATATCCAGACCCAATAGTGGCAACGATTTTTTCTTGAATGGGAACACAAAATTTTCCTTTTAATGTCGCAAGTTATCACTACATCATGTAACGTAACATTAACTTCCTCCATTAACTATAGTCAACAAAAATTTATAAAACAAACCCATATATTTGAAATACAGAAATTGACATGAAAAAAGCACATTTTTCATCAAAAACAGAACATATGGTTGTTTTTAATTTAAACTACACAACATGTTGAGGTTCAGCCTTAAAATCCTGCTATCTTTAATGCTGCTGGGTGTAATTACACTCTCGGTTGTCTCGCTTATTGTTATTCCCGAATTACCTGATATTGAGGCCTTGCGGGACGTAAAAATGCAGATCCCGCTGCGGATCTACTCACGAGACAGGTCTCTGATTGCCGAATTCGGCGAAATGCGGCGTATCCCGGTCGACATTGACCAGACTCCTCAGCAAATGATTAATGCCTTTATCGCGGCAGAAGATGACCGTTTCTACCAGCATCCCGGTGTGGACTGGCAGGGCATCCTGCGTGCGGCAATTAATCTGGTATTGACAGGTGAGAAGGCGCAGGGTGGTAGTACCATTACCATGCAGGTTGCCCGTAATTTTTTTCTCTCGAATGAAAAGTCCTATATGCGCAAGATCAACGAGATATTTCTTGCACTGAAAATTGAACAGGAGTTATCGAAGGCTGAAATTCTGGAGTTGTATCTGAACAAGATCTATCTCGGTCAGCGTGCCTATGGCATCGGTGCTGCTGCCCAGGTCTATTATGGCAGCACGATACAGGACCTGACGCTGCCACAGATCGCCACGATTGCCGGTCTGCCCAAGGCGCCATCAACTACGAATCCCGTAACCAGCCGCGAAAAGGCCGGTGAGCGCCGTACCTACGTGCTTGGAAGAATGCTCGACCTCGGCTTTATCAGTCAGCAGGAATACGAGCAGGCGAAAAATTCACCTGTCACCGGCAGTCTGCATCGACCAGCGGTGCAGATTGATGCTCCCTATGTCGCAGAGATGGTCCGCCTGGCCATGGTGGAGAAATACGGTGACGATGCGATGATCGCCGGTTACAAGGTTTATACCACTATCAAGGACAAGAACCAGGCCGCTGCAAATAATGCGTTGCGTTCGGCGGTACTCGACTACGATATTCGTCATGGATACCGTGGACCGGAAGGCCAGGTCCAGCTTGATTCCTCCCGGATGAATGAGAGCGCACCGGCGCTGCTGGAAAAATTTACCGTAATTGCCAACCTGTATCCCGCGATTGTGACTGAAGTACGTGAACAATCCATTGCTGCCTATCTGAGTGGTATCGGACAAATTGACATAAGCTGGGACGGACTAAAATGGGCCAGCAGGCAAAAAAACGAAAACTATAAGGGTGCCCCGCCGAAGACCGCTGCGGAAATCGTTGCACCGGGTGATGTAATCCGGGTCATTGAGGACGATACCGGTAACTGGCGTCTCGCGCAGTTGCCTGATGTAGAAGGTGCGCTGGTATCAATGGATCCGAATAATGGTGCCACACTTGCACTCGCAGGCGGCTATGATTTTTACCGCAGTAACTTCAATCGGGTGACCCAGGCCAGACGGCAACCGGGTTCGGGCTTTAAACCATTTGTATACTCAGCCGCGCTGGAAGCGGGATTCACCACGGCCAGTATTATTAATGATGCCCCGCTGGTCAGGGAAAC
Source organism: Klebsiella pneumoniae (assembly GCA_945878555.1). Classification (GTDB taxonomy): domain Bacteria; phylum Pseudomonadota; class Gammaproteobacteria; order Eutrophobiales; family Eutrophobiaceae; genus Eutrophobius. Next base: position 57,803 of record CAMDWI010000007.1, read on the forward strand.
CGCCGGTGTGGAAGAGGCGTGGCGACCAGAAAACTACAGCGGCAAGTATTATGGTCCGACCCGCTTTCGTGAGGCACTGATCCAGTCACGTAATATCGTATCTATCCGACTGCTGGATGCTGTCGGCATCGAGAGGGCGCTGGAACATATTGCCAAATTTGGTTTCGATACAGACAAGTTGCCGCACACATTATCGCTCGCGCTGGGCAGCGGCGACCTGTCTCCGTGGCAAATGGCCTCGGCCTATTGCGTCTTTGCGAATGGTGGATACAAGGTAGATCCCTATTTCATTGATCGTATCGAAGACGATAACGGTAACGTCCTGTTTCAGGAGAACCCGGCGATTGTTTGTGCAAACTGTGCAGAATCAACTCCGCTTACCGGCCTGCCACCAGTTAACGATAATTTGCAAGCTGTCAGCCTGGAGGCCGGGACACATACATCAACGACCGACAGCACGCCGAATGAGTCAGTTCTCACCGGACCTCGTTATGCAAAACGTGTCGTTGACGCGCAAAATATCTGGATAATGAATTCTATCACCCGTGACGTAGTCCGAAGGGGAACCGCTACGCGCGCACTCGAACTGAAACGTAATGACCTGTCTGGCAAGACCGGCACAACCAATGATCAGCATGATGCGTGGTTCTACGGATATAACCCCGCCGTCGTGGCTGTAACCTGGGTAGGCTTTGACAATTTTCGCGGTCTGGGGACCAACGAGGTTGGCGGACGGGCGGCGTTGCCAATGTGGATCGACTATATGCGCGTCGCACTGGCCGATGTACCACAATCGATATTGGTTGAGCCTCCCGGTCTGGTCACTGCACGCATTGATCCCACTACAGGCAAACTGGCCAGCGCGGACAATCCGAATGCTATATTCGAGGTTTTCCGTGCAGGTCACGTTCCTCCTGCAGCCGAGGCCGGGGATAATGGGATGAAATTACCCGGTCCCCAGGGACCACAGACACCTGCACCGCAACAGCTATTCTAGACTGACACTGACAACCGTCCATTACCGGCATGATACGATCAGGGTCAACCACCCTGTTACCGGCCCGTAAACCGGAAGAGAAACCTGATGTCCAGACAATCCGTAGACGCTATTCTGCATATCGTATTACCCGTTCCGGTGCGACATCACTTCGACTATCTGGCAGTTGCTGGCCACTCGGTGCAGCCGGGCACGCGCGTGCAGGTGCCTTTCGGCAAGAGCAAGCAGGCTGTTGGAATTGTCGTTGATGTATCAGCGACCAGTAAGCTGGAAAACCATCGACTCAAACCGGTTACAAAGGTGCTCGATGCGCAACCGCTTTTCGATCAGAAGCATCTGAAGCTGTTACGCTGGGCAAGTGATTATTATCACTATCCGCTCGGTGAACTAATATTCAGTACGCTACCAGGTATGCTCAAACTGGGGAAAAAGGCCGTCTGGCATGAACAGATGATCTGGCGATTAACCTCAGAGGGGCACGCGGAAAATAACGGCCTGTCTGTTCGCGCGATCAAGCAGCGCAAGCTGGTAGATCTGTTAAGAGCGTCAATCGCCGGCCTGTCAGACAGCGAGCTGGATGAAAGTGCGCCGGGATGGCGAGTGGCCATCAAGAGTCTGTGCGACAAGGGACTGGTCACTCGTGTAACAGCCGAACCATCATCTTTAACTGCCGTGGCACTTGCCAACATAACCCTTAATGATCAACAGCAACTGGCGTTTGACATCATCCGTGCAAATCTGGATTCCGGCAAACGCATGTTGCTCGACGGCATCACCGGTAGCGGCAAGACCGAGATCTATCTTGAAGCCATCAAGAACGTTATTGCCCGGGGTAAGCAGGCAATGATACTTGTGCCTGAGATAGGACTGACTCCGCAACTTGTAAACCGCTTCCGTCAACGTATCCACGGCCGTATGGTGGTACTACATTCCGCGCTGTCCGATGGCGAGCGACTGGCCGCCTGGTTGCAAGCGCGTGATGGCAGCGCGAATATCGTGCTCGGTACACGCTCTGCAATCTGGACGCCGCTGCACAATCCCGGAATATATATTATTGATGAAGAGCATGATCCTTCGTACAAACAACAGGAGAGTTTTCGTTACTCTGCACGAGATATCGCCATCCTCAGGGCAAATAATGACAATGTCCCGATTATCCTGGGATCGGCCACACCCTCACTGGAATCATTACACAATATTGACATCAAGCGGATGGAGCGGATCACCCTGCAGAAGCGTGCTGAAAATGCCGTGTTACCCGAGTTCCGTATTGTAGATATACGCGGACAGAAGGTTACAGGGGCACTCTCGGAACCGATGGTCAGTGCGATTGACAACGTGCTGAAACAGAAAAAACAGGTGTTGTTATACCTGAACCGCCGCGGCTATTCACCGGTATTAATGTGTCACGGCTGTGGCTGGATAGGAAAGTGTAGGCGCTGCGACGTCCCCTACACTGTACACAAATTACGCAACAGCCTGATCTGCCACCACTGTGGCACGCAACAGGCGGTGCCAGCAAACTGCCCGGAGTGTCTCGACGGTGAACTGGTAAATATAGGATATGGCACAGAACGCCTGACCGAGGTGTTACGCGAACGCTTTCCCAACGCTCGAATTTTACGCGTTGATCGTGACAGCACCCGGCGCAAGGGTTCGATGGAAAAATACCTCGACAGTATTCGCGCCGGCGAAACAGACATTCTGGTTGGTACACAAATGCTGGCAAAGGGACACCACCTGCCCGGCATTACCCTGGTTGGAATCATTGACGCCGACCGTGGTTTATACAGCGCCGACTTCAGGGCCAGCGAAAGAATGGCACAGAACATCATCCAGGTCAGCGGCAGGGCTGGCCGAGCCAGTGATCCCGGTACAGTCATGATCCAGACCCACTTTCCGGAACATCCATTTTTAAATGCGCTGATCAGACGTGACTATCATACGTTTGCCCGGATGCTGCTCGACGAACGTCGTTCAACCGGCCTGCCACCGTTTTCCTGTCTGGCACTGCTGCGGGCGGAATCATTTGAGCAAAATCTGCCCTTGCAATTCCTGACTGCTGCCCGCTCATTGCTGGACACTATCGAACAACCCGTCCAGACATTCGGCCCGTTCCCTGCACCGGTGGAAAAACGCGCTGGCAGGTTCCGCTTTCAGCTGCTGTTACAGTCAGACAACCGCCCTGCCCTGCAAAAGGTGTTACAACCCTGGGTACGCCAACTGGATAATCTGAAGGAAGGCAAAAAAATTCGCTGGTCGGTGGATGTAGATCCGCTGGAAATGCTATAACATCCACGCCCGTTAACCACAGCACCTGCGCCAATTAAACCTAATCAGTTAACAGTGATCAGGATATAATCAGGATCTGAAGCCGGAACACTATTAATGAAAGAACTAATTGCAAACAACCTGACCATCGCCGTAACCCGCTTTCTCGCAGAGCAGCAGATCCATCTTGACGCCGTACCGACGGTAGTAATTGATCATGTGAAAGACAACCGCCACGGCGATCTGGCATCGAATATTGCCATGATCCTCGCCAAGCCCGTCGGCATGCCCCCACGCAAGGTAGCCGAAGGCATACTGGCACTGTTACCTCAGATACCGGTCGTGGAAAAGACCGAGATCGCGGGCCCGGGCTTTATCAATTTTTTCCTGTCCAAGACAGCACATCTGCAGGTCGTCCCGGATATCCTCGCTGAAGGAAGTCTTTATGGTAAATCAACCGCAGGTAATGGGCATAAAATCCTGCTTGAATTTGTCTCCTCCAACCCGACGGGCCCCATCCACATCGGCCATGGTCGTGGTGCAGCCTATGGTTCAGTACTGGCCCGTCTGCTGACCGAGGCCGGATACGCTGTCACCACTGAATATTATGTGAACGATGCTGGCAGACAGATGGACATCCTCGCCACCAGTGTCTGGCTGAGGCTGTTACAGATCCGTCACCGCCTGCAATTCAGCTTTCCGGCAAATGCCTATCAAGGTAAATATATTGAAGACATTGCCAGCGGCTATATGCGTTCAAACCAGACTGTCGCCGTACCCGATGTAACTGCCCTGCGCAACCTGCTGGACGAACAGATTGATGATGACACAAAAATCGACCTGGTTATTGCCTTCGCCAGGTCGGCGCTGGGTCAGCAGGTCTATGGCTCACTGTTTGACTATACACTTGACGAGATCCTGGGCGAGATCAGGGAAGACCTGTCTGAGTTCGGGGTCAGCTTCGACAACTGGTTTTCGGAACGCTCGCTGATCAAAAGTGGTGCCGTAGATAACTGCATTACCCGCCTGCAAGCAGCCGGAGATATTTATGAACAGGACGGTGCGATGTGGTTCCGTTCAACTAAATACGGCGATGAAAAGGATCGTGTCGTCATACGCGAGAACGGCCAGGCAACCTATTTTGCCTCGGATATTGCCTACCATCAGGACAAGTATGACCGTGGGTTCGATGAGATTATCGATATCTGGGGCGCGGACCATCACGGCTATATCCCGCGGGTCAAGGGTGCCATTATCGCCATGGGCCAGGACCCGGCCAAACTGACGGTACTGCTGGTGCAGTTTGCCACACTGTATCGCGGTGGACAGAAACTCCAGATGTCGACACGGTCAGGTGAGTTCGTGACACTGAAACAATTAAGGACGGATGTTGGCAACGATGCTGCCCGCTTCTTTTATGTAACCCGCAAGTCTGAACAGCATCTCGATTTTGACCTGGATCTGGCCAAGTCGAAATCAAATGAGAATCCGGTATATTATATCCAGTATGCCCACGCGCGTATCGCCAGTGTGTTCAAGCAAATGCAGGACCGCGGACTTGATTTTGATCCCGCCGTAACAGCACCACAGTTGTCAGTTCTGTCCGAACCTCAGGAGCTGGAGCTGATCAAGACATTGTCACGTTACCGCGAAATAATCGTCACTGCGGCAACTAACCGCGAACCTCATATGCTGGCGTTTTACCTGCGCGATCTCGCCAACGACTTTCATACCTATTACAACTCGTGCCAGTTCCTCGTTGAGGATATAAATATACGCCGGGCAAGGTTATGCCTGATCAAGGCGACACAACAGGTCATCCGCAACGGGCTGATGCTGCTCGGTGTCAACGCACCGGAGGAAATGTAATGGCGAGAGACTATAAAAACGCCGCCAGCAAAAAACATGACAACGCACCGGGACCGTTACGTAACCTGTTACCCTTTATTACCGGTCTGGCACTTGGTTTGCTGGCCACATTTATAATCTATCTCAGCCAACAGGATGACTCCTGGTCGCCGTTTCAGGGCAAAACCGAACCGTCGCAGGTTCAGCCTACCACGCCCGACACGCCGGTCACCGAACAGACGACAGCGGTCAATCCTGCACCGGCAGCCAACGCTGAAACCGCCATACCTGCACCCCGTTTCGATTTCTATAACATCCTGCCCAACAAGGAACTCAGCATCTCTGAATGGGAAGCAGAGGCGCCGGTCGTCGAACCTCAGGGTCAGACACCTGAAGACGCCAACAGTGTCTATATCCTGCAGGTCGGTTCTTTCAAGCAGATGGAAGCGGCTGATCAGGTCAGGGCACAGATTGCCATCGTCGGCGTCACCGCTGATATCCAGCGTGTCGTCATCAACGGCCAGGACAGCCTGTACCGCGTCCGCGTCGGCCCGTTTACAGACCAGCAAAAACTGAACGAGGCACGATCACGCCTGCAGCAGAATGGTATTGAGTTCATGCTGCTGAAACTGCAGGCCGATGACCCGAGGGCCAGCAGACCGTAGGATCGCATAAGATTTGGAGCGGGTGATGGGAATCGAACCCACGCTATCAGCTTGGGAAGCTGAAGTTCTGCCATTGAACTACACCCGCCGGGGAAAAACAGGGACCATGACTCTGGCCTGACACATATACCGCCACCGTGACACACTGCTAGTTCCAACTTCCCGTTATCTTAGGCAGACAGTTCAGGTAAAATCAATGCCAGCTGAAAAAACGGTCAGGTATCATTGAAAATGCGCTGTTTTTGCGGTTTTAGTGTACTATTACCACCGTAACATGGATGAACTTCAGGTCCGCTACCAATATGACCTGGTAATTATATAAAATAATCAATAAGAATCATGTGGTTACATTAAAGCCAATTACCGATATCCGATGAACAAGCCGGACCAGAATGTATTATGACCTCAAACACCACCAAATCCGTCGTGGTTGTTGATAATAGCCCGTCACTGGTCACCTTGTTCCGGCGTGGTGCAGAGGACCTGAATATCGATCTGGTTGCGTTCAGCTCCACTGATGAGGCCTGGGTCTATCTGGAATCAAACAAGCCAGATCTGTTGTTCCTCAACATCAAGATGCCGGGCAGGGACGGACTGACCATTCTGCGCGATCTGAGAAAATTACCGTTACACCAGGATACTTCGGTTGTAATGATCAGCTCCAAGGATTATGCTCAGGACAGGTCAATTGCGAGCGAATTGGGTGCCCTGGAGTTTATTACCAAGCCCATGCCAATTCAGGCAATCAAGGATGCAATGATTAAGCATCTGGATTTTGATTCCCCTTAATAATTCTAATAAGATTGCTTTCTATGAGTAACGCATATCTCCGATTCTGGGGGGTTCGCGGTTCGTATTCTGCGCCCTTCGAGACCCACCTTGGTGTGGGCGGCAACACATCCTGTGTGGAAATCCGCATGGACGATCACGTCATCCTCTGTGATGCGGGTAGCGGTATTATTCCGTTCGGCAATGAGATGCTGAAACAGAAAGAAGTCCGTGAACTGCTGATCGTGCTGACGCACTACCATTGGGATCACATCTGTGGTCTGCCGTTTTTTGTCCCGGCATTCATACCCGACTGGAAGATCAATTTCTTCGGTCCCGGGCAGAATAAGAAGGACATTGAAGAATTTGTATCCGCCCAGATGCGTGCGCCATTTTTTCCGGTCGGCACAGAGACCTGGCTGGCAAACATCAATTATCTGGATCCGCCGCCGAATCATACCATCCAGTATGGCCCGCTTTCATTTACCTACGAGAGCGTACATCACCCCGGAACCACGTTTGGTTACCGTATCAATGTAAACGGCAAGACAGTGCTCTATATCTCCGACAATGAATGTCTGTACCTGAACAAGGCAATTCGTCAGAAGTACAGCGAGCTGAATCGTGAAGAGCAGGAATTGTATGACGCCATGCAACGCGAAGAGTACGACTCCGAACTGGCCCTGATTCAGGGCGCGGACATCCTGATCCACGATGCCCAATATACGAAGGAAGACTACAGCAAGAAACGCGGCTGGGGCCACTCCTGCTATATCGACACCGTCAATACCGCGATAGACGCCGGGGTGAAGGAACTGTATCTGTACCATCATGATCCAAACTATGATGACGCCGCGATGGAAAAGATTGCCGAACATGCAAACAGTATCATCGAGGAAAGAAGCTCTACCTTGCGCTGCTTCATCGCCAAGGAAGGCATGAAGGTCGACCTTTCCTGACAGCCGTTCAGGCCCACATCCGCATGCAGGTCATTATCAACGGTAAACCTAAAGTACTGGCAGGATCGATGACCGTCAATACCCTGCTGCAGCAACTGAATATCGAAGGCAAGGTCGCGGTTGAAATAAACCGCAGCATCGTCCCGCGCAGCACCTTTGCACAACACCGGATCAACGACGGTGACACCCTTGAAATTGTCCGCGCCATTGGCGGCGGCTAGCCGGAGACTGGAAAATGAATAACCAGAACGATAAACTTGTCATCGCTGGCAAGGAATACACCTCACGACTGCTGGTAGGCACCGGCAAATACCGTGATCTCGACGAAACACGCCGGGCGATAGAGGCCAGCGCGGCCGAGATCGTGACCGTGGCGATACGCCGCACCAACATCGGCCAGAACAAGGATGAGGAAAGCCTGCTCGACTATATCCCGATGAATAAATACACACTGCTGCCCAACACCGCCGGCTGTTTCGACGCCGACTCCGCCGTTCGCACCTGCCGCCTTGCGCGCGAATTACTTGAGGGTTACGACCTGGTCAAACTGGAAGTACTCGGTGACAAGAAAACACTGTATCCAGACATCCCGGCCACACTGGAGGCGGCAAAAATCCTCGTCAGCGAGGGTTTCAAGGTCATGGTATACACCAGCGATGACCCGATCATGGCAAAACGTTTTGAGGAAATGGGCTGTGTCGCTGTGATGCCGCTGGCCGCACCGATCGGTTCGGGTCTTGGTATCCGCAATCCGTACAACATACGTACCATCGTGGAAAATGCGGGCGTACCAATACTGGTGGATGCCGGTGTCGGTACTGCATCAGACGCTGCGATTGCGATGGAGCTCGGTTGTGATGGTGTGTTAATGAATACTGCGATTGCCGAGGCTAAAGATCCCGTATTGATGGCCTCAGCAATGAAGAAAGGTATCCAGGCCGGCCGGGAGGCCTTTCTCGCCGGGCGCATGCCACGCCGCGCATATGCCAGTGCTTCCTCACCTCTGGATGGGACATTTTTTAGCTGATCCGTGTACTGTTTCGTGCCAATTTGGAGATTGGGGGGTAGTACGGGACGGTTGTTTCAGACACGCCGTGAATACATCCATGTAGGCTCGGGTGCCGCATCCATGCGGCACACGGTCTTCCACAACCATCCCGTACTACCCCGATAACCCTTAACATCCGGAAAAACAGACTGTGCGCGGGATAAAGAGCTTTGTACTCCGGCAGGGACGCTTGACCGATGCACAGGCGCATGCACTGGAGCATTTGTGGCCAGTCTACGGGATTGATTACAGTGAAAACAGAATTGATCCCGATGCCATTTTTCAACGTTGCGCACCAAAGATCCTCGATATTGGATCTGGCATGGGTGAGACCCTGATCAAGCTCGCACAACAACACCCAGAAAATGATTATATTGCCGTAGAGGTACACAGACCGGGCGTGGGCAGTCTGATCAAAAACGCTGCTGCACAGGGGTTACAGAATGTGCGTGTCATTAATCATGACGTGATTGATGTGATGAAACACCAGCTACCCGACCGAAGTCTTGATGAGGTCTATATCTTTTTTGCGGACCCCTGGCCGAAGAAACGTCACCACAAACGACGTCTGGTCAATCCGGAATTTCTCGGCCTGCTGAAACCAAAATTAAAAACGAATGCACGGATCTTTCTGGCGACAGACTGGGCCGATCTGGCTGAACATATGCTGACGGTATGTGATCAGGATGCTGATTTATTCAATGTGGCCGGGGCCGGGCATTACACGCCACGTCCGTTATGGCGACCAGTGACGAAGTTCGAAAACCGGGGTTTGAAGCTGGAACACGGGGTGTGGGACCTTTGTTATTGTCTGAGGTGATTTATTCGTGCCTAGCAAGATCCGTAAATGATTCAATGGCGCGAAATTCCCCCACATCCTCACGCCTCGGATAACGACTGTCAGGCTGCGCTATCGTCAACAGATGGCGTATGCCATAGGTCTGCGCTGAACGGAGCACGGATAGATTATCATCTATCAACAGCGTCGTTTCCGGGTTAAACGGGAATACGGCGCGTAATTCGTCCCAGAAGCGCACATCCTCTTTCGGATAACCGAAATGATGCGCGCAAAACACATGATCAAAATGCTGTCCAATCGAAGTGGAATCAAACTTCATCACGATCAGGTCTTCATGTGCGTTTGTTACCAGCGCCTTTTGTTTGCCGATACGACCCAGAAATTCCAGAAACTCGAGCGTCTGCGGTCGCTCGCGGATAAGATGGCGGATGTCCTCCTTCATCTCCAGGATATCCACACCCAGCTGCGCGGACCAGAAATCCAGACAATACCAGGACAAGGTGCCAACCTTGTCTTCCAGCTGTGTCATCAGCCGGGCTTTCGCCGTGTCCTTGTTGAGCCCGTGTATTTCGCCCCACTTTAATGGCAGATATTCGGTCCAGAAATAGTTATCGAAATGCAGGTCCAGCAGGGTGCCATCCATATCCAGCAAGACGGTATCGATTTGATTCCATATAATCACAATAGCAGCCACCCATTCATTGCCAGGACTCGTTGTTATGGACAGTAATTTGCTTTCCGGTCGTACACCGGCACATCTGTTGCCGGAAATCATCGGTATTGCCCGCGAGGCTTCCGCCGCCATACTCGAGGTTTATAACTCGGATTTTGCCTTTACCGACAAGGACGACCTGAGTCCGTTGACGGCTGCCGATATCGCCGCGCATAACACCATTTGCGCAGGGCTGGAAACACTGACACCCGGTATGCCCATTCTATCAGAAGAGTCTGTCAGTTTGCCGTGGGCGGAGCGAAAAACCTGGAACACCTACTGGCTGGTCGACCCGCTGGACGGCACCCGCGAATTCATCAAACGTAACGGAGAGTTTACCGTCAATATTGCCCTGATTCATGAGCACAATCCGGTACTTGGAGTAGTGTATGTACCGGTGGATCACAGCTGTTATTTTGCCAGCATAGATCATGGTGCATGGAAGATGGACAATAATACAGCTATCTGCCGTATCCATACCCGCGCAACCGGCAGTGAACACATTATCGTTGCCGGCAGTCGCTCGCATGGCAGTGAACTGCAAAAACGGTTTTTTGAATCGCTGGGCCCGGCGACCGAAACGGTCATTATTGGCAGCTCACTGAAATTCTGCCTGCTCGCTGAAGGCAAGATTGATATTTACCCACGCTTCGGACCAACCTCGGAATGGGACAGTGCCGCCGCCCATTGTGTAGTTGAGCAGGCTGGTGGCCGCGTGACAGACATGAAGTTACAAACACTGCGTTATAATACGAAGGAATCCATCCTCAATCCGGATTTTCTGGTGATGGCTGACCCGCACTTTGACTGGCAGTCCCGTATCGAAAAACTGTTATGAGCTTGTCACCTGTGATGAACCCGTTGCCGATTACCATCCTGTTACTGACTATCAGCAATGTCTTCATGACGTTTGCCTGGTACGCCCATCTGAAAGAACTGAATAACAAGCCCTGGATCATCGCCGCACTGATCAGCTGGGGTATCGCCCTGCTTGAATACCTGTTCCAGGTACCGGCGAACCGGATTGGGTATACCGTACTTGGTGTGGGCCAGCTGAAACTGCTGCAAGAAGTAATCACGCTGAGCGTGTTTGTGCCGTTTGCCTATTTTTACCTGAAAGAACCACTAAAACTGGATTATCTGTGGGCAGCCTTGTGTATCCTTGGCGCAGTTTTCTTCGTGTTCCGGAGCAAATGATTTCGACAACAGGTGTTATTGCACGATATGTTCTTTTCCACATCCGGGAAAGTTTGAAATAAAATAATCCAGGCCATGCAGATGGATCTGGCTCTGATACATGCCGCGGTAATTCCTGACCAGACTGACGCCATCAATAACGAGGTCTACTACCTTCCAGCTATCGCCGGACTCCTCCATGGCATAATCAACAGGTAACGGAGCGCCACCGGCACGACTGATAATTTGCCTGACCTGGCGGTATCCCAGTTCACCTATCTCGCGAGAAGGTTCATAGCTGATACTGTGGTTATCGTAACTGAGCAGGATATAGGCATATCGTTCGACCAGCAGGTTACGGTAGCCTTCAATAAAGCAAGCCTGTGCATCTGCATCCAGGTCTTCCCAGTAGGTTCCCAGTACCAGTTGCCCCATCCGGTCAAAATCAAAATGCGGGATCAGCATACCGTTGACCAGTTGCTGTATCACCTGGGGTTCCTTTTTTAACCTGTCCCGGTTCTGGTTAAGCTGATCCAGTATCGCGCTGGTGGTCGACCTGACCACATCCTCATCCGTTGCCGCCTGTGAGCACGGTGCCACTACCAGCAGTAACACCAGCGCCAGCGTATACAATTTCATCTGTAAGCTCCTGTTTAATATCATGTTCTATTATCCCTGTAATTCCAGGCAACACAGTTTGATCAAGATCAAGAATATTTTTTATCCCTGGATGATAGTATATTCTACGCCTATCAAACATACAGGTATCAACTCATGGCACACTACAAACGTTTGCTCGTTGCAGTAGATTTCTCAGACCAGTCCGTACGCGCCCTGCAGACCGCCCGTGACCTCGGGAAACGCCTGAATGCCTCGCTTGAAATTGTACACTTCGTACCCATCCGTATTATCGGTATTGATATGGAGGGGATGGAAGCCGAGGCAAGTTATATCGAGGAACTGCACAAGAGCGATCTGGAAGAGGCACGCCCGAAGCTGGATGCCTTTGTAAAACAGCATACAGCCACGGATGATGATGTAACACATCATCTGTATTCGGGGGAGGCCTCGGTCGAGATCAATAACAAGGCGAAGGAAACCGGTGCCGATATGATCATCATCGGTACACATGGCCGCTCCGGTCTGAAACATATCCTGCTTGGCAGTGTGGCCGAAAGCGTGCTGCGTACTGCCGACCTGCCTGTCCTGTGTGTACGTAGCGTCTGATCACCCTGCACATAACCGGCGATTCAACTGCCAGTCCGGAACCGGCATCCGGTTTATACTGTCTATCTGATCACTTACATTAATACAGGTAACCCGGCACCATGACCTCATTTGACCCCGACAACGGCCCCCGTTCCAGCCTGACAACAAAACTGGGACTGATCACCATCTCGGTATTGCTGCTGGTGATGTGTGTGCTGATGTTTTACTGGGGCCGTGAACCGGGTCCGTTTGAACCGGGCGAGGCTGCACGGGCCATGAGCGGTCAGACCAGCGAACCGGTCAAGGGTTATGTCACCACAGCGACGCTGATCCGGGTGGCAGAGACCTTGCTGGACAAGCCCGGAGGTTACCTCAGCAACGATATCGCCCCACCCGGCCTGTTTATGGATAACCTGCCCAACTGGGAGTTTGGTGTCGTCACCCAGATACGCGATCTGGCCCGCGCACTACGCAATGACTTCAGCCGATCGCAGACCCAGTCAACAGAGGATCAGGACCTGTCGTTTGCTGATCCTTACTTTCATTACGATACCGATTCCTGGATTTTTCCCTCCACCGAGAGTGAATACCGCAACGGTATCAGTTCATTGCGCAGTTATTTGTCACGCCTGGCGAACGAGCGCGAGCCGGACGCCCAGTTTTATGCCCGTGCCGACAATCTGCGCGACTGGTTGTCGATAGTCGAAAAGCGCCTCGGCAGCCTGTCACAACGTTTGTCAGCCAGCGTTGGTCAGCCACGTATCAATATCGATCTGCAGGGCGACCCGATGGCTGCACAATCGTCTGACCGCGGTGCGGAGATTATGGTAATGACACCCTGGCTGGAGCTGGACGATGTATTTTACGAGGCCCGTGGTTCCACCTGGGCACTGATCCATTTTCTACGCGCAATTGAAATTGATCTGAATGACGTACTGGAAGACAAGAATGCGCTGGTCAGCCTGCGCCAGATCATTCGTGAACTGGAAGGCACACAGGAACCGATGTGGAGTCCGATTATCATGAACGGCACCGGCTTTGGCATCTTCGCCAACCATTCACTGGTAATGGCCTCATACATCTCGCGTGCGAACGCTGCGATTATCGACCTGCGCAGCCTGCTGTCACAGGGGTAAGCTAACTGAACACTGCTTCCCGGTTTGAATAAAGCCGGGAATACGGCCCGTTGTTCTTGATTAATTCGGCGTGACTGCCAGACTCTACTATTCTGCCATTCGCCAACACAATAATCCGATCGGCTGATTCGATAGTGGTCAGCCGGTGGGCGATAATGATGCAGGTATGACGGTGACGGATCTCCTCCAGTGCCTGCTGGATGTTCCGCTCCGATTCAGCATCAAGTGCCGAGGTTGCCTCATCAAGCAACAGAACCGGGGCATTCTTTAACAAGGCACGGGCCAGCGCTATACGCTGGCGCTGACCGCCGGACAGGCGGGCACCATTCTCACCCAGCATGGTCTGCATACCATCCGGCAACTTTTCAATAAAATCGAGTGCGTGTGCCGCACGGGCGGCGGTCTGCACCTCGGCATCGGACGCGTCCTTCATGCTGCCGTAGGCGATATTGTTCCTGACCGTATCGTTAAACAGCACGATATCCTGACTGACAAGCGCAACACCGCTGCGCAGTGAGGTGAGCGTGGTGTTGCAGATGTCCTGTCCGTCTATCCGTATGGTGCCGGTGCTGTGCTGGTAGAAACGGGGAATCAGATTTGCCAGCGTGGTCTTGCCGCTACCGGAGGCCCCGACCAGCGCGATCGTCTCACCCGGCTTGATGTCGAGATTGATGTCGTCCAGTACCACATTGGTACCATCATACGAAAATCCCAGATGCTCTATCGTGATGGCCCCGGCGCCCACCCCGGCCTGACTGATGCCGGTATCGTGCTCGGCCGGCTCATCCAACAATTCAAACACACTCTCGCAGGCGGCCAGGCCCTTCTGGATAAACTCGTTCACCTTGACCAGCCGCCGCAACGCATCGAGCATCATGACCAGCGCAGCAAAAAACGACACAAACGTACCGACTGTCAATTGCCCGCTTGCCGCCTGGCTACTGGCGTAATAGATGATGACTGCGAGCGCGATGGCCGCGATCAACTGGATTGCCGGTCCGCTGGCGACCGAGGCATTTACAAACTTCATCGTGTACTTGCGGTTTGCCTCGGCAACGCGGTTGAACTTGTCAGTCTCGTATTGCTGACCGGCGAACAGCTTGATGATGCGGTGTGCACCGATGGACTCGTCGACAATACTGGTCATATCACCCATCGTCTGCTGCACCTGCTTGCTCATCTTGCGCAGTCGACGGCGTATCGTAATTGCGATGATCATGATAAACGGACCACCGACCAACGTGATCAAAGTCATCCGCCAGTCCAGATAAAACATCCACACCAGCAGGCCGATTACGACGAACGCATCCTTGATCATGACCGTCAGTGCACTGGTCGTCGCCTCCTTGATCTGGGTCACGTCGTAGGTAAATTTTGACACCAGGCTACCGGCGGTACGGGTATCGTAAAACCGGCTTGGTAATTCCAGCAGGCAGGCGAACATCTGCGCACGGATATCAAGCACGACACTGTTCGCCACCCAGTGCAAAGCGGAACCTGCCACAATCATCGCAATTCCGCTGACGATAAACAGCAGGATGAGGTAAAGCGGGATTGAGGTCATCAGATCCGGATCCTTGCCGATAAACGCACCATCGAGCATCGGCTTTAATATGGCCGCTTTCGCTGCATCGGCCAGTGCCAGCACCAGCATCGCCAGCAGGGAGGCGACCAGCATACCGCGATACGGCACGACATAGCCGAGCAGACGTCGGTACAGACGCGCGTCCTGCGGTGAGCCAGCTAACAGTTCTATCATTCAGAATATCCGGTTTTTTTTTGTTCCAATCAAGGCAGCGGCATCCTGTTTTGCCCGTAGTAACCAGGATAGCGACATTATAATGGCTGGGGTGGTGCGCCCGCTGCGAATTACTCGGCCGGGGGCTGGGCTCCTTCAGCTGCCTTTAAGCATAATAACGATGATATGATATTATCATTTATAAATCATACTGTCCGTCGCGGCAGTGAATGGCAACTGGCCATGATTCCCGACCCTGTTCAGGAACTGTTTTCAATCAGGAAGAACCAGACATGTCTAAAGCACACCCTATCGTAGCCGTCACCGGTTCGTCCGGCGCAGGCACCTCCAATGTCCGGCTCGCGTTTGAGCAGATTTTCCGCCGCCTCGGTATCACCCCGGCAGTCATTGAAGGCGACAGCTTTCACCGCTACGACCGCCACCAGATGGAAATCGAGCGTGGCAAGGCCGCCTTGCTTGGCAAACAAATCACCCATTTTGGTCCCGAGGGTAACCTGTTTGAGGAGCTGGAAGGCCTGTTTCGCCAATATGCCGAAAATGGTACTGGCAGACGCCGCTATTACGTGCATAACGAAGTCAGCGCGGTCTACCATAATTCCCCGCCCGGCACATTGACTCAGTGGGAAGCGCTCCCGGAACCGACCGACCTGTTGTTTTACGAAGGACTGCACGGCGGACTGCTAACAGAAACAGTCAACGTGACCCGGTATGTCGACCTGCTGATTGGCGTGGTACCGATCATCAATCTTGAATGGATGCAGAAGATTCACCGTGACCAGGAAGTACGCGGCTACACCGCCGAGAGCGCCACCCGCATGATCCTGGACCGCATGCACGACTACGTACACTACATCACCCCGCAATTCTCACGCACCGACATCAACTTTCAGCGCATCCCGCTTGTCGACACCTCGAACCCGTTTGCCACCGAACGTGTTCCGACCAATGACGAAAGCTTTTCTGTAATCCATGTCCGCAACCCGGAAAAATTGAACGTCGACTTTCGTTACCTGCTGGAGATGCTGGTCGGCTCATTCATGTCGACCCCGGACACGATCGTCGTCCCGGCCGGCAAACAAATCTTTGCAATGCAGTTGATCATTAATCCGGTGATATCGAGAATGCTGAAGGCGAGGGAGTGAATCATCAACATGCCACTTTCTATCACAATCTAAACCTGATTTCGGGTGTCATCTACGGTTATCGGGTGCCAGCGATCGAAAATCCATTAACCTTCAGGTCAATATCTTGACAAGATGGTATCTGAACGCGTGAAAGGCCAAACATGTGAAAAAATATTACGGGTTAGGTAAGAGGAGCATGCATCCATGAACGCGAATTTGATTTGAAACATGGCGGAAGTTACGCTCATGGACACTCTGCCTTTTCCAGAAGTAATTGGAAATTAGATCAAGGAGAGGGCCCAGGTCGATTAGGTATCCCTTACTTTTCCTTCTACAGAGCAGACGGCGGGGTCGTATTCACACCATTAGCCCTTGAAGGATTACCCGCTGTAACAGCTGACTATAATGACGGGTCGGAGACGAATGAGATTCACTTGTCTCCGACCCTACCCTCTACCTTTAGACGTCTTCTGGCTATTTAAAGAAATACTGGAATCGCACACCATAGCCCCGGAAGCTGGCCTTGCTGATGCCCCTGTCATCAGTAAAGACTATACCTGCACGGGTCAAGTCGTATTCCTGGTTGTAAACGATACGGTCTTCCATCAGGTTTCGGACATAGGCTGCAAACTGCCAGGTACCCTCCTGAGGCCCAAATCCTGCCATCAGGTTGGCATCCCAATGGCCGGCATTATACATGCGCGACCTGTCCATGACGTCCGCCAGTACTGTCTTTTCGTCCTCGATATAACCCTGTGCGTTCAGCATCAACTCATAATCATCCATGATTGGCATGGTATAGGTGGCGCCTAGCACAATCTTGTAGTCCGGTGCGAAGGCCGGCTCCAGACCAGCGCGGTTGAATGTGAACTCTTCACCAATGGATGAATCACCAGCAGCAAACTCGGCTGTGTCTGCAAGACGGCAACCACCATTCGCCAGCAATTCCTCGGGTATTTCCGAGGCAGATGGCAAGGTATCCGCCAGCTCAGCCATATTGTCCAGTACGTCATTGGCATTAGCAAGTTCAGCCGCTGTCCGTCCCGCCGGGTTCTCCAGCGCAACGATTGAAGCCGCAACAATCTCGGAGTTGGTACACCCTGTACCATCAAACTCACCATACCTGGCATTCATGAGCGAACCTGCGAAATTGAACACCAGCCTGTCTGTTACAGCCATGTCAAAGTTCAGTTCCATACCATCCACCTTGACACTGCCTGCATTCAGGCTGAGTCCTTGCTGATCAATGACATCATTCGGGTCAAAATCAGACACGGCGGCCTCGGCCTGCAGGTCAGTAAACCGGGTCATATGACCTGTAATACTGTAACGTGCGCGTCCATCCACCAGACTACCTCTGGCCCCAAGTTCATAAGACTTGGAATACTCCGGGGTAAAGTAGATTTCATCAATGCTGGTCGGGAGTGTCGATGTGCCGGTATCCGTTACAGGCCCCTTGAAACCTTCGGCATATTTACCATAGAAGGTATGATTGCTGTCAAATCTGCCACCTTTAGGTGTAAAGCTGAGAACAACCTGGGATGCATAATCGGTCGCGCCCTGGTCGATATCATCAACACATGTATCACAACTCCCAAACGGACCACCGGCGTTTGTATAGACCGGCGCTGTCAGACCAACAGCCGAGGCCCCGGCCCCTCTCCAGTTGAGCGGTACCGGAGTTCGCACGTTCCACTGCAGATGGGTCCACAGATTATTCGTGTTGGCGCCCTCGATGAATATCCTCGGACTATCAACTCGAATCTGACGCTGTAACCGTTGCGTAGCGCTACCTGTGGTGGCACCCTTACCAGTCACCGGATCAACAATGGTGAACGCGGTCAGATTCGTATGTACCCGCTTGAAGTCCGGGTCAATTGTACAGGTTGCCGGGTCTGAGTCAGTCCCGTTCGAATCACAGGGTATCTGATCAAATATCAATGCAGCGCCATAACCTTGCAGGAAGACATCCTTGTGGACATCGGAGTAACGCCCACCAAACTGCAAAGAAACCTGTTCATCCATAAATTTCAGGTCCATACCCCAGAAAGCGGACTTGAAATCAGCGTCTTCCCAGATAAAGTTCATACGCTGACCCCGACGCAGGATTGCCCTGATATTGCTGACCATGACGTCCTTGTCCCATTGCTGGTAGTAGGCGCCTGCCATGAAATTCATGTTTATGCCGCCGACATTATAACCATCAGCCGGACCTTCCAGTCGGAGCTGCTGACTATGCTGGTCCATATTGGTTCGGCGGAACTGGTTGCTATCGGCAAAGATACCATCACCACTGTCGGCATTGGCATCTCGTTGAAACTTCACGAAGGCCGATTGCGAATTTATGGTCCAGCCATTGGCAAACTCATATGTTGCATCAATGAGGGTATGATAGGAATCCACGTCATCGTGGCCGTTATAGCCCTTGCCGTCGAGACCGTCTATACCCATTACGCCAATCTCTTCCACGTTATCAACGGAATGAAACGCATTCATTACCGCCCCGGCATCCACATATCCATCAAATACTGAACTGAGGCCACTCTTGGCGATATTGGTTATAATCGGTTTGGTCCAGGGGCCGTTACGGCTGATCCCGTATTCATCCTCAAAGCAGTCCTTGCCCGTGTATTTCGGGTCAAATTGAACGATTCCGAGCTGACCGCTATTCGAGAGTCCGCCCGCGCTGGCAGGTACGTAGACAGCAGTCTGCTGGCCCGCATCCGGTGACCCGGGCGTAACGCCGTTAATAGTCGCATCGGACCATCCACGCACACTGCCTTCTGCGATACAACCCGAGCCTAACTCGCCACCATTGCGCTGGCGGTTGATCTCGAACTTGGTCAGGATATTCCAGCTTTCATTTGGTTGCCACTCAAGCATGGCTCGACCACCGAGTGAATCAAACCGGGGAAACTTCGAATCGGTCAGACGGTGTTTTAAAAGACCATCCAGCTTGTCATAACTGGCAGCTACACGGAATCCCAGGGTGTCCGTTATGGGGCCACTAAACATTCCGAACAATTCACGTTTACCGTCGTTACCAAACTCACTGGCTACCTCACCCTCGAATTCTGCTGTGGGTCTTTTGCTGGCGATGTTAAATGCACCGGCACTGGCATCCATACCAAAATGCAAAGGCTGCGGTCCCATCAGGACCTCGACACGATCAGTATCCATAAAAGCATTTTTGACCATTTCGAGTGAGCCGAAATGTATGCCATCAACGAATATCGGGGTGGCAGACTGCAGTGTCATAGAATTGCCTGAAGTACCGAAACCACGAATGGTGGTATTTTGCCCGGAGGTTCCGTCCGACATATGGACAGATGCTGACATTCTTGCCAGATCGTCCAGATTTTTAAACCCCTGTAATTCGATCTGTTCCCCACTAAAAACAGCGACAGATACCGGCACTTCCTGCAAGGACTGTTCGCGGCGCTGAGCTGTAACTACAATCTCCTCCAGTTCCTGTGCATATATATTGATGGAGACGACAGTTGATGCAGCTAGCGTCGCAATTACTATCGAATTAAGACTCGATTGTTTACTCTTTACAGCCATGGGACCCCCCCCTGTAAGCTCTATGAGATTACTTGTTAGTGAATTTTTATTGTTTGTTTATTTATAGTCGCCTTAAACTTATTAACAATCTTGTTGTTATTATTGATTACTAGCCGTAATGCGGCTACTCACTCATTTTTATTTTTGCGCAGGTTAGCTGTTTAAAGCACTGGCTTTTACTCGAACAGCAGCATCGGTTTTCCAGTTTTTCTTTCTTTCTTCCAGCTTCAGTACAATGTCCTTGATCGCGTTTGTCACGATTTCGTTCTGTGTCTGATCCGCTTCCAGGCCCCCGCGCCCACCTATGCACTTACCTACCGGAGCTGGTGGTGGCGCAGTACCCGCGCCTAATTCAAGCAGCAATTCAGCTGTATCAACACGTGGGAGAGTTCTGTCCAGCATGCCATCCGTCTTGTCAGCCAGTGCCATGCTAATTGGAGTTCTTCCGCAGCCGTTGACAGCATCAATTGCAGCACCCTTCTCTACCAGAAATCTGACCAGCTTGTCTGATCCCAGAAATGCAGCCGCATGTAATGCTGTCCAGCCAGTCTCGGTGGCTGCGTTGACATCTGCACCCAACTTAATCAGACCTTCTGCAATCTTCAGGGCCCTGTCCTCCTCATCATTCGTCATATCTGCCCTGCGTCCCAGACCGACGGCAGCCATCAGCGATGTGGCAGTACCAACTATCAGGTTATCTTCTGCAGCGTGACTAATCTGTGCCTTGTAGAGCTGCTCGGTAATCTCGGTTCTGACCAGAGGATCAGCCCCCCGCTCAAGCAGCATTGCGACGGCATCTGCATCCTGCGAGGCTGTTGCAAGAAAAAACGGCGTGGCATTTCTTAAGGTAAACCACGGATTTCTTTGTAATCTCAAAATTTCTGGCGGGTACTTCATTGGTGCGTTCACATCTGCGCCCTTTTCCAGCAAGGCAGCTACCAGCTTGTGCATATTGGGTCCTGGCAGGGGCTTTTTCGTGTCGTACTTCTTGGCTTCGACCGGATACACTTCAACATTCGGCTGTGTCAAATAAGCTCGCACCTGTTCATTCAGTGTCTCATCGGGCCTGCATAGAAATCCCTCACCCCCGAAATTACACCACATCTTCTTGTCAGTAATAATCAGACCGTGCAGTACCTTGATACCATCCCTCAAGGCATAATGCAGCGGGGTAATACCATTACCGTCCGTCACATTGGGATTCGCACCATTATCAAGAAAATACAAGGCCAGGTCTTCATGCCCCTGAAAGGTCGCCATTAACAGCGGGCTACCATCCGATTCAGAAACAGAGTTTACATCAGCGCCTTTTTCAACCAACAATTTAGCCGTGGCAACATCACCTGCGCGAGCTGCAAATATCAGCGGTGTGTAGCCACCCATCGGTACAGCCTTGATGGTTGAGCCTTCATAACCTTCCACTTCCAGAGGCGTGAAATCTTCCTTCAGCATTATCGTTCTGGCATTCACGTTGGCACCGTTTTCTACCAGTAACTGTGTAATATCTGGATGTTTGAATGAAATCGCCCACATCAGTGCTGTCTGCCCGCGCCTGGGTTCACTTACATTAACATCGGCACCGTGTTCCACAAATAACCTGGCTGCTTCAAACAAACCGGTACGAGCGGCTGTCATTAACAAGGTCTCACCGGCCCAGGTTGCAATATTGGGGTCAGCGCCTGCCTTCAGTAAGGCTTTCACCATCTCTATGCTGCGGTTTTCCGTTGCCAGCATCAGGGGTGTAACCCCGTAGTCATTTGCTTTATCGGGATCAGCGCCTGCATCCAGCAAACGCTGTACCGTATCCAGCTTGTCCCAATAAACCGCGTAGGCCAAGGCTGTGGCCCCGTCCATCTGCGCCGCATTAACATCCACCTTCTTGCTATTCATCAGGGAATCAACACCCACCCAATCCTGATTTTTGGCCGCATCCACCAGCGGTAACTCAGTTTGGGCTTGAGTAGACATACTTAACAGCACAAATACACCCAACACGGCCAGCCTGCCAAAGATTGTTTTCCCTGAACCAACTACATTCATGCTGATTCTACTCATTGTTTCCACCCCATCCCCAAAACCATGTAGATCTTATGCTTCGCGGCTCAAATCCAGTTCACCGGTTGACATTCCCAACTCACCACCGAAGCTCTCGGTGGGAATACCGGCCTTGTTCAACATGGCAACATGAAGATTGGCAGTGGGTGTACCTTCCTTATACATGACATGACGGCCACCCTTGATCGCGCCCTGACCACTACCAATCAATGCCATCGGTATATTCCATTGGCTGTGGATATCTGCATTACCCATACCGGAGCCATACACCAGCATGGAGTTATATAACAGGGAAGTGCCATCAATTTCCTTGCTTGCTTCCATTTTTGCCAGGAATTCGCCCAGTAATTTGGCTGTGTAGACGTTAATATCGCCTGCCATTCTCTTCTTGACTGGATTACCACGATGGTGCGTCAGCGGATGGTATGGGTCAGTGTGTCCAAGGGCGGTAAATACAATCTCGCTGTATTCGCGCGCGACCATAAATGTGAACACCCTGGTCATGTCAGTCTGATAGGCCATCAATATCAGGTCATACATCAGTCGTACATGTTCTTCGTATTCAGGGATACCAACTGGCCGCTTGACGTCAGGGAGTTCCCTGTCGACTGTTGTCTCTGCCTTCTGGATACGCGACTCAACATCACGCAGTGCGGTTGTAAACTCTTCGAGCTTGGCCTTGTCGTTGGCACCAAGTTTATTTTTTGTCCGATTAAAGTCTTCCTTCACGAAATCCAGAATACTCTTTTGCTCCTGCAATCGTACCCGTCTGGCCTCAGGATCAGTTCCGGCATCTCCGAACAGTCTTTCGAATACATCACGCGGACTATGTACCATGGGCAAGGGTGTGGTCGGACCGCTCCAGGAGATCGTGTTCGTGTACGCGGAACTATAACCGCCAGCTGACTGCCCCGACAACTCAGCAGCATTTTCAATACATAGCTGGAGAGAATCCAGTGGGGTTCCTTTGCCCAGATGCTTGGCCAACACCTGGTCTACAGAGATTCCAGCCCGGATTTCACTCAGTGACTCATTCGGTTTGGCACCGGTCAGGAACATGGCACTGCCACCGACGTGTCCACTGACACTTTCCGCATCACCATTATTCAGGTTACTGATTACCAGTAATTGATCACGTACATGCTGCCACTGTCCCAGGATGTCCGTTACTTCGTAGTTCTTGCCGGCCGTGGCGGGGCGAAAGCGTTCCTGGATAATGCCGTTTGGGCTATACACATAACCCACCCGTAACGGGATACTTTTCAGCACATCAGTCGTTGCTCCCAGAGCAGGCATCATGGCATCCAAAGCCGGTAGCGCAACCGCCGCACTCAGGCCACGCAAAAATGTACGACGTGGTAGAGACTTTTTGAAAATAATCATGATCCTGCCCTCCTCATTTGAAATGGTATACTGTTTACTACACCTAAAACGATTGATGAAAACCTGAAATCTTCAGGTGTGGCATGGCGCACAACCTCACGTACTGCCGGCATATCATAATGTTCAAGCGTGCGGCCCAAGGCGTACGTTAATAACTTCTGCGTGAATGCACTGACGAATATCTCAGGTTCACTTAACAGGGCCTCCTGTAATTGTGCCGGTCCCTCAAAGGAGATCCCATTCGGGAGTCTGCCTGCTGCATTGATCGGTTTACCTTCATCCTCGGTACGCCACTGGCCGATTGCATTGTAGTTCTCGAGACCGAATCCTATCGGATCCATCTGGTTATGACATACAGCACACACCGGGTTGGCCGGATGAATTTCCATCCGTTGACGCAAGGTCAACACCTCTCCTGGAGCACCCTTTACATCTTCCAGCGGCGGAATGTTTACAGGCGGTGGAGGAGGTGGCGAGGCCAGAATATTTTCCAGAACCCATTTACCACGCAACACAGTTGAATTTCTGTTCGGGTAAGAGGTGATTGAAAGTATACCCGCACGGGCCAGCAGTCCTTGCTGGTCCTTCGCAAGAGTGACTTTTCTGAAACGATTACCGTAGACATCATTAATCCCGTAATGTCGCGCAAGTCGTTCGTTCAGGAACGAGTAATCTGCCCGGAAGAGGTCAAGAATGGAACGATCATCATGAAAGATGCTGCCAACGAACAAGGATACTTCCTTATAGAACGAGGTACGCAACTCTTCATCAAAGTCGGGGAACGCATCCTCACTCTTCTGCGCCTGTGGCAGGTTACGTAACAACAACCACTGTTCCGCAAAGTTATTTACCAGTGATTCAGAGCGCTTGTCCTTGAGCATACGTCGCACTTGCTGCTCAAGCACGGCGGGGTCGCGCAATTTGCCCTGCTCCGCTATGGTCAACAATTCATTATCGGGAATACTACTCCAAAGCAGAAACGACAACCGCGAAGCCAGGGAGAGGTCATCCAGCGCATAGTTTTCGCCTGGTTTTACACCTTCAGGATCAGTCTCTATCCGGAACAGAAACTCAGAACTCATCAACAAACCTTCGAGCGACTTGCTGATTCCAGAATCGAATGAGCCCTTCTTGCGGCCTTCCTCAAAAAGTCCAAGTAACGGTTCCAAATCTTCATCGTTCACCGGACGTCGATATGCCAGACGCGCCTGCTTCGACAAAATCTGTCGTGCACAGGCCAGCTCCTCTTTCTTACTTGCCGGCTTGCAAACAAATATCCTTTCGCGGCTGAGGGTTTCACCAACACCACGTGGATTATATGGACCTGCGATGGAGACCGTACTCACTGCAGGTTCGGCCCAGGCACGTCCATAGACATCCTTCACTGATCCCTTGTCGTAACTTTCATAATTGGGCTCAGGATAAACCACCCCTTCCCACGCAAAGTTTTCCTTCATAAATGCGACTTGTACGGTATGCGTTCCCGCCGTCATAGGGAACCGAACCAGCAAGGCATCGTCCGCCCTGCGTTCATACATGGATTGTTCTCGATCTGGTGGCAAGGTATCCGACGCCTCACGACCCAAGCCGATACCTACATTTTCACCACCTACGATCATTAGTTTGACCCGCTTGCCATCAACCCTCACATCAAGACGACTGGGTTTGGCAAGACCGACTATTAATCCGCCGCCAAAGTTTTGCAGATTAATCTTTATCTCATATTCGCCATCAACCGGGAACCTGTGACGGACAGCTATACCACCACGGGAGCCAAAAGGCAGATTTTCATCAGTGCGATCATCCTGCAAAAACTTCGGATCGACATTATAGAGTTGAATATCAACATTTGTATCAGGGTCACCCACCGCAAGTTTGGTTACTTGCCTGGCAGCTGTCATATATCTTTCCAGCAGGATCTGCGATACCGATAGCAGATCACCCAGATTATCAAAGCCACCCGAATTATCCGCCGGCAGCGTAGACGCGCCGTCAATCTCCACTGCCAGCAGATCGCGGACTGCATTCGTATATTCAGTGCGGTTCAGACGGTGTGCCGTTACACTCCTGCCCGGATTCGGGGCAGCCTCGGCCATCTTGTCGAGATTGCCTTTCAGGTAGGATGTGAAAGAACTGTAGAATGCCTCTTCAGGCCGGGGCATACCTACTGGTGGCATTGAACGAAGGGAAAGCTTGGTAATGACCTTTTCCCAGACTTGCGGTTCCTTGCTTAGATCAGTCAAATCGGCCTTGTCCAGCTTCAGAAATGCCGTATTTAGCGTTTCATTATGGCAAGTGACGCAATATTGATTCAACGTCGAACGGTATTTGTCTACAGAGTACTCAGAGTTGGTACCGGGGACGCCTTGAGCCTGAGCGTAAGCGGCACTACCCAGACACAAGATAGCGCCAAGTATCGATACCGTTCTATTTCCTGCATTCACTGGATACATTTCCCCCCCTAGAAGAATTCACCTGCTTGTAACATCTACAGCTACTGCTACATCACTCCCCCTGAACAAAAATCGAAACTGCCATATAGATTACTGATCAAAATGACTTGCTGAATTGAAAGCCAAATTAGCTAATACGCGTAAATCAGCCTTCGCCAATTATCACTCTAGCTGAGTCTACATATCCAGTCAAATTTATCAACACATCATAAATCGAATTTACGTTATTCGAATCAACAAGTTATAAATTCAACTCACAACCGTTCTGGATAATCCGTAAACACTAATACAAGATAACGAGACACCATATCACCAAAACATTAAGCAGGGCGAAAAATACGGCAGCTGAACCTACATCCTTTGCCTGACCCGACAATTTATGATGCTCACCACCAAAGCGGTCCACCACCACTTCAATACCGGTATTCAGTAACTCCACGATCAGCACAATCAGTAATACACCACATAACAACGCCTTCTCTACCCCGGTCTCACCCAGCCACAGACCCAGCGGGAACAGGATGACCGCGAGCGCAAGTTCCTGACGAAAGGCCGCTTCACTGGAAAACGCATAACGTATACCCTGCGCCGAATATACGGTAGCCTTGATTACCCGCTCCAGACCCTTGGGACCCTGCGCCGACATACTGTGAATTCCATTGATGAGATATAAAGATATTATCCGTAATCGGCTGTCTTTTTCCACAGAATGATCATTACAAGTATATTAATACGAGGTGATAACCTCACGGCCTGTACAGCTATCCGATGGTGGTTGTGAAAGACCGGGTGCCGCACGGATG
This sequence comes from Klebsiella pneumoniae, assembly GCA_945878555.1. GTDB lineage: Bacteria > Pseudomonadota > Gammaproteobacteria > Eutrophobiales > Eutrophobiaceae > Eutrophobius. The sequence goes on from CAMDWI010000007.1 coordinate 84,532, forward strand.
CGGCACCCGAGCCTACACGGACGTATTCACGGCGTGTCTTGAACGACCACCATCGGATAGCTGAGGGTGTCTCTACGGCAACCTACACCCCACAGCCTGTACCCGCTTGTCTGAAGGTGGTTTTGAAAATCAGTACTCAATCTCCAGCCCCGCATACCAGCTCCGCGGCATACCCGGCCTTGGCCCGTGAGGCTGACGTGACACCATGTACGCCTCATTAAACAGATTATGCACCCCCGCAAACATCTTCATATGCCCCAGAGGTTTAAAATACAGTGACAAATCGGCAATGCTGTATGAATCAGTGGTGCCGAACCTGGCATCCGGCACACCCGCACCATTCACCTCTGCCTCCACATTGCTCGCACTGGTAAATGTTTCATCGACAAAACTGGCACTGACTGCCCCGCCCCAGTTGGCGAAATCCAGGTTCGTACCGAGACTTAACTGGTATTGCGGTATATAGGGTACCTTGTTACCTTTCAGACCGAAGCTGAAGATAGATTCCGGGTCAGTTGAGCTGGCATCGTTCTGCTGCTCGGCGTTTGTATAGGTAAATGCGAAAAAATAACGGTTACTAAACTCCCAGTCACTGGCCAGACCGAGATCGTATGTTCCTGTCAGTTCGATACCGCTGGAGTCCACTTCCCCGAAGTTTTCATCCGCGCCGCTACCGGCGCCACCGATACTGCTTATCACGATCAGGTCTTCAAAACGGGTATAAAACGCGACCGCCTCGGCCATCAAGGTATTACTGCTATTGGCATAGCGCATACCCAGTTCATAACCGGTACTGGTCTCCTCCTCCAACCCTGCCACCGCACCACCCGGGCTAGGCGGAGAGAACCCCATATGCACACCGGCTAACGCTTCCAGCTCGGGGCTGAACTCATAAACAATACCAACACCACCGGACATCATGTCCAGATCTGCATTTGCTGTTGTGCCACCAACGCGATTATCACGGCTCTCAAGGTCGAGCGTCTCATACCGGAAACCGGGCTTGATGATCCAGTCCCCCGTACGCATAGTGTCCTGTACATACACCGCCCACGCACCGGTCTCAGCCTCACGGTTATCCTGTGTGCCGGGGATGCCGCGTGTGATACCGCTGATAGAACCGTTTACTGACTGGGCGTACACATCGTCCCACTGAAACCGGTCTTCCACGTCATTGTGATAACGTATACCGACGCCGACTTCATGAGCGAGGCCTTCTGAGTCAATACGCCATTCCAGATCGCTCTGCAAACCCCAGGCATAATATTCGCGATTGTTGGCACGGACTCGCAAGCCACAAGCCAGCTCGCCGCGCAGACAGGCCAGACCTGTGCCGGACTGTGCACCTGCCAGTGCGGCCGACATCTCCAGATTGGCAGCAAGGCCACCGGTGGCTGTTCGCAGGTCATTCAACTTGTACCAGTTACGTGCAAACTCGTTGTAATACGCCGTTGTTATTACATCAATTTCTTCAGTCGGTGAAATAAAGTAACGCAGATGAGTACGTGACTGTTCGGTATCGATCGTGTCGTATTGTGACGCGGCATAACGACGATAAGGACTCGCACGAAAATCTTCTGTACTCAAACCGAGGTAAGTCTCGTCTGCCTGCTTTTCTGTATAACCGTATTTGAACTCGATCCGCTGGTAAGTATTACTGTGTGGCTCAAATGCCAGTTTTACCATAGGCTCAATATTATAAAATCCGGTCTCACCATTGATCTCGCGGGCGGCGAGACTGTCGACACGCTTGAATCCGTCAGTATCACGTCCATATGTTTCGACCACAAAACCCAGTCTGCCCGCACCGGTATTCAGTGTTTTACCGTAGATACCGTGGATGCGCATATCATTGTCTTCACCGTATTGCGCACGCAGAAAAACACGTTGTTGCTCCGGTATCGGGGTGGAGATGTAATTCACGATACCGCCGGTAATATGCGGACCGTACTTGACCTGACTGGATCCTTTCAGAAGTTCCAGGCCGTCCATGCGACCTGTTGTGGGTGAATAATAGGCAGCAGGGGCGGCATACGGTGCCGGCGCAGCGAGGATGCCATCTTCCATCAAAGTAACCTTGGCACTGCGGGTCGTATCAACCCCGCGCAGGCTCAGGTTCGGAAACAGTCCATAACCGTCCTCCTCGCGGATATATACACCGGGTACCTTCTGCAGCACACGATTGATATCGTCATAGGACATATTGCTGATGTCAGCATGATCGACGTAATGGGCCGAGCCGGGGATGTCATATATATCACCCCGAGAACCAATCACGTAAATCTGGGTGAGAACATCTGCATCGGGCGCGGATGTCTGCTGCTGTGCGCTGGCAGTACTGGATAATCCGGAAACGGCTATAAGCAGCCCTGATATCAAGCTGCCGGAAACTGCATGTGGCTTCAAATACATCGTCTGACCCTTATTATTATATTGCATATTCTTAACCTAAACGATAAACATTATCATTCAATATGTCAATATAATGTGTAGGGTTATTCCGCTCTATAAATTTTATTTATAGGTTAAACAACCAGTTAAAACGATGACGGGTTCTTGCAGTACTACCTGGCGTGGGCTATCGGGGCTTCCATCTGGCTAAGCGCGAGCTCGAGTCGGGAGTGTAAACGCTCTATGACGGTCACGGAACAACGACCGCAGGAACTGGCCACGTTCAATTTGGCCCTTAACTGCTCAAGCGTGACCGCACCGGCATCTATCTCACGATTGATGTCGGTATCGGTAACGGCATTACATATACAAACGTACATTTTATTTCAGATCAGATCAGTTGACTGCATATGATCATATTACAAATGAGAATTATTAACAACTGTCAGCCAAGCCGGGCAGAATAATGGTTACAGCCCGGTTTGACAATCATGGTTACATCTTCGATTGCAGGTAGTTTTCGAGGCCAATCTTTTCAATCAGACCAAGCTGCGTCTCCAGCCAGTCGATATGTTCTTCCTCGCTCTCAAGGATATCTTCAAACAGCTCTCGGGAAATGAAGTCCTTCACCGTTTCACAATGGGTGATCGCTTCACGTAAATCCGGCACGGCCATCAATTCCAGTTTGAGGTCGCACTCGATGATTTCCTTTGTGTTCTCTCCGATCATCAGTTTACCCATGTCCTGCAGGTTCGGCAGACCGTCAAGAAACAGGACACGTTCAATCAGCTTGTCTGCGTGTTTCATCTCATCTATCGATTCTGCATATTCGTGATCGGCCAGCTGTTTCAGGCCCCAGTTCCGGTACATGCGTGAATGGAGGAAGTACTGGTTGATGGCACTCAGTTCATTTTTCAGCACCTTGTTCAGATAGCTGATTACCTTGGCGTCGCCCTTCATGATGCTCTCCGGTGTTGGATTTCAGTATTGTGTAAAGGATAACGGATCGGTGATCATGATGAAAGCTTATCTTGTTTATAACCTGTGAGAACAATTAATATTTCTACTATAATCAGAAACCAGGCAGTTGGCCTGTCCAGCAGAAGGAGCTGATATATGGGTGTCACCACATTTGTATTGTTCGGTGTATTTGCCGTCGGGCTGGTTTATACCATCACCCTTTATAACAGTCTGGTCACACTGAAACATAATGTGGACAAGGCCTGGTCAAATATAGATGTATTGCTGAAGCAGCGCCATGATGAGTTGCCCAAGCTTGTGGAGACCTGCAAGCAATACATGCGCTTTGAGCAGGAGACGCTGGACAAGGTGATGCAGGCACGCTCGGCGGTGTCCAGCGCTCGCGAACGAGCTGACGTCGGCGCACTTGGTACTGCCGAAACACAGTTGCGCACGGGTCTGGGATCGCTGTTTGCCCTCGCCGAGGCCTACCCGGACTTGAAAGCCAACCAGAACTTCCAGCATTTACAATCACGGATCTCCGGACTGGAGGATGCGATTGCCGATCGACGTGAGTTCTACAATGAAAGTGTAAACACGAACAACATCCGCATCGAACAGTTTCCGGATGTGATCATTGCGCGGATGTTTAATTTCATCAAACGCGAGTTATTGCAGTTCAGTCAGGAAGAGTTAAAAGACGTCAATCTGCAAGCGCTTTTCAAATAAACTGCGGCGATGTCGTTACTGGCAACGGTCGCCGAATGGGCGCAGTTCAGTCCAGCTGACGAATTCTGGACTGTAGCAGCAGGTAGTATCATTGCCAGCATAGCCGGATTCATTGGTGGCTTCTGGTTTCTCCATCGCAAGCGCACGTTCGAAAACATACCCACTTCAAAGATCCGCTCTGCAGCCCAGGGCTATATCGAACTGGACGGCAAGGGCTTACTGATGGAAGGTCCGCCGATCCATGCGCCACTGACCGGTATACGCTGTACCTGGTACAGCTATACTATCCAGGAACGTCGGGGTGCGGGCAAAAATTCGCGCTGGGTAACAATAGAGAAGGGTACGAGTGATGAACTGTTTCTGTTGATTGATGACACCGGCAAATGCGTCATCGATCCGGAAGGTGCCAGCGTTATCCCGACAGTCACCGACGCATGGTATGGCGTCACACCTCGCCCGCAGGGCGGTTCAAAACTCCGGCGCGGCATCTTCTCCGGTGGAAATTTCCTCTATACCGAAATGCGTATGCATCCGGGAGACACGCTGTATGCGATTGGATTATTCAAGACTGTCGGCGGGGCCAGCGCCGAGTTGAACGTAAACGCCGAGGTTGTGCAGTTACTGAAGGAATGGAAGGCAGACAGTGAACGTTTGTTGCTCACCCATGATCACAACCGTGATGGACAGTTGGACATGCATGAATGGGAACAGGTCCGCAATGCAGCCTTGCAGGAGGTGCTGTCACATCATCAGGAGATCCGTACCGTACCTCCGGTCAATGTGCTCGGCAAGACACAGGACCCACGTCGGCCATACATATTATCTGCAATACCACAACATAGCCTGATCCGGCGTTATCATCATTACTCAGCCGCGCTGATCTCATTGTTTTTCATCGCGGGGATACTGGCTTGCTGGCTGGTGGGACTGCGCTATTATAATTTATAAAACTCACTCCAAAACAGGAAATAACAGTATATGAGCTGGTGGGGCACAGTCATTGGTGGTGCATTTGGGTTCCTCGTCGGCGGACCGCTGGGTGCGTTACTCGGCGCGGCCCTGGGTCGTAATTTTGATCAGGGCCTGAACAAGCTGCCTGGTGGAGGGGCAAGGGCAGGGCATTACAAACAGCAGGAACGCATCCAGACTGCCTTCTTTACAGCCACCTTTTCTATCATGGGTCATATCTGCAAGGCCGATGGGCTGGTCTCCTCGGCAGAAATACGCGTGGCACGTCATGTCATGGCACAGATGCAATTAAATCCGGAACAGGTAAATGCCGCGATGGCCCTGTTTAATGAAGGCAAGAAACCGGAGTTTTCGCTGGACGCTGTGCTGAATCAGCTGCGTACGGAGATTGGCCATCGACAAACTCTCAAACGCATGTTTATCGAGATACAGTGTATCGCCGCCACGGCGGATAATGTTGTAGACCACACCGAACGCAAGCTGCTGCTGCACCTCTGTGACGTCATAGGTTTCAGCCGGACGGAGCTGGAAGGTCTGCTTAACGCCTTCAACAGCAACTTCCATCGCGGACAACAGGGCGCAAGTCCGGCCCGGAACAGTGCGAGTGAGGCGTACAAGATCCTTGGAGTAAAGGCCTCGGACAGTGATGATGAAATAAAAAAGGCCTACCGGCGCCTGATCAGCCAGCATCATCCGGACAAACTGGTCTCAAAGGGACTGCCAGAAGAAATGATAAAAATCGCGACGGCGAGGACGCATGAAATCCGCCAGGCCTACGAAGTGTTGAAGGAAAATCGGGGGTTTTGACCGGGCGATGCCGCTCAACGCAGGCGCTTGTCCTGCTCCTCCTCAAACTCGCCCTCAATAATAACAAATCCTTTTTCTGTCGTGGCAGGGCGAATCACAGTCAACCGCCGGGTTAATGCGCGGGCCAAACGAGCACGTACCGGCGGTATCAGACATAGCAGTGCAGCAATATCCGTAAAGAACCCCGGGACCAATAATAATAGTCCGGCCAACAGTAATATCATGGCCTCGACCATGTCTACTGCAGGTGGCTCACCCAACCGGACCTTTTCCTGCACTCGTCGGAATGTTTGCATACCCTGTTGTCTGAACAACCAGGTACCCGAGACGGCAGTAAAGATACAAAGCGCAATCGTGGGCAAGGCACCTATGACCCGACCCACCTGGATAAACAGATAAATTTCAACCAGGGGAATAATCAGAAATAATAGAAATAGGATTCTTAACATAGGCTGATAATAACCGGAATTACAAAGAAATTGGCTTATTGGTTCAGGTATGGGCAAAATAGCATCTTAAAGGTCGTAAATCCGGATAACTTATGTCTAAACAGAGCAAACACCTGCTGGTACTGACAACTTGCCCAGGATCGATAACAGCAAAAAAGATTGCCAATGATCTGGTCGCAGAGAAACTGGCCGCCTGCGTACAGGTCATACCGGGTATCCAGTCATTTTTTCGCTGGGTAGGCAAGGTTGATAACTCCGAAGAGATCCTGCTGATTATCAAGACGACGAGAGACCGATATCAGGCACTGGAGGACAGGATTACCGCCTTGCATCCATATGAACTCCCTGAAATTATTACACTGCCGATTAATGGTGGACTGGCTGGATATCTGGCATGGATCGAAACAAATACAGTAGCGGACTAGACCGGTTTTCCACCGTGTCAGCTGGCTATGGCCAGGGTAAGGCATGAAGCTCGGCCGACTGACAGTGCTGCTGGTGCTGGTGCTATTCTGTAGTACCGGGGCTGCCCAGAGTCTGAGTGAGCGTTTGCAAAATCTGCGCGGCATGGCCAGCACGCCGGAACAGGACTTCCTGCACCCGGACCAGGCCTTTGTCATGTCGGCGTCAGTCGACGGACCCAACCTTATCAACGTGCAATGGCAGATCGCCGAAGGTTATTACCTGTATCACGACAAGTTTACCTTCGAGATTACCGAGGGTGCGGCCAGAGTCGAGGCGAGTTCAATTGTTGTCCCTCCTGGCAAGACCAAGGAAGACCCATCCTTCGGTAGCGTGGAGATCAACACAGGCGATATCGCGATAGATGTGCCGCTGATCCGCACCCGGGACACCGAATCCCCGGTTACCTTGCAGATCGGCTATCAGGGCTGCAAGGACAATTCCCTCTGTTATCCGCCTATCAAGAAATCCGTGCCACTGATCCTGTCCGCTGTGACTGCTGAAAACAGTAATGTCGCGAGTGCCAGCAATGTCAGCGCCCGGCCCGAATCTGGAGCCGGTGCCGCCAGCGGGCCGATTGAAATATCCGAACAGGATGAGTTCACACAGAAACTGAAAGAAGGCAGTTTGCTGCTGAATATATTGCTGTTCTTCGGAGCCGGACTGCTGCTCGCGGTCACGCCCTGTGTATTTCCGATGATCCCTATCCTGTCCGGCATCATCGTCGGTCAGGAAAAGACAGTCACTCATGCCCGGGGCTTTGTCCTGTCACTGGTATATGTTGTTGCGATGGCCCTGACCTATGCGGTCATAGGCGTGGTAGCAGCAATGGCAGAGATGAATATCCAGGCAGCGGCACAGAACGTCTGGGTTATCTCCATCTTTTGTCTGGTATTTGTCGCGCTGGCATTATCGATGTTCGGGTTTTACGAGATCCAGATGCCTTCTGCACTGCAGGATCGGCTGGTTCGCATCAGTAACAGTCAACAGGGCGGCACCTTGTCCGGTGTGGCAATTATGGGCGCTGTTTCCGCCATCATTGTGGGACCCTGCGTTGCACCACCATTGATCGGGGCACTGGCCTATATCAGCCAGACCGGTGACAAACTGCTGGGCGGGATGGCACTGTTTGCGATGGGTATGGGTATGGGTGTACCGCTGCTGGCGATCGGTGCCTCGGCCGGTTCGCTGCTGCCGAAGGCAGGTGGCTGGATGGACACGGTAAAGCAGGTGTTTGGTGTGGGTCTGCTGGCAATCGCAATCTGGTTCCTTGCACGCGTTGTCTCCCCGACCGTAGAGCTGTATCTGTGGGCAGCGCTGCTGATGATCAGCGCCATTTATATGGGTGCGCTCGACCAACTCGATAAAAATGCAGGCTGGGCGCGGTTATGGAAGGGTATTGGCCTGCTCATGCTGGCTTACGGCTTGTTGCTAATGGTCGGTGCGTCTTCGGGTAGCGAGAACTTCTTTAAACCGCTGGAAAGTTTTGCCAGTGCGTCGGGTAACGCAACGAAGTCCGAAGACAAGCTGGTTTTTAAACGGATAAAAAGTGTGGCCGACCTGGACCGTGAACTGGATCTGGCGGCTCAAAATGGACAGTCAACCATGCTGGATTTCTACGCGGACTGGTGCATTGAATGTATCCGCATGGAATCAAATACATTCACCCAGGAGAATGTGCATCAGGCACTCGACAAGGTGGTGCTATTACAGGCAGATGTCACGGCCAATGATGACACCGATAAGGAATTACTGCGCCGTTTTGGCATTTACGGGCCACCCGCAATCCTGTTTTTTGATCACAACGGGGACGAGCGGACGGCGTATCGTATGTTCGGTTATGCGAATGCGGAAAAATTTGCAGCGCATGTGAACAAGGCCGTTAGCCGCATATGAACCGCGCCGGTGCAACTCTGGTTGTTATCGCCTTGTGTTCGGGACTCGCCGGTTTTCTGTTGTCACGTGCAGCCAGCTCACCGCCATCACCCACAGTTGTCAGCATTGAACCTTCGCATCCGGTGCCGGCGGTCATTGATGTCAGGGGCAGTTACAGACCGGACTTTTCGCTGGCGGATTTATCAGGCAAGATTCGTAATCTGAGTGAGTGGGATGGCAAGGTTATCGCCGTCAACTTCTGGGCAAGCTGGTGCGCACCCTGTTTGCAGGAAATTCCAGAACTGGTAGATTTACAGCACCGCTATGGTGACAGGGGTTTCCAGATTATCGGCCTTGCACTGCAAAAACCGGAAGAGTTGGGTGATTTCGTTGCTGAATATAAAATGAACTACCCGGTACTTGCCGGTGAGAGTGCGGTTATCGAGATTGCGGAAAGTTTCGGTAACAGCTTCGGAGCGTTACCCTATACTGCAATCATTGACCGGAGCGGCAGGATAATATTCGTCAAGGCCGGACCGGTCACGGGCAAAGAGGTAGAAGACCTTATCACACCGTTGTTATAACTGACTTTTCCCCGATAAATTCGCTCGTATTTCGTCTAATTTCTGCTAATATGATTCCATTGGCAGCTAATTCCATAAACTGTAAATTTTAATCTTATACCGTACTACTCGGGGTAATTAATGGCTACTGTGCTGGTTATAAACGGCCCTAATCTTAATCTGCTGGGCAAGCGGGAACCACAACTGTATGGTTCAACCACACTCACACAGATAGTGCAGTCGCTGGAGATCGAGGCAAAGGCACTCGGTCATATGCTTGAGCATTTCCAGAGTAATGCCGAACATGAATTGATTGACCGGATACATCTGGCACGTGAGCAGGGCGTTGCCTGGATCATTATCAATCCGGGTGCCTACACCCATACCAGCATTGCACTGCGCGATGCGCTGCTCGGCGTTGCGATACCGTTTATCGAGGTACATCTGTCAAACGTATTTGCCCGGGAGACCTTTCGCCAGCATTCTTACCTGTCTGATGTCGCCGTCGGCGTCATCAGCGGACTCGGTGCCCCGGGATACCTGTATGCATTAAAGGCTATAAACCAGAGACTCAAGGAGAATTAAGGCGTGGACATCCGCAAGGTTAAAAAACTGATCGAGATGCTTGAAGAATCGAAGATCTCGGAGATTGAAATTCATGAGGGGGAGGAATCTGTCCGTATCAGCCGGCACAGTTCGATGACTGACCAGCCGCAAACCTATGTGCAGGTACCGATGTCCGGCCAGCGCCAGGAATCCGCCAGTGCCGTGCCTGCCCAGCCCGCTGCGCCGGCAGAACCTGAAGGGCTGTATATCAAATCTCCCATGGTCGGCATTTTTTATGGCTCACCTTCACCGGACAAGCCTGCCTTTGTTGCCCCGGGCACAGAGGTCAAGCTTGGCGATATTGTCTGTATCATCGAGGCGATGAAGATCATGAACCAGATAGAGGCGGATACCGAAGGAACCGTGGTAAAGATTATGGTGGAAAACGGTGCGCCTGTTGAATATGGCCAGCCCCTGTTCCTGATTCGCAAGTAAGCGGATACAGCCAATAACTGAACAAACAAACCATTCTGGACCCAGCCTGTATGCTTGAAAAAGTAGTCATTGCCAATCGTGGTGAAATTGCCCTGCGTATATTACGCGCCTGCCACGAACTCGGAATCCGGACTGTCGCTGTATTTTCCGAGGTCGACAGAAACCAGAAACACGTATTGCTTGCCGACGAGGCCGTCTGTATCGGTCCGGCCAGTTCAATGGAAAGTTACATGAATATCCCCGCCGTCATCAGTGCGGCCGAGGTGACCGATGCCGTGGGTATCCATCCTGGTTACGGCTTTTTGTCCGAGAACCCGGATTTTGCTGAGCGGGTTGAGAAAAGCGGATTTGTGTTTATCGGACCGCGCTCGGAGACGATACGTCTGATGGGCAGCAAGATCTCTGCACGGAATGTAATGAAGGAATCCGGCGTGCCCTGTGTACCCGGCTCCGATGGCCCATTGAGCGATGACCCGGTCGAGTTTACCCGTACGGCACGCGACATCGGTTATCCCGTTATCATCAAGGCCTCCGGTGGCGGTGGTGGCCGGGGTATGCGAGTGGTCCATAGTGAGGCGGCGCTGCGTAACGCGGTTGCGCTGACACGATCTGAAGCACTGGCGGCATTTAATGACGACACCATCTACATGGAAAAATACCTGGAAAATCCGCGTCATGTCGAGATCCAGGTACTGGCAGACAAACACGGCAACATCATCCATCTGGGTGATCGCGACTGTTCTATGCAACGGCGTAACCAGAAAATCCTCGAAGAGGCACCAGCACCGCATATCAAGGAAAAGCTGCGGCGCAAGGTCGGTGAATTATGTGTCGAGGCCTGCCGCAAGATAGGATATGTCAGTGCAGGAACGTTCGAGTTCCTGTATGAAAATGACAATTTCTACTTTATCGAGATGAATACCCGTGTCCAGGTTGAACACCCGATCACTGAGCTGATTACCGGTGTCGATATCGTCAAGGAGCAGTTGCGGATAGCGGCAGGCGAAAAACTGTCCTACAAGCAATCGGACATCCAGATGCGCGGCCATGCGATTGAATGTCGTATCAACGCCGAGGACCCGGAAAAGTTCATACCCTGTCCGGGCGTTATCAACCACTATCATCCGCCCGGCGGCCCTGGCATCCGCGTCGATACACATGTGTATCAGGGTTACGCGGTCCCCCCGCATTATGATTCGCTCATAGGCAAACTGATTGCACACGGAGAGACACGTGAACTGGCGATCAGACGGATGGCGATGGCGCTGTCCGAGATTGTAATTGAGGGAATCAAGACGAACATTCCGTTACACAGAAACCTGATGAATGACGCGGCCTTTATCGCAGGCGGTACCAACATCCATTATCTAGAAAAGAAGCTTGGACTCAAATAACCCTGAAGCGGCATCCTGGGTCCGGCTGACACTGACCAGCTATCCGCAATACCTGGAAGAGCTGGGAGAGTTGCTGGAAAAGTTTGACGCCATCTCGATCAGCTATACCCCGGCCTCAAGTGAGCCTGTGTTCGGTGATGACTCCGACGTGGACCGTTTCTGGGAACACACGGCCGTCTCTGCCCTGTTCAATCAGGATGTCGATATGGACATCCTGATCGCCTGTATCCGCAACAAGGCAGGCACAGACAATATCCTCGACTGCCGGATCGAGCCTGTCATTGATACCAACTGGATAGAAAAACACAAGGTCGGCTTTGCACCGATGGTATTTGGCAATCGGCTATGTATCTGTCCGAGCTGGTTGCCGCGCCCGCAGGATATTCCACATGTAATCGAGCTGGATCCGGGCCTGGCATTTGGTACCGGCACCCATGCCACTACCGCACTGTGTCTGCAATGGCTGGCCACCCATGATATTGAAGGCAAGAGTGTGATCGATTATGGCTGTGGTTCCGGCATACTCGGGCTCGCTGCGGCCAAACTCGGTGCCAGCCGCGTATCAGCTGTCGATATCGACCCGCAGGCACTGCTCGCAACACTGGACAATGCCTGTAACAACAGTCTGCAGGACTCCATTCATACGGCGTTGCCCGCTGACTTTGTCAGGCACACCGCCGATATCCTGATAGCGAACATCCTGCTAAATCCCCTAATAAGCCTGTCCTCGATGCTGGCTACACTGCTTGAACCGGGCGGCAGAATCGTCCTGTCAGGCGTATTGTCGACGCAGACCGAACAGTGTCTGCAGGCCTACAGACGCTGGTTTGATATGGATGAACCGGTATTCCACGATGAATGGGTCATGCTGACCGGCACCCGCAACATGCAGGTGGACTAAAGGTCCTCTGTCATGATTACGGCCTGCCCCGCCTGTAACCGACAATTCCGGATCTATGCACAACAATTGTCTGCGGCCAGGGGGATGGTACAGTGCGGCTTTTGCGGTGAGCAATTCAATGCGCTGGAACGATTGTATGATCACCCCTCACAGATAAAGACTACGTCACCGCTACCTTCCGCAGAAGATGATGATACAGACGAGCCCCGCTTTGAGATACCGGAAGCGCCGACTGCTATTACCCTGGCCGCTGCACCGCAACCGGATCGACCTGACAGTGACGACGACATAGCCATTGAGCTGCTGGTCGCCGAGACCAGGCCACGATCGTGGTTCGCCACAGTGATGTGGACAATCGGGGTACTCATATTATTCACCGCCATCCTGCTACAGCTCGCCTGGTTTAATCGGGACCTTTTGCTCGAACGTTATCCGGAGTACCTGCCTCTGGCCAAACAACTGTGTGAGCGTTATGACTGCGAACTGATCCGCGACCGCGATCTTGAGGCTATCGTGCTGGTCAACCGGGATGTGCGTGACCATCCCCGATTCAATAATGCCTTACTGGTCAATATTACCATCGAGAACCAGTCGCAGAAGACCCAGCCCTACCCAGGAATCCAGTTCATATTGTTCGATAATACCGGCAAGGTAACCGCCTACCGGCGCCTGCAGGCGACTGACTATCTTGAGCCTGATATCAACCTGGATTCGGGTATGCGTCCTGGCCTGCCGCTACATCTGGTACTTGAGGTTGCCGAATCAGCGGAAACAACAGTAGGATTCGAATTCGGTTTTTTCTGAAAGCCGGATGTGATCTTATGGTCGCGCCGGGAACATAATATTTAAGCGTAAGAAGTAGTTAAGCAATATACCTGCACTGATAGTTTCATTCGCTGATATGCGCTGCCCGTGTAAACGCGAAAGCAGTGCTTTTCAGCGATTCTATTCCCCGTTATGATTGTGCCTACCCGATGCCGCCATAGACAACAAGAAGCGGTGATTAAGGATGAACTTTATATCTGACACTTCCCTGAAGAAAGTCTATCTGGCTCCGATGGCCGGTATTACGGACAAGCCATTCCGTAAACTGTGCCGGAGCATGGGTGCGCACGCCTGTGTATCAGAGATGACCAGTTCGAATCCGGCGGTGTACCACAGCAGGAAGTCGCAGTTTCGTATGGATATCCTTGATGATGAATCGCCACGGATAGTCCAGATTGCCGGCGCCGATCCGCAGATGATGGCAGAGGCCGCAATATACAATGTGGAACGTGGGGCTGACATTATCGATATCAATATGGGGTGTCCGGCAAAGAAGGTCTGTAATGTAATGGCCGGATCCTCGCTGCTGCGTGACGAGCAGCGGGTAGCAAGTATACTTGAATCGGTCGTTAAATCTGTGAGTGTGCCGGTGACGCTGAAAATCCGTACTGGCTGGGACATACAGACACGTAATGCGCTGACAATCGCGCACATCGCCGAGCAGTCCGGTATACAGCTGCTGACGGTGCATGGGCGTACCCGCGCCTGCAAATTTAACGGTATTGCCGAACATGACACTGTCGCGGAAATAAAGTCACGCATCGGTATACCCGTGATCGCGAACGGTGATATAAGCTCTCCACAGGAGGCGTCGCGCATACTGGCTTACACAGGTGCTGATGGTGTGATGATTGGTCGTGCAGCGCTCGGTAACCCGTGGATATTTGCCAGGATACGTGCCTGGCTGGAAACTGCGACCCTGCCGACGGAGCCCGGGCGAGATGAAATTGGCGCTATCGTGCTTGAACATTTGCAACAGATACACGTTTTTTATGGCGAACACACCGGGGTGCGAATTGCCCGCAAGCATATCGGCTGGTATTGCAACAAATTACCCGGATTCGCTTTGTACCAGCCCCTGATTAACAATACAGAAAGCGCCAGCAGACAGATTCAGCTGGTAGCGGAATACTTCCAGCAGGACTCTGAAACAAACGGGAAAATGGCGGCATGAGATCAGCTAGTCGAAAGAAGAAAAAACACGCGGGTAACAGCAGCGGCAATAACTCAAGCAGTCTGGGAGTGCATGTCAGGGAAGTCATGCAAAAGTATTTCAGTGACATGGATGGTCATCAGCCCACAGAAGTTTATGAATTAATCCTGTCACAGATTGAAATACCGCTGTTTGAGACCGTCCTTGATTATACCGATGGCAATGTCTCGCGGGCAGCCGAGATCCTCGGTCTGAACAGGGGCACATTCCGCAATCGTCTCAGAAAGTACGATATGCAGTAAGCTGCATATATAATCGCGTAAATCCAGCCAACGCAGTATCAAACCGGAGGTAGTCAGTTCAATGTCCGTAGTAAAACGTGCGCTCGTCAGTGTTTCCAACAAGACCGGAATTATCGATTTTTGCAGGGAGCTGCAGGATCTTGGTATTACGATTTTATCCACCGGCGGAACAGCCAGCCTGTTACAGAAACAGGGCATCAGTGTCACCGATGTCTCTGATTACACAGGTTTTCCCGAAATGATGGACGGGCGGGTCAAGACGCTGCATCCAAAAATTCATGGTGGTCTGCTGGGCAGATCCGGCAAGGACGATGCAGTAATGAAGGAACACGGTATCGAGGCTATCGATCTGGTGGTGGTCAACCTGTATCCATTTGAAGCGACCGTCAGCCGCCCGGACTGTACTCTGGAAGAGGCCATTGAAAATATCGATATTGGCGGCCCGACCATGATCCGCTCGGCCGCAAAGAATCATGCCCGTGTCGGCGTGGTGGTCGACACAGCAGACTATGAGAGTGTGTTGACCGAGCTGAAACAGAACCATTGCAGCCTCAGTGATGCCACACGTTTCCGACTCGCCAAGAAGGTATTCTCACATACGGCCAGCTATGATGGTGCCGTATCGAACTACCTCGGTAATATCGTCAGCGAGGGCAAATATCAGGACTTCCCGGATACTTTCACGATGCAGTTTCGCAAGGCCCAGGACTTGCGTTACGGCGAAAACCCGCACCAGTCTGCCGCCTTCTACCGGGATCACAACAGTCCGGCCGGCACGCTGGCCAGCGCCCGGCAATTACAGGGCAAGGAACTGTCCTACAACAATATTGCCGATACCGACGCGGCACTAGAATGTGTACTCGGTATGGAAGGACCAGCCTGTGTCATTGTCAAACATGCCAACCCATGTGGTGTTGCAGAGTCGGATAATATCCTGGATGCCTATGAGAAGGCTTACGAGACCGATCCGGTCTCTGCCTTTGGTGGCATAATTGCATTCAATCGCAAACTCGATGCCGAAACCGCACGCGTTATTATTGATCGCCAGTTTGTCGAGGTCATCATTGCCCCTGAACTGGAAGAGGGAGTACTTGCCGTGACCGGGGCCAAACAGAATATCCGGGTGATGGTCAGCGGTTATCGTGATACACCGATCAGGCAGCTCGAATTGAAACGGGTCAGTGGTGGCCTGCTGATCCAGGACAGCGATACCGGCATCATCAAACCTGCCGACCTGAAGATAGTTACCCGACGCAAACCGACCCCCCAGGAACTGACTGATCTGTTGTTTACCTGGCACGTGGCCAAATTTGTGAAATCGAATGCCATCGTCTATGGCAAGGATCGGCGCACTATTGGTATCGGGGCAGGGCAGATGAGCCGCGTCTACAGCGCACGGATTGCAGCCATCAAGGCAGACGATGGCGGTCTTGAGGTTACGGGTTCGGTCATGGCCTCGGATGCCTTCTTCCCATTCAGAGATGGCATTGATTCCGCGGCGAAAGCCGGCATCGTAGCCGTGATCCAGCCAGGCGGCTCGGTCCGGGACGAAGAGGTTATCGCGGCCGCTGATGAGCATGGCATGGCAATGGTATTTACCGGCATGCGCCATTTCAGACACTGATACGATGAAAGTCCTGATCGTAGGTAGTGGAGGCAGGGAACATGCGCTGGCATGGAAAGTAGCACAGTCCCCCGGCGTTGAAATCGTTTATGTCGCACCGGGTAATGCCGGTACCGCTGTTGAGACCGGAGTCAGTAACGTACCAATTGCCGCTGAAGATACCGCAGCCCTTATCCGCTTTGCACAACAACAGTCCATTGGACTGACCATTATCGGACCGGAAGGGCCGCTGGTTAGCGGCATCGTGGATGCGTTCTCGGCGGCCGGTCTGCCCTGTTTTGGTCCACGCAAAAACTCGGCCGTTCTGGAAGCTTCCAAGTCATTCACGAAGGATTTTCTCAGTCGCCACAAGATCCCCACGGCGGCTTATCAGGTCTTTACCGATCTGGACCAGGCAATTAACTATATCAAAGGCCATGAAATTCCGGTCGTTATCAAGGCGGACGGTCTGGCCGCAGGCAAGGGTGTCGTAGTCGCGGTCAACGAGCAACAGGCTCTCGATGCCGTCACCGATATGTTACAGGCAAACAAGTTCGGTGATGCCGGTCATCGTGTCGTCATTGAAGAATTTCTGACCGGAGAAGAGGCCAGTTTTATCGTCATGGTCGATGGCGAGAACATTCTGCCTATGGCCACGTCGCAGGACCACAAGGCACGCGACCAGGGGGATCTAGGTCCGAATACCGGCGGGATGGGCGCCTATTCGCCTGCACCGGTCATCACGCCTGAACTGCATGACAGGATTCTCGCCGAGGTCATACGTCCTACGGTTAATGGCATGAAAATGGAAGGCAGGACCTATACCGGATTTCTGTATGCTGGACTGATGATTTCGCCCGAAGGCAAGATACGTGTGCTGGAGTACAACTGCCGGTTTGGTGACCCTGAAACCCAACCGATCATGATGCGTCTACAAAGCGACCTGGCTGAACTGTGTCTGCAGGCACTTGCAGGCAAACTGGATCAGGCCACGGTGACCTGGGACAAACGACCGGCCCTTGGTATCGTCGCCGCAGCGGGCGGTTATCCCGACACACCACGCAAGGGAGATGTGATCAGTGGGCTCGACAGTCAGTTTGGTCCTGACGTAAAGGTCTTTCATGCCGGTACTACCTTGCGCGACAACGACGCGATCACCTCGGGTGGCAGGGTACTTTGTATCACCGCGCTGGGGAATACCGTAACTCAGGCACAACAGTCTGCCCTGGCGGCCATCCGCCATATCACCTGGGACGGCATGTTTTATCGCGACGATATAGGCTATCGTGCCATCGCCAGAGAGACCACACAAAAAGGTTAATAATAATAAGCTTAGGGTTTCATACCTAAAGCATAACCTCATCAATATCCGGGCCATACCTGTCTGCAGGTGTGGCCCATTTCTGTGAAATTTATGCAGGATTTCCGCTATTAGATTTGGATTTGACCGGTTTCCATAGCATAATTGCCGCTATTGGGGATGATAAGTAGCGGATGACCTGACACAGCATTACCTTTGAAACACCAGGAATTCATAATCAAATTCATACTGATGCAAATCATGAGGAGACAACATGGCTAAGACAGTTTCTACCAAACAAACAAAATCCCAGATCTTGAGCAGCCTTGCTGATGAGACAGGACTATCCAAAAAAGAAGTGACCGCCGTACTTGATGGTCTCGCCAAACTTTCCCAGGCACATCTGAAGAAAGGTGGTTCAGGCGAATTTTCCGTACCCGGTCTTGGCATCAAATTGCGCAGGGTCATCAAGCCCGCACGTGAAGCCAGAAAAGGGACTAATCCGTTTACCGGTGAGGAAATCATGATTAAGGCCAAGCCTGCTGTCACCAGCGTCAAGGCCACTGCACTGAAGGCGTTAAAAGACGCGGTTGCCTGATCTCTCTTGCAGCTGAAGTATGTTAAAGGCCGTTCTGAACGAACGGCCTTTTTTATTTACCAGGCCAGGAAGTTGGACAACAACTGTAAACCGGCGCGCTGACTCTTCTCTGGATGGAATTGAACTGCAAACAGATTATCCCTGGCTATCGCACAGGTGAAATCCACCATATAGGAAGTTGTTGCGGCGGTCACGATATTACTGTCTGGCTTCACATAATAACTGTGGACAAAATAGAACCGTTCCCCTGAGGGTATACCTTTCCATAAAGGATGTGGCTGCACCTGATCCACATTGTTCCAGCCCATATGCGGTATCTTGTACCGATTCCCTGCCGCATCCACCCTGCCGTCCGGAAAACGCACCACACGCCCGGGAATTACACCCAGACCGTCTGTACCATTGTCTTCCTCACTGAATTCGAGCAATGATTGCAAACCGAGACACAGCCCCAGAAACGGCTTGTTTTGCAAGGCCAGCAACAGCGGCTCGACCAGATTTTTTTCCTTAAGGGCATCCATACATTGCCGTATTGCACCTTGTCCCGGGAATACAATGCGATCTGCCTTCTGTATCTGTTCGGCAGTTGAGCAAACACTGATCCGGTGTCTGGATTCAGACACATGTTCAAGTGCCTTGACCACCGAGCGCAGGTTACTCGCACCATAATCAATGACTGCTACTGATTTCATGACCGTCGGGCTCTTCTGGCTTACAAGGTACCCTTGGTGGATGGCATGATACCTTCCATGCGCGGGTCACGTTCGACCGCCATGCGCAGCGCCCTGCCGAAGGCCTTGAAGATGGTTTCTGCAATATGGTGGGCATTCCGGCCACGGATATTGTCGATATGCAGGGTCACATTGGCATGATTGACGAAACCCTGGAAAAATTCGTAGATCAGGTCGATATCAAAATCGCCTACACGCGCACGCGGATAATCGACATGGTATTCAATACCTGGACGGCCAGAACAATCGAGTACGACACGCGACAGGGCCTCGTCCAGTGGCACATAGGCATGACCATAACGATATATACCCTTCTTGTCACCCAGTGCCCTGGTGACCGCCTGGCCCAGTGTGATACCAACATCCTCAACCGTATGATGCGCGTCAATCTCAAGGTCACCCGTGGCGTTGACGGTCAGGTCTATCATGCCGTGGCGTGCAATCTGATCCAGCATATGCTCAAGAAAGGGTACCCCGATCTTCAGCTGCGACTGACCGGTCCCGTCCAGGTTTACCTCCACCGCAATGCTGGTTTCCTTCGTCTCGCGTTTTACCACAGCTGTTCTTTTGTTTGACATCGATCAATATCCGCACAATTCAAGTTTGGTTACAATAACATATGATGCAGTAAATGTTATTAACAGCACAACCAGGACACCCTATTTAATATGAAAAATCCTGTCGAAAATGAATCTGCTTTCAATCTGGCCCCGGTTAAGGATTATCTGCTGGGTTTGCAAGACCGTATCTGCGCTGGACTGGAGCGAATTGATACCGTGGAAACGTTTCAGGAGGACAGTTGGGATCGTGAGGGCGGGGGTGGGGGTCGGACTCGCGTACTCAGCGGCGGTCGTGTATTCGAGCGTGGGGGGGTGGCTTTCTCGCATGTGTTTGGCAATGGTCTACCACCTTCTGCCACCGCCAAACGCCCCGATCTGGCCGGTCGGAGTTTCCAGGCTGTCGGCGTTTCGCTGGTCATCCACCCGTTAAATCCCTACGTACCTACATCACACATGAATGTACGCTTTTTTGTCGCGGAGAAACCGGGCGAAAATCCGATCTGGTGGTTCGGTGGGGGTTATGACCTTACGCCCTACTATGGTTTCAGTGAGGATGCCGTACACTGGCACCAGACGGCTTTCAATGCCTGTAAACCGTTTGGTGCCAACGTCTATGCGGACTATAAACGCTGGTGTGATGAGTATTTTTATTTACGGCACCGCCAGGAACAACGCGGTATCGGCGGCCTGTTTTATGATGATCTGAATGAATGGGGTTTTGATCGCAGCTTCGATTTCATGCGCAGCATCGGTGACAGTTATCTGCTGGCCTATGCGCCGATCGTTGAAAAACGCATGAACACGGAATACGGTGAGAAACAGCGCTCTTTCCAGCTGTACCGTCGCGGCAGGTATGTGGAATATAACCTTGTTTATGATCGTGGTACGTTATTTGGACTGCAAACGGGAGGGCGTACGGAGTCTATCCTGATGTCGATGCCGCCGCTGGTGCGCTGGGAGTATAACTGGCAGCCGGAGCCGGGGTCGGAAGAGGAGAGGTTGTATGAGGAGTTTCTGAAGCCGAGGGAGTGGGTTTAGTACGGCTGCGATTCTGCATCTCCCTTGAGTATAAGGCAGGGAATGAGCGACGGGCGCTTTTATTCGGCTTCGATTAGGCACCGCTCGGTAGTCCGGTATGGTCGTTCAAGACACGCCGTAAATACATCCATGTAGGCTCGGGTGCCGCATCCCTGCGGCACACGGTCTTTCACAACCATACCGGACTACCTCTTCAGTACTGTGAGTACTTTGCTATCCGGGTGATTCTAGGTCTGTAGCCAGAAGGTTACCGGACCATCATTTACGAGATGCACCTGCATGTCGGCTCCAAACTGGCCGGTACCGACTTTTGTGTATTTCAGCCTGGCCTGTTGCAGCAGATAGTCAAACAACTCGCGGCCCAGATCGGGTGGTGCGGCGGTACTGAAACCGGGGCGCGTGCCCTTGCGGGTATCGGCGGGCAGGGTAAACTGGGGTACAAGTAACAAACCACCCTGAATATCAGTCAGGGCCAGATTCATCCTGTCGTTGGCATCAGCAAAGATTCGGTATCCCAACATGCGTTCAAGCAAACGGTCAGCCTTCGCGGGTGTGTCGTGTTTTTCTACACCTATCAGGGCGCAAATGCCCTGCTCTATACTGGCGATAGTCTGCTGGTTGACTACCACCCGGGCCTGGCTGACCCGTTGAATCAGGCCTATCACCTGGCGATGCTACGCGGGGTCAAATCAGGGGAGCATACCCAGGTAATCAAGGATATTCACTGCAAAAAGCGCGACAGCAGCGGCAAGCACGGCCCACTCCATATTGCGTCTCGCCAAAAATCCGGTGAAATGCAGGATCAGTACGATGATGGAAAGAATATAAACTATGTAAAAAATCATAACTTACCCTCGTGGGTGTCGATTGATTAATTATTATTATAGGTACTGCCTGCCTGATAATTCAGCCTGTCTAATCAATGGTATCCAGTTACTTACGATACCTGCCAAATTACAAGCGCCTGTAATATATAACATTTACCGGGGTTCTGCCAGACACAATCACCTGCGCAATGTCCGCACAGATTGATCATCAGCTACCAGCAGGATATCGGCCGGTCGACGGGCAAACAAACCGTTGGTCACGACGCCGGTTATCTGGTTCAGTTGCGACTCCAGTTCGACTGGATTCAATATACTCAGATTATGCACGTCGAGGATGATATTGCCGTTATCGGTAATAAACCCTTCGCGGAGGATCGGTTTGCCGCCCAGCCGTGCGATGCTCCGTGCCACGTGGCTGCGGGCCATCGGAATCACCTCAACCGGCAGTGGAAACTTGCCTAATATATCAACGACCTTGGAATCATCGACGATGCAGACGAAAGTCTTGCTGACAGCGGCCACAATCTTTTCCCGGGTCAGGGCACCACCGCCGCCCTTGATCAATTGCAGGTGACGGGTTGTTTCATCGGCTCCGTCTACATAGACCGGCACCTCATCTACACTGTTCAGGTCCAGAACCGGGATATGGTGCCTGCGCATCAACTCTTCCGAGGCCTTTGAACTGGAGACCCCGCCTTCAATGCGGTGTTTGATCGTGGCGAGATAATTGATGAAATGGTTCACTGTACTGCCCGTACCCACACCAACGATCATATTGTCCTCAATATATTCGAGTGCCGCCTTCGCTACTGCCTGCTTCTTTTCATCTGCTGTCATTTGTGAACCTCTGGTCTGCCCCGATAGTATTTTTGAAATTTTCAGGCCGGCAGGCAAAGTCTCCCGACACAGCTGACATTAAACATGTTACCCCTCTCGTTTACGCAGCAATTTCTCCGAGATATCAAATGAGTTCTGATCATCCACATCTATCGGACCGAAATCATACGGAAGGAAAACCGCTGCCACCTTGACCCCGAAGCCCTTGCCGATGCGACGTACCATACCGTCTATTGTGATCATTTTCAGTTTGTAGAGCAGGAACGATATCAGTCCGAATGCCTTGAGAATGCGAATATGGCGCTTGCCGAACTGGCCACCGCCGCGAAATACCTCCACGGTCTTCAGTGCGTTCCGATCCTTTAGCGAATACAGGTTACAGGAGGAGAATCCGCCGTCCTTCAGCCGGTGAAACGCCTTGGCGGCCTCGGGCAAGGTGGCAACAACCACTTCCTCACGGGTGATGCCACAGGAGACGTCGGCACGATTGGTTTCGGCACCGTCGATAAAATCGCGCACGATATCCGGCGTATGCAAGGCATTGTCACCGGTAGTAATCATGATTGGCCAGTCTGTGTCCGGGATCTGTTCCGCTGCGGCGAGTACACTGTCGGTCAGGGAGTTGCGTGCGGAAACAGTACTGACTGAGCCGTTCGCCAGCCAACCTGATATTTTAGTATTTGTTCGCAGCACCTGCGGATCATCAATCGACACATACACATGTTTACAGCGGCCACTTTGCAGTACGGCCTCAATGACCCGTTCAAGCATGGGCCGCCCGTTAATCGGCGCCAGACATTTGTGGGTCACACCAGCCGCCCTGGCCAGCGGGTCGAGGATACCGGGCCTTCTGGCAGCCAGTACCAGGGCGCTGTATTGTAATTTCGAACCTTGCATGGGCTTGTTTAATGCTCCCGAGGGTGGATTAGGATGCCTGCAAGTTTACTGCAAAACACCGGCTCATGTCGCTGGCCAGTGTCAAGGTGTGAAAGTCGCGCAAGGCCTGTTTCAAGGCCATGGCCTGTGTGTTATCAAGCAGACCCTGCACACAGGCATCGTACTTTTCCCAGTACTCTGCAATTGTAAATGGTGCGGTGATACTGCCTCTCGGCATCCGGGCTGTCAGCATGTATTGTCTGCCATCCGTGGTCAGTACGGTCAGCCGGGTGGGGAATTCGCTTTCGAGCTTGTCTACCGGGCGCAACTGGATCCGGTTGAAGTACATCCTCAGTTCCGGTCTCGCCACGGCCTCGTCAGTAAAGTCCTGCAGTCCGCAATAACCTGTTGCAAGCAGACAGGCAAGTGCATACTGCATTGAGAACTTCGCCTCCAGACCGTTCACAGGTTTATGGTAAAACAGGTTGTCCAGATGAGATTTGGGTGCCTCAACGATGATGGTAATAACACTGTCAGGGCTGATTGGATTGGTCTGTAGTATCTCCAGCAATAAATCCATAGCCCGATGGGCACTGCCACAGTTTGGAAACCGTTTTACCCGGAAACCGTATTCGGTAATGTGCAGCGGTTCGCCAATATTTCCGGTTTCAAATGTCAGCGTCTGACCATGTTCAGTACCGGTTAATCCCTTTCTCAGTTCGTCACGATCCGGTCCCACCATCAATGTATTCATGCCGGTCGGACCATCAAGCGTGTGTTTACCCGCCTTCATACCATTCTGTGCCAGTGCAGCGGCCACCACGCCACCTTTCGCGGCGAGGCCGGCATGTAAAGATTTTGCCATCGAGCCAAACTGGGACATAAATCCGGACGACATGCTGCTGGCCAGAGACAAGGCATGTGCGCTCTGTGTGGCATCCAGCTTCAGCAAGCGGGCACATGCGGCGGCGGCGCCAAACACGCCAACGGTAGCCGTTGCATGCCAGCCGCGATTACGATGAACCGGATTCACACCCTGGCCCACCCTGCCCATGATCTGCAGACCGACAATATAGGCATCCAGCACATCCATACCTGAAATTTCATGCGTATCTGCCAGTGCAAGTATGGCGGGATAGAGGACAGCTGAGGCATGCGCCTTGGGTGGGTCAAAATTATCATCAAAATCGAGAGCATGGGCAGCAGTGCCGTTCACGAGCGCGGCCCAGGGAGCGGCAAACCTGTCAGTTGCACCGATAATATTGGCACCACTATCAGTACCACCCCAGGATCGTACTGTCGCCAGTGCAATCCTGGCGGAGGGTTCGATCGCGCCTGGTATCATCACCGCGATCGTGTCAATCAACTGACGGTGGGCGCTCTCGTATGCCGCATGACTCCATTCAACCGGGCAATTTGCTATCCATTCGCCATAGGCATCAACGACATTGACGGGGGCAGATTCTGTACTCATAGGCTAGTCCGTGTAATACGATCATTCAAGACCGAGTATATAGTTCCATTCATCAGGGCTGACCGGCATGACCGACAACCGGCTCCCTTTCTGCAATAACTTCATGTTACTCAGGGCCTTATGTTCTCGCAATTCATTCAGGGTAATGATACGTTTAAACTGTTTTTTAAATTTCACATCGACCAGATACCAGGTCGGCTTGTCAGTCCGGCTTTTCGGATCGTAATGAATATGCTTTTTATCCAGGGCGGTCGGGTCCGGTCGCGCCGCATCTCTGACAGCCATGATTCCCGCAATGCCGGGTACCTCGCAGTTCGAATGATAAAAAAATGCCAGGTCACCGGCACGCATGTCGTCACGGATAAAGTTTCTGGCCTGATAATTCCGGATGCCATCCCAGGGTTCGGTCCTGTCGGGACGGTTTTTCAGATCACTGATACTGAATACGTCGGGTTCTGACTTCATCAGCCAATAATTCATCTGTGTCTGATCACTCTTACGTTTTTTCAGGTGCTGGATTAATCGCCATCGTCCCGGACTGGCATCAGTGATATGGCAGCAGATAATAAGTTGTAATCTGTTTATACACAACGGGGAAAAACCCTTACAGGCGAACACATCGCCTGTAAGGTATATTTAGGAGGGTATCAACCGTTCTGACGTTGAAAGCGCTGAACTTGAACCAATAGTTCAAGTGGGGACAGCGTGTGACATATCAGGCTTCCCTTGCGGGCATGCACAACAACATCACGATTAGCCCCCGGGGTTATGTAATTAGGCTCAAGTTACCCTGCCTTGTTACGCGCAGTCCAGAAGATACCCAAGGTGAATATTTTCAGACGGACGATCACCAGTAAATCTCTACCGGATTTCCAGTTGTTTGCCACTGGTCAATGCGTCATCCAGTTTGTTACGCAAGCGCTGGATCGTCTTGTCTATGGTTTTAGTATAGTCAGCATTCTGGCGTTTGTATGCAAGAAGTTCATGTGCAATGTTCAACGCAGCCATCACCGCAATGCGCTCGGAGCCGATGACCTTGCCTCCGTCTTTTGCGTCTTTCATTTTCATATTCAGGAAGGTGACAGCAGTATGTAACTGCTCACGTTCGCTATCGTCACATGAAATCAGGTATTCCTTGTCGAGTATTCGTACAGTGACTGGTTTGGGGTTGCTCATGTCCGTGTTTCCATCGCCCGCAGACGGGTAATCATCGATTCAATACGTACCCTGGCCTGCTCGGTTTTTTCAATCAGACTGGAACGCTCATTCACCATGTGTTCCTGCTGCGAGCGTAAGGTGATGTTCTCGGACTTTAGAGTATCTACCGTGCGGATCAATTCATCCACACGCGCTTCAAGTGCAGCAAGGTCAAGGTTTTCACTGTTTTTTTCGTTCATGGTCGAAACATTTTCTTGTATAAATTATGTAAAAACGCGTGTACATCATACCATCCAATATAGGGTGCCGCCTGATTACGGTCAACAGCCGATATTGGTGATTTACTTTTACTACTTGAACCCGGATGATGTTGCCCTGCAAAATACCCGCTTATTCTGGAGAATCCGGTCGAATTATGCTGAATTATAATGAGTTAAGCGAGTTATTGCGACTGTCCGACGCTGCAGCTCATGCCGCTGATTGTCATGGATTTTTGTGCGGCCATCTGTGTGTCAATGACACACCTGACCCGGAGATCTGGGAAGAGTATCTGGATCTGCAGACAGAAGTGGACTCCCTGGTCGATGAGTGCCGTGAAGAGATCGAGCTGCTGCTGACGGAAACCCGAAGGAACCTGGATGCACCTGAACTGGATTTTCATCCGCTGTTACCTGACGACGATGCGCCACTGGCAGACCGTGTCGTAGCGCTCAGTGAGTGGTGTTATGGTTTCCTCAACGGATTTGCGTTGGGACAACATTCTGCAACTGTGTTGGGAAATGAGGAAGGCAAGGAACTGATCGAAAACTTCACCCGTGTTTGCCAGCTCGAGGCCAGTGAAATGGCGGATGAAAGCGACGAACAGGCATTGTTTGAACTGGTGGAATATGTACGCATCGGCGCAATTTATATCTATGACCTGCTGCAACCTTCCGGTGTGGCAGCCGACAAACCGGAGACCTACCATTAATGGATAAAAAGGAATATTCACGGCGCCGGAAACGGCTGATGGACATGATGGGTGACCAGAGTGTTGCCATTATACCCACCTCACCAGTGTCGATACGTAATCGCGATGTAGAGTTTTCATTCCGGCCCGAGAGTGATTTTTATTACCTGACCGGATATTCCGAACCCGAAGCGGTCGCCGTACTCATACCCGATCGGCATCACGGAGAATATGTGCTGTTCTGTCGTGAACGGGATGAAAAGATGGAAATCTGGAACGGGCGACGTGCCGGACTTGAAGGTGCCTGTGATATATACGGTGCCAATGATGCATTCCCGATTGAGGACATGGACGATATCCTGCCAGGATTGCTGGAGGATCGGGAACGCATCTACTACACAATGGGTAATAATGCACCGTTTGATCATCGGGTGCTCGGCTGGGTCAATCAGGTACGCAAACGCATCCGAACCGGGGTCAAATCGCCGGACGAGTTTATTTCGCTGAACCACCTGCTGCACGAGATGCGTCTGTTCAAAAGCCGTGATGAAGTTTCACTGATGCGCAAGGCGGCGAAGATCGCCGCCAGTGCACACAAACGTGCAATGCGTATATGCAAACCCGGCATGATGGAATACCAGATTGAGGCAGAATTACTCCATGAGTTCATGCTGAATGGTGCACGTTCTCCGGCCTATCCGTCCATCGTCGGTGGAGGTGCAAACAGCTGCATCCTGCACTACACCGAAAACTCGGACGAACTGAAAGACGGTGACATCCTGCTGATCGACGCGGGGGCAGAATACGGTAACTACGCCAGTGATATATCGCGCACCTTCCCGGTCAACGGTACCTACTCACGCGAACAACGCCAGATCTATGAACTGGTACTCGACGCCAATCTGGCAGCAATCAACGAGGTAAAGCCCGGCAACCACTGGAATGACCCCCACGATACCGCCGTCAATGTACTGACCGAGGGCCTGTTGTCACTGGGCATCCTCAAAGGCAAGTTGTCTGCCCTGATCAAGGAACAGGCCTACAAGAAATATTTCATGCACCGCACCGGCCACTGGCTGGGTATGGATGTGCACGATGTGGGTGATTACAAGCTGGACGGTGAATGGCGCAAACTGGAGCCCGGCATGGTAACAACAATCGAACCAGGTTTATATTTCTCGCCGCACAAGGGACTGTCGAGCAAATGGTGGAACATCGGTGTGCGCATCGAAGATGACGTGCTGGTCACCCGCGATGGTAATGAGGTAATGACCCGGGATGTACCCAAGGCGGTTGACGAGATTGAGGCATTGATGGCGGGTGCCGGTTGATACTGTGGCCATTGTTACAAGACAATCCGAAAGGATCGGTACCCCGGTATGCTTGTTCAAGACACGCCGTAAATACATCCATGTAGGCTCGGGTGCCGCTTTCATCGCTGCGCGTCCCGCTACGCTCGAAAGTCCAGCCCGGTACATCCCTGTACCGGGCGCAAGCGGCTCCTTAACCCGCCGCTTGCCCATGCGGCACACGGTCTCTCACAAGCATACCGGGGTACCGATCTGACATATCCCGCAAAACTGTTGGAGGGCGATTACGACATCGCGATCATCGGCGGCGGCCTCGCCGGCGCGAGCCTGGCTTGCAGTCTGGCCGGCCAGTCCCTGCGTATTGCCGTCATTGAACAGGTAGCGGCAGATGCAGATGAGCAGCCCAGTTATGATGACCGCGGACTGGCGCTGGCGCTGTCATCGCAACGTATCCTGAATGCCATTGGCGTCTGGCCCGATCTCGCAGCACGATCAGTACCTATCCACCATATCCATATCAGTGAAAAGGGCCGGTTTGGAATGGTGCATTTACATGCCGCTGATCTGGATCTGGCCGCACTTGGCCATGTGGTGATGGCACGTGACCTCGGGGCGGCGCTGTTACGCAAGACGACCTCACTGACAAACACTGACTTTATCTGCCCTGCCAGCGTTACCGATATCCGGAATACAGGACCGGTTATTGAAGTGGATTATCGACATAACGAACAGTTGTCGACATTACGTTGCAGACTGCTGGTCGGCGCAGACGGTACAGGATCTGCAATACGCAACAAACTGGGCATAGAAACAACTGTGAAGGATTATGGACAGACTGCCATTGTCTCGAATGTGACACCGGAGCTGGCGCATAACAATACCGCCTATGAACGCTTTACCCCCCAGGGGCCGATCGCGATGTTGCCTGTTTCTGAAGGGCGCTGTGTAGCCGTACATATCGTTGCCAGCAGACTGAAGGACGATTATCTGGCGCTGGACGACGCTGCCTATCTGGACACGATACAACAGGATTTTGGCACGCGGCTGGGACGTATGCAGAAGTCAGGCAAGCGCAAGAGTTATCCGATCCGGCTGGTTCAGGCGAACCGGCAATATACTGAACGCGCTGTGTTACTCGGCAACTCGGTACACACGATACACCCGAACGGCGCACAGGGTTTTAATCTGGGCCTGCGGGATACCGCTGCACTGGCTGAACATATTATCGAGGCGGTGCAGCGTGGTGATGACCCTGGCAGCGTGCATGTACTGGAGACATACACACATGCTCGTCTGCAGGACCAGTCCCGAGTAGTGCGATTTAGCGATACGATTGCCGGCATGTTCTATAACGACAATCCGGTAAAGGTGCTGATCAGAAACCTCGGAATGCTCGCACTCGACCTGTCCCTGCCGATGAAACGGCGACTCATCCGCCAGGCAACCGGCCTGGCAGGCAGACAAGCTGCGCTGGTCAGGCAGGGCATGGATACGCTGCGATGAGACTTTACCAGACCGAGGTTGCCATCGCCGGTGCCGGACTGAGTGGCCGAACGCTGGCTAACCTGTTGTCCCGCAATGGTGTCTCCAGCGTTATAGTCGATACGACCAGGGCAGTTCCGGCAAACACCGTAACTGTTCCGGATCCACGGACACTTGCAATCACGCCGGCGTCGGCCAATATCCTTGCTTCTATACATATCTGGCAGCGGCTTCCACGTGAACGTATCGGCACATTCAGCCAGATGCATGTCTGGGACGAAACCACCGGCAGTGAGATCCGGTTTGACAGTGCCGAGATCTGTGAACCTGCACTTGGATACATCATTGAACAACAGTTACTGGAACAACAGCTGGAACAGGCCTGCACCTACCTGCCAGACTGCACCTCGATCCGTCACTGTCAAATCGCGTCGATCGTGAACAGTGAGGCAGGAATCGGACTGGAACTGACGAACGGAGATCGCATCCAGGCGGAGTTACTGGTCGCTGCAGATGGGAGCCATTCCCCGGTCCGCAAACTGGCCGGACTGGATGGTGCACGTCATGATTACCACCAGCAGGCCATTACCTGCACGGTGACCAGCCGCCTCGCACATGAGAATGTCGCCCGACAACGTTTCCTGTCTACCGGACCACTCGCCTTCCTGCCACTGGCAGACCCGCACCGTTGCGGTATTGTCTGGTCTACCACACCGGAACACGCCAGGGAACTGCTGGCGATGGAAGAACCCGGATTTTGCCTGGCCCTGCAACAGGCCTTCGAACACCGGCTGGGCGAGATCACCTCCTGCGGGAAGCGTGGAGGATTCAACCTGTACAGCGCCAATGCACCCGCTTATATCGCTGACAGGCTGGCACTGGTCGGTGATGCCGCCCACACAATACATCCTCTGGCCGGTCAGGGCGCCAATATGGGACTACTCGATGTTGCCGTGTTGTCGGAGCTTATCCTGGAAGCCAGGGCCAGACAGCGTGCGATTTACTCACGGCAGCTGTTGCGGCGTTATGAACGCTGGCGCAGAACGGATAATCATTGTATGCAACTGGGGCTGGACGGGATAAAAACACTGTTCGCCTCCCGGAACAACGCACTCGTGAACCTGCGCCGGTTTGGGCTGGATACAGTAAATTCGATTCCCTGGATAAAATCCGCGATAATGCAACACGCGATGGGACTGGAAGGAGACCTTCCGGTCACTGCAAAACGACCCATGCACCCCGAGATGATTTAATGACTGAAACAAGCAATACCGCCAGCTCGAATTTTATCCGTCGCATAATTGAAACCGACCTGGAAAATAACAGCACGGCTGGCCGGGTACATACCCGATTTCCACCGGAACCCAATGGCTACCTGCATATAGGCCATGCCAAATCGATCTGTATCAATTTCGGGCTGGCGCATGAGTTCAAGGGCAAATGCAACCTGCGATTCGACGACACCAACCCCGAGAAGGAGGATGTCGAATACGTTGAGTCGATCATTGAGGACGTACGCTGGCTCGGCTTTGACTGGGAAGACCGTAAGTACTTCGCCTCCGACTATTTCGAGCAATTATATAAATATGCCGTGCAATTGATCCGTCTGGACAAGGCATACGTCGACGAACTGAACGCCGACCAGATACGTGAATATCGCGGCACCCTGACCGAACCGGGTCGACCCAGCCCGTGGCGGGATCGCCCCGCCAGCGAGAGTATCGACCTGTTTGAAAGAATGAAGCTGGGCGAGTTTGCTGACGGTCAGTATGTCGTCCGTGCAAAAATCGATATGGCCTCACCTAACCTGAACATGCGTGACCCGGTCATCTTCCGTATACGTAATGCCCATCATCATCGTACCGGTAATACCTGGAAGATCTACCCTATGTATGATTATGCCCACTGCCTGTCCGATGCAATCGAGAACATTACCCATTCGATCTGCACACTTGAATTCGAGGACCACCGCCCGTTATATGACTGGGTGCTGGACACGCTGCAAACACCGGCACGGCCACATCAGTATGAGTTTGCCCGGTTAAATCTCGACTACACGGTGCTTAGCAAACGCAAACTGATCGAACTGGTCCGGGACCGGCATGTCTCCGGCTGGAATGACCCACGGATGCCTACGCTGTCCGGATTACGCCGTCGCGGCTACACGCCGGCCGCACTGCGCAACTTCTGCGAGGTCATCGGCGTGACCAAAAATGACACCCGTATCGATCCAGTCATCCTTGAGAATGCCTTGAGAGATGACCTTGGCGAGACTGCACAAAGGGCAATGGCCGTTCTGAGGCCTCTGCGCGTTGTCATTGATAACTACCCTGACTCGACTGAACAGCTGGATGCGATGAACCATCCACAGAAGCCGGAAATGGGTACACGCAAGATACCTTTCGGCAAGGTCATCTATATCGAGCAGGATGATTTCATGGAAGATGCCCCGAAAAACTTTTACCGGCTTGCCCCTGGCCGTGAAGTCCGGCTCCGCTATGCGTATCTGTTGACCTGCCGTGAGGTAATCAAAAACAGCGCTGGCGAGATTATTGAATTACGCTGCACCTATGACCCCGAGACCCGGGGTGGTAATGCACCGGACGGCAGGAAGGTGAAAGGGACGATTCATTGGGTCGCCGAGACCGGCGCTATCCGGGCCGAGGTGCGACTCTACGACCGTCTGTTCACCATTGCCAATCCTGAAAAACAGGAAGACTGGAAGGCGTCATTTAACATGGCGTCCATAGAAACACTGAACAACTGCATGCTTGAACCGTCCCTGCAGGACGCAAACGTCGGGGTTTCCTACCAGTTTGAAAGACTCGGTTATTTTGCAGCAGACCCGGTCGAGCATACGGTAAATAAACCGGTATTCAACCGCTCAGTAACATTGAAGGACACCTGGGCGAAAGTTTCTAGATAACTGTTCCAGATTCCCACGAAAACCGGGAATCAGCCGTCTGGTTATAATTGTGAAAGACCGTTAGCCGCATGGATGCGGCGCTCGAGCGTACATGGATGTATTCACAGCGTGTCTTGAACGATTATAACCAGACGGCTGATCTGGCAGGATGTACGGATCGGTTCTTTAAATATTCCGGCCGTAGAAAATCTCGTTCATCTCCTGCTTCAGACTTGTCTCAATCCGTTCGCGCTGGTCTTTTTTAAGGTCATCAGCCTCGACGTGGAACAGGTAGGTGTTCAGATCGAAATCTTTCAGCAACATCTTCGTATGGAAGATGTTTTCCTGATAGATATTCACATCGATCATCTGGTAACGGTCCTGTGTCTCCTGATCAATGTAATTCTGTATTGAATTTATCTGGTGATCAATAAAGTGCTTGTTGCCTATGACATCACGGGTAAATCCGCGTACGCGGTAGTCTATCGTCAGGATGTCTGACTCGAAACTGTGGATCAGGAAGTTCAGGGCCTTCAGTGGCGAGATCATGCCGCAGGTACTGACATCGATGTCGGCGCGGAATGTACTGATACCGAAATCCGGATGACTCTCGGGGTAGGTGTGCACAGTGAGGTGACTCTTGTCGAGATGTGCAACGACCGCCTCAGGGACCGGTCCTGGTTCCTCGCTATTGTTCATACCTTCGGGTGCATGGCCTTCCTCTGATATCAGAATGGTCACACTCGCACCCAGCGGGTCATAATCTGCCTTGGCAATATTCAGGATCTTGGCACCGATAATATTGGCAACATCTTCCAGGATCTGGGTCAACCGCTCGGCGTTATAGGCCTCGTCGATATAGTCCATGTATTCCTGGTTCTGCGCATCGGTAACCGCATAGCAAACATCATAGATGTTGAAGCTGAGGGTCTTGGTCAGATTGTTAAAGCCGTGTAGACGTATTTTATCCATTCACGAGTTCCGCCATGAGTGGTTGGAAGAAGTTGTTCAAGCGCACGCACATTACACGAGACTCATTACATATTAAAGAAAAAACTTCCATTTATTTGGCACACGCGCCCAAGGTGTGGGAAAATGGCAATAAAACCGCTGGAATACTAACCTGATGAAACCTGAAACTGACACACTTTACCGCTCCGAAATCAGCAGTCTCAAACTGCTTAACAGTGGCAAGGTACGCGATATCTACGCTGTCGATGATCAGCATATGCTGATCGTCACTTCCGATCGCATCTCCGCCTTTGATGTCGTTATGCCGGATCCGATTCCGGGCAAGGGCAAGGTGCTCACTGCCGTATCGAACTTCTGGTTTGAACGCTTCAGGGATCTGCTGCCGAACCACCTGAGTAATCTCACACTGGAACAGGTGCTGCCTGATCCGACAGAAAGACAGCCGATAATAGGCAGGGGCATCGTGGTCAAAAAACTGAAACCGTTACCGGTGGAAGCAATTATCCGTGGCTACCTTATAGGGTCAGGCTGGAAAGATTACCAGAACAGTGGTGCTGTCTGCGGAATCACGCTGCCAGCGGGCTTGCGTCAGGCTGAAAAACTGGCGGAACCGCTGTTCACACCGTCCACGAAGGCCGAGATGGGTGCACACGATGAAAACATCAGCTTTGACACCGCCGTTGGCCTGCTCGGACGTGAAGTAGCGGAAAAGGTCCGTGATTGCAGTCTGCTGATCTATAAAAAGGCTGCTGAATATGCGCTTACACGCGGCATCATCATAGCCGACACCAAGTTTGAGTTCGGACTGGATGACAACGGCGTGGTTCACCTGATAGACGAGGCGTTGACTCCGGACTCCTCACGGTTCTGGCCGGCAGATTCATATCAGGTTGGTACCAGCCCGCCCAGCTTTGATAAACAATACCTGCGTGACTATCTGGAAACACTGGACTGGAACAAGACCGCACCCGGACCGAAACTGCCTGAACACGTTATTGCCAACACGGCGGCCAAATACCGCGAAGCGCAAACGATACTGACGGGGAAATGATGTGAAGTGCTGCCAGGCCGAAATTTATCGGCCTGGCAGCGGGAACCACCCGGGCCTTATTTCATGTCCGGGGTATATTTGCCCAGACTGGCGTAGCCGTTGCACTTCTCACGGTGCAGCAGGACCTCTTGCGCCTTCGCCACATTCTCAGGCTTGCCGGCCCAGGCCTTCAGACATGGCTCCTGCAAGGCACGTCCATACGAGAAGCTGAGCGGCCAGGGCAAGGAAGGATATGCCGCATTCATCGCATTAAGATGGGCCGTTGCCAGCTCGGCACTCTGACCACCGGAAAGGAACACGATACCGGGGATGATCGCAGGCACTGTCGTGCGCAGGCAGCGCACCGTTTTTTCCGCCACTTCATCTACACTGGCCTGTACCGGACACAGCTTGCCGGATACGACCATGTTGACCTTCAGGATAGTATGCTCGTACGCAACTCCCTGCTTGTCCAGCTCACTGAACAAGGCCTGTAGCGTGGAAGCGGTAACGTCATAACAGGTATCTATCGTGTTATCGGCATCCATCAACACTTCCGGTTCGACCATGGGGACAATACCGGCTTCCTGACACAGGGCCGCGTAGCGGGCCAGTGCATGGGTATTCACGCGGATACAGGCGCTGGTCGGGATACCCTTACCGATCGTGATCACGGCACGCCATTTGGCAAATTTGGCACCCAGCTGACGGTATTCGACCAGTCTCTCGCGCAAGCCGTCCAGACCTTCGGTAACTACCTCGCCATCAAAACCTGACAGCGCCTTGGTACCCTTGTCGACCTTGATGCCCGGCATGATACCCTGGTCCATCAGTGCCTTCGGGAACGGTACACCCTTGCTGGTCGACTGCCGCATCGTTTCATCGTACAGAATCATGCCGCTGATAAATTCCGCTGAACCCGGTGCGGTGATCAAAAGATCACGGTAGGCACGGCGGTTCTCTTCAGTCGAGGGCAGATTGATCGTCTTGAAGCGTTTTTCGATGGTTGGCGCACTCTCGTCTATAGCGAGTACACCCTTGCCCTTTGCTACCATCGCTTTGGCTGTTGCTTCCAGTTCTTGTGCATATTTGCTCATATTCAAAACTCCTGTCAGGTCTCTACAGTTCCGGATTATTGATTACTCTAAAAAATGGTCCACATCAGGGATGATGTCGCCGGCCCTGACTATCTTCATGTTGTTTGTACCACCACGGCGACCACGCAGGTCGCCCTTGGTGATAATGACAAGTTCGCCATCCCTCACAAAATTGCGTTCGGTCAACTCTGCCACCAGTTCCTGGTTGATCTTCACAGTATCGGTACTGGTTACGTCAAAAAGGATCGGATAAACACCACGGTAAAGCTTGACCTTGCGCATCGTATTCAAATGGCGGGTAAAGGCAAAGATGGGTATACCGGAACTGATGCGTGACATAAACAACGCTGTCGAACCGGTTTCAGTCAGGGCAGCTATCGCACTGGCACCAATATGATTGGCCGCATACATGGTCGACATGGCGATTGCCTCACCAATATTATCGAAACGAGTGTTGATACGATGGTCAGAGACCCTGATTGCGCGCTGCTTTTCCGTCTCCTCACAGATATTCGCCATCGCCTGCACAACCTTGACCGGATACAGACCCATACTGGTTTCGCCAGACAACATCACCGCGTCGGTACCATCGAGAACCGCATTGGCCACGTCAAACACCTCGGCACGGGTCGGCGTCTGGTTTTCGATCATCGACTCCATCATCTGGGTAGCGGTAATAACGGCCGTATCCATCTCGCGTGCCAGATTGATCAGACGTTTCTGAACTGGCGGCAGCGCTGCGTCACCGATTTCCACACCCAGGTCACCCCGGGCAATCATGATCGCATCGGCCGCACTGATAATCTGTTCGGCATTGTGCAATGCCTCGGTACGCTCCATCTTTGCAATAATGTGCGCGTGGCTCTTCAGCTTTTTCAGATGGGCCCGGGGAATGGAGATGTCCTTTGCCGATTTGACGAAGGAGACAGCGATATAATCGACACCCATGCTGACCGCATGCACCAGATCAGAAATGTCCTTTTCGGTCAGGCCGTCTGTCGACAAACCACCACCCTGCAGGTTGATGCCCTTGCTGTTGGACAGCTCTCCACCAACAACGGTGAAACAATGAATCTCGGAGCCTTTCACCTTTTCAACTTCGAGAACGATTCTGCCGTCATCCAGCAACAACCGGTTACCGCGTTTTACGTCCTTGGCCAGTTTTTTATAGGTGACACCAACACGATCCTTGCTACCGGCACCCGGATCCAGCTGGGTATCGAGGATGAACGGATCATTCTCCTTCAGAAAGATCTTGCCACGCTTGAAACGCTCAAGCCGGATTTTCGGACCTTGCAGATCGGCGATAATACCGGTCTCTATACCTACTTTCGCAGAGAGCTCACGAACCTGGCGGATACGAACCTCATGCGATTTATGGTTCTGGTGTGAATAATTCATCCTGAACAGATCAACCCCCGAGAGGATCAGTTGTTCAAGTATTTTCGGATCGTCCGTTGCCGGACCGAGTGTGGCTATAATCTTCGTTCTGCGCATTTTTTCCTTTCTTCTAGTATTCGCGTTCTGTTGCACGCCATGCCAGTGCCCGTTCTTCGAGTATGGCGATGGCAGGTAAGGTCTTGCCTTCGAGGAATTCCAGGAACGCCCCGCCGGCGGTGGTGATATAGGACAGTTTCGGTGCTATACCGAACTTGCTGATAGCTGAAAGAGTGTCGCCCCCGCCGGCAACCGAGAAGGCATGGCTGTCGGCAATGGCATTGGCAACTATCCCGGTTCCGCGGCTGAACTGCTCGATTTCAAACACGCCCAGGGGACCATTCCATATTATCGTCTTCGCCTGTAACAGCGCGTCGGCATACTGCTGTGCGGTTTTCGGGCCGATATCGAGGATCATATCGTCCTCACCTATATTATCCAGTGTCCGGATCTCTGCCTCTGCGTAGTCACTGACAGTCTTGCCACAGACTACATCAACCGGTAAGGGCAGGTATTTACCATCCTGTTTCGCAATCTTCATGATTTCCCGCGCGCTGTCCAGCAACTCGTCTTCACACAGCGAACTGCCGATATCAACACCGCTTGCCTTCAGGAAAGTATTGGCAATACCGCCACCAATGATCAGTTGATCCACCCTGTTCAGCAATGACTTGAGGATATTCAGTTTGGTCGAGACCTTCGAACCACCCACAATCGCTATCAGCGGTCGTGCCGGATTTTTAAACGCGGCAGTCAGCACTTCCATTTCCTTCACCATCAACGGACCTGCACAGGCCACCGGCGCATACTTGGCAACGCCATGGGTCGAGGCATGACTGCGGTGTGCCGCGGCAAAGGCATCGTTCACATACACATCACACATCGCCGCCATCTTTCTTGCCAGCTGGTCGTCATTTTTTGTCTCGCCGGCCTGGAAACGGACGTTTTCCAGAAGTACGACACGGGCACCGCCTGTTTCCCCGACAGCCGCCCAGTCAGAAATGAACGCAACCTTTTCGCCCAGCAAGGTGGCCAGATGATCGGCAACCAGCGCCAGGCTCGCCGCCGGGTCAAACTTGCCTTCCTTGGGCCGACCCATATGAGACATCAACACCAGATTTGCCCCGGACTCGATTATCCGGGTGATGGTTGGCAGACAGGCACGGATACGCTGATCATCTGCGACCTTGCCGTTTCGTACCGGGACGTTGAAATCAACTCGCAAAAGCACACGCTTACCGGACAGCGGGATATCGTCCAGTGTTACGAACAGGTTATTGCTGGCCATGGACCCGTTAACCTGCATTCATCAGCGCTATTGTTGTATCGAGCATGCGATTGGAAAAGCCCCACTCATTGTCATACCAGGAAACCACCTTGACCAGCTTGCCTTCAATGACCTTTGTCAGTGAGGCATCCAGTGTTGATGATGCCGGATTATGATTGAAATCGATCGACACCAGCGGCTCTTCGGTATAGGCCAGTATGCCTTGCATCGAACCGGTGGCTGCTGACTTGACCAGCGCATTAATCTCCTTGATGCTGGTCTCACGTGCAGCGATGAAACTCAGGTCGACCATCGACACGTTGATGGTGGGAACGCGCACGGCAAAACCATCGAGCTTGCCATTCAGCTCCGGCAAGACCAGTCCTACCGCCGCTGCTGCACCGGTCTTCGTCGGTATCATCGACATCGTTGCAGACCGTGCACGTCTCAGGTCCGAGTGATAAACATCGGTCAGGACCTGATCATTTGTGTAGGAATGCACTGTGGTCATGATGCCACTGACAATGCCCACACCATCATGCAATACCTTGGCCAGCGGTGCCAGACAGTTGGTTGTGCAGGAGGCATTTGAAATAACAGTATCGGTGGACTTCAGTACGTTATGGTTAACACCGTACACAACGGTCGCATCCACGTCCTTTTCGCCCGGCGCCGAGATGATGACCTTTTTAGCGCCACCCAACAGATGCTTGCCGGCCTTCTCCTTGCTGGTAAACAGTCCGGTAGATTCATGAACAACATCAACACCTACGTCTTTCCACGGCAGTTTTGCCGGATCACGTTCGGAGAACACCCGGATTTTGTCACCATTAACGATCATGTAGTCACCTTCGACGCTGACCGTACCATGAAACTTTCCATGTGCTGTGTCGTAACGTGTCAGGTGTGCGTTCGTCTCTGCATTACCCAGGTCATTGATGGCAACAATCTGGATCTGTTTCGACAGATCAGATTCATATAATGCCCGCAGGATGTTCCTGCCGATGCGTCCATAGCCGTTAATACCAATTTTTATAGTCATGAAAAATACTCCGGTTTGGTTACAGATTTTTCTCTATCAATGATCACAACAGGCTGCTGACCAGTTTAATCAGGTTCGGTGTGGTAATACCAAAATGCTCATACACAACGTTACCAGGCGCGGACTCACCGAAGCCAGGCACCCCGAGTACCTTGCCATCCAGACCGGTATATTTTTTCCAGAAATCCGGTATGCCCGCCTCAACGGCCACGCGTTTTCGAACATGCGGAGGCAACACCGAGTTCCGGTACTGCTCATCCTGTGCATCAAAGACATCTGTGCTTGGCATTGACACTACCCGCACCTTGTGGCCTTGCTTGCCGAGGCTCTCTGCTGCATCAATGGCCATGCTGACCTCGGAGCCAGTGGCAATGATGATGGCATCAGGCTCATCGGTACCACCTGCAATTATATATCCACCACGGGCAATATTGCTGATCTGATCTGCCGTACGGGCGATATGGCGCAAATTCTGTCTGGAAAACAGCAGACTGGTCGGGCGGGTACGGTTTTCAATCGCGACCGCCCATGCTACTGCCGTCTCGACCGTATCACATGGCCGCCACAGCGACATATTCGGGATCATACGCAGGGTCGCCGCCTGTTCTACCGCCTGGTGGGTAGGCCCATCCTCGCCAAGTCCAATTGAATCATGGGTAAACACAAACACGTTGCGCTGTTTCATCAGCGCCGCCATGCGCAAGGCATTGCGGGCATATTCTGAAAAAATGAGGAAGGTGGCGCCGTACGGGATAAAACCACCGTGTAGTGCCAGGCCGTTGTTGATCGCGCACATGGCAAATTCACGCACGCCGTAATAGATATAGTTACCCGCCGGGTTGTTCCGGCTGTTACCGTTTGAACCCGACCAGATGGTCAGGTTCGATCCTGCCAGATCTGCCGAACCGCCAATCAATTCCGGTAACACCGGTCCGAACGCATCGAGCGTATTCTGCGAGGCCTTGCGTGAGGCTATCGACTCGGTCTTGTCTACGCACTTGCTGATAAATACGCTGACGCTCTGCTTCCATGCTGCCGGCAGATCTCCGCCGGTTCGACGCACAAACTCGGCAGCAAGCTCCGGATACTGTTTACGATAGACCGCAAACCTGTCATTCCAGGCAGATTCCAGCGTGGCACCCTGACTACGACAGTCCCAGGCCTGGTAATAATTCTCCGGTATAACAAATGACTCGTGCTGCCAGCCCAGCGTCTTGCGGACCAGCGCGACTTCGTCAGCGCCGAGTGCAGCGCCGTGACAGGCCTCCTTGCCTTGCTTGTTTGGTGAACCCTTGCCGATAATCGTGTTACAGACCAGCAGGCTGGGTCTGTCGGTGACAGCTCGTGCTGCCAGTAGTGCCGTATTGATAGCCTCAGGGTCATGGCCATCGATACCATCGATAACATGCCACTGATAAGCTTCAAAGCGTTTTGCCACGTCCTCGGTAAACCAGCCATCTACCTCGCCATCGATGGAGATACCGTTGCTGTCATAAATGGCAATCAGCTTGCCCAGACCCAGCGTTCCGGCCAGCGAGCAGGCCTCATGGGATACACCTTCCATCAGGCAACCATCACCCACAAACACATAGGTGTAATGATTTACAACCTCGAAACCGTCGCGATTGAACTGCGCGGCCAGTGTGCGTTCGGCCAGTGCCATACCCACCGCATTGGCCAGACCCTGCCCCAGAGGGCCGGTGGTCGTCTCGACGCCGGGTGTATAACCATGCTCGGGATGACCGGGCGTCTTCGAATGTAATTGCCGGAAGTTCTTTATATCGTCGATGGACAGGTCATACCCGGTCAGATGCAGCAAGGAGTACAACAACATGGAGCCATGTCCGTTCGACAAGACAAAACGATCACGATCCACCCAGGTCGGGTTGGTCGGGTTGTGACGGAGGAAATCCCGCCAGAGCACAGTGGCAATCTCCGCCATACCCATCGGGGCACCGGGATGGCCTGAATTGGCCTTCTGCACGGCATCCATGCTAAGGACACGGATGGCGTTCGCTAATTCATGCCTGGACAGCATTTATATCTCCACTCTCTGGTTTAATGTCGCAATCGTAATACTGCAGGCTGCCATGGACAGCATGTTTCCTGTATTTTCCAGGCATTACACTAGCTTTAGCCAACGTGAAACTGCAGGCGTCGAACAATTGTCTGGGGCTGGAGGCGGGTTTGCACCCTGGTACACAGGCCTGATTAACAGGGCCGTACATTGTCGCTCAGGAGGTGCGTCTGGGCAAGCACGGATCTTTCATTCCCGCCATTTTATTGAACATCCCATGCTTGGTATCTGACTGGCAGGTCCTGTACCGGTCCTGGAAATCTGCATCATCGCCTCAAATAATTCGCGTCTGGCGCCAGGATGGGGGTTTGAGGGAGTGGTGTCATCCAGTCGGCCCCGGTATTGCAACTCCAGATCACGGTTATATCCAAAAAAATCCGGGGTACAGACGGCGCCATAGACCTTGCCCACCTGTTGGGTCTCATCTATCAGATAAGGGAACGGATAGCTGAACTCGGCTGCTACACGTCGCATATTTTCAAGCGAATCTGCCGGGAATGCCGCTGTATCATTTGACATGATAGCGACCGTATGTACACCCGCCTTCAGCAGTTCGGCCGCATCCCGAACCAGCAGGTGCTGCACCGCCTTCACATACGGACAATGATTACAGATAAACATGACCAGTGTGCCATTCGGTCCACGGCATTGCTCCAGCGACCACATCCGTCCGTCAGTACCGGGCAGATTAAAATCCGGCGCGGGCTGTCCAAAATCACAGACAGGTGTATTCAGTAATGCCATCAGCAAATTCCTCCCGGATTCAGGTCTGTATTACCATGGCAGAGCATGATCCGCTCTGGCACTGACATTATGCCTGTTTTAACGCGATCACATAAGCACCTGATCAGTGTGCCCCACACTACTGACCCAACATCAGGATCATCAACCGATTTTAGGGTATAGTGGCCACCTGACCCGAACTTCAACCTCTGTAAGGATTATTTTTTATGCAGAAGAATTACCTTTTTACCTCTGAGTCCGTATCCGAAGGCCACCCGGACAAAATGGCAGACCAGATTTCAGATGCCGTACTGGATGCATTACTTGCGCAGGATCCGATGTCCCGGGTCGCCTGTGAAACACTGATTACAACCGGTATGGTCGTGCTGGCCGGCGAGATTACCTCAAAGGCTAACATCGATTATGCCGCCGCCGCACGCGAGACAATCCGCCAGATCGGTTATACCTCGTCCTATATGGGTTATGACGCTGATACCTGCGCCGTACTTGTATCACTGGACAAACAGTCACCGGACATCGCCCAGGGCGTGAACGAAGGCCAGGGTCTGGATCTGGACCAGGGTGCCGGTGACCAGGGTCTGATGTTCGGATATGCGTGTAATGAAACTGACGTCCTGATGCCATTTGCCATCACCTACGCACACCGTCTGGTCAAAAAGCAGTCCGAGGTGCGCAAGCAGGGTGTATTGCCCTGGTTACGCCCCGACGCCAAGTCGCAGGTGACCGTGGTATATGAAGACGGCAAGCCAAAATCAATTGATACCGTCGTCCTGTCTACCCAGCACAATCCGGAGATCGGCCACAAGGAATTGTCCGAGGCCGTGATCGAACAGATCATCAAGCCGGTACTGCCTAAAGACATGATTACCTCAAAGACCCGTTATCTGGTCAACCCGACCGGACGCTTCGTTATCGGCGGTCCGATGGGTGATTGTGGTCTGACCGGGCGCAAGATTATTGTCGATACCTATGGTGGCTCCGCCCATCACGGTGGCGGCGCCTTCTCCGGCAAGGACCCGTCCAAGGTTGACCGTTCTGCCGCCTATGCCGGTCGTTATGTTGCCAAGAACATCGTTGCCGCCGGTCTGGCCGATGTCTGTGAGGTCCAGGTTGCCTACGCGATTGGTGTAGCCAAACCGGTCAGCACACTGGTCAATACCTATGGGACCAACAAGATAGATGAGGCGAAGATCATCGCGCTGGTCAACGAGCATTTCGATCTGCGACCAAAAGCGATCATCCAGACGCTGGATCTGCTGCGGCCTATCTACCGCAACAGTGCCGCCTACGGCCACTTCGGTCGTGAAGACGTGCAGTTCCCATGGGAAAAGACCGACAAGGCCGCTGCCCTCCGGTCAGCTGCGGGACTGAAATAGGTTTCCAGTCTATCTGTGAAGATCCGGCTGCAACCCGGGACGGACGTTTCAGACACGCCGTGAATACATCCATGTAGGCTCGGGTGCCGCATCCATGCGGCACACGGTCTTACACGTCCATCCCGGGTTGCAGCAACAGTCGATTTTCCGGAACAGTACCCTCGGCACGGCAGCTGACCAACTATCAGCCAGACATGAAACTTATTGATGTCTCCGGTTGTCAGTTCTACTGAACGACACTATACTTAGCACCCCGATACAGACCATCTGCATCGGTTTACATCAGCATCCACTCCGAGGAGCGTTGCGACGGGTCCACCCGCCAGGCTTGGAGTGAGGTTCAATCAAACGGCGCTCGTTGTGTTATTAGGAGAATAACAAGATGAGCGTAGCAGGCAAGACACTGTTCAAGGATTACCATGTAGCCGATATGTCACTGGCCACATGGGGCCACAAGGAAATCCGTATCGCCGAGACCGAAATGCCGGGCCTGATGGCAATACGTCGTGAATACGGTAGCCAGCAACCACTGAAAGGCGCACGCGTAGCCGGTTCCTTACACATGACCATCCAGACTGCCGTACTGATCGAGACGCTGGTCGCACTCGGTGCAGAGGTACGCTGGGCGTCATGCAATATCTACTCAACCCAGGACCATGCCGCAGCGGCAGTCGCTGACCAACAGATCCCTGTGTTTGCCTACAAGGGTGAATCACTGGAAGAATACTGGGACTACACCCACCGCATACTCGACTGGCACGACGGCGGCACACCGAACATGATCCTCGACGATGGTGGCGATGCCACCATGCTGGTCATACTCGGTTCGAATGCAGAGAAAGACATCTCTGTGCTCGACAATCCGGGCAGCACCGAGGAGAAATTCCTGTTTGCCTCGATCCGTAACAAGCTGAAAACCCATCCGGGCTGGTATTCCAGGATCAAGGCCAACATCAAGGGCGTGACCGAAGAAACAACGACCGGTGTACATCGTCTGTACCAGATGAAGAAGAACGGCACACTGCCGTTCCCGGCCATCAACGTAAATGACTCGGTGACCAAGTCGAAGTTTGACAATCTCTACGGCTGCCGTGAGTCGCTGGTTGACGGCATCAAACGTGCCACCGACGTGATGATCGCCGGCAAGGTATGTCTGGTGCTCGGTTATGGCGATGTGGGCAAGGGAAGCGCACAATCGTTACGGGGTCTGGGCGCAACGGTCTGGATAACAGAAATTGATCCGATCTGTGCGT
Source organism: Klebsiella pneumoniae (assembly GCA_945878555.1). Taxonomy (GTDB): domain Bacteria; phylum Pseudomonadota; class Gammaproteobacteria; order Eutrophobiales; family Eutrophobiaceae; genus Eutrophobius. The sequence continues at coordinate 129,296 of CAMDWI010000007.1, forward strand.
TACAGGCGGCGATGGAAGGTTACCGCGTCGTTCGTATGGATGAGGTCTGCGACCAGGTAGATATCTTTGTGACAGCCACGGGCAACTTCAATGTCATCACTCATGATCATATGTTACGCATGAAAGACCAGGCCATCGTCTGTAACATCGGCCATTTTGACAACGAGATTGACATCGCCAGTATCGAGAAATACCAGTGGGACGAGATCAAGCCGCAGGTGGATCATGTGATCTTCCCGGACGGCAAGCGCATCATCCTGCTGGCCAAGGGCCGACTGGTAAATCTGGGCTGTGGAACGGGTCATCCGAGCTTCGTCATGTCGAACTCATTCACGAACCAGGTGCTCGCGCAGATCGAGTTGTATTCGCACAATTCAAAATACACCAACGACGTGTATATACTCCCGAAACATCTGGATGAAAAGGTTGCCAGGCTGCATCTGCAAAGGATCGGCGCGAACCTGACCGAACTGACACCGAAGCAGGCTGAATATATCAGTGTCGACAGGAACGGTCCGTACAAGGCGGATCATTACAGGTACTAGAAGTTTGTTGTCCGTTACGCGTCATTCATCCGGCGCGTAACGGACGATCTTTACGGGAAATAATATGTCCACGTCAGCACAGACCAGAAAAAAGTACAGCTTCGAATTCTTCCCGCCGCGTTCGGCGGAGACCGAGGAAAAGCTGCAACACACGATGCAGCGCCTGGCTGCCCTGCAGCCCGACTTTTTTTCAGTCACGTTTGGTGCCGGTGGCAGCACCCGCGACAAGACACTGGAGACCGTGCTGTCGGTACGCGAGGCGACCGGTATTGATGCGGCACCGCATATCTCGTGTATTGGTTATGCGCTTGATGATCTGAAACAGGTAATCTCGACCTACCGCGAACACGGACTGCGTCACATCGTCGCACTGCGTGGCGATATTCCGTCCGGTGCGATAGGCAGCGGACCGCTGAAATACGCGAATGAGCTGGTCGGACTGATCCGTGCTGAAACCGGTGATTATTTTCATATTGATGTTGCGTGTTATCCGGAAGTACATCCGCAATCGGTTAGTGCGCGCAAGGATTTTGAAAACTTCAAACGCAAGGTGGATGCCGGGGCGAACGGGGCGATTACCCAGTACTTCTATAACCCGGATGCCTACTTTTATTTTATGGATGACTGTCAACGCGCCGGTATCGACATCCCTGTCATACCCGGGATCATGCCTATTATCAACCGCGAACAGTTACTCCGCTTTTCCCGACTGTGTGGTGCGGAAATTCCACTCTGGATTTTAAAAAGACTGGAGGACTATGCGGACGATCTGGACGCCATCCAGACCTTTGGTAACGATGTTGTCACTGGCTTGTGCTCTACCTTGCTGGAAGGTGGTGCACCCGGCCTGCATTTCTATACGATGAACCGCCACCATTCGTCCGAGACCATCTGGCAAAATCTGCGTCTGACCGGCTCGCCAGACTCCGGCTGATAGCCGCCATACCATAGCCACGATTCGGGGAGAATCCCCTTTCACGCGTGGTTTCTCCTGCCTGATACTTGTAGTGTCCATGACAAGGTTGTATTTTGCGTCAATCAGTAACGATGGAGAGCTGTGTTGCAAGTCCAGACTGCCGGTAACGAATTGAACAGTACGACGACCGATATCCTGTTTGTCGACGATGACCCGCTTATCGTCGAATCGCTTTCGATCGCGCTGGGCAAACAATACCGTGTCTTTTCGGCATCGAATCGGGAACAGACCCGCGAGCTGCTGCGCAAACTGGGCAAAACGCCTTCGATTGCGCTGATTGATCTGGGGCTGCCTCCGCTGCCACATAATCCGGATGAAGGTTTCAGGCTGATCAGTGAACTCATCGTCTTTAATCCGGACATCAAGATACTGGTCCTGTCAGGACAGAGTGATTCTGCCAATATCCAGCACGCACTGACACTCGGCGCTGTTGACTTCGTCCCTAAACCCTGTGACATCCCCTTGTTACGTGCACGCCTGAAACACCAGCAGATGATGCTGGAGGCCGAGCTGTCCAGTGCCAGTGGTGAGTTGAGTGATGAGGGCTTTCTCGGGGAAAGCCCGGCAATCAAGACATTACATGACATCATCCGCCAGTTTGCCAATACCCCGTTTCCGGTGCTGGTAGAAGGTGAGTCCGGCAGCGGCAAGGAGCTTGTGGCCAGATACATCCATGAACAAAGCCCGCGCGCCGGTTCACCCTTCCTGACGATCAACTGCGCCGCCTTCTCCTCGGAATTGCTGGAGGCGCAACTGTTCGGTCATGCCAAAGGTGCCTACACCGGCGCCGGCAAGGACCGGGCCGGTTTTTTTGAAGATGCAGGTGATGGCAGCCTGGTGCTCGATGAGATCGGTGAGCTGCCGCTTGGACTGCAATCGAAGTTATTAAGGGTGCTGGAAAACGGTGAATATTACCGGCTCGGCGAAACCCAGGTCAGGATCTCGCGTGCCAGAATAATCGCAGCGACCAATCGCGACCTGCGCGAAGAAACGCGCAGCGGCCGCTTTCGCCAGGACCTGTATCATCGACTGAGCGTGCTGACCATCCGTGTTCCACCGCTACGCCAGCGCGGGGCAGACTGTCTGTTACTGCTCGAACATTTCAAGAAGCTGTATGCAATAAATAACCAGCCGTTTGAACTGGACAAGCAGGCCGAGGACGCGCTGCTTAATTATTCGTTTCCGGGTAACGTCCGTGAGCTCAGGAATATTGCGATCAGGTTGAGCTCGAAATATCCGGGTAAAAAAGTCTCTGCTGCCCAGATCAATGATGAACTGGAGTCGCAGATAACCGGTATCAGCGCGGAGATATCCGGAGAAACGACCGAAAAGCTGAAACTGGAGTTGCAGGACAAGTCATTCAGTCTGGAAAACACCCTGAGTGAATGGGAACGGCGTTATATCAGTACCGCACTGGAAATGAGCGGCGGCAACCTGAGCAAGGCAGCCCGATATCTGGGCATAAACCGGACCACACTGTACAGCAGGCTGCAACGACTCTCGATCAAGGTACCGGAGCTCTGATGTATTACGATTACTTCGGTTTCAAACAGCCCCCGTTCAGGATCACACCTGATACCAGCCTGTTTTATCCAGGTGGCGATCGCGGGGCGATCCTGGAAGCGCTCGTATACGCGATACTGAGTGGTGAGGGGATCATCAAGGTCGTAGGCGAGGTCGGCAGTGGCAAGACCATGTTGTGTCGCATGCTGGAACAGGAATTGCCTGAGAGTGTCGAGGTCGTTTATATGGTCAACCCGAGCATCTCTCCGGAAAACACTCTGCATGCAATCGCCTTCGAACTGAAGCTCGCGGTAAACTCGTCCACCTCACGCTTCGAGGTGATGAACGAACTGCAAAAGTACCTGCTGCAACGTCACAGTCAAAACCGCCAGGTGGTCGTGTTTGTGGAAGAGGCGCAAAGCATGCCGATCGCGACGCTGGAAGAGATCCGCTTGCTTAGCAATCTGGAAACCCAGCAATCCAAACTGTTACAGATTGTGCTGTTCGGACAGCCTGAACTGGATGAGATGATCTCAAGGCCCGAGATCCGGCAGCTTAAGGAACGTATCACCTACAGCTTTCAGCTGACCCCGTTCAAGACGAACGACATTCGCGAATATATCAACACCCGCGTGCGCGCCTGCGGTAACCGTGCCGGCGACCTGTTCAGTGATGCCGCCCTGAAACAGATAGAACAGCATTCCAAAGGCCTGCTGCGCAGGATTAATATTCTCGCCGATAAATCCCTGCTGGCCGCCTTTGCTGACAGTTCACACAAGGTAAGTGTAAAACACACGCGCCTGGCCGCACGAGACAGCGAGTTTTTACCGCGACGCGCCTGGCCCGTTGTTCCGTTACTGATAGCCGGTGGAGCAATCAGTTTGCTGCTGATCGCCGCTTTTATATTCTGGCCCAGAGAGCAGATCGCAAACCCACCCACTGAACAGGACACCCTCGGATCGGCGACGGTGACGCCTGAAGTTGAGGCCACTTCCACAAACCCTGCCTCAACCGCTACGAGCCCGATTCTCCCCGCAGATGATAGCGTCCAGGCCGAAACAGCAGTAACACCCCCCGTCCCCGTTGATAATACAGAGTTAACTGTCGCCCCCGTGCCCGCCCCGGAAAGCCCGTCAGCAACAGTCGGACTGGCGACACCGGAACCGGTCGCGGTCGTCACCACGGAACCCGCTGTGGCTGAACCGCCCCAAGCCAACGTCATAGTTCCCAAAACCACATCCGGGCCGGAACTACCGCACGTAGATAAAGATGCTTTTGTGGCCGAGCAAACCCAAAACCCGGATAACGCGAAATTAGAAGAAAATAAAAACTTATCAGAGAATATAAACGATAATAACCGCTCAAATCCAGTCGTCACTACCGCCAAATCTGCGCCTCAAGAACCGGATAATGGGCTTTTGGGCATATCCTCTGTTTATCAATTACAGGATTTTGCAGACACCGGGTTGACACAAAGTGAGGTCACAGAACTGCGATCCCAGTTACTTCGCTTCCCACCCGAATCCTTAGAAAACCGGAACCCGGCCAACGAGGCTGATATCTGTACCCACTGCTGGTCCATCATATATAGGCCTTTACCAATCTCTAAAAATCTATAGTATTTAATAAGATGCAAAGTATATATACTATAATTTGTTAAGTTGTGTATTTTGTCTGACAAGTTGGGTATAGTTCTTCAACCACGTTGCGAAGAAAAAAAACATGCGTAAATTAATTCCGGTTTTACTGATGATTTTCACTCTGGGTGGTTGCAACCAGATGCTGCCCCAACCGTTGGAGCCTTCTGCCGGGCACATCCCTGCTACCCCGACAGCCTCAACCACGAACATTCCCGATCTGGTTCAGCAGACGGCGGTACTGCCCGAGCCGGAACCACCGGCACAACAGGCCAAATACACGGTTGTCGTTAATGAAGTACCGGTTAAGGAAATCCTGTTTGCACTGGCAAGGGACGCCGAGATAAATGTCGATATCCACCCGGACATCGACGGAGTCGTGACTATCAATGCCGTGGATCAGTCTCTGCCACAAATTCTCGACCGGGTCGCGAGACAGGTAAAACTGCGTTATGAGTTCAGGGAAAATAACCTGATCATCTCACCGGACACGAGCTTTGTGCGATCCTATAATGTCGGCTACCTGAACCTCGCGCGCAATACCACGGGCACGGTAACGGTCTCGACCCAGATTGCGTCTGCCAGCTCCGGAGATGCGGGTGGCGCTGGTGGTGCCAGCGGAGGCGCAACCAATACGTCCACTACCTCGATTACCTCAGAATCAAACCAGAACTTCTGGGAAAACCTCAGGCTCAGTATCACCTCGATCCTCGCCGGTCAGGATGTAAATACCGATAATGCGGTCATTATCAATCCTGAAAGCGGCGTGGTTACGGTAATGGCAACCGCAAGCCAGCACCAGCAGATTCAGGCCTTGATCGACCAGATCCTTGAGAGCGTACAACGACAGGTACTGGTGCAGGCAACAGTGGTCGAGGTGGATCTGAGTGATCAGTTCCAGGCGGGAATTGACTGGTCGGTGATTGATCTCAGCGATTCCGGATTCAATGTGACCTCTACCTTGCTGGGTGGTGCCCCAGGACTGAATGGCCCACCAATCACCAGCTCATCATTCGTACTTGATTATGCCAACCCGGATTCAAACGGTGAACAGCTCAGTGCCGCCGTCAGTCTGCTATCTGAATTTGGTAATACCCGGGTGCTGTCCAGTCCGCAGATAATGGTATTGAACAATCATACAGCGGTACTGAAGGTGGTTGAGAACTTCGTCTATTTCGAGGTGGCGCAAGAACTGACGCCGGCAACCGATAACAGCGCGGCTACGGTCGCCACAACAACCACAGCAAGAACAGTACCGGTCGGTCTGGTGCTGACCGTCACACCACAGATCAGCAAGGACGATAGCGTTACCTTTAACGTCCGACCAACTATCTCCTCGGTTGTGCGCACAGAGCTCGATCCGAATCCGGCACTCAGTGTTGAAAACCGTATTCCGGTCATCCGGGTGCGCGAGATGGAATCTATCCTGAAGGTAAATTCGAACCAGGTCGCCGTTCTCGGCGGTCTGATGCAGGACACCTTGCGCAATCAGGACAAGGAAACTCCTTTCGCAGCAAAAATTCCGGTACTTGGCAACCTGTTCAAGGCACGGAGCCAAGAGTCCAGCAAAACAGAACTGGTTATCTTCCTCAGACCTGTGGTCATACAGAATGCCAGCATCAATGGCGAGCTCGGCCAGTACAAACAGTTTCTGGAACCGGGAGGCAACACTCCGATTTCCACAGGTAGACAGAGGCCCTGATAATGAGCCTGTTGATGGATGCCCTCAAAAGGGCGGAACAGGAGAAAAAGGACGCTGCCAAAAAACTGGTAACGGAGGATGAACCGCCTGTTACCCGTAAGGAAGGTAACAAGGAAGGCGTTCCTGAATTCACTGACGAATACCCGGTTTTCAATACAGATTCCTACCCGATTGTTACAGAGGCCGCATCAGAGCAGGCAGCAGACAAGACCCATCACACGACATCAATGGATCTCGCACTGGAACCGCTGGAGTCTGGTGTACATAACCCCCTGATTCCCCGACGTCCCGCGGCATTGATCATGGACACGACCGATCCACACGAAATCGATCTGGACGCCACCCAGAATGTTTATTCTGACAAGCTGTCACTGAAGCCTGATCTGTCTATTACTGATAATAAAAATGCCTTTGATGCAGATACAACCCAACAGGTACACCTGCCGTCACTGTCAATGGATGCGGATCCGGACCAGACATTCAACAATGTCAGTATTAACACAGGAGCGATTGGCGGCCTGTATGAAGACACGATGCAGGGTGAGCCTTTCAAACCGGCTGACCTTAACCATTCCTATGAAGAAACACTGCCCGGCGTGCCTGCCGCACAGCTTGCAAAAGATATCGGTACCCATGACCAGCCTACACCGGTTGCGGCGCAGACACTGTTTTCCGCGACCAATACCATTGCCAAACCTTCCTCGGGATTCAAATGGCTGTTGATATCGTTGTGTGTGCTCGCGATCTGTTCTGCACTGGTGTTTTATTATTTTACGGTTACCCCGGTTTCCCGCAATATTCCGTCGCCGATGGTTGCCAGAGGTGTTGAAACTATCATGCCGAGCCAGAACCTGCAGGCGGGTAGCGCGGTTCCCACTCCCGCTCCGGCAGTACCAACATCCGTGGTACCGGCCGCAGGCAATGCAACACCGACGAGTGAGCCACCTGCTGCGCCCGTTGTCGCAGAAACAGCTCCGGTCACAACAACTGAACCAGCGGTGCAGGCGACCGTTACCGATACGTCAGCCACTACACAACCAGACACCATCGAACCCGCCGTAGCTGCTGTGGCTCCGGCTGCACCCGTAACGCAAAGCCCGCCCGAACCCACTCTGCCGCGGGAAATTGCACCGCCGGCCTCGCTGATCAGGATCAGCCGTACACCGTCCACCGTTGTGCAAGGTGAAGTCTTGACCGAGGCCTTTACCGCCTATCAACAGGGCAATTATGAGCTGGCCAGTCAGAAATACCGGCAGGCGTCAGCACAATTACCGGATAATCGCGATGTGATGCTCGGTCTTGCAGCGGTGGCGACAAAAACCGGAGACAACCTGCAGGCACTACAGATATATATGCGACTGGTCGAACTGAACCCGCTCGATAATGTGGCCCGTGCGGCACTGATCAGTCTGCATCCTGGCGATGATATCTCCGCCAGCATCAGCTCCGTCAAATCAATGATCGCTGACAGCCCTGAACAGGCCTCACTGTATTTTACGCTGGGTAAACTGTTTGCCGCCCAGGCGAACTGGGCAGGGGCACAACAGGCCTTTTTTGATGCCTACCGGCTGGACAGCGCCAACCCGGACTATGCCTTTAATCTGGCCGTCAGTCTGGACAGACTGGAGCAGGCACAGTCGGCGCTTGATTATTATACTGTGGCGCTGGGCCTGGCTGAGACCAGTCCGGCAGGATTTAACCGTTCTGCAGTAGCTGACCGTGTAGCCACACTCGAAGCCGGTAATTAATGTGACAGTCACCGGGGCACACGGGAAGCATATCCGCATTGGCGAAGTTCTGGTCAACAAGGGTGTTTGCACCACTGACCAGATCAATATCGCACTGACCGAACAAAAACGTACCCGCGAACATGTGGGCAAGATCCTGGTGCGGCTTGGCTTTGCCACAGAATCAATCATCAATGATGTCATCGGCGGTGTCATCGGCCAGGAAAGCGTCGACCTGAACCACGCTGTTGCCGACAGCGAAGCCATAGACATGATCCCGAATGATATGGCCCGACGACTGAAAGTCCTGCCTATCACCTTTGATGCCGTGGAAAAGGTCCTTACCATCGCGATGGCCGATATTTTCGACGTCGTTGCGATCGATCAGCTGAATGCGCATCTCGCCGGTACCGCAGAGATCCAGCCGGTACTGTCGGGCGAGGCCGAGATTGAAAAGGCCATCGATCAGTTTTATGGTTTTGAACTCTCTGTCGATGGCATCCTGCGCGAGATCGAGACCGGTGAAATCGACTACCAGAGTCTTGATGCAGAAACGAATGAATACAGCCAGCCGGTGGTCAGGCTGGTCAATGCACTATTATCAGATGCCGTTAAACGCGGCGCCTCCGACATCCATTTCGAACCGGAAGAAGGTTTTCTTCGTTTTCGTTACCGTATTGATGGCGTGTTGCGGCAGATACGCAGTCTGCACAAAAATTACTTGTCTGCCATCGCGGTCCGGGTGAAGGTGATGTCGGGCATGGACATCGCCGAGACCCGTGCCCCACAGGACGGTCGCATTTCACTGTCTCTGTCCGGACGCAAGGTCGACTTCCGTGTATCCACGCTGCCAACCGTACACGGTGAAAACATCGTGCTGCGTGTACTGGATCGGCAAAAGGGTATTGTGCCACTGGATTCACTCGGTCTGAAAGACGAGGAGTTGACCACGGTAAAACTGATGCTGGCGAGACCGGAAGGCATCATCCTGGTGACCGGACCTACCGGCAGCGGCAAGACAACAACCTTGTATTCAATCCTGGGTTATCTGAACACCGAATCAGTCAACATAATGACACTGGAAGATCCGGTTGAATACCCGACCCCAATGATCCGCCAGACCTCTGCCAACGAGACCTCGCGACTGGATTTTGCCAGCGGCATTCGTTCGTTGATGCGCCAGGACCCGGACATCATCCTGGTCGGTGAGATCCGCGATGAAGACACGGCCACCATGGCACTGCGTGCGGCCATGACCGGCCACCAGGTCTTCTCGACACTGCATACCAACTCGGCACTTGGCGCGATACCACGTCTGCTCGATATTGGCGTAAAACCGGACATCCTCGCAGGCAATATAATCGGTATCATCGCCCAGCGACTGGTCAGAAAGTTATGCAATGCCTGCAAGGAAGCCTACCAGATGGGAGAGCTCGAACGCGGTCTGCTGAACCTGAAGATCTCTGACAAACAACAGGTCATCTATCAGGCAAAGGGTTGCACCGTATGTGAAGGCCAGGGCTACAAGGGGCGTATTTCCATCATTGAGGTACTGAAGTTTGATGCCGACATGGATGAACTGGTCGCCCGCCACGGCACGCCGAAGGAATTGTTACGGCTTGCCTTGTCCAAAGGTTTTAAACCGCTCGCTGACGTTGGCACCTCGCGAGTGCTTGATGGTACAACCAGCCTGGAAGAAGTCGCCCGCGTGGTTGACCTGACCGGCAGGCTGAAGAACAAGTAGCGCGGGACATGGAATTCTACCAGTACAAGGCTGTAGACACGCTGGGCAGGATACAGATAGGGCGTGCTGACGCAGCGAACACCTCCGACCTGGAGATGCGCCTGAAAAAGATGGGACTGGATCTGATCTCCTGCAAGGAGATCAAGTCAGCCAGTCAGAAGGTGTCTGGCCGCGGGGTGAAACGCCGCGACCTGATACTGGTATGCTTTCACCTCGAACAGACCACCCGTGCCGGGGTACCGATGCTGGAGAGCCTGGAAGACCTGCGCGACAGTACGGAGAACCCCGGACTAAAAGAGGTGATTGGGGCGATGAGTGAATCGATCACCGGCGGCAAGACCCTGTCCCAGGCGATGGCGGATTATCCCGGGGTATTCTCCGGTGTGTTTTCTGCGCTGGTCAAGGCGGGCGAGCAGTCTGGTGAGATCAATGAGGTGTTTCGCCGCCTGGGTGAAAGCCTGAAGTGGGAGGACGAGTTGGCCTCCCAGACCAAGAAACTGATCATGTATCCGGCCTTTGTCGGCTCCGTTGTACTGCTGGTACTGTTTTTCCTGATGACCTACCTGGTACCGGAGTTACTCTCGTTCATCAAGACGATGGGACAGGAAATACCCATCCATACACGCGCATTGATCGCGACATCAAATCTGTTCGTGAACTACTGGTACGCACTGATACTGGTTCCGGCCTTGACGGTAACAGGTGTTATGATCGGCACAAAAATGAATGAGGACTTCAGGCTGAAAGTGGACAAGATGAAACTGAAACTGCCGATCATCGGCCCGATACTGGAAAAGCTGATCCTCGCCAGACTCGCCGGGTTTTTCGCGATGATGTATTCGTCCGGTATTACCATTATTGAATGTATACGTACCGGGGAAGAGATCTCCGGCAACAAGGCGGTAGAAGTCGCCATGCGCACTGTCGGCCAGCAGATTGCAGACGGCAAGACACTGAGCGACAGCTTCCAGGCGACCGGCCTGTTCCCGCCACTGGTATTACGCATGATACGTGTCGGTGAAAATACCGGCGCACTTGAGGAATCGCTCGCCAATGTCGGCTATTTCTATACGCGCGATGTCAGGGAATCCATCGAACGATTGCAATCCATGATCGAACCGGCCATGACCGTGATACTGGGTGTTATTGTAGGCTGGGTAATGTTCTCCATTCTGGGCCCGATTTATGACCTCATCTCCAAGATCGAAATCTGATTTCGGCAAACGCCGGGCGCTGTTTGTCAGTGCCCACAAGATAGCCGTTTATCACTGGCATAAGGGTGACCTTGCCAGTTCATACCTGTTTGATGCCAACCAGGAAGGCAAACAGTTTTTCGAGCGCTACCTGCGCGAGACCCCGAATATTCCGATGTACATGCTGATCGATGTGTTTGAGGAGGAGTTCAAACGGGATACTGTGCCACATGTGTTTGGTGCCGATCGCGCGGCGATTATCGAACGTAAAAAGGCGCGTTTGTTCCGGGATACACCCTATTACAGTGCCACGGTCCAGGGACGCGATACCGAAGGCAGAAAAGACGATCAATTACTGATTTCCGCGATCACTAACCCCAAACTCATCATCAACTGGGTCGAGTTACTCGATAGATACATGGTGCCGCTGGCCGGTATCTATTCGATACCGTTGCTGACGGAGTCGATGTTGAAGCTGTTGCCCGAGGCGGGTGATAATAACCTGATAGTCAGTATCCAGAGTATCAGTGGACTGCGCCAGACATTTATCAGCAACAAGCAGTTGCGGGTCAGCCGACTGGTTCAGCTGCCACGATATGGCACTGAACCTTATGCACCGCATATCCGCGAAGAAGTGGAAAAAATCCGTCGCTACCTGAACAGTGTCAGGCTGGTCCCGACTGACCAGAGCAATTCACTGAACGTCTTTTTTATCATGACCGGCGAACTGCTGGAAGACCTGAAACAGGAATACCGGGAGATGACCACCGCCGGTCTTCACTTTGTCGACATCAACGATTTATTGACCCGCTCCGGATCAGCGCGTCAGGTTTCGTCACCGTTCAGCGATCAACTGTATATACACCAGTTACTCAAACAGAAACCGGCAAACCGGTACGCCAGACCCGCAGAACAACGCTTCAACAAGATGCGCAATATGCGCCTCGCCATGTTAAGCTCCAGTGCCCTGATGTTGCTCGCGAGTGTGGTATGGGGCGGCTACACCATCATGGGCGGTATCGGACATCGCCAAAATACACTGGCCGCCGAGGCAAAGACCGAGTTTTATACCACACGCTACCAGATTGCACGTGAGGGCCTGCCGCATACGCCGGTTGAGCCGGCTGACCTGAAATCTGCTGTCGAATTATACAATGCCATGTCCGCCTACAAGGCCAGCCCGCTGGAGATGGTCACACTGCTCAGCAACAGCTTCAATAAATATCCATTCATCGTTCCGGGTAATCTGGACTGGATCACCAGCACCGACCCGAATACCAAGGTGGGTGCGAAACCAGCCAGTGCAAAACAGGGTGTTATAGGCTATACCAATGTTACCGGCACGGCTGAAACCACCTTTGATTACTACCAGATTGCAGAGATTGAGGGCAAGGTCTTCCCGTTTGACGGTAATTTCCGGGTGGCTATCTCAATGATAAATGAATTTGCAGAATCACTGCGCAGTCAGCAGGATGTGTTTGATGTCAGCATACTGAGCCTGCCGCTGGATGTCAGTTCCGAAGCCAGCCTGCAGGGCAATACCAACTCCACCCAGGCCGAGGCATTGTTCTCGGTCAGGGTTGTACTCGGGATTAACAAAGATGAAGAGTGATAACATCTACCTCAAGGTACTCGGTGGCTCAATCACTGTTTTTGTGATCAGCATTGTTGTCAGTCTTGCCATGGTTTTGGGCTCCAACTATTTCCAGAAACAGATGCTGCTCGAATTTAACCGGGCAAATGCCACCTTCCAGTCTATCAGCAGCCGTTATCTGGCCGTTGATGAAGAGGAAAAACTGATCCGCAGCTACCTCCCGGACTTTGTAAGGCTGCATGAGAGCGGCGTCATCGGCGACGAACAACGGTTGAACTGGGTTGAGGTTCTGCGCACCGCTGGCGATACCATCAGGCTGCCATCACTGAGTTACCAGATAGAGTCGCAACAGGAATATACACCTCCGTACAAACTGACACTGGGCAAGTTCAAGCTTTACAGCAGTAAGATGATACTGAACATGCATTTACTGCATGAAGGCGACCTGTTCCGAATACTGGAAAGCCTCGACAAAAATGCCAGGGGCAGTTACAGCATTTCGTCCTGTGCCCTTGGCCAGTCTTCCACACAGATTACCGACAAGCCGGATGCCAGTAATATTTCCGCCCGTTGTGAATTGATATGGCTCAGCATCAAGCTGGCCGATGGCAAACCAATCAAGGTCTAGATGCTGATGAAAACTACTGCTTGTCTACTGCTTGCACTGACTGCCCTGCTGCTGACCGGTACATCCGGGGCCGAAGCGGTTTTTGGTCGCCTGTATACCACGCCCAAACAACGCGAACAGCTGGATGAGGCACGCAACAAACCACCCCAGGAAACCATCATCATCGACGTTGCGGAGCAGGTTGATACCGAATTGTCCGAGGCAGATACCTCTACGGCACAATCAATTTCGCTGGACGGTATCGTTTACCGTTCTGATGGCAAGAATACCGCCTGGATAAACCGCAGCAGTACTAACGAAGGCAATCTCGAAACACAGTTCACAAAAGTAGACGAAAAGGATGTGCGTTCGAACCGGGTTAAAATAACATTGCCGGACAAGCAGACACAGATTAATTTAAAGGTTGGCGAGCAATATGACATTGATTCCAGGGAGGTCCATGACACGATGAAGGACCCGGCACACCAGAATCCAGCTGCCGCTAACGAAGGGCGCCGCCCCTGAATACATGGCCTTGGCAAACACGAAATCAGCTCCCACGTCCGGGCAGTCTGGCGCCGCGTTACTGGTGTTCCTGCTGCTGATTGTTGTCTCCGCATCGACCTTGCTGTTGAACAAGTTGAATACAGCCATCAAACGTTCCGTATACAACCCTGAATCAGCCCTGCATCTGGAAGAAGCCAGGGTTGCACTGATGTCCTGGGCAGTTAACCACCCCGAGAATCCAGGTACACTACCGATGCCGGATCGCAACGGTGACGGTGATTATGACGGGAATAGTGACTGCATTCCGCCGGTTATAGTAACTCTTGCCAACAATCATTTGTTGGGGAAAATCCCGTGGCGAGGGAGCACCTCCCCGTGTGTAACCCCATTGACCGGATTAGGTATCAATGTATTTGATTCAACTGGTGAGCAACTCTGGTATGCCGTCTCAAAAAACCTGGTGTATGAACATCCGGATTACCCGTTCATCTCTCCCGGTTTACTTTACAAAACTACAGACTGGATCACCGTCCGGGATTCCGGCGGCAATATCGTTTCAGACAGGGTTGCCTTTGTAGTGATTGCCCCAGGACCGGTACTGTCTCCCTACGCGAACTGTGGTGGCCTTTCCTATTCCGGACAGGATAGAAGTGCAACCGCCCCTGCAGCGGCAAACTACCTCGACATCGTCAGTATTGGTGGCACCATTTACAGTAATGCAGACACGGATCAGGAATTTATCATGTATCCGAATTCGGTTATCACCAACGGCGATTCGACCCTGGAGCAATGCGACCAGTTCAATGATCAGCTGGTATTCGTCACCATTGATGAACTAATGGAGGCCGTCAGCAAACGTGTTCTCAATGAGACCGCAAATGCACTGACAGCCTGGCACAATGCGAATGATGCGCTACCCTGGCTCACGCCATTTGCCGATCCCAAGGCTGAACAAAAATCCTTGCGTGGCACAGCAACATCCACCAGCGATGATCTGACCGATACATCCACAAACTTCAATGAATGGGGCGTGACCCCAGGAGATACGGTATGGAATCTGACGGATGGTTCAAGGACAACGGTGGCTACTGTCGACACCAATACGCTGACGCTGAACAACCTGAGGTTCGGCACCAACAATACGTTTGCTGATGGTAATGAATATTTTGTCGATGTCCGTTACATGCCGGACATACTGATGCAGACCGCAACTGCGGGCAGTGATGGCAATACCCTGGTGGACTCGGGTCGCGATTTTGCTGTGCTTGGAGTCGCACCGGGCGATATTATTGAGAATCTATACGATGGTTCCGACAGATCCAGTGGGGTAGTCTCCATAGTAGACGGAGATGAAATCACTGTGACTGGCCTGACCGGGGGAACTGTCAATGAATTTGCATCAGGCGATAACTATCGCATCCGTACAAATACAAGCGAGGTGACAAACAATACAGCTAACCTGACATTAATCGACACGAACGCCGACTTTATCGCCATGGGGGTCCAGACAGGCGACATAGTACATAATCTATGGGATAGCGCAACGGGCAGGGTAACAACTGTCGACTCTTCCACCCAGCTAGCGGTTGATAAACTGGCGCTGGGTACGGGCGTGGTATTCAACTACGGCGAACCCTACCGGATAAGCCGCTACAAGGGCAGAGACAATACCCGGGTCGGACTGCTTCCGATACATCAGATGGGTGAAATTTTTCCCAGTGGCTTTACTATCGACTGGAATTTGGCCGGGGGTACCATAGCTACCACGCTGGCGTCCGACAGCACCTATACCACTGCGTTGACCAATTACGTTGGTTCATCCGGCAGCACATCCGGTTCGATTACCGTCCCGGAAACGGACGCTGCCTGCCAGTGGCTGTCCGGTGATTTTGTTCACTGCAAGGGAATATATGATGACAGCACAGCTGTATTCCTCTCCGGTACCGCAACAACCGGCAGTACCAGCCTTGCACTGCGCGATTCGACCAAAAATTTTACCACGCTTGGCGCCAAACGAGGCGACAAGGTGCGTAATATTACTGATGGCACTACAGGGATCGTATTCAACAGAAGCAGTACGCAACTGACACTGGTCAATATCAGCGGCATGTCTAACGTGGATGTCGACGTTGGAGAGAGTTTTCAAATAGATCTTGCTACTTCAAGTATCACCTTTGACTCAGTATCACCTTCGTCATCCTACTCTACCCGTGTCTATTACCCGGGAAGCGTTAATGAATCGCTGCTTGCAGTCGGTGACACCATTGAAAATACAGAAGGGTCTACTTCAATAGGTATAATAGAATCCATTAACACAGGCTCTAATTATATTGTACACAGCGTCCTTATGGGTGGCGGTTATGCGGATATCTATGCCGGAGAAACAGTTCGTATCAAACATAATTTCGTCAGCAGACGCGAGTACCAGTTCGACGTTACCCTGAAAGGTACATCTGCAGAATCATCAACCGCAGGCATCCGTACCCGCACTGTCTGCAGGGGTTATGATTCCAGTTGCACTACTGCAAGCAATAATGCCACCTTCAAGGGTGATGCCAGCACCGCCTGGGTGACAATTCGTGACTATGAAGGCGGCACCCAGGTTGGACAGGCGACCAACACAATCTCAACCGACGGCGTGGCATTTCGCAGTCTCCGTATCGGCGGATTGTCGTATTCAATGGATGAGGCTGCCGGTGATCTGCCCGAGTGGTTTGTCAGGAACAAGTGGAATCAATATGTCATGATTGCCTACAGTAACGGCGATGCGCCGGGAGAGACAACCTGTATCGCCGGAACAGACTGCCTGAGCCTGAATCTCAGAAATGTCGATAGTTCAATCGCCGGCTCCAGCAATAATGTACGTGCGCTTGTCATGCTGTCCAGACATGAACTGGCTGGCCAATCATGGGCGACCGCAACTGCGGCGGATTATTTTGATGATGCAGACAATACCAATCTGGACAATGATATTTTTGAAAAACACCCGGGATCAGACACCTATAACGACCTGATCCGAATAGCCGTGTCTTGCCCCTCTCCAGATGAAGGAAAATTATGCTGGTCAAACTAGATTTTCAAAAAGGTTTCACCCTGGTCGAACTAACGATGGTGCTGTTCATCGTTGGTCTGTTGCTCGGCGGTTTGCTCGTACCCTTATCGACAAAACTGGAACAGGAAAATCGAAATTCTACAGCAGCCACACTGAACGATATAAAGGAATCCCTGCTTGGATATGCCGTAATTAACGGCAGACTGCCATGTCCTGACTGTCCGGATGGCACAACCGGCACATGCAGCTCGGTTGCTGCTGCATTACGAAATGACGGCGTAGAAGATCGCTCTGGCAGTCCACCAGACCGGGTATGCCTGACTAATGTGGGTAATTTACCCTGGGTTGATCTGCAAGTTGGTCAGCTTGATGCCTGGAACAGGCATTTTACCTATCGGGTGACACCTGAGTTTTCAAGAGAGTCGAATAATGTACCTTGTGGGACACAGGCAATTGATGTGTCATTTGAATTATGTACGCCTGGGGATAATGATATTTATACCGGTTACTCCACACCCTATCCACCAACGCCTACTGTTGCAGACAATGTACCGGCAGTCGTAATCTCCCACGGCAGCGATGCGTATGACTCTGTTCAGACTAATCAACAGGTCGAAAACTTTGGTCGTCAACCAATCAATCCAGACACAGGCTCCGCAATACTTGATAGCTATAACAGCGCAGATTATGTTGATAATATTTTTATCTATGCCGATTTTGCCAGGGATGCCAGTCAGAATCCCCCGGTTCAGTTTGATGATATAGTCATGTGGATCTCACCGAATCTATTGATGAACCGGATGATAATCTCGGGCAGGCTGCCCTAGATCAAACTAATCTGCGTCGATGGATCCTGTTTCGCCAGCTCAAAACATACCTTGCCATCCAGATTACTGGTCAGCGTAATCTGATATCCCAGCCCCTCGGCCTGTCTGGCCGCCTGGTACAGGCCGATACCCAGACCATTGTGTGATTGCAGCGGTTCTTTCAGGATCAGTTTCGCCTTGTCTTCCGGGATACAGTTTCCGTTATCACAGATACCGAGCACCACAGTCTGTTCATCCGCGTACAGGCTGATCACCACGCTGAGTCCCTCGGCAGGTTCGACCTTGTTGCGGATATTCTCCAGCAGGTTATCAACCACACTGTCAAATAAATCCGCCGGAATGACAGGGTCGCCGGACACTTCTGCCTGGTACCTTACGCGGTTCAGCGTAATCCTGATCTTCAGGTCCTGCCACCAGTCTTTCAGATATACCGACTCCTGCTCGCCGGTTTCGGGTGTCTGTAACTTCTCCAGTGCCAGCTTCAGCCGTTGGGTCAGCACCGGCAACTGCTTCTGCATCAATCGCCGCGAGACCAGATAATCGTCCTGATCATTATCATTGACGATGACACTGGTAATCGCCTGCAGTGACTGCAACAGGTTTTTAATGTCGTGGGTAATCCGTGCGCCAGTCTGGTACACCGCCTGTAAATGGGTCTGCTGCGTCAGCTCGCGTTCGCGCAACTTGGCCACATAGAAATTGTTTATCAACTGCACCAGCAGCTTGCAATGGAAATACAGCGCTCCAGTAACTGGCGTGTAACTGTAGATGGATACTTGCAGATTGTCGATCTTCAACTCGGTCACATGTTTGGCCCGGTGACCGATTTCGTTGGCCGTACCGGGTGCGCTCCAGGCAACACCTTCAATCCAGGGCAGGGCGATTAGTTCTTCCATCGTAGAATAGAGAAATTCATCCGGGGAGGACTTCTGACGAAACAGCAGTGACAGCTCGGTCAACCAGCCCTCGAACGGTGTTCCGATGTTCAGCATTGATCGCAGCCATAACTGCGACAGGCCGCTGAAGCCGACCCGCGGTATCAATAACCAGCTTATCGCGAGCAGGAAAACGCCAATCATCATCAGTGTCAAAATCAGCGCACTGAGATAGTCCGTCTCATTCCGGTACATATTCAGTAATGTACCGGCGACCAGCAGGCTGGTCAGTGTGGACAGCGAGATAGCATGCACAAAGTCAACCGACTGGAACCTGCGCTCATCCTTGCCGATTGGCAACAGCAGGATAACGAGCGGCAATATAGGCAACAGTAACCGGAACAAATCGTTTGTGTTCGAGGTGATACCGATATCAAACAACATCGGGGTACAGCGTATCAGGATCTGGAACACCAGAAACACCAGCGTCAGCATATAGATGGTCCGCTCACGCCGGTTGACCATCACCCGGCCACCCACCAGGCCAATCAGCAGGATGTTCCAGGCAAACAACAGACGCCAGTCTATCCAGAACACAAAGGCATAGGTAATCACCAGTAACAGAATGATATCGTACCAGCGCAGTTTCTCTTCACCCTTCCATAACGGTTGCCAGATCAGGAAGAAGCCGAGGTGCATCAACAACAGCGAACGGGAGACCGGCCCGGAAAAATCAGTCCAGATGGCGAAATGCAGTAACTCGAGCATAAAGACGAGGATCAATTGCTCGCGTATCCGTAAAATTCTGGAGATAATTGTTTTCATGTCTGGTTATTCAGGTTTATGTTCTATAGTACATTATGCAGAAATTAACCACTATTGCCCGCTATACCTTTGTTGAGGCGCTGCGGAACCGTCTGTTCCTGCTCAGCCTGATCGGTCTGGTGTGCCTGTTTGGTATCGCCGAGTTTGCCGGGGAACTCGCCATCACCGAGAGCCGACAGATACAGGCCGCACTGGTTGCCACCTCAACACGCTGGTTCCTGGTGATTACCTGTGCCTTGTTTGTGATTACCAGCATGGTCAGGGAGGCAAACGACAAGGGCATCGAGCTTATCCTGTCCTTACCGGTGTCGCGGGCAAGTTATTATTTCGGTAAATATTGCGGGTTTCTCCTGCTGGCTGGTGTGGTACTGGCCCTGTCCGGGCTGTTACTGATGCTGTAGACCGACCTGACTTCACTTGCGGTCTGGCTGCTTTCGCTATTATGCGAGATAGCGATCATCATTGCGGCCAGTATGCTTTGCCTGTTTACCTTCAGCAATATTACTGTCGCCTACATTGCCGTGTTGTCGTTTTATTTACTCTCCAGAAG
>CAMDWI010000008.1 GCA_945878555.1 Klebsiella pneumoniae
CGAAATCCTGTTCAGATTGGGCACGGGAATATTACCGTGACAGACCGTTAGCCGCATGGATGCGGCGCTCGAGCGTACATGGATGTATTCACAGCGTGTCTGGAAGGGTAATATTCCCGTGCCCAATCTGAACTGTCGTGGATTTCGGAGCAGGTATCTGGTATCAACCCTGCAGTTGCTAAGGAATGACCCGGGTTTCAGATTCGATCTGAAACCCGGGTCCGGTTACTACTTGCCCGGAAAATCAAATATGATGTTGATCCTGCGGTTTTCCTGCTGGCCTTCAAGGCTGGTGTTGTAGGCGATACGGCGCGTGTCACCAAAACCTTCAGTAGAGAACCGGGTGCGACTCAGGTCAAATTCGTTCACCAGCACATTGACCACACTCTCGGCGCGTTGTCTGGAAAGCTGCATCTGCTGTGCCGGACCGCCGGTCTGGTTGCTGGTGTGTCCTTCCACCGTAGCCTTGACAGTCGGGTTCGCCTTCATGAAGCTCGCGACCTTTGCCAACTCTGCACGGTACTGTTGATCGACATCGGAACTGTCCTTCCCAAACTCCATTTCCATCGCCATCGTTACCCTGGCCGGAACCACGGTCAGTCCTTCAATGTCTGATGCACAGGCAATGATGGTATTGATGCGACGGTTCTGGCGTTTACCTATCTCGGTAGAATTGTCCGCAATCGGTCGTGTCTCACCATACCCTACCGCCTTGAGCCTGGATGAACTGATATTGAAACTCTTCATCAGATAGGCAACCACACTTTCGGCACGACGCTGTGACAGGGTCAGGTTAGCCTCAGGTGTACCAACATTATCTGTATGGCCTTCAACCACGGCCGTGGTTTCGACATACTTGTTCATGAACTTGCCGACCACACCCAGTTTCTCTTCATCATCGCGCTGGATATTATCCACGTTAATCTCGAACTGCATGTCAAGGATGCTACAATACTGCTCGGTTTTCATCGCGACTGGTACAGGCACAATCACCAGTGCCGGCTTCGGTTTCGCTGCTGGTTCGTCTGCAACACGTTCAGTTTTTCCGCCAAACCGGTAGACCAGGCCGACAGAGTACAGATCGATGTCACCATTGTTGCCAACGGCGTCATTGATACGATAACGCTCGGCCTCGGCACGGATTCCCAGTGCTTCCGTGAAATTGTACTGGAGTCCAAAACCAAACTTGTAATTGGTATCGCGCTCACTCGGCGATGGATCCAGCACATTGACCAGTCCGGTCCCGACGAAGGTATCCTTTGATTTGTGGTGATTGACACCGGCGCGGGCGAAGGCGGAAAACTGTTCGGTAATCGGCAGGATTCCGACGAGGTCCAGATTAATGCCTCTGACCTTGATTTCACCATCCAGCGTTCCGGGTGGCACGGTCATGGCTGAGTATCCAAACTTACCAAGATCAAAGTAACCGCCTTCAACAGCGAAATTCCTGTGCAACTGATATCCACCGAAAATCTTGAATCCACGGTCACGGTCATCATCTTCGATGGTTACCGAGGAAAAACCCTGATTGAGCAGGTTCTCATTGATACGATCATCATCGATATTTGCCCGGGTCTGGCCAAAATTGAACCCGGCGTACAGGCCTGTGTCCGCAGCCATGGCTATCGGGCCCAGGAACGCGGCAATCAATGTGGTCAGTCCCAGCGCACCGGTTATGCTTGCCAGTTTGGTTATAATAAATTTCATGTCTTTTCTCCAGGATAAAATAATGGCCTTGTGCGCCTCAGCAGAGTCCATCCTTTCAGGATGAACTCTGCTGTATTTGTGATTACAATCTGCATTGGGTTGTATACGTTACGCATTATGGTGCTGGTACATTAACGATGGTGTTCACCAGGGTAACTGAAGCAATCAGGGACAACAGCCTGCCATTGACGGTCACCGGCGTGATGTTGCCGCTGGTCGAGACTACGACTCCGGAATTGGCAATTATGTTTCCTTCCATCGTACCGCCACCTGCCGGATTGATAGTCGCAGTAGAGCCAACCTGCCAGAAGACATTCTTCGCCTGGGCGCCGCCGATCAGAATGACACTGCGGGAAGCAACCAGAGGCACACCCGGTGAACCCACATTGAGCGCGCTGCCCATCTGGAACACCCAGACAGCATTGGGGTTGCCACCGCCATCGAGTGTGAGGTCCCCGCCCAGGTCTATGTCATATGTCGTCGCAGATGTGTAAACGCCAGGCGGAATGGTTCGTCCTCCCAGTTGGAGGGCACCGGGTCCGACCCCACCGCAGGACGGACAGTCTGCCAGACTTGCCACATTCTTGCCTCCAGGCATGGCTGCAGGACTGAGTGCGATAAAGGCCGCCTGTGCATCCAGGCGGGCCTGCGACGCGATATTACATTGGGCAATACTTGAACCCGCAGACGATGGTCCCGTGGTCGAAGGCGCGCATGTAAAGATCGTCCCGTTCACTAAACCGCAACCTGTCGCCAGCAATGGTGTACCCGGGCAAACTTCGTTAAAGGTGTCTGCCGCGTCGTGGAATCCATCAACCGCCGCATTAGCGACAGTTGTGGAGCCGATATCTCCATTGACGATGGTCAGATTTCCGTCGTTGGTCATTCCTGCAGTACCCCCGAACGCGCCGAAAGGAGAGGCTGTCAACAGGGGAACCGGCAGGGTACAGGCCCCTGTAGCCGGACCGGGGGTAAAGGTAAAGGTGAACGCACTCATATCTAATGTATTGGCCGTCGGGATTGCATTGTCCTTCACACCGGTGGCACCACCGCTAATCGTGCCCGTATACGGTGCCCCGCCGGGAGCGAGTGCGACAGTTGGCGTAAACGTCGCAACGCGCCCTGTGGCGATATCAAGAGCCACAGTTCCATTAACGACAGCCAGGGCATTATCAGTGACCACAAAATTTGCAGCGACCGATACATCGTTCATTCTAAAACCGGATGGCACTGTGAAGGTCGCACTGACAGAATTGGGGCACAAGGCCGAGGTGGAAGATACCGAGATATTTCCCGGCGGCACAGGAGCAGCCGCAGTCGTAAATGTCCATACATAATTACTCGCTGCCGGCAACGGGGCTTGATTGCCTGCCAGTGCATTAAGCGCGATATCGGTGGCCGCAGTCGTAATTGTGGCAGTATAGGTAGTGCTGGCAGCAAGTACAGCCGCTGGAGTAAAGGTTGCAGTCCTGCTACCGACGGAGTAGGTCACCGGAACTGCAGCACCCGTTACCGGAGTTGTGCCGGGACCTGTCAGCGTAAAGGTACCCGTCGCAGTAATTGATGCAGGTGCCATATCCTCGGTGAAGATCGCCGTGATTGCACTGTTGGTCGGCACCGCAAGGGTTGGTCCCGGGACTGTTGTTACCGGCTCGGTCAATGTCACCCTGGGGCGCGTCACGTCTGGTGTAGCCGCTGTTGTGAATGTCCACACATAGTCACTGGCCAGTGAAAGTCCTACTGTGTCATGCGCCAGTATTGTAATAGTCGCTCTGCACAAGGTACTGGCCGGCAGATTCGGTAATGCCGGAAGCGTAAGCGTAGCCACATTGCCGGCTGCCAGATAGGAAACTGCCCCGCTGAAAGCAGTGCCACCTGCAGGACATGTCAGTGTAAAGCTGGACGAGTTAATCGTGCTGGATTCCATAGGCTTGCTGAAAGCTGCCGTGATTATTTTCGTATTGATCGGCACGCCTGTCGCATTCACAGCAGGTGCAACCGCCGTGACGGTTGGCGGGATGGCAACTACGACGTTCCCCAGTATCGGGTCCCGCATCTCTGCGTTACCACCATTTTCATCATCGCTGCCACCACCACAGCCTGCCAATACAGCCGTTAGCAGCATCACCATAAGCCACGTCAGGTAACCGTGGCGTTTATCGTATTTATTGATTTTGTTCATTTACTTGGCCTCTTGTAATCCGGGATTCTGTTGATGTAGCCGACCGGCATATCTCCGGCACTGGCCCTAGATACCTGCACAACAGGCACATTGCGCAAGGCTTCATATATGTGATTATCCGACATAGTCCTGTTGCAGTTCTGTACGATAGCGAACACAGATTGAATATATGTTCGAATGAATAACAAGATTCCATCAGTGCGGTCACCCGCACTGATGGAATAAATCTGGATCCGCACAGACCTGCAAACTCGGGGGAGGGAGCAGCAGAATCAGGGGGAGTGATATGCGGATTCAGGTGACCAATTTACCCTGACAATCAGTCTTGTACTGTTCGGTAACACACACGTTTATAAAAAAATGACCCGATAGAAAATTATTTTCCAGAGTCAGCAGCAGGATTCAGAAGCTGTAGTTATTGCCACCTAACAGTACAATTAATCCTGACACTATCAGGTAAGCAGCAACGATATAGTTAAGTAATCGTGGCATGGCCAGGATTAAAATTCCGGCTATCAACGATACCATCGGGGCAAGGCCAAATGTAATATTCACTTTGAGATTTCCTTCTGGACTATAACGGACATGCGTCCGGCAAGATTATATTGAACTGGTTCAGGGACTTATTAAAAACAACATTCCATACTGGACTACTACCAGAAGTGCACCGGTCGTAATGACCATTCCTGTAGCCCTGGGGTATCTCTCAACCCATCTGTCAAAGGCTGTATGCATGGTGTCACACCCCAGACTCTGGCTGCGAAAGGAATACCAGTGATTTGTATGTGATTCAATCTTGTGTAATTTATCAGGGAAAAATATCATCATTAAACCGGTTGGTATTACCAGCAGACCGCCGACGATCAGCATCCAGCGCACAGATTCTATAATCCAGCCCACATAGGGCTGACTGATATCCAGTCTGAAGGCAGTTGTAACGCTGGCAACATCAACCTGGACAACCAGTACAAATGTTGAGTAGACCGCAGCGGCTACAAACAGGAAGCCAAACAGTGCCTGCAAATACCTTGACGTGATACTGCTATCACGGGGAACTGCAAGCCATTTTACACTGTGACGCATTGATACCCAGTTATTGGCCCTGCCAAACAAACCATGCATACCTGCGCTGTTATATATCAGTCCAAGCCCTACCGCCATACCCACAACACCGAAGACAAGGAAAAACCGTATAACTGAATTAAATAAGACCTGGTCTATCACAGGGTTCATAATAGACAGTCCGGAATGTCAGACAGCATCCCTGGTGGAAAAGCTCCGGAGTTGATATTCATGTTTTATACCATGTGTATTTTGTGGGAAACTATGTCAAATTTTATTTTCAGCGAAAATAATGACACGTAGCATTCATGAGGTTCAGTGCGTTTGCACACACAGCAAGCACTGATTATTAGCGGGGCTGCCAGTTCATTGCCGACTCTGCGCAAAAGGATGCCAGCCGTTCCATAACCTTTTTTACCGCAAGATTGGCCGCTACAACCCCTCCATACGGATCCTCACTCGCGACCGGTACAATTTCATCAAACTCCTCCCATCCGACCACATCCCGGGTATTGTTATCTACCATATAGGCACGCAAGGTAAAGCGTACGCGACCCGGCTGGCTACCGACCTCATGCTGTAAACGGATTATCCCGGTATCCAGTCTGAAGTGACCTATCGCTGAGCTCGGCGTCTGCATAACAGCGCGAAACATGCCGCTATTCTCAACCGCAGCAATAATCAGTGGCGCCAGCATCCGCGCCGGCGTATCTATCCATTCATTGTGGGCATAATATTCAAGCTTGTGGGCATCGCGTACATAGATAATGCGCGGCGTATCAAATCCAGCCGACGCATGTGGAGAATTGATTATCAATATGGGTGCCGTGTCCGCGACCGATACCGGCGTAGATACGATACCGCTATCCAGCGTGTAAAATGAAGGTTGCTCAATTTTCGTCGAACGCAAGGCACCACATCCACTGGACAGTATCAACACCACCCCGGCCAGACAGATCCACCCGGCACGTGTGCAAGCGGAGAAATGATTCATGGTTGTATTACTCCTGTTGATGTTTCACCCGGTCCTTCCGGTACCGGCATACGTCCGAACAGCAGCCCGGCCGGATTTCGTTCTGTCTGTTCACTCAGACGACGCAAGGAATTAGACAACACACTCAGTTCACTGAGCAGACGCTCCAGTTCCGGTAATGTTTCCGAGGTAAAGCGTTTGATATCACCACCGACTTCATTGAACGTACTGGCTGCACTTTTGCTGGCCAGTGCAGCCTCGTTCCCCATCTGCTCCACGGATTTGGCACTGAGACTTATCTGCTCTATGACCGGTTCGAGTTGTTCGGATGCACGTGCAGTATTATCGAACGTACGGGCTGCACTGATTAGACCCGCGTCCAGCGACTCTTTGCGCACAGCGATGGTACGCGCCACCGCAGAGATATCGGCCAGTGCAGTCTTGAATGCTGTCCGGTTTTCGTCGCTAAGTATCGCGTTGATATTATTTGATGTGCTGTCCAGTTTTGCCAGCACAGTGGTGAGTACGTTTTCCAGACGCGCACTGAGAGAAGGCATGGTCTTGATCACCGGCAACCGACCCTTGCCGGGAGCACGCAGTATCCCGGCATCCCTGGCACCCCCGCTGAGTTCGATGTAGGCAATACCCGTCAGCCCCTGGATTTTCAGAATTGCGACAGTGTCCACCTTGATTACAGTGCCACGTTCGATTGCGAAGATCAGATTCACCCGTTCCGGATTACCGGGTTCCAGCCAGATTTCCTGCACCTTGCCTACTTCAACACCGTTATATTTAACCGGCGCACTCAGATTCAGTCCGGCCACTGATTCCTCTTCTATCGCCAGATAAAGGTCATATTTTGTCTGAAACGCGCCACCCGAGGCGAGCCAGAGCACCACTACGGTGAATATAGCGCCAAGGAAAAGCACAAACGCGCCGACCAGGGCATAATTTACTTTTGTTTCGATGACAAGCTCCTGTGATTTTCACGCCCTTCCCTGCCGGATTGCTGCTGTTCCCGCGCAGACCTGCCTCGTGGTCCGTCAAAAAATTGCCGGACAGACGGATTTTCGATGTCTGCGAGTTCAGACATCGAACCGATGGCTTGCACCTTGCCCTTGTCAAGTACAGCTACCCGATCGGCAACTTGCCATAACAGGTCGAGATCATGTGTAATCATGACGATTGTGAGTCCGGACTGGTCGCGCAGTTTGCGAACCAGATCATCAACGCCCGCAGCACTGACAGGGTCAAGTCCGGCTGTGGGTTCATCAAGAAACAGCAGTTCCGGGTCAAGTGACAAGGCCCTTGCAAGTGAGGCACGTTTCATCATGCCGCCGCTAAGTTCGGAAGGATATTGCGCTCCACTATCCGGATTAAGTCCCGCCATCGTGAGCTTCAAGGAGGCAATTTCATCGATCAAGTCATCTGCCAGTCCTGTATGTTCCCGCAATGGCAGTCCGACATTTTCTGTGATGGTTAATGACCCAAACAGACCTCCGTGCTGGAACATCACCCCCCAACGCTGGCGGAGTGCGAGTGCTTCTGCAGCACTGATTTTATCCAGTTCAATACCCAGCACACGGATCGTTCCTGAATCCGGTTGTTGCAGCAGGATCATTTCGCGCAACAAGGTTGATTTTCCTGAGCCACTACCACCAATAATGGCGAATATTTCTGCTTGCTGTACTTCCAGATTAATGTCGGTATGTACAATATGGTCACCATAGCGCGTTGCCACCTTGCTAATCTCTATAACAGCCTCTCCTGCATGAGCAAGGGTTTGCATCTATAGGTCCAGCGCACTGAATGCAATAGAAAACAATGCATCGGCGACAATCACGAGAAAGATAGACTGGACCACGCTACGAGTAGTCTGACGTCCAACACTGTCTGCACCACCTCGGGTACGAAATCCCTGGAAACAACCAACCACAACAATGATTGCAGCAAACACCGGGGCCTTGCCAATACCGATCATCAGTGTACTCATGCTGACTGCCTTGACGAACCGATCAAGGAACTCACCGTACCCGATATCCAGCTGCACATTTGCCATGATCATGCCCCCGATTACCCCGAGTACATCTGCATAAACCGTCAGTAGTGGTAACGCAATCATCAGCGCAATCACTTTTGGCAGGACCAGCATATCCAGCGGGATCATGCCTATCGTTCGCATTGCATCAATCTCTTCGGTGACAGACATCGTTCCTATTTGCGCGGCATAGGCGGAGCCCGATCGACCGGCAATGATTATAGCGGTGATCAACGGTGCAAATTCGCGCAACATGGAAAACCCGACAAGGTCGGCCACAAATATACTGGCGCCATAACGTCTGAGTTGATCGGCGCCCTGATACGCGACCACTATTCCCAGCAAAAACGACAACATTCCGACGATTGGTAATGCGTCAAATCCGGCGGTACGAATATTGAACAGTACCGGCCGCCAGCGCAATCGGGCCGGATGTGCCATACAACCCGCAAGCGCTGATGCAGTTTCACCAATAAAGCCGAGCAATGCCAGCATCTCACTGAATGTTGCGACTGTATTCCTGCCCAGTCCCTCCAGTTTCTGACTTGTGGCATGGACCTCCGGTTTAACAGTGTCTGACTGATCGTTCAGATGCTGTCCGGTAAGCTCCAGCATTCTGCAGTATTCAGGCTGCAAGTCCCGCATTTGCACAACAGTGCCCTGCTTGTGTAATCGTTTAATCATCTTTTGCAGAACCCAGGCACCGGCAGTATCGAGAGCTTGTATGCCTGCACCGTCAATATGAACATCCGCCTGCGCGGGTACTTGCAGCATGTTCAGTTCTTGCCCGACCGTACCCAGCTGACGAGCGGTCCAGGATCCGGACAAGGTGAGGTCCTGCGGTGTCGTCCGGGATATCGCAGCAGGTATCACCGACAAGGTTTTCATAGATGAACCGACATTAGATGAAACAGTATCCCGTGTTTGTTCGCCATCGTACAGAACTGGCGGGGTCAGGGAATTACATTAAACGAGGTTCTGAATTGAACTGGCCTTCCCGGATTAAAATATGGAGCAAGATACAATGATCTCATCACGGCCCCTGGTAGTGCTTTTTATTTTCCTGTCTGGACTGCTATCTGGCGGTTGCGCGACTACCACCTCCGGCGGCTCGGTCGGCTCGGACCGGTCGCAATTGATGCTGATATCCTCGCAACAACTCGATCAGATGGCCGCTGAGACGTACACTAAAATGAAGGTGGATGCATCGTCGAAACGTATACTCAACCAGGACCGTACCATGCTGGGACGACTGACCAAAATTGCCGGCAGGATTCAACCGCAAACCAGGGTCTTTCGTACGGATGCACCCGCCTGGAAATGGGAAGTTAACCTGATCACCAGTGAAGAATTGAATGCCTTCTGCATGCCTGGAGGCAAAATCATGTTTTACTCCGGGCTGATCAAACAGTTACAACTGTCTGACGATGAAATTGCCGTGGTCATGGGGCATGAGATTTCACATGCCTTACGCGAACATTCGCGTGAACAGATATCCCAGGCGATGGCCGCACAAACAGCAATAGGTATCGGCGCGTCACTGTTTGGTCT
This sequence comes from Klebsiella pneumoniae, assembly GCA_945878555.1. Lineage (GTDB taxonomy): Bacteria > Pseudomonadota > Gammaproteobacteria > Eutrophobiales > Eutrophobiaceae > Eutrophobius. The sequence goes on from CAMDWI010000008.1 coordinate 9,514, forward strand.
GGGAGAAGGTGCATCGGGTATGGCAAATGCCGGTTATGAGGCCCTGGTGGCAAGCAAATTCAGCAGGACAGATGAGAGTGAAGCTGATCGTATCGGTCTGGAGCTGACTGCCCGTGCCGGTTATGACCCGCGAGCCGGTATCACCCTCTGGCAAAAGATGATCAATGCCAGCAAGGGCAACAGACCACCGGAATTTCTCAGTTCCCATCCGACCGAAGCCAGTCGTGTACAGCAGATCCAGTCGTTGTTACCGACTGTCATGCCACTTTATGAAGCAACCCGCTAGTACTGTCTTGCAAGAAGGCCATTCCTTCCGGGACGGGTAAGTTGTTTTTGCTGTTGAGGAACCAGGTTTGCATCTCATCCTTACCCTTGATCTCGACAGAACCGCGATTTTCAAGCAGGTAGTTTTCATTCAGACGACCTCGGGTAGACCCTGTTATCTGGATACGCCCGGCCACACCGTGGGACTCCATCCGGCTGGCTGTATTAACCACATCTCCCCACAGGTCATAGAGAAATTTACGCTTGCCTATGATCCCGGCAATGACTGGACCGGTATCGATACCGACACGTATCTCAAGATGATAGGGACTATGTCTGTTAAAGTCATCCATGGCCGCGATCATCTCGAGCGCCATGTCTGCAGCATGGATGGCATGATCATGAACATGAACTGGAAGGCCTGCAACAGCCATATAGGCATCGCCTATTGTCTTGATCTTCTCAAGTCCGTTCTTGTCGGCAATGGCGTCGAATCGCGTGAAGATGTCATTGAGAACCTTTATCAAAACGTCCGGGCTGACAGTTGTCGAAAACCGCGTGAACCCGACGATGTCTGCAAACAGGACCGTCGCCTCCTCGAAGTTATCAGCAATAACTGCTGTAATGTTGTCTGAAATGACTTCTGAATATCCTTTCAGGCGATCAACGATCGGTTTTGGTAATACGTTAAGTAACAAACGTTCCGAGACTTTCTGTTCCTCGATCACCTTTTCGTAGAGTTTTTTTGTCCTCTGGTACAACAAGCGAACTTCCAGCATGTTGTGTACCCGGAGCAGTACCTCTGCGATGTCAAACGGTTTGCTGATAAAATCCCTCGCCCCGGCATTCAGCGCACGCAGCTTGTGGTCCGGCTGCGCAGTGATTACCAGAACGGGCAGATAGTTACTTGATTCAATTTCTTTCAGTTGTTCCATCACCTGGAATCCGTCCATGCCGGGCATCTGCAGGTCGAGCAGAATCAGGTCGTACCTGTTGCTGGAGTACAACTCACAAACCTGAGCTGAATCCGTTGTGGAACTAACGGATACGTAACCGGCGTTCTGAAGCACCTGTTCGAGCAGACGGACATTGGCCGGCTTGTCGTCAACAATCAGGATTTTGCCATGCAGTATTTCAGCTGTTTCTATCAAGTTATCTCCTTGCTACTTTCTGGCGCTTCCATGGATGAGGCCGATATGTCCAGTGCTTCATCCAGCGCATCCATGAACTCATTGACCTTGAATGGCTTGGTAAGATAGCGCATGAATCCTGCTTCCAGCCCCTTGTTGATATCACTACGCACTGCATTTGCACTTATCGCGATTACCGGGATGTGTGTCGTCAACGGGTCGTCCTGCAACATTTTTAATGCCTGACTACCGCTAATGCCGGGCAAATTTATGTCCATCAGGATGACGTCCGGTTTTTCATTGTGCGCGAGTTCAACCCCAAGAATGCCGGTTACAGCTGTAAGCAGACGTATGTCGGTACGGCGCGCAATCAATTGTTCTACCAGCATCATATTTGCCGGATTGTCCTCTACATAGAGCAAGGTTCGGGGATGCATACCTTGCTTTACTGTCTTTACAGTCCTGATAGTCGAACTCTCTACTGCAATTCCGGGTTTGGTCGTCGTCTCCAGTTCAAACCAGAAAACGGTTCCAACACCCACTGTACTGTCCACCCCTATCACACCTCCCATCAGTTCAGTAATGCGCTTGCTCATTACCAGGCCGATTCCAGTCCCTTCCTCCGTACTACTCTCCCGACCGAGCCGGTTGAACGGCTGAAACAGTTGGGTCAGTTTTTCCGGCGCCAATCCCGCACCTGTGTCAGCGATACTGACACGGGTACGCCCGGCTTTGCCCGCAGTACACGCAACAACAACCGATCCATTTGTACTGTTGTATTTAATCGCATTGGAAAGCAGATTGATAAAAACCTGCTTCAAACGGGTCCGGTCTGCCATGACAAAGTTGTTGACTCCTGGTCCGGGAAAAGTCATTTTGATACCACGCTTTTGTGCCAGCGGCTCGATCATTGCCTCGCATTCAAGCATGACTTCGGCCAGAGACACAGGCTCCTTGGACAAGGACAGTTTTCCGGACTCAATTACGGCAAGATCGAGGATCTCGTTGATCAGTTCAAGCAGATACCAGCCCGCATGGAGTATCTGATCTATGCTGGCCTTTTGTGAGGGTGTGGCCGGCGGAGTGTCTGAATTCATCAATTGTGCAAATCCCAGAATCGCATTCAGGGGGGAACGCAGTTCATGGCTCATGCTGGACAGGAAATCAGACTTGGCGAGGTTGGCCTTTTTTGCCACGGATATGGCACTCTCCAGCTCAATGTTCTTCTCCTGCAGAACCTGATCCAGACGTTTGCGCTCGGTGACGTCGCGTGCAGCAGCAAATACACCCTGCAGTGTCCTGTCCCGATCATAGAAGGTAGTCGCATTGTAGGAAACAACGGTTTCCTCACCGTCTCTGGCACGCGCAGTGAGCTCGAAATCGGTCACTTTTTTCAGGCTTAACACCTGTTTTATGGCGGCCTCGGCCCGTTCCGGATCGGTAAAACAATTCTTGAACGGGGCACCGATTAATTCATCACGAGTGCTACCGGTCAGCGCCTCCGTCTGTTTGTTTACATCGGTAATGATACCGGACGGATCGGTAGTCATAATTGCGTCTATATTCGATTCAATCAGGGAACGTGTGTAAAACTGCTGATCACGCAGACGCTGATCAAGCTTCTTCTGCTCTGCCTCTACCTGCTTGCGTGCGGTATTATCAGTGCCGATCAACAGGTAACCAATTATTCCGCCCTGGGCATCGCGTAACGCAGTAACAGATACCACGGCCGGGAAGCGGCTTCCATCCTTGCGGATATAAGTCAGTTCATAGATATCCTCGATTCCACGCGAGGCCTTGAACACCAGCGCCTCAAAACCTGGCGTAATCGGGGTAGACAGTTCCGCACTCAAGGCCTTGGCCCGGGCGATGACTTCCTGGGGATCAGAGATATCGGCCGGGGTAATCTTGTTCATCACATCGGCTGCCACGTAACCCAGCATACGCTCGGCACCTACATTAAAAATCTGGATGACACCTTTTGCATCGGTAGCAATGCTTGAAAAATTTGCACTGTTAAAGATAGCATTCTGCAGGGCTCCTGCCTTCAGCAGCTCGGCTTCGGCGTGCTTGCGTGCGGTATTATCAGTACCTATCAACAGATAACCAATAATCCCGTTTTCATCTTCGGCGTCACGCAGGGCGGTAACTGACACGACTGCCGGAAAACGACTGCCGTCCTTTCGGATATAGGTCAACTCATAGATATCTTCAATACCGCGTGAGGCCTTGAATACCAGCGCCTCAAATCCAGGCATAATTGGGGTCCCGAGTTCAAGGCTTAACGCCCTGGCTCGGGCAATCACTTCCTGCGGGTCAGAGATATCAGCAGGGGTAATCTTGTTCATCACATCGGTGGCCGCATATCCCAGCATACGCTCCGCACCAACGTTAAAGATCTGGATTACGCCCTTCGCGTCCGTTGCAATACTGGAGAAGTTGGCGCTGTTGAAGATCGCACTCTGGAGTGCTCCGGCCTTGCGCAGAGCCTCTTCTGCATGCTTGCGTGCAGTATTATCGGTACCAATCAACAGATAGCCTATGATCCCTTGCTGTTCATCACGCAGTGCCGTAACCGACACTACTGCCGGGAACCGGCTGCCATCCTTGCGGATATAGGTCAATTCATAGATGTCCTCGATTCCACGTGAGGCCTTGAACACCAGTGCCTCGAATCCCGGGGTAATCGGGGTATCGAACTCCAGACTCAACGTCGCTGCCCGCTCTACCACTTCCTGTGGGTCTGAGATATCGGCCGGGGTTATTTTGTTCAGTACGTCTGCTGCTGCATAACCCAGCATGCGCTCGGCACCGACATTAAAGATCTGGATAACACCCTTTTCATCTGTTGCAATACTGGAAAAGTTGGCACTGTTAAATATGGCATCTTGTAGCGCACCTGTCTTGAGCAGGTTTCTTTGACGTCGAAACTCCGTTATCCCGCCCACACCAGGATGTTTATCATCAATCCTGTCATCGGATACCGTTTTTAACACCGAATCTTCCACATTTATTGCCATGGTGATACCTGGTTTCGTAAGTCGTAGAATTTCATTCACCAAAATTATCTGTCGGTATATTGCAGGTGATGGTTAGTCGACTATCTGCCGCTCAATGCACTGTATTTTGCGGACAAGTCCCGCCCCCCTGTTGATGCGGGTACCATTCCGCGCATGTTCCCGATCAGAATCTACTGCATGATGTTCAATGTATCTGTGCGTCACCACACATGACAGGATGTCATTAAAGCAGACCCTTTTATGTACGTTAGCGCACTGAGCATCCTCTTGTATGATCCTGATAATCGCTGTTGCGATAACTGCACAACTGAAGACTGATATTGATGAATTTTAAGAGAAAATTGAAATTTTCCACGTTATTGCCATTTTACCTGGTGATAAGCCTGGTCAACTGCGCGACATCAGCAGATGTTGTGGCCGTTGTCTCGGCCAGCTGCACCATAAACACCTTGAGCAAAAACGAGGTCAGGAATATTTTTCTTGGCCTTGAGGATCAGACTACAGACAGCCTGAAAATAATCCCGATTGATCAGGCAGAAAACTCACCTGTGCGCCATGAGTTTTACCTTATGCTGGACAATAAGTCCCCGACACAGGTCAAGGCACATTGGTCTCAGGTCGTCTTCACTGGCAGGGGATTGCCACCCGATCAGGTTGCAAACAGCGAAGAGATGAAGCTCTATCTGCTGACTCATCCCGATACGATTGGATACCTTGAGAAGGAGATGGTGGACGACAGTCTGAAAATAGTATTTCCTCAATAAACTATTAAATAATGTATTGTCTTTTCACATGGATACTAATGGTGTCCCTGTCGCAACTAACTTCAAACAGTATTATCCTCATGTATTGTTGATTTCTTTTTATAACTCGCAATCACGACACAATTACGTCCCGCTGCCTTGGCACTGTACATGGCCTCATCTACCGAACGTACAAGATCATCACCACTGCAGCCATTGCCAGGGAATGCTGCAACGCCGAATGAAGCCGTCACCCGGACAATACCCACTTCTGATTCAACCTGCATTTCAGCTACAGTGGCTCGTAAATGCTCTGCACGTTTTTGAGTAACCTCCAGCGTCATGTCCGGCAGCAGCAGCAAAAATTCCTCACCTCCATACCGACACACAATATCACTGCCACGGGCTGAAGCTTTCAACAGCTCTGCGAATAACCGCAGCACTTCGTCACCGAACAGATGTCCATGAATATCATTTATGCTCTTGAAATGATCGATGTCGCATAATATCAGTCCGATTGAACCAGCCTCACGTGTAGCACGGATCAATTCGCGCCGCATTACATCATTTAGATAACGACGGTTAAACAGGTCTGTCAGCGGGTCGCGTATAGTCTGCTCGCGGAGTTGTTCCTGCATTTTCTGCATTTCCTCCTCGACAAGTTTGCGATCGGTAATATCAGTCGCAATACCGACCAGGTAGGGTTTTATAGCTGTATCCAGTCTTGCCGCACTTAAACTGAAATAACGTATCCCTGACCTGGTAATCAGCCGTGCCACAATAGTGGCAGTCCCGTGTTCAAAGCCTTCCCGGATGTTTTTTGCAACTAACGGACGATCCTCCTCATATACCGTATCCAGTGCAGTGGTTATCGCCATCTGGGCATCAGATAGATCCAGCATATCTTTCATGTTATTGTTCCAGCGGACCATGCAACCGTTGCTATCAATAACACAAAATCCTTCCGGTATACTCGCAATCAGCGTGTTCGAGAAGTTTCTTTCATCCTCAATGACCTGTTCAGCAAGCTGGCGCCTCAGGGTGTTGGTCTGACTCATGCGCGCCCATGCCATAACAATCAGTAACACTCCAATACTGCTTGCGAAAGCACGCCAAAGATAGATCTGGCGTTGCTGTCGTGTAGCCAGCATCTGTTCTTCTTCAGACAATCCCGCAACGATAGCCAGCGGGTAATTGAAAATCAGATGTGCGTCAGTAAAGCGCCGTACTCCGTCCCAGTTGTTGGTGATTAGTCTCGCTGTATTAATCCAGGAATCTGCGAGCGTGATCCTGGCAGCAAAATCCACACTACCGCCGCTTGATATCACTGCACCACTGCGTCTGACACGAAACTTGCCGTCAGCCCCAACCACACCCAGCACACCCTGTTCCCCCAGTTTTGCCGCTTCGTAACCACTAACAAAATATCCTGCATCTACTGCTATGACCACCATGCCAGTAAAACTTCCGTCCGTCGTAACCAACTGGCGACTGAAATACAGCGTCCATTCACCGGTCTCCTGATTCAGCACCGGGAGACCAACACCAAGCTCATCTTTCACGTGACTACCGGGAATGTATTCATAGCCCCCAATACTGGACATTGTGGCGTGACTCGTGCTGGCCACAACTTTGCCCTTGTTGTCAATTATTGTGACGATGAACAACAGATCGACAGGCAATAACTTTCTCGCTTTTAACTCTGCCAGCACACTGTCACTTCCTCCCTGTTCGTATGCATACATGACTACCTTCAGGGTATTATCAATTTCGTCCAAGGCTCGCAACACCTGTGCTTCATAGGAAATCGATATTTCATGCACCAGTACTTTTGCCGTGTTCACAGCGGCTACACGCTCACTGTTAATCAGGATTATCGTTGTGACCCAGATCAGTGACAGCATGATTACTGCAATCACTGGATACAGGATGCGTGGCTCTGTCGTCTGGCTTAACCGTAACCAGACTCTGGTGGCTGTATCGCTATGGTAATGTGGCATCATTGATTATTGATTCAGGCGGAAACTACAGCGAGAAACCTGCTTTCGAAAACATCAAGTGGCAATGGTTTACTTATGAAAAAACCCTGGATTTCATCACAATTCAGCAAGCGTAATAAACGCGATTGCTCTTCGGTTTCTACACCTTCCGCAACAACTTTCAGCTTCAGCGAATGTGCCAGGTTAATAATTGTAGATACCAGGGCCAGCCCTTCAGGACTTTTTGTCATATCTATTACAAATGATCGGTCTATCTTCAGGATATCCACTGGAAGCCGCGACAAATAATTGAGCGAGGAGAATCCTGTGCCGAAATCATCGATGGCCATACAAATACCCATCTCGCGGAGTGCCTTGAGACTGCTGATAGTGTGGCTAATATCCTCCATAATCAGGCTTTCAGTGATCTCCAGTTCCAGGCCATTTTTTGCCTCCGGGTCTACATCAATTGCCTGCCGGATCTCGGCGATGAACCCGGGGTTACGTAATTGCAGGGATGATACGTTAACCGCAATACGCACGGCCGGTTTACCGGTGTTGCGCCAGTGCAGATAGTCGTTTACGGCCTTGTACAGTGCCCAGCGACCCACTTCATATATCAGTCCGGTCTGTTCAAGAATCGGTATAAACCGACCAGGGGGGACCAGCCCTGTTTGCGGGTCATTCCACCTTATCAGTGCTTCCGCTCCGGCAAGCTTACCGGTTACCAGATTTACCTTTGGCTGGTAATGCAGTACAAATTCCCCCTTGTCAAGCGCACGACGCAACTGGTTTTCCAGGGTCAGATTACCTGCGACGGCCTCGGTCATTTTCTGACGGTAAAACAGATAGCGTGCGCCACTGAGCTTCGCATTTTTCAGTGCAGCCTCTGCATTCCTGTACAAGATATCTGCGTTGGCCCCGTCATCCGGAAAGATAGCCACACCCACCTTTGCCGAAACCCTGAGCACAGTATCATTCACACGGAACGGGTGGTCCACCAGCGCCTTCATGGTTTTCTCAAACAGGTGTGACAGGTTGCCTGACGGATTCAGCACCGGAATCACCAGTGCAAAATGGTCCGCATCAATACGGGCCAATCCTGCCGGGTCTCCGCCGCTACTCTGTATCAACCACTCTGCCACCTGTTTCAGCAAGACATCACCGGTGGTCCGGCCCAGACTGTTATTGATATTTCTGAAGCGTTCCAGATCCATCAGACACAAGGCCAGTTTGTGTCCGCCTCCGAGTGCAGTATGAATATGCTGCGCCACACGCTCAAGAAACAGATTACGGTTCGCCAGCCCGGTCAGCACATCATAATAGGCCAGATATTTGAGTCGGTCCTGATTGTCGATATGATAGATTGCAAACGCAATATCACCCGCAAGCTCTCTCAACAACTCCAGTTCTTCCTTGTGGAAGAATTCCGGTTCGCTGGAATACAGTGCCAGCACACCTATGGCCTCTTCCTCCACCAGCAGGGGTAATATAACCATGGAACGTACACCCGCCTCTGCATACTTGTCGCCCAGCAACACCTGTGAATCATTTTGCGAATCATTCGATACGATGGCAATCTTCTCCCTGACTGCACGTGCCACCATTGTGGTTGAATGTATCTCGCGTGAAGATACCAGTTGTTTGACTGCCGCGAGCAATTCCTCATCCTTGCCTGCAGAAGCGACCGGGACAACCATCTGCGTAAGCTTGTCTACCTCACCTATCAATGCCATGCTGAATCCGCCAGTCTCCACAGCAATCCGGCAAGCCTCCCTGTACAACTCTTCACGATCATACACTCGCACGATGAGTGTATTGATACCACTTAACATGGCATATACACGATTCAGGTATTTGATTCTGATCTCGGCCTGTTTGCGTCCGCTGATGTCCTGAATCTGGGAGATAAAATATTGTGGCAGTCCTTGCAGGTTACGAATCAGGGAGACATCCAGCAACACTGTAACCAGATGCCCTTTATGGTGTAAATAACGTTTCTCCATCTGGTAGTGGTCTATTTCGCCTGCACTGAGACGGCGCAAATACTCCATATCGGTATCAAGGTCCTGTGGATGTGTCATTTCCTGAAAGGTCAGGGTGAGCATCTCGGCCTCTGTATAACCAACCAGTGCACAAAGCGCCTTGTTTACCTTTATCCATCTCCCATCGGGCGCTACAAGCGCCATCCCGATAGGAGCATACTCAAACGCCCCCAATAATTGCTGTTCACTTTCGCGCATAGCCTGCTCGGCTTGTTTGCGCCTGGTAATGTCCCAGTTCACACCTATCATGTGCGTGGCGGTACCCTTCCCCGAACCATACACCAGTGCATGTGCCTCAACGTGGTGAATTTCGCCATTTGGCCACACGACACGGAATTCAATATTGAAATCACGAACTCCGGCGATGGCATCCGCTATGGCGGCATCTCCTGCCTTGCGATCATCGGGATGCAGGCCTTTTTGCCAGGCATCATAGGCCCCGCTGAAATCTTCCTTGCTGATACCATACAGGGAATACATTTGTGCATCCCATACCAGTTTGTTAGCCACCACATCATATTCCCAGATCCCGATATTCGCTGATTTGGTTGCCAGTCCGAGACGCTCACGACTTTCCAGTAACAGTTTTGATTCAAGCTTGCGTCTGGTTTCATGGTCAAGATTATCCAGTGCAAAACTGATTTCGGACGCCAGATCAACCAGCAGGTCGCGCACCGGTTCCTTGAAGTACTCAACCTCTCCGGAATACAGGGTGAAAGCACCAACCACCTTGCCGTTTCTGTGTAATGGTAACGCCGCAGATGCAAAAATCCCGGCTCGCACAGCATAATCACGCCATATCAACGTTAACGAATCATTCATGCAGTCCTGACACCAGTATGGCCGGTCCTCACGGATGGCGATGCCTGTCTGGCCACTTCCAGCGGGATCGTCTGAAGCTACTGATATATTCACAGACTTGAGATATCCGATGTCATCACCATAACTGGCAACCGGTGTCAACATCTGCGTCGCAGGATCAATCATGCCTACCCACGCCATTTTCATTCCACCATATTGCACTGCTATATGGCAGATTTTCAGGAACAATTCTTCCTCACTGGTACAATGCACTATGGCCTTGTTGCACTGGCTAAGGGCAGTGTTTATGTTGGTAAATTGGCGGATTTGCTCTGCGGCCGCCCGGGTGTCTGAAATGTCCTTTGCCACCCCTGCGATGCGCACAATCTTTGCATTGGTATCGCGGACCGGGAATCCCCTCGACTCTATCCATCTGACTGAACCATCCGGCCGGATTATTCGGTATTCGATATTAAATTCACCTGTCAATAATCCTTGCCTGCTTTTTTCCAGGGTGAACAGGCGATCATCGGGATGAATCGATTCGAGCCAGGATTCCGGATTCGCATACAAGCTCGCACAGCTTCGACCCCATATCTGCGCATAGGCCGGGCTGACATACAGCATGCGATTTCCATCTGCATCACGCAGAAAAAATACATCCCGAATATTTTCTGCCATCTGCCGGAACCGGGTCTCGCTGGCGCGCAGGCTTTGCCTGGACTTTCGTTCTGCGGTGACGTTCAGATGCATAACAACGGCGCCTGCAGGATAACCTTTACCGACGGGGGTCACAATCAGCATGAACCACCGATGTTGTGTCGGTGAGTGGCACGGATAAACGATAGAAAAACGGTCTGTTGTTCCATCAAGTACTTCACGGATACCTCTGGCGGCCCTGCCCGATTCGAATGACCCTACCCCGTTCGTCCGGTCACATATCTCAAGGTAATTTAGACCCAGCCCATACCCGGAACTGGTGAGATCATTTACCCTGGCAAACTGTCGCCATGATTCATTGACAGAAATTATCTTGCCCTTGCTATCCAGCAAGGCGATGTTTGCAGGCAAGGCATCAAGGGTAGCTGTATGTCTGATGGCATCACTGAGCCGGATCTGTTGCTGGACACCCCTCAGGTTATATACATGTCCGTTTTGATCCAGAAAGGTGTCAATCTCTCCTCCCGTAACCTGTTCAAGCAGATGAAGATTACTGTTCAGGGTTCTTATTAATACGTGTATTTTCTCATCCTGATTCCCCTGTGACTCTGGAATCTCCGGATTCACTGGACCATCGTCTCCAGACCCAATGCCTTCAGTACCATTTGCGTATGACCCAGAGTACCAATTATCCTGCAGGATGGTGCAGGCGTGACCTTCACCAGGGTTGGAGTAACGGCCACACCATCTGCCAATGCCCTTCCGGGTTCAAGTAATACATCTACAATTTCAAATTCATGTAAACCTGGAAGATATTTCTGGCAAAGCTCTGTCAGATTGGCAATCGCCAGTGCCGAGTTCTGTGTATCGTCTGCCACATAAAGACGGAACTGGAAACTTGCAGACAAGGGTACGCCGGAGTCCTTGTCAGGACTGGTGGATACGCCCACATAAGGTGATGGTACGGGTTTCATTCCCCTGCAAACTTACAGTCCCGCATCAGGAAAACTGCCGGGTATATGCCATGCCAGCCAGCTCGTAACATATGCAGGATGCTGCTTCCATACCGGCACGGTCAAGAATAGAGATATCGCCACGGCTATAACTGATCAGTCCGTGCTTTTGCAAACCTCCAGCTGCAATGGTAACCGCGCTCCTTTGCACACCAAGCATATTGGCGAGGTGCTGGTGGGTCAGATGGAAATGGTCCGAATTTGCACGATCATGAGTCATTAATAACCAGCAGGCCAGCCTCTCATCAACTTCATGAAACCGGCTGCATGCAACAGTTTGGGATAATTGCACAAGTAACACATACAGATATCGACCTAGCATACTGTGCATTGCAGGATTTTCACGCAAGCTACGTCTGTAATCATTTATCGACATCCTTAATGCAACACCAGGCCCCTGCACAACCACACTTAATGGAGATTCCCGTACACCCAGGGCGACCGTTGCACCAAGCATCCCTTCGTTACCGATTAACCCGACCTCCTGGGGCGCATGTTCATCTACTGCACACACCAGCGAGATTGAACCACTGAGAGGAAAATAAACATGATGAAGATTTATCCCGGGTTGTCCAAGAACCATGGCTGATTCCAGATGAACAGTTTCACAACATTTCAATATTTTGATCAGTTCCCTGTCCGGTAGACTTGCCAGTAAACGGTTCACCGGTTTTATCAGAGACACAAGGTTTACCTGGAGCGTGGGGGAATCCCGGGGATGGCACAAAATAGATGCTCAAGCTATCTCGATAATGTAATTTATGAATTCCTTCTGCGAGCGTCTGTACGCTAGCCAACACATGTTGGTCGGACAATACAGAGCTATCTAGAGTCGGGAGATTAATTCCAGGGTTTTGCTGGCTACAGCATTTTTATGCAGATATGGTAACAGCCGGTCCGTCTCTTTTTTAACAACTTCATAACATTCACAGGACAGTGTTTCAAGCTTGAGACGATCAAGCACAGTGATCTGGCCCCGGCGGTATTCAATAACTCCCTGTTCCTGTAGTTTGCCGGCAGCATCAGTAACACCTTCACGCCGGACACCCAGCATATTGGCAATCAGTTCCTGGGTCATGGTAAGGCGGTTACTGGGCAGGCGATCAAGCGATAATAGCAACCAGCGGCAGAGTTGCTGGTCTATTGAGTGGTGGCGATTACAGACTGCGGTCTGTGCCATCTGCGTCATCAGTGCCTGTGTATAGCGTAGCAGCAAATTATGTAATGCCCCGTGACGGTTGAATTCGTCCTTGAGCCTTTGACCTGCCAATCGATAGGCTGTACCTGCACTCTGTACAATTGCCCGACTCGGTGTGCTCTCCCCTCCCATAAACAGCGCAATACCAATCATCCCCTCATTTCCTACTACCGAAATCTCTGCTGAAGCACCTGATTCCATTACATAGAGCAGCGATATAATAGAGTCTGTCGGGAAATAAACATACCGGAGCGCATCTCCCGATTCATAGAGTGACTTCCCCAAAGGCAGGTCTATCATCTCCAGATGGGGAAAGAGTCGTCCCGTGACATCATCGTTCAAGGCCGCCAGAAGATGATTATGAATGGGTGTTTGCAGCTCGGGATTCCGGGCGTGACTGTTGGCGTGAGGTAGCATATCTATGCTCATATTGTTTTATATACAGTCATAGTATAGGCGGGTATTGGACTGTTATGTACGTTATCGCACATTAAACAGTAATTATCGACATAAACCCTCCTTCAGAATCGCTCGTCTGCCACGGCATGTTATACGGCAAATTCTGCTTAATGTACGTTAGCGCACAGTGTTTTCCCTGCTAAATTCTGTAGTCTTGTGGCTGGTCACATCACGTCCATTATCCTGCCTCTACCTGTGCTTACACAGGCATGTATGGCTGAAACCAGACAGGATTCAAACTGAAAGTAGTCATAAATAACAACCGGAGTACGCCATGAAAAGTAAGAATGAAAATATTACACGGGAACAGCTTATTGCCGATTTCAAGGTTGTAATACAGGATGCCGAGGCCTTACTCAAGGCAACCGCAAACAAGGGTGATGCCAAACTGGACGAAATCCGTGCCCGGGCAGAGCAATCGCTCAATGGTATAAAGGCCGGTCTGGGCGAGGCGGAAACCGCATTAATCGATCAGACCAGGGAGGCAGTTCATTCTGCTGATGCCTATGTTCATCAGAACCCGTGGAATGCCATCGGTATCGCGGCTGGTGTGGGCCTGTTACTTGGTCTGCTGACCAGTCGTAACTAGTCTGGCGGACATGTCTGTATCTTCAAATGGCAACAGACAGGGATTACTGAAGTCACTGGGTACATTTGCCTCCAGCCTGCTTGTAATCGTCCATACCCGACTGGAATTATTATCGACTGATCTGGAGGCAGAACGTGAGCACCTCTACAGCCTGATATTATTGACGCTGGCAGCATTGCTTACTGTCGGCATCGGCGTGGTACTCGCCACTATCGTGTTGGTAATGTTCTTCTGGGATACACACCGGATTGCCATACTGGGAATATCGGCTGCAGGTTATCTGGGTACTGGTCTGGGGATACTGTTCTTTGCCTTGCACAAGGCAAGGAATAGACCAGGGATACTGGCAGCAAGCATGAAGGAACTTGTCAGGGACTGGCAACAACTGGATCCACGCAGGTGAGCAAGAAGCTGAAACAGATTGCATTGAAGCGTGAACAACTGCAACAGCAGATTGCCCGGCAACGGATTGTCATGGCCAGGGATATCGAACCCCTGACAAAACCACTGGCTGTTGCCGATCAGGCGCTGGAATTACTGCGGCGCGCTAGTGCACATACCGGGTTGGTTGTCGGCGGTCTCATAATCCTGGCCACCTGGCGCAACCGTGGCCCGGGAAAATGGTTACGTCGTGGCTGGTTGACCTGGGAAGTTTCCCAGAATCTTCTAAAACGACTAACAGCAAATAAATAAACGGATCAGATTTCCAGATTCCATAAATCCATATGCGTGCCATCGCACTGACGGCATATATCCCTGCTGTCAATATCTTCCCGACATTTCAATACTGGCAATCCGCATAAGCGAGACCAGAAATTACAGGGAGAAATACAATGGTTAAATCAGGGAAAAATAATCAGCAAAAGATGCCTGACCTTCACCGGTCTACGACACCCGCGGAAGATATAACTCCACTTGTCGCTGCTGCTGGCAATGAAGATCTCATGGTCCAGCCGCAACCACTACAACAGCCTGAAACACAGCCACAACAACAGCAACAGTCCATGCCCAGTGTCAATGAAGTCAAGGGCAAGTGGAAACAACATGTGGGTTCGGCAAAGATCGCCTGGGGCAAGCTGACCGAGGATGAGTTGCTTGAATCTGAAGGACATGCACAGAAACTGGCAGGACTGGTACAGGAACGTTATGCCTTGTCTCTGGAAGAAGCTAACCTGCAGGTCAAAAAATTTATCGAACAACATAATATTTAACGACAACCAACCTGCCAGCTGTCAGGTTCATGCAGGACAGCAGGCGAATGGCGTAGTAATCCATATATAACTATCCGGAGTAAAAAATCATGTTTAAACAAACCCGTAAACTGACACTTGTGTCAGCAATTGCATTGGCAATATTGGCAATGAGTAATTCCGCATCAGCAGATGATGATGATGTAACCGAAGCGCGCCAGGAATCCCAGATCTGGACAACCTATCTGTTAAGCCCATATCTACGTGCCCATGACATCCAGGTAACTGTGGATGATGGCGAGGCTACCCTGACCGGCAAGGTTGATGAAGACGTCAACCGGGATCTCGCAAAACAGATTGCGCTGGGTGTCAGCGGGATCAAAAAAGTGGACAACCAGATTGTGGTAATGGCGGATTATGAACCACCAAAACGCACGGAACGGACCTATGGCGAGGTGGTTGATGATGCGTCAATTACCGCTGCGGTAAAGTCGAAGCTCGTATGGAGCAAGTATACTGATGGCCTGTCTGTTAACGTTGAAACCAATTCAGGCAAGGTGACACTGAAAGGAAGCGCCGACAGCAGCACCTCCCGGGATCTGGCCAAAAACCTGGCAATGAATACACGTGGCGTCACCTCTGTGGACAATCAACTGGTTATTGATGAGAAGAAACCCAAAACAGTTGAACAGGTCATTTCGGACACCTGGATAACTACCAAGGTAAAATCCACCTTCATGTATTCTGAAAATGTCAGCAATCACGACATCGCAGTCACTACCAGCAATGGTATCGTTACGCTTACCGGCAAGGTTGAAAGCGGTGCAGAACATGCACTGGCAATCGAACTCGCACAGAATGTGCGTGGCGTAAAAAGTGTTAATTCATCAGGTCTCGTGCATTAATATTTTCAACTATCACTGAGATGCATTGCCGTACAGACCGGATTGACGGTTTGTGCGGCAGTGCAGTTCATCCAGCATTTCGCCGTTAATGTATCACCATACGTACGCCACCGAACCGAACTGCACCGGTTAACCCTCGAAAATACAGTCAGAGCCGTTTGCAATGTAGCATCGGCAGCCCAGACGAGGACTAACCACATGAAGCCGACAGTATTATTCAAAAACTCAATCAAGCCCGGGTATGCAGCCCTGATAGCATCCCTGTTACTTGCCGGTTGCGCATCCGCACCAAAACCACCGACCCAGGCCTTACAGGCGGCTGAACTGGCCATTACCAGTGCCGAGCAGGCACGTGTGGCAGATTACGCCTCACTCGATCTGAACAATGCCCGTCAGAAGCTGGTCGCCGCCAATACGGCGGTAGATGCCAAACAAATGGAACTGGCATTGCAACTGGCCGAGCAGTCCCGCGTTAATGCCGAACTTGCCTCTGCAAAGGCGGAAATGATGAAGGCTCGTGACATCAATGAGGAAATGCAAAAGAGCATTGATACCCTCAAGCAGGAAATGCAACGTAACACAGGAGTACGCTAATGATAATCCGGACCTGTAACCAAAGCAGAACAATAGTTGCCACCATTGCATTCACTCTGATATTGACTGCATGTTCCACTCCACCAACAAAGCCCGATGGTGCTGCTACAGCTCGCAGCAAGCTCACATCGTTGCAGTCTGACTCACAACTGGCGAGTCTTGCTCCGGTCGAGATCAAGGAAGCCGAAATGGCCGTGCGTGCAGCAGAAGTGCCACAAAAGGATGCCGGCCTGGCGAAACATCTGGTATTTATGGCCGACAGCAAGGTAGAAATCGCAAAGGCCAGGGCGCAGAGTCGACTGTATGAAGATCAGCGTGCCGGACTTGGCGAGCAAAGCGAAAAAGCCCGACTGGATTCCCGTACCCGTGAAGCAGATCAGGCGCGACAAGATGCCGATTCTTCGCGTATTGAAGCTGATGTCGCGCGCAGTGAAGCCGAGATGGCGCGTATGTCCGCCGAAGAGGCCAGACAAACGAATGCCGACTTGCAGCAGCAAATCAACGAACTCAATGCCCGGGAAACTGATCGTGGACTGGTAATGACACTGGGTGATGTACTGTTCGAGACCGGCAAGTCTGATCTGAAAGGAGGTACTACCAACAATCTGGGTAAACTCGCCATGTTCCTGAATAAATATCCGGACAGGACTGTAGTCATAGAAGGACATACGGATAATGTCGGTGGTGAGGATTCAAACTTCAGCCTTTCCCAACGCCGGGCTGATTCTGTGAAATCTTTCCTCGTAAATCAGGGTATCAATTCGTCCAGACTTACTACATCCGGCATGGGTGAAGGTACGCCTGTCTCCGGTAATGACACCGCTACCGGCAGGCAACAGAATCGCCGCGTGGAGGTAATCATTTCCAATGTCAACTTGTCATCCAGATAATCATTAACCGGATGTCTCTGGCCTGTATGTCTGTGTACTTCCGTCCTGCTCGAACAGAGTCGTGCAGGACGGAAGTTTTTTCGCGCAGACATTATCAGCCAGTAGTATTCCTCGCCAACCTGCTCATTTTTCTGAGCAGCCTCTCCGGTTGTGCAAGCCTGCCTGATACCAGTAAGGAAATGGATATCCTGCTCACGCAACAGGTGGAGTTCGAGGGTGAGAATGGATCGGTCAGCAAGGCAAGAACTGCGGCAATACTCACCCGGCTGGGAGGCCAGTCCGATGAAAACGATGTGCTGGTGAAACATCTGGCCTTCGAACAGGAAATTAATGCGGGCAGCCCATTGGTACTGGGCAATAAACTCTCCTTATTGCAAAACGGCCCGGAAGCGTACCAGGCCATGTATGTTGCCATCCGCAATGCGGTAGATAATATCAACCTGGAAACCTATATCTTCGATGATGATGTAATCGGCAACCATTTTTCTGACCTGTTACTGGAGCGTCAGGCAGCTGGTATTCAGGTCAATGTCATATATGACAGTTTTGGCGGTATTGCCACAGCGGCGTCGTTTTATGACCGGTTACGGGCGGGCGGAGTCAATATACTGGAATTCAACCCGCTTAACCCGCTGGCCGGCAACAAGGACGCATGGCTGCTTAACAACCGTGACCATCGCAAGCAGATGATAGTTGACGGACGTATTGTATTCACCGG
This sequence comes from Klebsiella pneumoniae, assembly GCA_945878555.1. Taxonomy (GTDB): domain Bacteria; phylum Pseudomonadota; class Gammaproteobacteria; order Eutrophobiales; family Eutrophobiaceae; genus Eutrophobius. Next base: position 27,712 of record CAMDWI010000008.1, read on the forward strand.
CGGGATCAATATCAGCAGTACCTACTCAAGCACGCCCGGTGGCAGACTTGCTGCCCGGATCCGGAAGAAACCTGAAGGCCATGCTACCAGCTGGCGTGATACACATATCCAGATTGAAGGTCCTGTGGTCGCCGAATTCCAGAAACTGTTCATGGAGACCTGGGAACGCCAGAAGGGTGAGCCACTGGCAGCAAAAAACTATTTTCCCGAACTGAAGCCACAAGGCAATGAAATTGTCCGGGTCATCGGCAGTACACCCACCGATCCGGCCAGCCTGATCTATCTGACGCTGGTTTCAGCGATTACCCATGCACAAATCAAGGTCCATATTACCGTCGCCTATTTTGCGCCAGACCCGCAATTACTGAAGGCACTGATCGATGCGGCGCAACGTGGCGTTGAGGTTGTGCTGATACTTCCAAGCTACTCGGACTCCGCTTCAATATTCCATCTCGGTCGTTCTCACTACACCGAGTTGTTGCGAGGTGGCGTAAGAATACATGAACGGCGTGGCGCACTGATGCATGCTAAAACAGTGTGTATTGATGATGTCTGGTCGACCATCGGATCAACCAATATGGACTGGCGCAGTTTCCTGCATAACGACGAAATCAATGCTGTCATTCTGGGGCGTGGATTTGCCGCGCAAATGGAAGCAATCTTCAACGGTGACCTGAAGGAGTCTGAAGAAATCATCCTGTCCCGATGGAAAAAACGTTCATGGTTGACGCGCCTGAAAGAACATCTTGCCATGATGGGCGCCTACTGGTTATAGGCGTATCCGGATCATATGACGTTCGCGATCTGGGCAATTATTATTGGCACCCTGTTAATCACGATGGCCTTGTCCGGATCGTTGCTGAAAAGGCTGCCATTGAGTACGGCAATGTTGTACCTGGCCACAGGAGTAATCCTTGGGCCTGCAGGATTGTCCATGCTGACTCCCGACCCGCTTTTAAATTCTTCCGGTCTTGAAAAAATCGCCGAGATTGCAGTGTTGATTTCCCTGTTTTCTGCCGGCATGAAACTCGGGCTGCCACTATCGAACAAACACTGGCGTTTGCCGGTAAGGCTTGCCTTTATTTCCATGACCCTGACGGTGGCACTGGTCGTCCTCATCGGTACACTGGGACTCGGCATGTCACCGGGTCTGGCTATATTGCTGGGAGCAATCCTCGCACCCACAGACCCTGTGCTCGCCTCTGACGTACAGGTTGCAGGTGACAAGGACCGTGACAGGCTGCGCTTCAGTCTGACCGGTGAAGGTGGATTGAACGATGGCGCGGCGTTCCCTTTTGTCATGCTGGGACTGGGCATGCTCGGCCTGCATGATCTGGGTATGTGGGGGTGGCGCTGGCTGGTAATTGATTTATTCTGGGCAGTTGCTGCGGGCTTGCTGATCGGGGCAGGGTTCGGCGCCATGATAGGAAAACTGGTGGTGTACATGCGCAGCCGTCATCATGAGTCGGTCGGGCTGGACGAGTTTCTGGCGCTGGGGCTCATTGCCCTGGCCTACGGTGTAGCGGTACTCTGTCACGGCTACGGTTTTCTTGCTGTATTCGCTGCCGGGCTTGCCCTGCAACGTGTCAAGGAACAACATATAATTGAGAACAGGACGGTAATGGAACCAGCCGGTGCGCAGGTAGGGCAAACGGAGGAACAACGTGCTACCGACCCGGAACATGCCAGCGCCTACATGATGCAGGCAGTTCGCGGTTTCAATGAGCAACTGGAACGGATTGGTGAGGTCGCCGTCGTCCTGGTCATTGGCGCGATGCTCGCCTACTCCCATGTTACCGGTAGTGCCGTATGGATGGTAATACTGCTCATCCTGATTGTACGTCCTGTGTCGGTATGGATTGGGCTACTCGGTGCGCCTGTATCACGTGATCAACGCATGCTGATTTCCTGGTTCGGGATCCGGGGAATCGGCTCGATCTATTACCTGTTGTATGCGATCAATCATGGATTACCACTGCCACTGGCTGACCAACTGATCACGATTACCCTCGCCACGGTCACGGTATCCATCGTATTGCACGGAATCTCGGTGACACCCCTGATGTCGCTCTATGCAAAGAGAAAGGCACGACGTTCGCACAGAAAATCAGGCAGGTAGACCTGTACGATATCCAGTTACACGAAAGTATTTATTCTAAATAACTTTTCCGAAATCCACGACAGTTCAGATTGGGCACGGGAATATTACCGTGACAGACCGTTAGCCGCATGGATGCGGCGCTCGAGCGTACATGGATGTATTCACAGCGTGTCTGGCAGGGTAATATTCCCGTGCCCAATCTGAACAGGATTTCGGAACAGTTATTTAGTGCCTATGGTGCAGTATTTCACATCCGCCAGCGTTTTTTCATCACCCACCATGACAGAAACAACAGGACCAGACCGGCCGCTAACAGATAAACCAGATCCTGTGTGTAGTCAGAAAGCTCTCCACCTTCCAGCAGGACAGACCTGAACGGCTCGTAAAAATGAAATGACGGTAACACAGGTGCAACACTGCTCAGGCTACTTGAAAAATCTGACAATGCCGCCGGCAACAGATTCGGCAGGTAAAACAACACACCCAGAGTGCGCGCGCTGGCCTGACTGCCACAGAGAAAGCCTAGAAAGATCCCGAACGCACTGAAACAAAACGCTCCAGCCACCAGCAACACAGCACATGCCAGGGTACTGCCAGCACCAGGGTAATATCCGCCCAGCAATTGCAGTAACCCCGCCGCAATACCGATCAGGATTATACCGAGCAGCAATTTTGCCACCAGCCATTCGATCTCCCGAACGGGTGTCTGTAACAATCCCAGCAACAGGTTCTTTTCCTTTTCCTCCGCAACCTGTACCGGCAAAATAATGAACCCGACCAGCAGCACCAGCATCAGGACCCAGGTCGGCAATGTCTGTTGCTGGATTCCGCTGTCATGCAAGGCCTGGACCCGGCCAATCCAGTTTTTGGTCTTGCCCTCAAATACGTTCTGTAATGCTGTAATACTCTCGACGATCGCGAGGGTCTGGTACGAGGCCCTGGTCAGGACTACCAGATCCATTTCACCCGGATTATCCACAGAGTTTGTCAACATGCCGTCTATTTTTTTATCCTGCAACAGGTTTTCACCTGCCTCAGTATCAACAAGCCAGGTAATTGCAAAGGCCTGGTCGGCCGCCTTGATACTGTCGAGCATGCCTGCAGAATAGTCTGCATCACCCAGAAGACCGATCCTGATCGTTTGTAAATCCGCTCCTTCCTGATCAACCAGTTGCAGCGATACAAACACAAACAGCGGTATGAATATCACCAGCAGCAAGGTCTTGTTGGTAAACGCGATGGCCAGATCATTTCGCGTCAGCGTCACTACATTACGAATCATACGTACAGATTCTCGTATATGCTTGAACTGAAATATTCCGAGGGTGTACCGTCAAATACCAGTCCACCCTGATGCAGGGCGATGATTCGCGTTGCCAGTGTCTTGATTTCTTCTGGCCGGTGTGAGGTAAACAGGACTGTCTTGCCAGAGGCGTGTATTTCCCTGATCACGCTGTAGATGTGTCTGGTCATCTCGAAATCCAGCCCTGAAGTCGGCTCATCCAGCAGTAACATCGGAGGATCTGCCATTAACGAGCGGCCTATACTTACCCGTTGTTTCAGCCCCTTGGAAAGCACATCAATACGGCTGCGACGAAAGGGCAGCAGTTCAAATTGCTGCAACGTCTGTTCGACCCGTGCCATCGGGACCTGGAAAAGACGGGCAAACAGTTTCAGATTGTAATCAACTGAAAAGAAGTCAAACAGATTTGGCTTTTCCGGGACGAAACCGAGCTTGTTGACCAGCGCCGCGCGATTCTGCAGGTCTATCCCCTCGATACTGGCGCAGCCACTGTCAGGCACTATCCATCCCGCCAGTATTTTCAGCAGGGTCGACTTGCCGGCTCCATTGTGACCGATGATGGCAACCGACTCGCCTTTTTTTACCCTGAAGCTGGATGCATGCAAACCGCGCCCACCTTCATAGATTTTTTCAAGTTGATTAATTTCAAGTTGTAGCATGGCAGGCACAGGTGAATCCAGGGAGGTAATACTGCGGATATACCTTGCTCGTCAACGATGGGTCCGTATTTCGGAACAAGATATATCCGCATCCGGTTTTATTATGTTCTCTGTGCCAGATAAATAATGGTAAAAACCAGTACCACTGCAAGTAATATACCTATCATGATTAACTCTCCTCCAGATGAAACGAATGAACAGAATGCTACGGTGCGAACAGCAACTCCAGGCTTTCTACAGCCTTGCCAGTTGACCAGACTCTCTACCACCGTGCTGATGAAAAACAGAAACAAAACTAGACTCAAGGCCGGTTTATGTCTGTGCGCTGGATAACATAGTGTCTTATGAACAGTCTTTGTGTGCTGTCGTACAGAATAAAATTGTCCGTTTGTTTATTGTGCAGACTGACATCAAACCACTTGCCTGACGGAGAAAGAAAGATGCTTGAAACCATTGCCATAATACTACTCATCCTGTGGGCTCTGGGGCTGGTCTCGTCCTATTCCATGGGTGGATTTATCCACGTACTACTGGTCATCGCCGTCATTGTTGTACTGATCCGGTTGATACAGGGCAAAAAACTCTGAACCCCATTTAACTGAAACAGAATTGTCTACCCCAGGAATTCTGATGACTGGAGAGTATTAAATGAACATACAACAAATAGTCGCAATATTGTTAATCGTCGTCGGTGGCTTCGGACTGGCTTATGGTGGCTTTAGTTATACCAAAGAGACCCATCAGGCCGATTTGGGACCGATACAGCTGTCATTTGATGAGAAAGAACGCGTCAACATTCCATTGTGGGCTGGTATAGGCATGATCACTGTAGGTGGATTGTTGCTGCTTAAAACCGGGAAGAGCTGAGTAAAACCATCAAAGGGACTGAACACGGCTTAAAGTATGATATACCGTGGTCTGTCCCCTGTTAATCAATCACCACGATATATACAGCCGGCGGTGCAGGTTTCCTTCACTTGCACCGAAGTCAGTCCTGGCAGCACATTGACCAGCCTGCCCCATATCCAGCGGGCCAGGTTTTCACTGGTCGGATTTTCAAGACCGCTGATGTCATTCAGATAACGATGGTCCAGCATCTCAAATAACGGCCTGAACGCCTTGCCGATATCGGCAAAATCGATGACCCAGCCGAATTTCGGATCCAGCTCACCATCAACAGTCACCAGGATCCGGAAAGAGTGGCCGTGCAACCGTCGGCACTTGTGCTCCTCCGGCAGGTTTGGCAACAGGTGTGCCGCCTCGATCTGGAATTCCTTGAATACCTGCATGATTACAACCTCAACCCGGATCAGGCCTGTTGCAGGCGCTGCTTGAAATCGTTAAACAGCTTCACAGCAGACTTCCAGTGTACACCGGGGACACCGCTACCCACCTTGTTTCCGTCGAGCTGCACCACTGGTGCAACTCCCGCCAGTGAACCGGTGATCCATATCTCATCGGCACGACGTAACTGTTGTTCTGTGATGGCCGCTTCCTGACAGGGTATACCTGCCTGATGCAACAACTCGACCAGCAGGTCACGGGTTACACCCGGCAGGATCGTCCTGTCCTTTGGTGGTGTAGTCACTGTACCGTTACTGTAGATAAACACGTTGCTCGCGGCACCTTCGGTGACCATGCTATCACGCAGCAAAATCGCCTCGGACGAGCCATCCGTCTTCAGTGCGATCTGTTTAAGCATGATATTCGATAATAATGTGACTGCCTTGATATTGCAGTACTTCCAGCGGATGTCCTCATGCGTAATCGCAGAGATGCCCTTTTCGTAATTTTTTGGTGTAACCGGGCGACACATCACGAACACGGTAGGAACGAGCGACGCATCATAAAGGTGGTCCCGGCCCGGGCCGACGCCGCGGGTGACTTCCAGATAGATGGACCTGTCTGTTGCGGCGGGATTCTGCCGTACCAGCTCATTAAATATCGATTCCCATTCGCTGTTTGTATGCGGATTTTTTATATCAATTGCCGCCAGACTATTCTCCAGTCTGACCAGATGCTCCGCCAGCCGGAACACGGTATTGCCATAGACCGGAATAACTTCATAGACGCCATCGCCAAACAGGAAGCCCCTGTCGAGCACGGAGATGTTTGCCTGCTGAACCGGCATGTAACTGCCGTTCAGGAATACGCTGAAGTCCTGGGTGCTCACTGGAAAAACAACCTGACTTCGTCCTTGACCCTGTCGATAATACTGCCCTCGTTGATCGCATCGAGCGCAACCAGTGGACGACTGGCCAGCTCTTCAGTATCGAGCATAAACTTTACCTTGCCCAGCACCGCTCCGCTGCTGACCGGTGCAATAATGATCGGCTCAAATTCAGTCACCGGTTTTAACTGTTTGTACTGGCCCCGCGGCACGGTCACCCAGACTTCTTCATTGACGCCCAGATTCAGCGTATCCGTCTCCCCTTTCCAGACCGGGCTGGTCGTAATCATCTCACCCGGACTGTATAACTTGTGCGTCTCAAAAAACCGGAACGCAAAATTCAGCAATGCACCTGACCCGCGAGCCCGGGATTCCATACTGCCCGACCCCATCACCACGGTAATCAGGCGCATGTCCTCGCGCACGGCGGAAGACACCAGACAAAAACCTGCAGATTCGGTATGGCCTGTCTTGATGCCATCGACACTGTTATCGCGCCACAACAGCAGATTGCGATTAGGCTGGGTAATACCGTTGAATTCAAATTCCTTCTGGGAGTGCCAGACATAGATTTCCGGATGATCCCGTATCATTGCACTCGCCAGCACCGACAGGTCACGCGCCGTCGTGTAATGATTCGGGTCCGGCAGACCGGTGCTGTTGGTAAAATGCGTGTTGGCCATGCCGAGCTTCGCGGCATACTGGTTCATGACCTCGGCGAATACCTCTTCGGTACCGGCGATATGTTCGGCCAGCGCCACACTGGCATCATTGCCGGACTGGATAATGACACCCTTGAGCAGATCCTCAACTGTGACCTGCTTGTTCACTTCGACAAACATGCGCGACCCTTCCATGCGCCAGGCCTTCTCGCTGATCAAAACGAGGTCACTCATCTTGATGTTGCCTTCGTCTATCTCGTTGGTAACCACATAGGTGGTCATCATCTTGGTCAGACTGGCGGGCTCTACGCGTTTATCTATCTCTTTCTCGGCGAGGATACGTCCGGAGTTATAGTCCATCACCAGATATGCTGTCGCATCGATGTCCGGTGCAGCGGGGACGATGGCCGCGCCTGCCTGCTGCCAGCAGGTAACGACAAGAAGGAATGAAACCAGGAATTTTAGCTTGTTCAAATACATATCATTTGTCCGGTCTTGTACGCCAGAACGGCATAGTCTAGTCAGTAGTTATCTGGTGTTCACTGATACCCAGTGAACCCAGCTCGGAAACGATCCGGTCTGCAACAGAAACATCGTCTATCGGACCGATCCTGACACGGTAAATACGACTGCCGTTGACCTCGGCCTCGCTGATATTTGTCAGGTTGTTCGCCAGGACGCCAAGTTTATCATACATTTTCTGTGCATTGGCCAATTGTGAAAATGCACCGACCTGGATATAAAAACCCGCACTACTGACGCGGCTGATCGGTATGGACACCGTCACCACCGGCGCTTGTACCGCCGATGCAGGTGTGGATTTAGCAGGGGTATTTGAGGCGACATAACCGGTATCAATGGCCCGCACCTCGACCACGCCGGTTCCCTTGCCGAGAATACCGAGCTTCGAGGCGGCGGTATAGGACAGATCAATCACCCGGTTGTCATGGAATGGTCCACGGTCATTCACTTTCACAACGATACGCTTTCCGGTCTGCAGGTTGGTCACTTCAGCATAGGTCGGCAAGGGCAAGGATTTGTGGGCGGCGGTCATGCCATACATATCATACGTCTCGCCGCTGGAGGTGCGGCGCCCGTGAAACTTTTCACCGTACCAGGAGGCTATGCCCCTCTCGCTGAAACCCTTGCTGCTGTTCATCACGTGATAGGTCTTGCCATTGACCACATACGAAGGAGGATTGCCATATTTGCTTCTGGGCTCGTCCCGGGGGACAGCATCCGGAATGGCGGACACATCCACACTACCGGGGCGTGGGCCACGATCCTGATCCGGATTCGGGTTCGGCAGGCTGACGCGGGGCAGTACACCACCGCCACCGCAGGCATGAATGAATAACGATACCCCAACCATCAACAGTGTCCGCCAAAGGCGCATGCACGGTTGCGCCGTGCTTTTACAACCCGGGTTTACCATCCTATTCCTGCACCTGCGCTACCGGTTTACCCTGTCCGGCGGCTATTTCATCGGCAAGCTGGAACACGGCCATTGCATACAACGGACTGTGATTGTAACGGGTGATGACATAAAAATTGGTGAACCCGAGCCATAACTCGACACCGTTCTCCAGTTCATAACTCAACAACTTGGCCGGCATCTCCGGCTTGCGATCCGCCGGGGTGGACACGCCATATTCAACCATCTGCGCCAGCGTCAGCTCCGGTTTCAGGTCCTTGTTTATCAGCATCAGGTAACGGTCGCCAGACACGTCCGCACGGACGGCGATCTCTTCACCACTGATCCAGCCATGTTCGCTGAAATAATTCGCGACACTGCCGATCGCATCGGCAGGATTGTTCCAGATATCAATATGTTTATCACCGTCAAAATCGACTGCAAAGTTGCGGTAGCTGCTGGAGATAAACTGCGGGATACCCATCGCACCGGCGTAGGAACCCTTGAGCGAATGCGGGTCAAGCTGCTGCTCACGGGTCAGCAACAGAAACTGTTCCAGCTCACTGCGGAAAAATTCGCCACGTTTCGGATATTTGAATCCCAGCGTCACCAGCGAATCAATGACCTTGTATGACCCGGTATTCTTGCCATAACGCGTCTCGACACCGATGATGGCGGCGATGATCTCACGCGGAACACCGAACTGTTGTTCGGCCCGATCCAGAATCTCGCGGTGCTCGACCAGAAACTCGCGTCCCAGACGTATCCGCTCGTCCTGGATAAATATCGGCCGGTATTTATACCAGGGCTTGGCCTCGGCCGGACGGGCTATTGCTTCGAGTATCGTAGCGGATACCTGCGCCTGGCTGAACATGGACAACAACTGTGACTCTTCAAATCCGTGGCGACTGACCATCTCACCGACAAACTTTCTCACATCTGCCTCTTGTTCAATCTGGGCATGTAAAGATGATTGTGCCAGTACCAGGCCGACGAAACACAACATTGCGATGGCAGTTTTTTTCATATTTATTAATCCGATAAGAATCGACGATGGGTATTTACACTCATTACAATGCCAAAACCAATCATCAGGGTCACCATCGACGTCCCCCCGTAACTGATCAGCGGCAAGGGGATACCAACCACAGGTAACTGTCCCGAAACCATGCCGATATTGACAAGAATATAGACAAAAAATGTCAGAATGATGCTGGTTCCAAGGATCTTGCCGAAGGTCTGTTGCGCGTTCATTGACAGAAACAGACCACGGTAGATGATGAACAGGTAGATACCCAGTAACACCAGCACGCCGGTAAAACCGAATTCTTCACACAATACAGCAAAGATAAAATCAGTCGATCGCTCCGGCAGGAATTGCAGATGTGACTGGGTCCCGTTCAGCCAGCCCTTGCCGTACATGCCACCCGAGCCTATCGCAATCATCGACTGGATAATATGGTAGCCCGCGCCGAGCGGGTCCTGCTCGGGATCGATAAAGGTCAACACACGCTGACGCTGGTATTCATACATAAACAGCCATGACACCGGGGCCAGCAGCGCCGCCAGCAGTCCGACACTGGCAAAATAACGCCAGCTCATGCCGGCGACAAACAGCGTCGAGAAACCGGCGATACTGACAAGTATGGCCGTACCCAGATCGGGTTGCTTGACGATCAACAGGGCCGGCACCAGGATCAGCATGATGGTCATGAATATCTGACCGAAAGAAGGTGGCAAGGCGCGTTCGGCCAGATACCAGGACAATAACATCGGCACGGCCAGCTTCATCAACTCGGATGGCTGGAACCGGATCACGCCAAGGTCCAGCCAACGTTGGGCGCCCTTGCCGATATATCCCATGATCAATACCAGCACCAGCAGCACCAGGCCGGCCATAAATATCCAGATAGACATTCTTGCCATCTGCGTCGGCGTGATCTGGGAGATTGCAATCATCAGTCCAAATGCCAGCCCCATACGCATGGCCTGCTGATAGACCGTGCTGATTTCCTGACCGCTGGCACTGTAAAGAATTACCAGCCCGAACGCACACAGTACCAGCAGTCCACACAACAAGGGGACATCCACATGTATACGTTCAAAGAAGGTCTGCTGTTTCATACGACACTGGTCCCTGCACCGGCTCCAGCCGGTTCAGATAATCATCAAATAACTTTCGTGCTATCGGCGCTGCATTCGCCGATCCACCCCCGCCGTTCTCCAGAATGATCGATACGGCTATCCTTGGACTTTCCAGTGGAGCAAACGCCACAAACAGCGCATGGTCGTGCAGCTCCTTTGCCAGCTTGTCTGCCTCGTACTTCTCGTCTCTGGCCAGACTGAATACCTGTGCGGTACCGGATTTGCCGGCAAACAGATATGAGGCGCCCTCGCTGATACGCCGGGCCGTACCGTTCGGCGCATGCACAACATCATTCATTGCCGAGATAACCCGGTCCCACTGCTCTTCCGTATTACTGACCGTATGCAACTGCTCAGGTTCCCCCTGCCGGACTATCTTGTCTGTCACCGGGTCTCGTGCCTCGGCAAATAATCTCGGCTTCATAACCTTGCCACGATTGGCGATACCTGCTGTGCCGACAGCCAGCTGTAACGGCGTGGTCAGGATCGTGCCCTGACCTATGCCGATGTTGACTGTCTCGCCGGGATACCAGGCCTCGTTATAGGTCTTGCGCTTCCATTCACGTGAGGGCAACAGGGCGGCAGATTCTCCGGTAATGTCGATGCCGGTCTTTTGTCCGAGGCCAAACTGGTAGAGCGATTCGTAGATGCGATCGATGCCAAGATCATGGGCAAGTGCATAGAAATAGATATCACAGGATTCCGCAATCGCCTTGGTCAGATTGGTATGTCCATGACCGTCGCGTTTCCAGTCGCCCTTGCGCACGCTGGTGCCCTTGAGAATATACCAGCCAGGACACCAGGTGGAGTCGGTAGCGGTACGCACACCGTAATGCAGCGCCGCCAGTCCAAGCATCGGTTTGATGGTGGAGCCCGGCGGATATTTGCCCTGCAGGACGCGGTTCAGCAAGGGGGTCTCGGCAGAGGACAGATATTGCTTGTACGTCTTTGAATCTATCCCGTTCACAAACAGGTTCGGATCATAGCCGGGTGAGCTGACCATCGCCAGCACACCGCCGGTCACCGGGTCCATCGCCACGATGGCACCGCGTTTACCGGCTAGCGTCTGTACGGCGAGATTCTGCAAGGACGAATCGAGTGTCAGATACAGATTACGGCCAGGTACTGGCGGGGTACGGTCGAGTACCCGGACCACCCTACCCTGCGCATTCACCTCGACCTGCTGGTAACCAACCCGGCCATGCAGGATGTCTTCATAGGCCTTCTCGATACCGAGTTTGCCGATATGACTGGTGGCGCTGTAATTCGATGCATCTATCTGCTGCAATTCTTCCTCGTTGATCATGCCGACATAACCAATCACATGCGAGGTGTTTGCGCCCAGCGGGTAATAGCGGTTCAACCGCGCCACCACATCAACACCGGGGAAACGGTGCAGGTCGACCGAGATCCGGGCCACTTCTTCATCGCTCAGATTGAACACCAGCGGTACACTCTCGAAGCGGCGCTTCTGTTTCAGCCGGGTACGAAACTGGCTGATGTCACTCTCCTCCAGCGCCATGATCACGGTCAGCTGTTCGAGCAGTTTATCCAGGTCCTCCACCTTTTCCGGCACAATCTCCAGGCTGAAAGACGGACGGTTGTCTGCCAGCAGCACTCCGTCGTGGCTGAAGATCAGGCCGCGGGTCGGGGCAATCGGCACAACCTTGACCCGGTTGGATTGCGAGAGGGTGCTGTAGTGGTCATGCAGTACAATCTGCAGGTAAAACACGCGGCTCAGGATTGCGAGAAAACATAACAGCATCAGCGTGCCAGAAACGGCAATACGTCGGCTGACCATTGTGGACTCATGATCAGCGTTCTTGATTCGGGACCATCTGGACATAGGCTGGTGTTACCCGATCAATAGACGTGGAATTTCCGCCGTACATCGCGGAGGATGATAAAAAGCCAGGGCCAGATAATCATGCTGGTAAAGGCCGGCGCCCAGTAGGTCCAGTGCTGGGGCGGAAACCCCATCATCGCGCGGATCCACAGCGTAAACAGCTGTGCCAGCAATAATAGTACACACACCAGCAAGGCCTGTTGCACCAGCGGAAACACCCGGATGCGCTGGTGCAGCTTGATGATAATCCAGGCGATGATCGTCAGCGCAATCGCGTTCTGACCAAACACGGTACCCTGCTGCACATCAAGCAGCAGACCCAGCGTCCAGCCGATACCAATACCCACACGTTCCGGTATGGCCATGCACCAGTAGATCAACACGATGGTGACCCAGGCGGGCCGCCAGTTCAGCGCCCACTCCGGTAATGGCATCGCCGTCAGCATGTGCGCAATGATAAAACTGAAGATAATCACGGCACCGCCGTTATGTCTTTTGCTCATGGCACGGGCACCACAGCGGGATCAACTGTCACGGCCGTGTGTTGATTATTCGGCCAGACCAGCAATACTTCACGGCTCTGCTCCAGCCTTGCACTCGGCTTTACCTCTACAGAGGAAAACGCCTCGCCAGGGACAATGGTGATCTTGCTGATGGTGCCGACCGGATATCCCTTCGGGAAGCGGTCACCGAGACCGGAGGAGATGACAAGATCACCGACCACGATGTCCGCATTGGTCGGCAGGTTTTCCAGTAACAACCTGTCGTCTTCCCCGGTACCAACGGCGACGGCACGCAGACCGTTGCGGTTGATCTGCACCGGCATCGCATGGGTAGAATCGGTAATGAGGATGACTGAACTGGAAAATGGATTCACGTGCAGGACCTGGCCCATGATGCCGTTTGCATCAACAACCGGCTGGCCACTGTAGATGTTTTCGCGCTGGCCCTTGTTGATGACGATCTGTTTGCGAAACGACTCCATTTCGACTGCAACCAGCTCGGCAATCAGCACCTTCTCCACGCGCTCGCCCAGATTGACCGAGGACTCCAGCAGTTTGCGCAGCCGATTGTTTTCTTCTAGCAGCACATCAAAACGTTGCAGTCTGGAATTGAGCAGCAACTGCTCCTCACGCAGACGGTTGTTTTCCTCGATCAGGTTTTTCTGGGAGACGACAGACTCGGATATCAGACGGCTGGCCTGCAGCGGCATATTGACCACGTACTGCAGCGGATAGACCACGGTAGACAACACAGTCCGTACGGATTCGAGATGGCCCTGCCTGTGGTCAACAATCATCAGACTGATCGAGATCAGAATGAACAGTACTGTTTTTACATTCGTCGAAGGACCTTTCAGGAACAGTGTTTTAATAGTAAATCCCCCGTGTCCGGATACTATTCTGACGTCAGTATGTCTGTACCGTATTCATCGATCATTTCCAGATAACGACCACCACCACGTGCAACACAGGTCAGCGGGTCCTCGGCAATGATGACCGGCAGTCCTGTCTCTTCCATAAACAGACGATCGATGTCACGCAACAGCGCGCCACCACCGGTCAACACCATGCCACGCTCGGCCACATCCGAACCGAGTTCCGGCGGTGTCTGCTCCAGCGCTTTTTTCACTGCTTCGACGATACCGGTCAACGGTTCCTGCAAGGCCTCAAGGATCTCGTTACTGTTCAGCGTGAAGCTGCGCGGTATACCTTCTGCGAGGTTTCTGCCACGCACTTCCATTTCACGCACCTCGTTGCCGGGATACGCACAACCGATCTCGAACTTGATACGTTCGGCGGTCGCATCACCAATCAGCGTGCCGTAATTGCGGCGGACGTAGTTGATGATCGCCTCGTCAAACCGATCACCACCGATGCGAACTGAATCCGAATAGACGATACCGTTTAATGAAATCACCGCGACCTCGGTGGTACCACCACCGATATCCAGCACCATCGTGCCGCGCGCATCACTGACCGGCATGCCCGCGCCAATCGCGGCGGCCATCGGTTCCTGGATCAGGTGCACTGTGCGTGCGCCTGCGCCAAGTGCTGATTCCTTGATCGCACGTCGCTCTACCTGTGTTGATCCGCAAGGCACACACACGAGCACACGCGGGCTCGGTTTGAACATGGTGTTGCCATGGACCATACGGATAAAATGCTGCAACATCTTTTCGGTGATGGTGAAGTCGGCGATCACGCCGTCCTTCAACGGACGAATGGCGATGATATGTCCGGGTGTGCGTCCCAACATGCGCTTCGCCTCGGAACCCACCGCCAGGATCGACTTCGCATTAATGGCATGACCTTCCTTGCGTATTGCAACAACGGAGGGTTCGTTAAGAACGATACCTTTACCGCGCACATAGATAAGCGTATTCGCCGTGCCCAGATCGATGGATAAATCGTTGGAAAAAAAGCCTCTGATACTGTTTAACATTTATTAGAAAACCCTCACAGCATCGTGCTGCAATTATTTTTACGGATTGAAAAGTTCTTTATCGTTACAGATATGGGATACTGTAAACATCTGAAATACATGAGCGCCGGACAGGTTTTGTTGCATATGAACATAGATTTCCACAGGCTATCTCAAACTTCTGCAAAAACAGGCTACAACTACCTGATTTAGATGTAATACTGTAACAGTGGCTAGCCTGTTGAGCAAGTAATCAGATATGATAAATGTCACGGAAAACAAGGACAAAAAAGGAACAGTTTGATGTCTCTACAACAGTCAGAAATCAGGACGATCGCCAGACTCGCACGACTAGCCGTCAGTGAGGAACAGATACCGGAGTACCAGCAGGCACTCGGCAACATCCTCGGACTGGTCGAACAGATGCAGGCGATCAATACCGATGGCGTCGAACCGCTGGCGCATCCACTGGAAATTGGTGCGCGATTAAGACCGGATGAGGTCAGTGAAACGGATCAGCGTGAGAAATTCCAGCAGATCGCCCCGGAAACTGAAAACGGCTTCTATCTCGTGCCCCGCGTGATCGAATAAACCCGAAATTTACCCTTATTTGCCCATAGACTGACCACAAAGGCCCCCAGAATGCATCAACACACGCTCGCAGAGCTGTCCAGACTGCTGGATACCGGCAAAATCAGCAGTGTCGAGCTGACAAACCAGTATCTGGCCCGCGCCGAGCGACATAATCCGGTGTTAAATTGCTATATCAATACCACCCCGGAACTCGCACTGGCGCAGGCCGCCGCCGCCGACCAGCGCATCAGCAAAAAACAGCACGGCCCATTGACCGGCCTGCCGATCGCGCACAAGGACATCTTCTGCCTCGACGGCACCCGGACCTCCTGCGGCTCGAAGATGCTGGATAATTTCATTGCCCCGTATAACGCGACCGTGGTTGAACGGCTGAACGAGGCCGGCATGGTCACGCTCGGCAAGACCAATATGGACGAATTTGCGATGGGTTCCTCGACCGAGACCAGCTTTTATGGCCCGTCGACGAATCCCTGGGACACAAGCCGGGTCCCCGGCGGATCTTCCGGAGGTTCCGGCAGCGCCGTAGCCGCCCGACTGGCCCCGGCCGCGACTGGCACCGATACCGGTGGGTCTATCCGCCAACCGGCTGCCCTGTGCGGTATCACCGGCCTGAAACCCACGTACGGCCTCGTTTCCCGCTACGGCATGATTGCGTTTGCCTCCAGCCTGGATCAGGGTGGCCCGATGACGCAGACGGCCGAGGATGCCGCCCTGTTGATGAACGCGATGGTCGGGTTTGACCGCCGCGATTCCACCTCGCTGGAACGCCCGGCGGTCGACTATACCGCGACGTTGGGCGATTCGGTCGCTGGCCTGAAGATTGGTATCCCGAAACAGTATTTCACCGCGGATCTCGACAGCCAGACTGCGGCCAAGGTGCAGGAGGCGCTCAAGCAATTTGAACAGGGCGGTGCCAGCCTGCACGAAATCGACCTGCCGAACACGCACCTGTCGATCCCGGCCTATTATGTGATCGCCCCCGCCGAGGCGTCCTCGAATCTGTCGCGTTTTGACGGCGTGCGCTTTGGCTATCGTTGCAACAACCCGGTCGACCTGCTCGATTTATACAGCCGCAGCCGCGCCGAGGGCTTTGGCCGCGAGGTCAAACGCCGGATCATGATCGGCACCTATGTGCTCTCTGCCGGTTATTTTGATGCGTACTACCTGAAGGCCCAGCGGATCCGTCGGCTGATCCGCGACGACTTCCAGAATGCCTTGAAACAGGTCGACGTGATCATGGGCCCGACCACACCGATGCCCGCCTTCAAACTAAATGAACTGCTGGACGACCCGATTAGCATGTATCTGTCTGATATATTTACCGTTTCCGTCAATCTCGCCGGGCTGCCGGCGATCTCGATCCCGGCCGGTTTTGCCGGACAGCTGCCGATCGGCCTGCAGATCATAGGCGACTATTTCAGCGAGTCACGCCTGCTCAATATCGCCCATCAGTACCAGCAGCGTACCGACTGGCACAAACAGCTACCGGGAGGGTTCGCCTGATGTCATGGGAACCGGTCATCGGCCTTGAGATTCATGTACAGCTCGCGACCAAGAGCAAGCTGTTCTCCGGCGCCGCCACACAATATGGTGCCGAACCAAACGTACAGGCCTGCGCGGTCGACCTCGGTCTGCCCGGCGTATTACCGGTCATTAATGAGGCCGCGTTGCAGATGGCGATCAAGTTCGGCATTGCCGTGAACGCCGCAATTGCACCGACCTCCATCTTCGCCCGCAAAAACTACTTCTATCCGGACCTGCCCAAGGGCTACCAGATCAGCCAGTATGAATTGCCCATCGTCGGCACCGGCAGTATTGATATCACGCTGGAAGACGGCAGCACGAAGACCGTGCGCATCACCCGCGCCCATCTGGAAGAAGACGCCGGCAAATCCGTACACGAGGAATTTGCCAACCGCACCGGCATCGACCTGAACCGCGCCGGTACACCGCTGATCGAGATCGTCTCCGAACCGGATATGCGCTCGGCACACGAGGCCGCTGTGTACATGAAGAAGATCCACACGCTGGTCCGTTATCTCGGGATCTCCGATGGCAATATGCAGGAAGGCTCGTTCCGTTGTGATGCGAACGTATCGATCCGCCCGAAAGGCGAGACCCGCCTCGGCACCCGCGCCGAGTTGAAGAATATCAATTCATTCCGCTTCGTCGAGATGGCGATCAACCACGAGATCGCACGCCAGATCGAACTGCTCGAATCCGGACAGAAGGTGATCCAGGAAACCCGCCTGTACGACGCTGACCGCGACGAGACGCGCCCGATGCGCAGCAAGGAAGAAGCGAACGACTACCGCTACTTCCCCGACCCCGACCTGTTACCGATCCGCGTCACTGCCGAGGACATTGAAAAGATCCGCGCCGCGATGCCCGAGTTACCCGAACACAAACACGAACGCTTCATGCGTGAATACAACCTGTCCGACTACGACAGCACCCAACTGACCGCCAGCAAGGATCTCGCCGACTATTTCGAGACCGCCGTGCACACCGCTGGCGGCCAGGCGAAACTCTGCGCCAACTGGATCACCGGCGACCTGACTGCCGCATTAAATGAACAGAACCTCGACATCGCCCACTCACCCGTCACCGCCACCCAACTCGGCGGCATGATCAAACGCATCGCCGACAACACCATCTCCGGCAAGATCGCGAAACAGGTATTCGAAGCAATGTGGAACCACGAAGGCGACGCCGATGCGATCATCGCCAGCAAAGGCCTGCAACAAGTCACCGACACCGGCGCGATTGAAAAGATCGTCGACGAAGTGATCGCCGCCAGCCCCGACCAGGTAAAACAATACCGCGAAAGCCCCGAAGACAAACGCGCAAAACTGATCGGCTACTTCGTCGGCCAGATCATGAAGAAGTCACAAGGCAAAGCCAACCCGCAACAGGTGAACCAGTTGCTAAAAGACAAGCTATAAACCCGTCGTCGTCATTCTGGCGAACGCCAGAATCCAGTAAAACAATCCGCCGCAGGCGACATTACTCCCCAATCCTCCCCCACCGTCATACTGGCGAACGCCAGTATCTGCCGCACAGGATGTGCAAATGCCGCGGAGCGCATGGATGCGCGAGAGCGGCCAGTAAAATCATCCTGCCGCAGGCAACATTCGTCCCTATGTCAAATCTAGACACTCCCATACACCCCGGTCTATACTCCCCCCATCACCATCCACACATCACCGGGGGGATCACGATGTCCACAAGCTCGTACATATGTAAACATCCCTCATCAACACCCTGTCGTATCTAATTGAACCACGGAATGGATATTCGGATATTTTACAGATATACCTGCCAGACTGGATCGCTTTAGTAAAAAATTAACGAGTCCTGTCAGGGTCTTGTTAGCAACTAATTTTGAGCAATAATGACTAAAAATACTAAAGATTGGTTATTAGTCTACTTAATATCTTATCCTGCTATAGGCGTGCCAACTTTAGGTATTGGGCTACTGCTTCCAATTGCCGGATTAGCAGGTATCGTAATTGGATTGTCTTGTACACATCCATATTACACAATCAGTTTTAAACTGCTGCTTGTATTAGCTTCATTGCTCTGCTTCATTAAGTTTTTGTATAGGATATAAATATCGAGTTTATGTTTGGGGCAAAATATTAAATGCTTTGGGGTTTTACTTATTATGTTTTGCTGGAATATTCGGCCTAGGACCGGCTTAGCACATAACAAAGTGTTCGAATTGACGCTGGGAAGCTTAATGGCGCTTCGTGGTGTCTGTCGAGCCAGCGCACTTCAACAACAACGCTATACATAAGAATGAGATCTAAGGAAAATGTCTAACGTTCGTCTACCGGTAGCTGTTTGCGCAGCTGTTGCGGAAGTATTGAATGGATCACATGATTCATTAAATGCTCTATTTGAAGCAGCTGGTGCACCGGGGCCACCACCAAATTTAGCTCATAACTCAAAGTGGAAAACTTGGCTGCAAAGGGTTGGAAATGATCCGGAAGTAAATAGTTTAGAGGTGCTTGGAAACTTAATAGAAGAATTCATGGACCTGCCTCCATTACCAAGCAATGGATCACTTGACAATATTTTTGGCTTCGAAACACCTGATCCCATCGAGGAATATAGTAAACGAAAGAATCGCTTGGTGAATGTCCTTGAAGAACATGGGTTTCGATATTTCAGGGGCGGGAGAATAATCCAAATCGGACAACAGGAACCTATCGATATCGAACCCATTAAGGGTCAGCTAAAAGAAGGGAGTAAACCATCATCCTTGGATGACCTTCTAAGGATAATTATTCGAGGTCTACCTAGAGCCATGCAACCCTTAATACACCGGAGAAAAGGGGCGCAGCCTTTATTATTCTCATCAGAGTATGATATTCAAGATTTACTACACGCATTGTTACGACCTTGGATTTCTGATATTCGTCCAGAGGAGTTCTGTCCCAGCTATGCGGGTTCAAATACAAGAATGGATTTTCTACTGCCTGCACATAGACTTGTAATTGAGACAAAACGAGTGAGAGACAAAACACACGCATCAAAAGTTGGTGACGAGCTCATTATCGACATAGAGCACTACCGTAAACATCAAAATGCTGATCATCTTTGGTGTGTTATCTTTGATCCTGATTTGTATATAACTAACCCTAAAGGAATTGTTAGTGACCTAGAGGGTACTAGAACAACACCTGAAGGTAACGTGAATGTAAAAGTAATAGTGGTGGGTGCTAGTGCATAACAAGGCGCTCGTTCGAATGATTCGAGGGCCAGCTAACGTACTTCCAAATTTGATTTCTAGAATAACTAATCAATGAATATACTTTTTGACCTCGACGGAACTCTCACTGATCCAGGCCCTGGGTTTGTAAAGTGCATTCGATATGCCCTGGATGAATTAAAGATTGCTCCACCTTCGGATATGGAAATCGCAGCGCATATTGGACCGCCGCTAGAGGAGACGCTTTCCAGATTACTTGGGCCTGCCAATGAACGCTATATACCGGAAGCCATACGATTGTACCGAGAGCGTTATTCAACGGTGGGTCTTTATGAGAATTCAATCTACAAAGGTATCAGTGAAGCACTGGAGAAAATTCAGAATAGTGGTTCGCGAATTTTTCTGGCAACTTCCAAGCCCAGTGTCTTTGCCATAAGAATTATTGAGTATTTTGAGTTAAGCCTGTTTTTTTCCGGCATCTATGGGAGTGCTTTAGACGGCACGTATGCAGACAAAAGGCTATTATTGGCTCATCTGCTGGAGCGCGAATCCTTGAATGCAGCAGAATCTGTAATGGTAGGAGATCGGTTACATGACGTGCGTGGCGCTTTGGCTAATGGTATCAATTCAGTGGGTGTGCTTTGGGGCTATGGGACTGCAAAGGAATTGATTGATGCAGGAGCCAATAAATTAATTCATACGCCAAATGAGCTACCTGAGGC
The DNA here is from genome assembly GCA_945878555.1 of Klebsiella pneumoniae. Lineage (GTDB taxonomy): Bacteria > Pseudomonadota > Gammaproteobacteria > Eutrophobiales > Eutrophobiaceae > Eutrophobius. Next base: position 48,469 of record CAMDWI010000008.1, read on the forward strand.
ATTATTATCTATTCGTAACTAATGGGGTTGGAGTGATTAAAATAATTCACCCCGGCCCCTTATCCTTAAAAACGCAGAGCCTTCTGAGCTAAGTCGTTAATTAACAATGCCTACTCTACCTCAGTCCGACAATGAAAAGATTCTGCATTTGATCGGCGCGATCGTGCTCACATGCCAGGATGTTGAGCGTCACCTCAAAATCACCCTGCCTTTCTCGAATTCGGATGACCCTAACCTTGGTGCTGCACTTAAACGGCTCGAAAAGCTCAAGAAGCGCACGTTGGGCGAACTTGTGGGAAAGCTAATAGATTCTTCGACCTCTGAATCACTTGATTTTGCACAGCACTTGAATAACTTGGTAGTCAGTCGCAATCAAATTGTGCATCACTTCAATGAAACATACGGCTCACAAATAAGCGCAGGAGCCTATCAAGATGTTATCGTGTCCTTACAGGTAATCTTGGCTAATCTGAATGGCTTACGTTCCGAGCTACAGCAGTTAGCGCTTTTCGTTCTTGAAGGACTGAGAGATGTAACTTTTTGCAACACGGCTGAGTACGAAGAAATGGCTACACTCTGTGCTTCTTCCCGTCAGCGTGTTGAGATTCCAAATGTAAAGACATCCAATGCCAAGTCACCCGATGACAGACTGGCGGCAATTATTGCGAATCTGCGCCAACGCGGCGCTTCAAAGCCACGAACTGTCAAGACACTCACTAGCACTATTAATTCACTCTTTCAAAAGTCTCTCACAGAGACGGAGTTAAAATCCCTGTTGGAACAGCTTCAGAATAAGGGCATGATTTCCATTGCCGGGACGAAAGTTTCGTATACGTTGTCGGAATAGCGCCTGTAGTAGCTATTTAGAAACAAGGATAAGGGGGAATGCATCAATTTCTGATTCGTGTTGATGACTTAAGTGGGTCTGAAATCGCCCGCCTTCTGGAGGACCATTTACAGGCCATGTATCGTGTCTCTCCTCCCGAAAGTGTTCATGCCCTCGATCTTGAAAAACTGCGGCAACCCGAAATCACGTTCTGGAGTGTCTGGTCTGGAACTCAACTGGCAGGCTGTGGTGCCTTGAAGGAACTGGACAAAGCGCATGGAGAAATCAAATCGATGCGTACTGTGAGCGAGTTCAAACGCCAGGGTGTTGCCTCCCGTCTTCTGCGACATATTGTTGAGGAGGCGCAGCGACGTGGTTATCGCAGGCTCAGCCTGGAAACGGGTTCCCAACCCTATTTCGAGGCTGCCAGACAGCTCTATGTGTCATTCGGTTTTGAGGTGTGTGGCCCGTTTGAAGACTATATCGAAGATCCGAATAGTGTATTCATGACCAGATTGATTATATGAAAGCTGGACCGGTAACTACTATGATTACCAGGTACTAATTTATGCACATAAGCTACCTTGCAGATCAACCACAACTCGCTGCACAACTCATCCCCGGCCTGCTAGACCATTGGCGTTACGTATTCCCTGTCCATACAGCCGCAGATCGCGCAGCAAAGTTCCGTACACACCAGAATTACGACACCTTACCGATTGCCTGGATTGCACACGACAAGGACCTGGCATTAGGGACTGCGGCGCTACGTGTCCATGATTTGGAAGGACGGGAGGATCTCGGCCCCTGGCTAGGTGGTGTATTTGTCCAGTCGCAATACCGTGGACGCGGCATCGCTACCGCTTTGTGTGGCATGGTGGAGGCGAAAGCGGCCGCTATGGGGATTACACGCCTGTATCTCTTTACGCATGGAGAAGAGAGACTCTATCAACGTATGGGTTGGGAACGTCTGGAACCGGTTGTATGGCATGGTCATCCATGTACGATAATGACCAAGGTTCTTGATGTTTATTGAAGTGGGTAATATTTGCAGGAATTGTTTTATTACCGCCGTGCGGCGGTATTTTCTACTGGATTCCGGGGTCCGCATTCGCGGCCCCGGAATGACGACCTGTCATCACATGTTATTTTTGAGAAAGTTGGCCGGGATGTTTTACTTTCATTTGGAAAGAGGCCGGAGTGATATACTTTTAATCACTCCGGATCCTTTTCACCCTATTAGCGTTAGTCTCCAAAATCCGGGATGAATTTCCTCTCAGGCCTGTCGCTTTTTTATCGTTTTACGTCTCTGTTTAGCGAACGTGCCTGCCGCTGCCAAACCCAGAAGCCGACGAAACTTCGGGCATTCCATATGACTCGGTGCCGGGCAGGCCGCTGCGTGCCGCAGTCCGTCACGCATCGATGTCAGCTTGCGTATTGTTCCATCTATCTCGTCCGCCTTGTCGGCAAGCAACTGCCTGTCAATCCGGGGCTTCCCCCCTGGCGCAAACATATGGGCAATCTCGTCCAGCGACAATCCAGCCGCGCTTGCCAACGTGATTAACGCCAGCCGCTCCAGCACGTCGGGTGCGAACTGGCGACGCAGTCCCTGTCTGCCTATCGAGGAAATTAATCCCTTTTGTTCATAGTAGCGCAGCGTCGAGGCTGGAATGCCGGCTTGTCGTGCCACCTGAGAAATATCCATACTGGCCCTTGACTTAAAGTTGACTTTAAGTTGTACGATATCATCACTTTCAAATGGTGACAACAAAGGGAGGGCACCATGCATTATTTGACATACACCTTACTCTGCGGCATCGGCGCGACAATAATAATGGACGTATGGGGAGTCCTTCGCCGCTTACTGTTCGGTATCGCTGCACCGGACTACGGCCTGGTGGGACGCTGGTTTGTCTGGATGACCCGCGGCAAGTTTCGTCATGAATCCATCAAGTCATCGCCACCCGTGCGCTACGAAGGCGTGATTGGATGGACCACCCATTATCTGACGGGGATCGCGTTCGCGGCTGTACTGATCGGTATCGGGGGGCTCGGCTGGATGCAGCAACCTGCACTGGCACCGGCATTGATCGTCGGCATAGCGACTGTGGCAGCACCGTTCCTGCTGATGCAACCCGGCATGGGTCTGGGCATTGCCGCTTCACGTACGCCGCGACCCTGCTTTGCCAGAATACAAAGCCTTATTACGCATGCGGTTTTCGGGTTTGGACTTTATCTGTCCGGTTTGGCTACCAGTTTGGTGTTTCCGCTTTGAAAAATTTTTTACAACTACCTACAGGAGAATAATATGTCTATACCTTCCCGTTTTGCACCAGTTCTATTCAGTGCCTTGCTCTCGGCCATCATGGTCTGCATTGTCTCTGCGTTCGTCCTAACTGTTTCACAAGGAATCGATGCCACCTTTCCTGCCCAATGGATCAAAAGTTGTCTGACGACATGGCCCGTCGCGTTCCCGACAGTTGCGATTGTGGCACCGTGGGTAAGAAGAGTAGTAGGACGCGTTACTGCCTCATAAAAGCATAAAAGGGGTCGGAGACAAATGAGAATGACTGGCTTTTGTCTCCAACCCCTATTTTTCGGAAAATTTTATTACCGCCCTGCGGCGGTTTTTTCTACTGGATTCCGGGTTCCGCATTCGCGGCCCCGGAATGACGACCTGTCATCACATGTTTTTTGAGAAACGTGGCCGGAGTGTTTTACTTTAAATCTATCCAGCCACTTTTGTAATTCAGCGTTGAAAACCTGATGTCAGCGTAAAAACAACTGTTCAAGCTTCGAGTTATTACGATTCGAGGGACAGTTTCTGATGGATCCCCACGAATTACAAGTCTGCCGCATTTAGATTGATTTTAAACGTCATGAAGCTGGCGGCCTCAGAAATATGGCTCGGCGCCGCTTCACTCGCAAGCTGGATTTCCCTGTCTACTTCCGTTTGTCCATAGGCATAAGAAGCGACAAACAGGGCCATGAAAATACTGAATCTCATCACTGTTCTCCTGTGGCTAACACTAATATATATCATGGGGGCTACTTATCATGGTATCGATCACTGTTTTCCCACACACGCCATTCCTGATATTGAATGGACCCATGAATCCAACCGTAGGTAGCACGCCCACAGCACGCAGCGGTTACAACCAGCAATGTGCCCCTCAAATTGAGATGGTTGTATTAATATACTGGGTATAGTAGAGTCAAATTATAATCAAACAACTAACGAAGGGTCGTTGGTTTCTGGTTATTTGAGTGGGGTTGTTTTTGTTAAGTCTTATGTACATATGTTCCTATCGTTCAGATGATGATACAGAGGGATTAAGCACGCAGAATATCTTGGTAGTTGTAGAATAATAAACATATATACTCGGGGGGGTATTATCATGCTTATCAAGGGAAAGGGTAACAAAAATTGCCTGTATATTGTTTTAGTTAATTCAATTATCTCATCAGTATTCCTATATATACCCGTTCTCCAGGCGCAGCAGGCTCTCGAAGAAGTCATTGTAACGGCCCAGCGTCGGGAGCAATCGATTCAGGAAGTCCCGATATCACTGGAGGCCTTTTCCGGCGATCTGCTTATTAGTGAAGGGCTACGGTCTATGGAAGATTTATCAAATTTCTCTCCCAGTGTCGAAATCGATGTTCGGACGATGGACCAGGACGTTGCAATTCGCGGACTGGGTACGACAGGGAATAACCTTGGCCTGGAGCAGGCGGCCCCTATATTCGTTGATGGGGTTCATTTCGGACGAACTTCAATGATCCAGAGTGCTTTCCTGGATCTGGAACGGGTAGAAGTATTACGCGGTCCTCAGCCAGTCTACTTCGGTCAGAATGCTACAGCCGGGGCATTCAGTCTGACTACTCGCAAACCTTCGCCTGAATGGCAAGGTGATATCAACCTCGAGTATGGTGATTTTGGACGTGTAGGTGTAGAAGGTGGAGTTGGTGGACCTATAACCGACACACTGGGTGTACGTATAGCCGGACAATATGACAAAACGAGCGGTTACCTACAAGACATTGTGACTGGCGGCATGTTTCCTAAAGTTAAGCAATCCGCTGCCCGAGTTACACTGCAATGGACGCCAACCGACGCCTTTGAGATGACGTTAAAGGCCGACTGGTCGCAGCAGCGCAAAGGTGGAGACGGAACGGCGCGGTGTCTTACAGTCGCCAGCGCCGTTGCCGCGGGGACTCCACTCCCCGATCAGGACGAAGATGCTATCTTGATACCCGGTAATCCCGCATCCGATTACTTCAGCAACGAAGTTTATAAATTCCTGCCACTTCCGGATTGCAGCGAAGGTGGTAAATTCGAAAGAATCGGTGTTATGCAGGGTGGCGCACAGACATTCACACCCATCCCGGTTATCCGTCATAGTCGTAGTGGCACAGGCATCATTGATATATCTACCATTGATTTCAGTGATAGCGGTAACGGCGTGGCAGTAGATAAATATCAGGCCCACGATGACTCTGACACCTTGCATTACCGACTGGGAATGAGCTATCGCTTTGATAATGGCAGTGTAATTGATTCAAGTACAGCCTATGTAGATTATGCCAGGGGCACCAATCATGATAACGCCAATTCACCTATCGCGGGCAACCATCAAGTACGTGGTGAAGTTTTCGATATGATGAGTCAGGATTTACGCTATTACTCACCGAGAGGGGGCATGATTGAGTGGGAGGCCGGTGCCTACTGGCAGAAGGAAGACCTCGATATCGGCAATATAGGTGATCCAAAATATGCGACGATTTCAATCAGGGGTTTTTTAAATAATCCAGTATGGCGCTATGGGAACTGGCAAGATGCAGATTGGTTAAGTGCTTATGGGAACTTTACTTTCAACTTCTTCGATGATAAGGCATCCATTGATATCGGCGGGCGTTATTCCGACATAAGCAAAGTTTCATACGCTTCAGCTGAGGGCGCTCATTACATTTTTGATATCAATCCCGATGGTGTTGGCGATCCCAATCCTGGTGACGGTATTGTTCGATCAACAAATCTGGATGGTACGGTCAGAAACGTCACGAGTCAGATATTTGATTGCGCCACCGGCTACTTTGCTTGTGGTGATTTCGGTGCCGGGTACTGGACCCATGCCTGGCGTACAAGTCACATACCGGATGCATGGCACACCCAAGGTCCTGCCGCACTAGGACCCTTCTTTACCGGTAGTGGTGATGGTGGCACAGGCCCGCTACCAAATTTAAATTCAGGACCGCTACTGCGCGAACTCAAGGAAAACAGTTTTGACCCTCAGATCACCCTGCGTTATCGGGCTTCCGAGGACCTATCTTTCTATGGCAAATGGGCGACGGCCTACAAAGCTGGTGGGGCTAATATCAAAACCGGTATTTTAGTTGTCCGCGACCAATTTAATGTTGGAGGCGAGTATGCCGAGACCTTTGAGGTCGGAGCCAAGGGCAGTTTATTGGATGGCCTTGCCAATTATAATCTGACCGTGTTCACAATAACGATAGATGATATGCAGATTGACACCAGGATACCTGTACTCGATCCAAGTACTTCTTCATCGGCATTAACGGGCCTTAGAGTTACCACCAACGCAGGTAAACAGCGGACTCGTGGTATCGAACTGGATGCGCGCTGGGCCGTGACTGAGCATTTGACAGCAGGTTTCTCAGGGGCTCTCATGGACGGGGTTATGCTGAAATATGAAGGGGCCGGTTGTACCGACTTCGAGTTTGAGCAGGCCGACACCGGACCCTGCCTTACCGCACAGGAGTCCATCGACATCTATGGGACTACGGGTTTCGGGGGCACTATCGACCGCAGTGGTTCAAAGGCGCCACGTACACCGGACTGGAAGTTTATAGTAGATCTGGACTACTGGATTCCAATGTTTGATGATTATAAACTTAGTCTGGGCACCAAAACGACATTCTCAGATGGCTATATTTATAATGTCTCAAGTTTCGATCGGGAGGAAGCATATCCCAAGCGTGTTATTGCCAATCTAAATGCCGGTTACGGTGACCTGGATGGTACCTGGAATCTGCAATTCTACGCGCGTAATATCTTCAATGCGGGTGTAGAATTTTTCCCTGAATATGTTGTCGATCCCGGCTGGATTCGAGGTATACCCTTGAGCGCCAGAAACTGGAGGTCCTATGGAGTTCAATTCAAGTATAATTATAATTAAATAATCAAAGATCCAAGAGCCGGGGGTATCTGAATACCCCGGCTTATTTATTGCTAGTATGCCAAGTGCCGGTGGCGTTGGAACTCTCGCGTCAGGCCTATAACACCCGGTCGATTGACTCTATGCTTGCTACAATAATTAATGTCGTGATTGCCGTATGATTGAACATATTCACCTAAAATTACCTATACTGTTTATAAGTACCCTTAGATCATATTATTTGCCGAGTCCATAACCTGAATTAAACTCATTTTCAGGTAATTCCCGGGGGGGGGATAATGCGTTCAAATCATATATTGTACTGGCTCCTGTTAAGTGTATTCAGTCTGCCCGTATCCGCACAGTCAGAACCTGACAGGTTTCAGGGCGTTATCAATCAGTATTGCGTGACCTGCCATAATGATCAGTTAAAAACGGCTGGCCTGTCCCTGCAGTCTGTAAACGCCGGCAATATCGGAGAAGGCGCAGAACTCTGGGAGAAGATCTTACGTAAAATCAAGGTGAAAACCATGCCGCCCGCAGGGATGCCCCGGCCAGACGTTGCAACGTATGAAGCGTTTGCCCGGTTTCTTGAAACTGAACTCGACGGGCATGCCCGCAACAACCCCCATCCTGGCAGGCCTGCCATGCGCCGTATTAACCGCACGGAATATACCAACGTTATCCGGGACCTGCTTGCGGTTGAAATCGATGAAGAATCCCTGTTGCCACAGGATGATTCCATGTACGGTTTTGACAATATCGGAAGTGTGCTGACCCTGTCGCCAGTACTCACAGAGCAGTATATTGCTGCCGCACGCAAGGTCAGGCGGCAGGCCATTGGGGAGGTTGATATTCAGCCCTTGTTCGAGATTTATCGTGTCTCGGACAGCTCCTGGCAGGAAGACAGAATGGGCGAGGATCTGCCGTTTGGTTCGCGGGGGGGGCTGGCTATCAGGCATTTTTTCCCCGTAAATGGCGAATATGAACTCCAGGTGCGTCTGCAACGCAACTCCAGGGATTACATCCGTGGGCTACAGGATGGTAGTCACCAGATCGATGTACGTGTCGATGGAGAGAGGATAAAACTCTTTACTATCGGTGGCGAAAAACGGGGCAAATCTGCCGGAATATTTTCAACGGCGTCCCAGGGCGATATTGAACAGGAAATCTACGAGCGTACCGCCGATGATGCACTGAATGTCCGCTTTTCCAGTGAGGCGGGTTATCGTCAGGTTACGGTTGCCTTTCTGAAGGATAGTTCGTTTGATGAAGGGCCGTTATACCCTGCTCATACCAATTATGACTTTTCGCAGTACAAAGGCGGCGACCCCGGTGTACGCAGTGTTTCTGTTGGCGGGCCCTTCAAGCCTGAAGGAATCGGCCAGACAGTCAGCCGCGAAAAGATCTATATTTGTCAGCCTGCCAGTCTTGACGATGATGATTGCGCCAAGTCGATACTCACACGCATCGCAACCCGTGCCTTTCGTCGGCAGGTGTTGCCTGCTGAAACAGACGAGCTTATGGGCTTTTTTAAACGCGGGCAGAAGGAAGGCAGTTTTGATGAAGGCATTGGTCTTGCTATCGAACGCATCCTGGCCGGCCCGGAGTTCCTGTTTATTATCGAAGAGCAACCCGAATCAGTGGCGGCCGGTGAGATATATGCTATCTCGGATCTCGAACTGGCAACCAAACTGTCGTTGTTTCTCTGGAGCAGTTTCCCGGATGATGAGTTACAGCAGATCGCGAGTGCCGGAAAACTGAAGAACTCCAGGGTATTAAACCAGCAAATTAAACGGATGCTGGATGACCCAAGGTCAGATGCCCTGTTAACGAATTTTGCCTTACAGTGGTTGAACCTGGGAAGATTAAATGCGGCCGCGCCGGATACAGAACTCTTCCCTTACTTTAGTGACAACCTGCGTCAGGCCTTCCGGACCGAGACCGGGATGTTTCTGAATTACATCATCAAGGAAGATCGTCCCTTGATGGAGCTACTGGATGCGGACTATACCTTTGTTAATGAACTCCTGGCAGAACATTATGGTATTCCGGATGTAGACGGCAGCCATTTCAGAAAGGTGAAACTGCCGGATCACAACCGTGGTGGCCTGCTGGGACAAGGCAGTGTACTCACCATAACCTCATACGCCAACCGCACATCACCCGTGATCCGCGGCAAATGGGTGCTGGAAAATATCCTGGGTTCACCACCGCCCCCGCCGCCAGCCAATGTGCCGGGACTGCGCGACAAAAATGATCAGGGCAAGGTCCTGTCCATGCGCGCCCAGATGGAACAACATCGAGCCAACCCCGTTTGCGCCAGTTGCCACAAGGTCATGGACCCTATTGGCTTCGCCCTTGAGAATTATGATGGCATAGGTAAGTGGCGGACTATCGATGCTGCCTCGGGATCGGCTATTGATCCCTCGGGCGCCTTGCCGGACAGTACCCCGTTTGTGGGGCCGGCCGGGCTTAAGGAAGTCATCCTGGAAAAACGCAGCATTGATTTTGTCCTGACCTTTGTAGAAAAGATCCTGACCTATGCATTGGGACGTGAAGTGGACTACCGGGACGCAGCGACCATACGCTCAATCATCAGCAATACCGAAAAAGATCAGCACAAGATTTCAGCATTAATCACCGCAATCGTAGAGAGTTCACCTTTCCAAATGAGGAGGGCCGTCAGTCATGATGATCTTTAAAAAGGCAATTCACCGAAGGACGTTTCTGAAAGGTGCGGGCGCTTCCATCGCCTTGCCTTTTCTGGATGCCATGGTCCCCGCCCTGGCATCAGCCCGGGACAAGGCCGAGGTTCCCCGTCGATTCTCTATCCTGTATGCCCCGAACGGGATGAATATGGACCAATGGACACCAACAGCGACGGGCAAGTCGTTTGAGTTGTCTTCAGCGCTGGAACCATTTGCCCGGTACCGCGACAAGTTGGTTGTTTTGACTGGCCTTGATAATAACGAAGGCGACGCCCTGCCTGGAGAAGGAGAGACGGCCCCCCATGAACGGGCCGGTGGCGTATTCCTCACGGGTGTACACCCCATCCGCTATGGCCAGACCGGTATATCTCTCGATCAGATTGTCGCTATGGAGCTGGGCCAGAAAACCCAGGTGGCTTCTCTGGAAATGGGTCTGCATACGTCCGATGTAGTTGGGCATTGTGAGAAAGGCTGGAGCTGCGCGTTCATGAACACCCTCTCATGGCGTACACCCACGACGCCATTGCCTGTTGAGTATCGTCCCCGGGCAGTTTTTGAACGATTGTTTGGTGACAATCGCAGTACCGATCCGGATGTCCGGTTGAACCGGATTGAAAAGGACAAGAGCCTGCTGGATGCAGTTACTGGTGCTGCATCACGCCTGGTAAGCAAGGTCGGACCGGAAGACCGGGTCAGGATCACCGAGTATCTGGATGGAATGCGTGATGTTGAACGTCGTATCCAGATGGCAGAACAACAATCGGGTCGGGAAATCCCTTCGGTCGAGCGCCCTTCCGGCGTGCCATCCGGGTTTTCGGATCATCTTAAACTCATGTTTGATCTGCAGGTGCTGGCTTACCAGACGGATATGACCAGGATGATCACGTTCATGATGGGACCGGAACAAAGCAATCGTACCTTCAAGGAAATCGGGGTCCCGGATGTGCATCATTCATTGTCACATCATCAACGCGACCCTGAAAAACTGGAAAAGCTTAGAAAGATTAATCGCTATTACTCGGAACAGGTGTCCTACTATCTTGATAAACTGGCGGCCACCCCTGACATTGATGGGTCATTGCTGGATAACATCATGATCATGTACGGCAGCGGGATCAGCGATGGTAACGACCACCTGATGCAAAACCTGCCGCTGGTCCTGCTTGGAGGTGGGTCGGGTCATCTGCAAGGTGGCTTGCACCTGAAGTTCCCGGAAAAGACGCCGGTGGCAAATTTATATCTGACTGTCCTCGACAAACTGGGCATACAACTGGAAAACTTTGGTGACAGCCAGGGCCGTCTGGATATTGTATCAATCGCCTGAATCCGGATACGGGATCATAACCAGGATAAATTAATTTATGAAAAGTAACTTCTTATATCCGTTAATCATACTGGTAAATATTACCTTTGCCGTGAATGCGGATGGCAACTTCCCCCTGCTTGAAGCCGCCCGTAACCAGGACGTGGATACGGTGAAGGACCTGTTGAAAAGGCGTGTTGATGTCAACCAGATCTACAAGGATGGCACTTCGGCCTTACACTGGGCGGCACATTGGGACAATCTGGAACTCGCAAGGTTATTGCTCAAGGCAAAGGCAGATCCGAATCATGCGAATGCATACGGGGTGACACCCTTATATCTTGCCTGTACCAATAAAAACGGGGAGCTGGTAAAAAGCCTGTTAAAAGCAGAGGCCAATGCAAACGCGACTTTATGGAGTGGCGAGACTGTCTTGATGAATTGCGCCAGACGAGGTGCGACTGATGCTGTGGCGGCATTAATTGAAAATGGTGCAGACGTGAATGCGTCAGAAACTGAAAAAGGCCAGTCAGTCCTGATGTGGGCAGCAGCCGAAGGTCATGCGGATGTAGTCAAGCTTCTGCTGGAACACGGAGCGAATATATCATATCGATCAAAAAATGGATTTACCCCCTTGTTATCTGCAGCCCGGTCTGGTGATGTGGAAACCGCTGGATTATTACTGGCGGACGGTGCTGATCCCAATGAAGGCACAGACAAACATGGAAACAGTCTGGTGGTGGCCAGTGCCAGCGGCCATGAAGAACTGTCTGTCTTTTTACTCAAGCATGGCGCAAATCCGGATTCCAGGGATGAGCATGGTATTACCCCCCTGCACTATTCCGTCCGTAATGGCATGTCGACCGTGAATGGTGTGCGTTACGATGCGGTATATCGCGTGCGCCCCCGGAATATGCGAGACCTGACCCATAGCCTTTTGCAGGCCGGGGCCGATCCTAATGTACAGATCCAGAAGAGTCACCGGCTGGGACCAGACGGGAGTGCCTTTGAAATGACAGGCGCAACACCGTTGATTCTTGCCGCACTGTCAGCAGATGTCGTAACAATGAATCTACTGTCTGAATTCGAGGCCGATCCAGCCATAAAAGCCAAAGACGGTGTGACACCGTTAATCGCAGCTGCCCAGTCCGCCTGTACAGGGTCTTGTGCGTTCAGTGGCGGGAATCAGGCAGGTAACGAAACTATTCTCCTCGCACTGGAAGCAGTCAAAGCTGCCGTTGAAATGGGGGTTGATATCAATGCCGTCACCGAAAAGGGGCAAACAGCCTTGCACATGGCGGCCTTTACCGGCTCTGACGAGATTGTGCAATACCTGGCAGATCATGGGGCCGAGATAAATGTCTCCGACAACTATGGTGAAACTCCCTGGAGTATGGCGTCGGGTATCAGTCCAGTCATCCGTTATCAGGGTTTATATGGCAAGCATGATAGTACCGCAGCTTTATTATTAAGTCTGGGTGCAAAGGTTGTGACCAGAGAACAAATGGATGACCAATCGCCACCGCCACCTGGACAATAACCAGTTTGCAGTAATCAAAAAATCAAAAGAGTCAGTTTCGATAGATATCAGCGGTAACTATCGACTCTGACTCTGTATCGACTAAAAACCCCCTCCCGCCCTCGAGTAAACATTACGACCACCAACATAGGTGGCTAACGGCACAATTTCCCGTATCTGTTCTTCCGGCACAGTCAGCAAGTCCTGGGAGAGGATTAAAAAGTCAGCCAGTTTGCCAGGCTCTATCGAGCCTTTGATTTTTTCTTCATAGGTAAGATAGGCGTTATTAAGCGACATGACCCGCAGCGCTTCCATACGCTCAATCTTCTGGTTTGCCCCGATAACCATTTCCTGATCCATAGTCTTGCGGGTCACATAGAAATAGATATTCAGGAACGGGTTGTTGGGAAAACTTGGCCAGTCACTGCCTCCGGCGACGATGATGCCTTGATCCAGAAACTCCCGCATCGGCAAGACCCGTTCTGACCTTTGCTTACCCCACGCACTCAGTATTTCATGGTAACCCGTGTAGGGTTGGTATTGCGCTGATATCATGACCCCCAGACGTTTGATACGCTCGATCTGATCGGGATGGATGAGCTGTACATGTTCAACTATCCAGCGTCTGTCCTTAATGGATCGTTCCTGATGGGCAGCTTCATAGGCATCAAGTACCAGATCCAGCGTTCTGTCCCCTTCCACATGAATAGAAGGACGCCAGCCATAGCGATTCATCGTCAGGATGGCCTTTTTAAAACTCGCTTCGGGCGTACGAAACTCACCCCTGTCATTACCATCGCTATCGCTATAAGGCTCGCGTACAGTGTCTCCGGGGTTAAACTCGGCAACTCCATCAATTCTTAACCATTCATCACCGAAACCGGAACCGACACCCCAGGGACTGAGCATTTGCTCAAGACCAGACTCCTCGCCGGCATTTAACTCAAGCCCCATACTGATACGCATACTCAGTGCGCCTTCGCGCCAGAGTTCGTAATATGCCCGCATCACCTCAGGATAAAGTTGCAGGTCACGGATGCTGGTCAGGCCCATCGAATTCTGTTGGGCCATCATTTTTGCAAGCATGGCCTTTTTCTGATCGAGATCAGGCGGAGGAACGGCCCGGGCGGTAAGATGCAGGGCCGCTGCACCACGCCCGAACACCACACCATTCAGCGCGCCGGCCTTATCCTTGCCAACGGTAATCCTGGGTGGCATGGTATCCTGGGAAAGGCCCAGGGCGTTCAGGGCTGCAGTATTAACATATAATTTTTGTCGACTTTCAACTACGATAATCGGATGGTCCAGGCTAAGCTGATCCAGTTCCTGGATGGTAGGTGTGCGTCCTTCAGGAAACTTCGCGGGATCCCAGCCCCCCATTCGGGTCAATATTGATTCGCCGGGAGATGCATCCCTGACCGCCTGTTGCAGGCGTGTGAGCATCTCTTTCAGAGAACCCACATTTTCCATATCAATACCGCGTAAGGTCAGGAGGGCGAGATGATATTGGTGGCTGTGGTTGTCCATTAACCCGGGGACAACCGTGTGGCCACGAAGGTCAGTCAGGCGGGTGTCAGGTCCGGCAAGTGCCTGGATCTCGTCGGTGCTGCCCACCGCGAGAAAGCGGTCGTTTTTTACCGCAACAGCCTCGACGATACTCGATTCATTATCTACCGTAACTATCTTGCCATTGTAGAAAATCGTATCCGGGACGGTCGATAACATTTGCTGTGCAAATACAAAGAGTGGAGCAGCCGCGAGTGATAACAACATGATGGGTAGATAAATTCGCTTAATCATTTGGTTCTACTCCTGTTTTCGTATTGCCAGTGATGATACTCAGCCACCAGACTTGCAGTCTCGAGGGTCAGTTTTCTCAAAACACACCGTGTTTCGAACAATCAAAAAGAGTCGGAGACAATTGAGAATTATTTGTCCCCTGCCCCCGGATTTTAATCAACGCCGATTTCGTCTGTCCGCGCCTTTTCCAGATACCAGTCAAGGGCTTCATCGGTGAGCAGTCTGTCTGCATGCAGACTTTTGGCGACATCGGTTACACAGCTAACATAACGCTCGCGGGTCAATTTTTCATTGGGTCGCAAGATCCCGGTTTTTTCACCATTGCGATAGCGCACGTGCCAGACCTGCTGGATAGAGGGTCGTGTCATACGGAGCAAGCTGTTGGTCATATTCACGAGATGGCCATTGGCATCCAGTGGCTCCAGCCATTCTTCCTTGAATCCGGGCGGCCGCTTCTGGTTTACGTTGATTTGGGGAACCGGCATGGTCAGGTAAGGGACGAATAGCGCCGGGCTGGATCCGACGGCAGTACCATCTGGCCGATTCATATAGGGACGGTATATACCGCGTGGGCATGCCGTTTCAGGTAACTGAATGGCGGGCCCTGCGTCCGGGTCCAGCTCCCACACGTCTACCGCATCAATACGCGTATCAGGCGGTTTTTTACCCGTATCAACCCAGTCATACAACGCCTGATGCAGCGCCATTTCAACACCGCCAATATCAATCATGTCCCTGGCTAGATCAGGATAATCAAAGGCCTCAGCGGATGCATCACTGTGACCGGTACCGGCGACTACATAGGCTTTCCAGATGTTTCCCAGGCCCTTTTCAATATTGATACGGGTGTTTTCGAGTTTGTAGTCGTAATAGGTCCCCGGTACCCGCTCAAACAAGTGAGGTACGGTCGATGTGGAAGCACCGGGATAGGCGCCATGAATGACTTCGACTGTCGGAGGCATAAGACTCATTTGCTCACTGCCAAAGGCCAGCGTGTCGGTCTCACTGGGTTGCAATCGAAATGAGCCATTTTCATCTACTATCGCGGGTTCCCAGAAGTAGGCAGTCGATCCGTGCCCGGCGGCGGTGTCATTCAGAAAAAAGCCGTTGAACAATTTACTGCCCGTATGATCGACATTGACACCGTTGATAACAACAAAGCTGCGACCCAGCGCGGCGCCGGCAGAATGGCCCCGGAAAAATTTGTATTCAGGTTTTTTTCCGAGTTGTTCTTCGATGAAATTCTGGCTGATGATTGTCCAGTCACGTATCAGTCCCAGGTGATTATTAAGCCCCATGCCGATTTTTCCGGGACCGCCCAGCTCCGTCCCATCATCCAGCACCACCGTGTTTGATACATCCGAGGAGATATCATTGGCATCGGAGGCATCACGACGGGTCCAGACAACGGCAAAGCCCTCATCGATCAGGGCGCCGGCAGATTCACTGGTCTGGGTATAACGGTTAAACTTGCCGGCTTCCCGCGGATGAAACCGCAGCGGGCTGAATCGGGAGGCCCCGTGCGCCAGTACCCACATGCTGCCATTCCAGTCGTTGGCATTTTGCGGGATTAATATTACGACACTGTTAGGATTTTCCTCTGAATATTTATAGCGTCCATTACCCGGTTTATACGGACCCATATTGCCGCGTGCCTGCGTGATAAAAACATGGTCGGTAAACGTGTTTTCCCGACCTTCACCCTCCTGCCCGCTTCCCAGCGGAGGGAGAACTTTCGTTTGAACAGGAGCATAACCAAAGACCGTGCCGCTAAGGGCCATCGTGATCTGACGATAGGGGACGCCGTGGGCATTCTGGATGATTATTTCAGCGACCACCCTGCACTCTTCAGGCCCGACCATACGTTGTTGCACTTCACCAGCCTGGGGCCCGGCCAATGCGGTCTGCCAGTCTTCCACATCTGATTTCAGTGGCGCCAGATACTGACCCAGATACTCGCAACTTGCCTGTGCGCTGGCAGGAGATGTAAGCACAGTGGTTGCCAGAAGGCTTGACTGGAGGATATAGACAAGAGGTGATTTCCGGTAACTCAGTAAACCGGTGATCCAGTTCAGGTATGGACTATTGGTTTTATACATTCTTCATCGCCCCCCGGAGATAAATTTCGGTAATACTTTAATAATACTTTTGCTGCTATTATTTCTTATCCCATTTTACGATAATTAGTGGGAAATGCACCCATGTTTTGATGGTCCACACAGCGAGCATAGTGAGCTTTGAACAATCTGACTTCAGATCTGCTGCAATTATACCATCAGGCTCACGAACGCCCGGGAGAGTCTTTTGGTGATCATGCCTTTGCCTGGCTCCAGCAGTACTTGCGCTTTGACACCGGTGCAATTATTACGTCATTCAGTGACCGTCCAGCTTATCTTGATGCGAACTTTCACGGTTATCAGGATCCAACCGCGATGCTGGAATCCTGGACCCCGGTAAGCCATCTGGACCCGCTCAGTCAACGGATGTTGGCAAATCCACGCCATGCGCAACGACAGGATATCGACGACGCGGAAATCGCCGGTGAGATGTTCACGCCACTTCGTGATCACTTGAACAGATTCAACATCCTCTATTCGCTCTGCATAGCAATACCTCTCGCCCGGGACAACAGCATGACTGTATTTATCCTGACCCGATGCGTTGAAGGTAATCGATTCGCAGATGATGAGATCGTTTTACTGGAACTGCTCGCGCCGCATGTGGCGCTCGCACTGGCCCTGGCGCGTGACCTGTCGTTTCTGCGCAGCAAGGAGCTCGGCCTGGGTGATCTACCGGTGGCGATGACTGATAATGCTGGCCGCTTGATCCGGACCACATTTTCGTTTAACGCAAAATTCTGGGGAGACAATCGCACTCCTACCTCAACCCAACTTGAAGCAGATTGCATGCAGGCGCTGGCCGATGGTGATAGTTGGCCATTGCCTGACGGTCTTCATGTCTTGCATGGGGTGCGCGAGGATGCAGCCTGGTTACTGCGTATCCGCCCCGTTTCACCCCTTGACTGTTTGACTCGTCGTGAACGCCAGGTAGCGACGCTTTATGCCAGCGGCATGAGCCGCAAGGAAATTGCCCGGACCGTAGGGTCCACACCATCCACTGTCAAGAATCAACTCAGCAATTGTTACCGTAAACTGAAGGTTCGTACCCGTAAGGAAATTGTGGCGATCACAAAAGTCTAGCGTCGAGGCGTGACTATGTTAAATATAGACAAATGTCCTATATACAAAATTTACTGCCTTCTCTACTGTCTTTAAATAAGAAACCTCGGAGAGAACCCAAATGCAGCATAACCCACTGTACCGGCTAATATTGGCAGTAAGTCTGTTGTTGTCTTCAGTGTACGCTCAGGCGATACCCACAATGATGTTGCGCATGGGGAATATCACCCAGGCTACCTACGATTACCACATGTATGACCAGAATGATTGCACTCATGGTACCGTACCTTGCCAGAACCCTTGGGACGGAAATACATTCAGTGACACTGCTTCAGTCGGGCCGGCAACGGCCACTTCCACAGCCACGGGAAGTTTTGGCGCTTTATCGTCACAAGCTGATGTCTACGTGGCCAACAAAGCATCGTCAGGTGCGAGCGGCAATGCCACCGGTATTACAAATTTCTTCGACAGTTTCACCCTTACATCTGACACATTGGCAACCGGCACTGCGGTAGACGTGCGCTATAGCGTGCAACTCGACTGGAGTACAAATGCTCAATATGCAGGCATGGAGTATTATAACCAGCTGACCAACTTTGGGGCCCGGTTGTATGACGGAGGACTGGACTGCTGCTATATCACCGGTAGTGATTTCATTGACACTTCATTGATGTCAGGTTCCTCTGCATCTTCCTCAATTCGTAGTTATACGATAGGGCAAACTGTGGATTTCAGTGGTTTGTTGCACTGGAATTTACGTGGGCAGTTGTTCAACAATTCGCTGCTCGACTCCCAGGATCTGTTTCTGAATCTGAATGCCAGGTATCTGATTGAAGTGCTTTCACCTGACGCGGTCTATACCACAGCCAGTGGTGGCAGATACAGTGGCGAACCACCTGCCTCAGTGCCGGAACCGGGTACTTTGCCTCTGTTGGTCGGCGCATTGTTGCTGGGTGGGATTTTTCGCAGGAATAATAAAGATGCCTCCACGACGGTCGGCATGACAGCCTGGACTTAATCTGGGTTTCCTTAAGTAGCTGTCCCTTTCATAAACTTATTTCAGCGTCTTCAGATACTCAATAATCGCCGCCCGCTCCGCGTCTGACTCAATCCCTTCAAATGGCATGCGGGTCCCGGGTACCACCTCGTCCGGTACCCGCAGGAAGTTATTGAGCGTGGTTTCATCCCAGGTGATACCGCTGCGGGTCATCGGGCGGCTGTAACGAAAATCTTCGAGCGCACCGGCGGCACGGCCGACGATGCCGAGCAGACTGGGGCCTTGTTCACCGCTGGTACCGGTCACGGTGTGGCAAACGGCACAGCGTTCAAACCCGGACGGCTGCGCCTGTGCTGCGGTAGACATTACCGACACCATCACCAACATCACATAAACACCTGACCTCATCCCAGCCTCCGTGGTCGTTGCAGATAGTTGACGAGATCATCGCCGAGACGCAAACCCAGCGCACCGACCGGGCCGGTCGGGTTGTAACCGGAATTCTGGGGGAACACGCTGGCGCCGTTGATGAACAGATTGTCGGCCTCCCAGCATTGCAGGTGTGGCGATACCACGCTGGATTTCGGATCGGCACCCATGATGGTGCCGCCGGTGTTGTGCGTGGTCTGATACGGACGGGCATCGTAGGGGGCCTTGCGTGGTGCCGGGTTGGTGATGGTCGCGCCCATCGCCTTCGCAATCTCATGCGCCTTGCCGGTTACAAATTCGGACATCTTCAGATCGTTTTCCGGGAAATCGAATGTCATGCGCAATAATGGACGTCCCCAGCTATCGCGATAATCCGGATCGAGATCCAGATAATTCGTGCGCTGTGCATAACTGCTGCCCTGACAGTTGATGTTCGCACCGCGCAGATACCATTTGGCATTCGCTTCCTTCCATGCCGTACCCCAGCGCGGTGTGCCCGGCGGCAACGGCCGTGTGTCGATGGGCCGACCGTTCATCGTATTCGCGCTGATGTAGGCCCCGCCCACGAAGCCGAGACCGGAGTGATCAAAATGATCATTATTAAAGTCGTCGATAGTCATGCCGAGCGCACCGGCACCCATGAACGGGTTGAGGTAGTGATCCTCGAAAAACACATTCACGCCGGAGGTAGTCTGGTAGCAGTAGTTCGTGCCGACCGCGCCCTTGCCCGTCTTCGGATCATACGGTCGGCCGATGCCGGACAGCAGCAACAAGCGGGTATTGGTAAACACATAACCGCCGAGTACGACGGTCGAGACGGGTTGTTCGAAGACCTCGCCGGTGCGCACATCGGCATACACAACAGCGGTCACCCGTTTCGCACGCTTGTCGTATTTCAGTTCGAGTACCTCGGCATTCGCGCGCAACTCGAAGTTCGGCTTGCCGCTTACCAGCGGAAACAACAAATTGGTGGCCGATGCCTTGGCGTTGGCCTCACACAGAAATCGCTCGCAGTGGCCGCAGTACTGGCAGGCACCGAGTTGCATGCCGTCAGGATTCGTGTAGACCTTGCTCGCGTTGGCCGCAGGCATCGGGAACGGGTGATAGCCGAGACTGCTGGCCGCCTCCCGGAACATCACTCCAAATTGTGCCGATTCCAGCGGTGGTAACGGATAGGGTGAGCTGCGATACGGCTCGAATGGATTGCCACCAGTCACACCGACGCCATTCAGATTACCGGCCTGGCCGGAGATCCCGAACAGGTTTTCAAACAAGGCGTACCAGGGTTCGAGCTCGTCATACTGCACACCCCAATCCTGGATCGACAGGTCGGCCACGACAGCCTTCCCGTAGCGGCCTTCCAGATGCGAACGCAGTGTGTAGTCCGTGGTCTGGAAGCGCCAGCACTGGCCGTTCCAGTGCGAGATGGCGCCACCGACTCCGAAGCCCGGAAGGAAGCTGGTCAGGCGCCGCATCGGCAAGGCCTGTTCACTGATGTTGTGCCGCAGAGTCAGCGTTTCGATATTCTCGCGCTGTGTAAGTCCGCGGTGGGTGCCCCAGCGTAACTCGTCGCGTTGGGTTGGTAACTCGGCTTCAGCGCCACCGGTGCGATCCGGCCCGCGCTCCAGCACCAGCACATCGTGCCCCGCCGGGACCAGTGATCGCGCCACAAGACCGGCGGTAAGCCCGCCGCCAATAACGACGACTTCGCGTTCAGGCAGTATCGTCATGACAGATCCTGAATCGATCTGGGTGCATCTGACTTCGGATTACGCTTGTTGCGGTACGTCACGATATCGCGGTTGTACACGGCTGGCAGCCCCGGATAACCGATCAGCTTCCACCCGGCCTTGTCGCGGTTGCCTCCGTAAATCGGATCGGCAAAGGCGCCCTGATTAAACAAGGGGTAAAACAGTTCGTTAAACCAGCTGGCGAGATTTAACTCGGGCAAATTGGCCTCTCCTTTGCTGACGGCCAGCAACACGCTCTCGCGCTCGGCCATCGCCAGTCGGTCATAGGTCTTGCCGTGCAACTTCTGGCAGTAGGCATTTAATCCCGCGATTCCGATCTTGAACCACTGTTCGGGCGTCAACGGCAACTGGTAGCCATGTTGCGGCTTGCCCTGACGGAACGGGCCCTGCGAGTAGAGGCGGTCTCCGCGACCGAAGGCCCCTGCCAGTTGACGATCAATGTATGTGGCAATGCCAATATCCACCCCGGACGGCCCCAGATCATCTGCCGGCCACATGTGCTCGACCAGCGCCTCAGTAATGGCGGACTCCTCAAGACTGAGAGATTGATAGCCAGGTATGGCAGCGGGTGCATCAGCTGCCGGTGCGACAGCGGCAGACTGTGCAAGCACCGTGCTAACGGGCACACTCGCCGAACCCGCCACACCCAGTACAACGCCTGCGCCTTTGAGAAACGAACGTCGATTGTTATGCATGATCAAGTAATGAATAAGGGTGTATGTGGACGGGAATTATACGATTAATGGGGTTGGAGACAAATGAGAATCACTTTTCTTTGTCTCCGACCCCTTTTTAGTTGTCATGAACTTCAGAAACTACCGCTGAATGTAAGTGTGTAGACGCGTGAAGGCTTGCGCAAGCGGAGTTCGCGTTGTTGCAAGGGGGTCAGATCGCGTCGTCCATCAAAGATCAGGCGGTCACGAACCTCGAGATAGTCCAGCAGGTTGTTGCCTTCCAGCCTGATTTTCATGCCCAGCCAGGCTGTGGTCTCTACGAATGCATTCAACTCCACACCTTCCTCAAAACCCTCCAGTTCATTGACCTTGTACAGCAGACGCTCATCCTGGACGGCTGTGTCCCAACCCCAGGCCCAGCCGGATGTTTCAAAATCCTGGCGGTAGGCAATATCGACGACATAGTCGTTTTCACTGTAGAAATGGATGGTGGGTTGTCCGCTGAACCCGCCGTTGGCAGAGAGTTTCCGGGTATTGCCCGTGACGGGATCGGTGACGGTGGAATCCTGCCAGCGCGCCCTGATGTCGAGCCTCGCGCCGGTAAGGTTTAGCCAGGTCATCGGCACGGTAGTCTCGAACTCCACTCCCCAACGTCGACCCGCACCCAGGTTACCCGGGACTTCAAAACGGTCGCTTACCGGTAGTAAATCCATGACATCCTTGATCCAGTGATGAAATCCGGTCAGCTTGACTACGCCGAGATCACCGTAACGCCGTTCGTGACTGATTTCTGCAATCCACGTGGTCTCCGGTTTCAGATCCGGGTTACCCAAGGCGAGGTCATCATCGACAAAAATCGCCGAACTGACAAAATCGCTGAAGTCCAGTTGTGCCACTTCCCTTGCGATACGCATACGTGACTGGTGTTGACGGTCGTGAGCAAAGGTCAGTACAGCAGTGGGTTTGACAAAAAAGAAATCCCTTTGCTGTTCGACATCGCCTTGTTGGCGAATGTTTGAGACCTCTGCCCCGAGACCATAATCGAGATTCCAGCGTCCGGGAGACCAGCTGTCGTTTAACAGGATCTCTCCGCGTGACTCTTTCACAATGGAATTGGCATTGGGAACGTCGACCGTGACCGCACCGTTACCGGTATCATCGGTCAGTAACAGGCTGTTATCCAGCAGGTTGTAGGCCCCTTCGATGCTGGCCGTGACCGTATGACCCGTCCATCCCGTCCAGTCGAGCTCCAATCGTGTTATGGTTTCCAAGCTCCTGGTCGTCTCCCCGGCCTGCCGGAACAGGGTCTGTGTGCCGGATGTATCGACGGATTCCTGCGAGGAATAGGCATCCTCATCCTCGTGTGTAAATACCAGGATGCCCTTGGCCTGTAGATCCTGAGTCAGGGCACGTTCGCCATCCAGGCCGATCTCGAACTGGGGCCGTGTATCTTCGTCGATAAAAAACACATCGTAATCATCCTCACCCGGTATCAGGAGGGTGCGCGATGAGAGCTCCGATCCATTAATGTCGCGATATCCAAAGCGGGTATTGAGATGATACAGCGTACCGCCAAGCAGTCCGGAGGCATTCAGATAGATGCCCTTCAGATCGATACCGGATTGTTCCCTTTCATCGACGCGCAATTCCGTTTGAATCTCCTGTGCATCATATCGCTCAACCGTACCGGTGATACCGTTGGTGTAGCGTTCGAGGTCGATACCTATATTAAAATCAATACCGGACATCTGGTTCGCGTATGACAGACCCGCGCCCAATCCGAACGGGGAAGGGCTGGTGTAGATCATGGATGTCTGCCAGCGGCTGGTGGCAAACACATCCTCGTACAGGATGACATTGGCCACAATCGAATAGCCCTGCATATTGACATCACCGCTCTTTCCGCGGATTAACTCGATACGATCAACAGAGGCGGCGGGTATCCGCGAGAGGATGGCAGAGGCAGGATCCTGTTTGGCGCTGGGACGTTTATCATTGATCAGGATGTTTCCCGCGGCATTCCCGAAACCCCGTAAATCCTCACCATCATCTATCTGAAATCCGGGTACGAGGCGGGCCATATCCAGTGCGGTGAGTGGCTGGTATTGTTCAAAAAAACCGGCGGGAAACGTAACTATCTCCGACTCTTGTGTATCAGGAAGATTGATCTCATTGCCCGTTTCCTGACCAGACGCGATCACAGTACAGAACAGGAGCCCGCAGGCAAGCAGAGGTAAAAGCGCGTATTTCATGGGTAAAAAACTCTTCGTTTTATGGGATCATTTGTAATCGACTATTTCCACATCGGATGCTTGACCTGAATCCCACCTGAAACAGAATGCGAGGGTCATTTATCCGGATTGCTGTCCCGACCTTTTCGTGAGCCGGAATGTTATTGTAGCCGGATACCGTGCAGGATTTACAGGTCATCGGGATATCTCAGGGTCGGAGACTAACGAGACTCTTTCTCAAGATCAGGATAAATTTCCGCTTACGATTGTCGGATTTCTTTCAACACGGGTTTTAGTGTCTTGTCGATCCCAAGTCATTATTAATAAAGGTGTTTATCAGGATTCTATTAATCAGGGTGAAATTTCGGCGTCGAATATTCTTACAGTTCATATAAATGAATATTTATAACCTATTGTTTTAATTGAAAATTAAAATTGGCGTGAAAAATGCTAATTTTTAAGTGCGTATTTAACAAGTCTGATAATTCTGGGGGAATTACAATGAAAACAAGATATCTGCTACTAAGCCTGGCATCCATGATGGGCACGATGCAAATGGCAAACGCCGCTCTGATTACAGATGCAAATGATGCACGTAACTGGCAGGGTGCAACTGTCGGCACATTCGCTGCTCTTTACTATGGGTCGGATACACTCGCAAACCGACAACTCGTCGTGGACAATCAATTGCTCGACGATAATATCTTCGACGCTACCGGTTATATCGCCGGTACGCTCTACTCTGCCGGAGGATCCGGGGGATGTATTGGTATGTCTTATGATACAACCGGGACCGGAGACCTTAGCTATGGCTGTACATCCAACTCCATTGCGTCCCATGCAAATGCCATAGACAATTTGTGGTTTCAAACCAGTGGTATCGTTGGCGAAACCGTATTTGACCTGGGCTTTCAGGCAAGCAAAGCGGCCGTTTTTAACTCGATCGACCACGGTCCATTACCGCAAGAGGCGATTGAATCAACAGTGTACCTGTCCAATGACATGATTACCTGGACCCAGGCAGTTGTAGAACGTGTGTGGCTGGAAGGTTTCCATTCACTGTTGGGAGTCAAGTGGGATGGGTTTACCTACGCAGTGGGTACAGGTACATCCAGCACTTTCCGCTACGCCTCCATAACCCATGGTGGACCAGGTTCGCTCATTCAAGACGGTGATAATGAAATAAATGGCATTATGGGTCTGGGCGATAGTTTTCAGCAGAACGTGCCGGAGCCCACTACGCTGTCGTTATTGGGTCTCGGTTTACTGGGCCTCGGTTTCAGCAGACGCAAAAGTATTCGTTAATTCATAACTCCTTTAGCTTTAGCCGGGGTTGGGGACAATGAGAATCACTTGTCCCCAACCCCGATTATCCCTGTCTTGAAGATCCCCCGGCTACGCTCGGGATGACCAGCTAATAAGCTCTCTATCACAAACTCCTGAATTTCAAGTCGGTTTACATATTGGAGTGGCTGGATTATTTTAGTCGTTCCGATTCCTCTACCAGAACGGGATGTCGATCCACCCCCTGCCCGTTCGACTATACAGGGCCACTACCGGCGTTCACATTACAGGAGAGCCTCATGCCTAACACAATCCGCCTGCACCGCGTACTGCGTGCCACCCCTGATCGGGTTTACCGTGCGTTTCTGGACCCCGATGCGAAGGTCAAATGGCTGCCACCGAACGGCTTTACCGCCAGGGTCCACCATATCGACGCGCGTGTCGGTGGGACCTACAAGATGTCGTTTACCAACTTTACCACGGGCAAGAGCCATTCCTTTGGCGGGGAATATCTGGAGCTGATACCGAACGAGCGCATCCGCTATAACGACCAGTTTGATGATCCTAACCTGCCCGGCTCGATGCAAGTCACGATTGAGATCCGGCAGGTGTTCTGCGGGGTTGAATTGAATATCACCCAGGAAGGCATCCCGGACGTGATACCGCCCGAGGCCTGTTATATGGGCTGGCAGGAGTCGCTGATGCTGCTGGGGAAACTGGTCGAGGTGGAGATCCCGGATTAATGGACAACAATTATTCAGGCGCCTGTTTGTGCGGCGAGGTCCGCTTCGAAATCCAGGGTGAGTTCGATCGCTTCTACCTGTGTCACTGCGAGTATTGCCGCAAGGGTACGGGGTCGGCACATGCCGCCAATCTGTTCTCCTCGACCGCCACACTGAAATGGATCTCGGGGGAACAACTCGTCAGATCCTTCCAACTGCCGGCTACCCGCCACAGCAGATGTTTCTGCTCCAGCTGTGGATCGGCACTTCCAAACCGGGAGATGGAAGGCAGCCTGTTGGTCGTCCCGGCCGGCAGTCTGGATTCAGAAGTCCATATCAGACCAACCGCACATATCTTTGTCTCGAGCCGGGCAAGCTGGGACGCCAGACTGGAAGACGTTCCGCAGATGGAACGCTTTCCGACCTGAGATCGTGATAATCCTGTGACCATGGTTGTTCAAGTAAACCTCCCAGGCTTGTTCAATGCACCCTAAACAACAATTATTTATCGTTTTTCGATAATTATTTGTTGTAACCAGATTATTTCAGGATTAGGATAATCAAACTTTCACGAGTAATCTGGAGGAACCTTTTATGAATAATCCGAATATGTCTCGCATTCAACGTGTCAGCGGAAGATTTCGTTTGCTGTTAACCGTGCTGATCGTACTGATTCCTGTTCTAACATTGATATCCTGGATGTCCTTCAATTCGTTACCTGCCGGGTTTAAGAGCGGGTTACCGGTTAAAGTTACAAGTGATCTCCCGTTGTTCAAGCTAATACTGGGATTCCTGATCAGTTTGATTCCGATATCTGCCACTTTATATGGTGCAATCCATCTTAAACGGTTATTCAGCCTGTATGAGAAAGGCATCGTCTTCGCGGAGGAAAATGTACGCTGCTTTCGCCATATCGGGTATGCATTATTATTCTCAGTGCCCGCGAATATTGTTGATATTATGTTAATCAGCCTCATGCTGAATTATGAGAAGCCTTTTGGCTCACGGGTATACCTCCAGTTTAGCTCCACAGATATGGTCTTCCTGATGATGGGGGCCGTGATCCTGATGATCTCCCGGGTAATGAAAGAGGCTGTCATACTCGAAGATGAACATGCACACACGGTGTAGACAAAGATGGCTATCGTAATCAATCTTGATGTCGTGCTGGCACAACGCAAGATGAAGTCGAACGAACTGTCCCGGCTTATCGGAATATCCGAACAAAATCTTTCCATACTGAAAACGGGAAAGGCAAAAGCCATTCGTTTAACAACGCTGGATGCCATCTGTAAAGCACTCGATTGCCAGCCGGGTGAATTGCTGGAATACCGACCCGAAACGCGAAGGCGGGGCGAATAAATGAAGCAGTTAATTTTCGTCTGTTTGTTGACCGCATTCACAAGTATTGCGCATGCGCAGGAATCGGCTAGCCGCACCGGCGACTACACGGCCACATCAACTGTGCTGGAATTGCTGGGGGCAGAAGCCGCCAAACCGTTCAGCGAAAAGATCCCGATCGACCAACCGATCACATGGGAGGTATTTGTACCCGCCAACTATGACCCGGCCAAACCGGCAGGTGTGCTGGTGTTTATCAACTCCCGTGATTCGGGTTTGATAGAGCCTGAATGGAAGGCGGTGATGGAAAACACCAATCTGATCTATATCGGCGCGAATGCATCGGGTAACCAGATTGATGTCCCGAAGCGGGTGGCCTATGCCGTGGTGGCGCCCAGGGTTATCATCAACAGTTATGAGGTTGACCTGGGTCGCATCTATGTCTCCGGATTTTCGGGGGGCAGCCGGGTGGCGAGTATGGTAGCGACTGAATATAACCGGATCATCAAAGGGGCAATCTATAACAGTGGTGCCAATTTCTGGGGTGAGGCTGCGCTGCCCCGTTACCGGGAAATGGTCAATCAGCGCTATGTCTTTATAACCGGCACCGAGGACTTCAATCTGGAAGATACCCGCGAGGTTTACCAGGCCTATCTGGATACCGGGATTACCAACAGCAAGCTGATGGTAATTCCAGGAATGGCGCACAAACGGCCCGCGGCGGCGGATCTGGAGGCGGCGGTACGCTATCTGGATTTGCGTTTACCCGAAGCGCCCGGTGGCAGCGAGTGATACAACATATACAACACTTTTTCCAGCTTTACTGCAGAAACGGTAACACCGTGCCTTCCATGCAGTCTGGTTTCACCTCTGGTATGCGTATCTGCAATACCGTATTGTTCCCGGCGCTGCGATTGACGGCGAATATATCCCGGCTCCCATCATCGGCCCAGCTGAATGCCTGCCCGTGTGCATCGATCGCTATAGTGGCAATATGTAAGAGATAAGGGCCCATCACCGGTTTGCCCAGCACGTACATCTCAGGGTGATCATGACCGGTTATATAGAGATAACCATCCTGGCCGAGAGCGCCGCCTGAGGCGCCGAAGGGAGACATGCGCTCAACGATGGAAGCAGGAAACATCCAGCCTCCGGTACGCCGCCATTCCTTGTCAAAGGCAACTACATTGCTGTAACGACTGTCCTTGTAGGGCAGACCGCCATTACGACCATAATGCACAAATGCCGCGATCCAGCCGGTCTTGACCTGATCAAACCAGGTCAGCGAACCCTCTTCGGTCAGTCCCAGACTGTGGCTGTTCAAGTGTTCGAGCTTTCGTGCATCGAAGGTCTCTATGCTTGAGCCCATCGGTATCGTTGAATAGTTGGAGTTGGCGCAGTACAACTTTCCCTGATCGTGGTAACAGCTGTTCATGTGTTGCAGTAATTTGTGCGCCTCCCCTGTCCAGCGCCCAACCGGACTACCTGTAGCACGGTCATATCTGGCGATCACATAATTATCGAGTGCGTAGAAATATTTACTGTCGGCTGCCGCACCCTGATCTGCCTCAACAGCCGGGTATTGCCTGATTGTACTCGCCGTTAATCCGGCCACGACACAGGCATTATTCTCTGCATACAGTGGAGTTGAGACCAGTAGCAGGCCAGTTAAAAATGTAAGCGTTGATCGCATAGTCTGTCTCCCTGAAAACATCACGGTGGCGGGCCCGCAGGCCCGCCAATCGCTGGAAATAAAATGATGAGGAAGTTTATAAAGTTAAAACCCGTAGCTGACACCCATGTAATAGGTCCGGCCGACCCATTCGTATTCGGTATTCCAGTTGTCTCGACCCCCCTGGAGTTCCGATGTAGGTTCGTCATTCAGGTTAAGGCCCTCAAAAAATACCTTGATGTTCTCACGTACGCTGTAGCTGAGTTTTGCGTCCCAGCGACCGAACTCGCCCTGGTCCAGACTAAGATCCGGATCGGAATTCAGATCGGTCAGGAAACTGGCGTTGTAGGCGTAACTGACGGACGCATCGAACGGGCCTTTCTGGTAAAACAGCGAGAATGCATAGGTCTTCTCCGGCTGACCCACCAGCGGGATAGTGCCGGTCGGCAATTTAGTCTCGCCATCCAGAAATGTCGCGGACGCCGAGATACCCAGACCATCCAGTGGAGCAGGCAGAAAGGCCAGTTGTGTCTGGCCGAGCAGTTCGATACCTTTCAGTGAGGCCGAACCGGTGTTGACGGTTGTCGAGATATCCAGTCGTGTCAGCGTGGCGGTATCGATTGCGCCGGTCAAACCGCGATCTGCCAGCGCGGCATCCATCTCGGCACGGACTGTCAGTGTGTCTGTGGTGCCGACCAGTTCATCGGAAATGTCTTTGTAGAACAGACTTGCTGAAAGAATGGACAGGTCATGCGGATACCATTCAAATGAGAGGTCATAGTTCCAGGAGGTGCGTGGCAACAGGTCCGGATTACCGATATTCACCGAGGCTATCGGGCCGCCATCATCCGTGGCAGTTGCGCGGGGAGCAATCGTCTCGAAGTCCGGACGACCAAGCGCACGGGTGATGCCTGTACGCATAATGATGTCATCTGTAAACCGGTAGTTGGCTATGATTGAGGGCATTACCTTTGTATAGTCACCGCCGTCATTAACGCGTGTTACCTGGTTATTCAGCAACAGATTGCCAGCACTGTCGATGTCCGTTTTCTCGACACGCACTCCCGCGATGAACTCCAGATTTTCGAAAGTCCTGCCACCCATCAGATATCCGGCAATCACGGCCTCATCTACCTCGTAATCGGCCGAATTATTGCTGACAAAATCATCCGCCGGGTTCGACGCAAAAAATGCCGCATTCGCTTGTGTATTGAAGAACGCATTCATTCCATCAATGTCCATCCAGATATTCGGGACATTGTAGGAATTCACCTCATTGATAAATCCACCCTTGTGAAATGTCGGTGAGGTACCAAGGTTAAGTGCAGAGGTGCCCGGACCAAAAAAGCGTTGCCCATCATCCAGGACCCGGTCTGTTCCGCTGTATTTGACGCCGGTTTTCACAAACATACTGTCGTCCATGTCCCACTTGAAGTCGACCTGACCTATATTGGTGTCTTCTTCCATGGCGCGGTCGAAGAAACGGACGCGACGAAATCCTATCAGTGAGGGGTTCAGACGGTCTGGCGAAGTCGCAGCGGGCGTAATCGTGACCACACCGTCCTCATCCAGCATCCAGCTGTTCGGGCCAAAGCTCGCCCCGGATCGGAACTCCCAGTTATCATTAGGCTCGGACAGCTCATTCCGGTTCTGTTGCAATAGATAGCTGAGCGTATAGTCATCAATCTGGTTTTCACCACCGAGTGTGATGGAAAACAGTTTTTTGTGTGCCTCTTCCAGACGCAGGTTTGCGAGTATACGATTATTGCCGGAGGTACCGCTGGTATCGCTCGTCGCGACAACCCCTGACGAGAGA
Source organism: Klebsiella pneumoniae (assembly GCA_945878555.1). GTDB lineage: Bacteria > Pseudomonadota > Gammaproteobacteria > Eutrophobiales > Eutrophobiaceae > Eutrophobius. Next base: position 78,900 of record CAMDWI010000008.1, read on the forward strand.
TTCTGTTCATAACGATTACGGTGCTGATATTCGTCCCACTCGGCATAAAACGCACGGGCATAATATTTTGCTGTGTCCGTCGGCTGGAATTCGACCGCACCATTAAAGTTTGTACGCTCACGCCCGATCAGGTAATAATTGTTTTTGACGTTGACTGGCAACCCGGTACCTGAGCTTTCATCCCAGTCGTCCTGATACACACCCAACGCGATATATTCCCGTTCTGACCAGCTTGCGCCGAGCAACCAGCCAAAATTACCTGCGCTGTTTTTGCCTGATGCCAGTCCGTCCACACCGCGCGGGTCATGTCCACCATAGGCATTGTCCTCCGGGCGCACACTTTCATAGCCCAGGCGACCGGTCAAATGTCCATAAAATGCATCAGGACGATCAAATGGCATGGCCGTTTTCACATTCACTGTGCCACCGATGCCCTGAGAGTCCATGTCAGCCGTCGGAGTTTTTATTACCTGCACACCGCCCAGCACACTGCCAGATATCACATCCAGCGGCACTACCCGGCCACCACCTTCCTGTTCAGGCGAACCCAGCTGCACGCCATTGATGGTTACGTTATTCAGGTCGGGATTGATACCACGTATCTGTACAAACCGGCCCTCGCCCTTTTCCACCAGCATGGAGATACCGGGCAAGCGGTTGAGTGACTCCCCGACATTCTTGTCCGGGAACTGTCCCAGTTCATCAACACCCAGCGCTTCAATCAGACGTGAATCCGCCTGTTTCTGCTCCAGCGCACGCGCGCGTGAAAGACTGCTTCCATAGACGACCACTTCCTCAATCGGGGTGACGCTATTACCTGTGGTTTGCTGGGCCTGGGTGCTGATCGAGATTGCGCAGGCGCAGGCGAGCGATATTACCCTGATATAGACTAAATCATTCATAACTTACCTCTTGTTTATCGGATGAATAAAATGAAAGGCGATTCCTTTTATGCCCCGGGAAGATAGAGATGAACTGTTAAAGGGGAGTGACAGAATGAGGCGATGATGATGACGGATACGCGTAAAATTGATGACTATTAATACATGTACGTATTTAAAAGATTACATAAACAAGTGGTTTTTATACTGTCTCCCAGGCATTTGTATCCGAACCTGGCCATAAGCAACTGGACAGTCCGGGGTAAACAATTTAATGTTTACATCATGAATCTTCGGGGAAAACATATTCAACGCGCTCAGGCTATCGGTTGCCTGCTGGTAGCGGCACTGTTGATCCAGCTGTTTACCCAGTTACACATGCACCTGCGACACACGGATGCCCCGCCGTCACACGGGCATGAACATGTGATGGATTTTCATGTTTTAACGGACAGTCATGCTGTGGAACACGCAACGGATGATGGCGCCCATGAGCTCGAATCCACACCGGATGCACTGATCAAGAAAAGTCTGGATCGGGACAGCGGTCTGGTCCTGGCATTTGGTCTGTTGATTCTCTTGCCACTGTTTTCGTCTGTCCGCATCAGACCGTGGATCCTGCCTCAAAATATTTCACTTCATCAATTGTATTACGGCCTTGCCCCGCCGTTACGGGCACCCCCGGCCTACTAATCCCGAGCTGTAACCAAATCCCGATATCCGGACAGTTGTTGTCCCGTTTATTGGTGATCTACACATTTATGTGACCGGACAGCACACTGCTCTCCGGAGGGATGACTAAATGATTAATAAAACCGTATTTTTACTGTGTTGTGTATTCGTCATGAATGCATCGGCGCAGGAACCCGTCGTTCAGGACGGGCTGACACTGGATCAGGTCATGATTCAGGTGCTGGAGAACAACCCGGTACTGAAGGTCGCTGACTACGAAGCCCAGGCGCTGGCTGCCCGTATGCGCAGTGCCCTGCAGTCACCGGCAGATCGGGTTAACATGTCGATCGAAAATTTTGCCGGTACCGGCGAGACCGTCGCCATACGTGGCGTCGAGGCCACGCTGAGTCTGTCGCGTACGCTTGAGCGTGGTAACAAGGCAGAACGTCGTGGTGATGTCGTATCGGGAGAGGCACAACTGTTAAAAACCCGCAAGGATATCGACCGGTTGAATCTGCTCGCCGATACGGCACAGCAGTTCCTGCATGTCGCCACGGATCAGGAACGTCTGCGACTGGTCGAACAGGCCATCGAACTGGTGAGAATGACCGAAGCTACGGTCAGGAAAGGCATTGCCTCGGGCAAGACGGCCGAGGTTGAACAGCAACGGGTCATCATCGATCTGGCCAACCATGAGCTGGAACTGGAACATATACGCCACGAACTGGAAACCTCGCGTGTGCATCTGTCGACGCTGTGGGGAGACAGGGAAGCGGGGTTTGCCCGTGTCAATGCGGATATCTTTACAATTGACGCCCTGCCGGACTTTGCCGAACTGACCGCCCAGCTTGATCAAAATCCGGAGATTACCCGCCACCTCAAGGCTGAAGACCTGACCCGTGCCAGGATCCGGCTGATGCAAGGCAGAACAACACCGGATATCGAGGTCTCCGCCGGTCTGCGTTATCTCGGGAGCAGTAATGATGTTGCCGCCATGTTATGGGCCAGTATTCCGTTGGGCTCAGCGGCGCGCGCCCAACCCGGCATTGAAGAGGCCGAGAGCATGGCGCAGATAGAACCACTGAATCTGGAACAGCAAAGGCTGGAACTGTATGCCACCCTGTTCCAGATTTATCAGGAGATGAAGCATTCCCGGGAGGCAGTCGGTGTGCTGAATGAAACCATCATCCCGGCAGCCACAACGATGTTGGCAGATTATGAAAGCGGCTATCAGCTTGGACGCTACTCACTGCAAGAACTGATACAGGTCCAGCAACTGCTGCATACCGCACGATCGCGACTGCTGGAAATGGCCTCGGCCTACCACAGTCACAGAATTGAAATCGACCGGCTGACCGGCGCACAACTTACCCAATGGTGAACCCCATGTTACGCAATATACTACTAAGCCTGATCATCATCGCTGTTACTGTCATTACTGCAAACTGGTTGTTACACAGTGAACCGGCCGGACATGCCGAACATGAGCATGCCGAGGTCTCTGCTGACTTTCCCCGCGGTCCGCATAACGGTCGACTGCTGGAGCAGGACGGATTTGCACTCGAGATCACGATTTTTGAAACCGGTGTGCCACCAGAGTTTCGCGTATACCCGTATTTTCAGGATCAACCCCTTGGCCCATCAGAGGTCAATCTGGTCATTGAACTGGGTCGAACAGGTAACGTGACAGACCGGATTGAGTTTGCGGCGGAAGGTGATCTGCTGCGGGGTAATGCTGTGGTGACCGAACCGCACTCTTTTGATGTGACGGTCAGTGCGCAATATCAGGGCAAGTCTTATCAATGGCAGTATGAAAGTTATGAAGGCCGCACCGTAATCCCCGCCGCGCTTGCCAGCGAGGCCGGGATCGAAACAGAAATCGCCGGACCGACGACCATCATCGAGACCCTGAAGTTGACGGGTCGTGTCGAGATCGATCCCAACCGTCTTTCGCAGGTCAGACCCCGGTTCCCTGGTATCGTGAAACGTGTGCACGTTGAACTCGGCGATGTCATCCAGGCCGGTGCAACCCTGTTGACAGTTGAGAGCAGCGACAGTCTGAAGGACTATGCGGTGACGGCACCTATCACCGGCATGATTATCAAACGTAATGTACAGGCAGGAGAGGTAACCGCCGATGTACCGCTGTTTACAATCGTGGATCTCTCCAGCGTTTGGGTTGAACTGGATATCTTTACCCGTGATATCGGCTCGGTCCGTGAGGGGCAGCCGGTCAGTATCGAGACGCTCGATGACCACGTCATCACCGGGACAATCGCACGGCTGTCACCGCTGAGCAGTCATGCTAGCCAGAGTATCCATGCCCGCGTCTCGCTCGACAATACAGAAGGCAAACTGCGGCCAGGACAGTTCGTACGTGCCGGGGTGACCATCGCCGAACATGCGGTACCACTCGCGGTCCGACGCGCCGGGATACAGGGCTTTCGTGACTTTCAGGTGGTGTTTGCCCGGTTTGGTGATACCTATGAAGTCCGCATGCTCGAGCTCGGTATCAGTGATGCCGAGTGGGTCGAGGTAACAGGGGGGCTCAGTGCCGGGACGGAATATGTCACCGGAAACAGTTATCTGATCAAGGCTGACATCGAGAAATCCGGTGCCAGTCATGATCATTAAGGGGAACGAACCATGTTGAACTATCTGATTGGGGTATCCCTGCAGTACCGCTGGCTGATGATCCTGATCGCAGCTGGTCTGGCTGGCCTGGGCCTGTACAATTATCAACGCCTGCCGATAGATGCGGTACCGGACATTACCAATGTGCAGGTGCAGATCAATACCGAGGCGCCAGGTTATTCACCGTTGGAAGCGGAACAACGCATCACCTTCCCTGTGGAGACGGCAATGGCCGGCCTGCCATTTCTCGACTACACCCGTTCCGTATCGCGCTATGGCCTCTCACAAGTGACCGTCGTATTCAGGGAAAATACCGATATCTATTTTGCGCGCCAGCTTATCAATGAACGGCTGTCTGAGGTCAAGAGCCAGCTGCCGCCGGGTATCGACCCGGAGATGGGTCCGATAGCAACCGGACTCGGTGAAATTTTCATGTACACCATCAACAGCACCGAGGGCGTAGAGCATGACCCGATGTTGTTGCGCACGGTGCAGGACTGGATAGTCCGTCCGCAGTTACGGCAAACGCCGGGCGTGGTCGAGGTCAACAGCATAGGCGGTTATACCCGGCAATACCATGTACTGCCTGACCCGGACAAGCTGCTGGCCTACGACCTGGATTTTGATGACATCCTGACCGCACTGGCACAAAACAACCTGAATACCGGTGCCGGTTATATCGAGCGCTTCGGTACCCAGTACCTGATACGTTCACCGGGACAACTGGCCAGGCTGGAGGACATCCGCGGGATCAGTGTCGCGATCCGTGATGATGTGCCTGTGCGTTTGCAGGACATTGCAGAAGTCATGATCGGCAACGAACTACGTAACGGTGCTGCAACCCAGGATGGTCGCGAGGTCGTGCTGGGCACTGTGTTCATGCTGATCGGTGAAAACAGTCGCGAAGTCGCACGTGCTACGGCCGATCGGCTCGAGCAGGTCAAGGCCTCCTTGCCGGAAGGTGTGGAGATCACCCCGTTGTATGATCGCACGCTGCTGGTCGACAAGACGATTGCCACCGTACAGAAAAACCTTGCCGAGGCGGCCTTGCTGGTAATCGCGGTGCTGTTGCTGCTCTTGGGTAACTGGCGTGCCGCCCTGATTACCGCCGCCGTTATTCCGCTGGCGATGCTGATGACGATTACCGGTATGGTTCAAAGTCGCATCTCCGGTAACCTGATGAGCCTGGGTGCGCTGGACTTTGGCCTGATCATTGATGGCGCAGTGATCATCGTTGAAAACTGTCTGCGCAGGCTCGCGCTGTTTCAGCACCAGCACAAGACCATCCCGGATCTGCCACAGCGACTGGAGATCGTGCGCGATGCCACTCGTGAGGTGATCCGTCCGGGTGTCTTTGGGGTGTTGATCATCCTCATTGTGTATATCCCGATATTCAGTCTGCAGGGCATTGAGGGCAAGATGTTTCACCCGATGGCCTTTACGGTGGTGATTGCACTGCTGTCTGCGCTGATACTGTCGATCACTGTCGTACCGGCGGCCGTGGCGCTGCTGGTGCGTGGACGGGTTGCCGAGCAGGAAAATCTGTTGATGCGTCTGCTGAACAGGGCGTACAAGCCTGCGTTGCACTGGTCGCTTGCGCACAGCTGGCCGGTCGTTGTGTTTGCAATCGGTCTGGTCGTGCTTGCCGGAATCCAGGTCACGCGGATGGGTACCGAATTTCTGCCCAATCTTGACGAGGGCGACATTGCCCTGCATGCCTTGCGTATCCCGGGCACCAGTCTGAGCCAGGCGATAGCGATGCAGGCCCAACTGGAAGCCTCCATCAAGGCGTTGCCTGAGGTCTCGCATGTGTTTGCCAAGATGGGTACGGCCGAGGTGGCAACTGACCCGATGCCACCCAGCGTGGCCGATACATTCATTATCATGAAACCACGCGAGCAATGGCCCGACCCGCTGAAACCCCGGCAGGAATTTATCCAGCAACTGGAGACCACCATAAACCGGATCGCGGGTAACCGTTACGAGATCACCCAGCCGATCCAGATGCGCTTTAATGAGCTGATCTCCGGTGTGCGTTCGGATCTGGCCGTCAAGATCTATGGTGACGACCTGGAGGTGCTGGCCGGGCTCGCAGCAGAAATCGAAACGCTGCTGGGCACCTTACCTGGCGCCAGTGATATCGGGATTGAGCAGGTTACCGGCTTGCCTATCCTGACCGTGATCCCGGATCGCGAACGACTGGCCTTGTATGGTTTGAATGTAGAACAACTGCATCAGACCCTGCGCACGGCGATAGGCGGGACCATTGCAGGACAGATCTTTGAAGGCGACCAGCACTTTGACCTCGTCGTCAGACTGCCGGAAGCGTTGCGTGCCGACATCGATTCCATAAAGCGACTTGCCATTACCCTGCCGGACCAGGCCATGCCTGAGGTGGCTGGAGATGCGGACAGTCTGGATATCGCCCGCACACCGGCCAAAACCATCCCGCTGGGAGAGGTGGCCAGTCTGGAGTTTATCCAGGGTCCAAACCAGATCAGTCGAGAGAACGGCAAGCGCCGTGTCTATGTGACCGCCAACGTGCGAGACCGCGACCTCGGCAGCTTTGTCAACGATGTCCAGACGGCGGTAGCGGAGAGGATCAGCCTGCCTGCCGGATACTGGGTCGATTATGGAGGAACGTTTGAGCAGCTGATATCGGCCTCACAGCGGTTCTCTGTCATCGTACCTGTCACCCTGCTGGTGATCTTCTGTCTGCTGCTAATGGCGTTCAATTCACTCAAGGATGCTGCACTGGTGTTTACCGGGGTTCCCATGGCACTGACGGGTGGTGTGGCGGCACTGGCACTGAGGGGCATGCCCTTATCGATCACGGCCGCAGTTGGCTTCATTGCCTTGTCCGGTGTGGCCGTGCTGAACGGGGTGGTGATGTTGTCGTTTATCCGTGACCTGCGCAACCAGGGTATGGCCCTGCAGCAGGCCCTGGTCGATGGCGCGTTGACGCGGTTGCGTCCGGTGCTGATGACCGCACTGGTCGCCAGCCTGGGTTTTATACCCATGGCATTTAATGTCGGTACAGGTGCCGAGGTACAACGGCCGCTGGCCACGGTCGTAATTGGCGGAATCATTTCATCTACACTGCTGACGCTGCTGGTTTTGCCAGCCTTATATAAACTGGTCCATTTCAGCAAACGACAGGACCTGCAGACGATACGTAATACTTGATGCCAGAAAACCGATACACAACATCATGTTAAAAACACAGAAACCGATTTTTCATACCAAGGAAGCTCTGATTAAGAGTATTCAAAGACAGCCTGTTTTGCATCATCCCGGATCATTTTTCAACCTGACCGTTTTCGAGATTGGAGATATCATATGTAAAAACGATTTTCGGGTCAGGCAGGATTAGTCGTTCGTCTTTGTCTGCGTAGTGCAGCCGGCTGAGAATATCCTTGATGATGTTGAGTCGCGCCAGATGCTTGTTGTCAGCGCGCACAATTGTCCACGGCGCAATGGGGTTATGGGTGTGTGTCAGCATTTCGTCTCGCGCCAGGCTGTATTGCATCCATTTCTTGAGTGCCAGTTTGTCAAGCGTGCTGACTTTCCATTGCGCGAGTGGATCACGCTTGCGCTCATCCAGGCGCCGCTTCTGTTCGCGTTTGCTGATATCCAGGTAGTACTTGAGAAGCTTGATGCCCGAGCGCACCAACATATACTCGAACTCAGACACCGAGCCCATGAACTCTTGATACTCGGCCTCGGTGCAAAAGCCCATTACTCGCTCCACCCCGGCACGGTTATACCAACTGCGGTTAAATAGAACGAGTTCCTGAGCCGCCGGCAAATAATGAACATAACGCTGAAAATACCAGGATGTACGGTCGCGATCCGAGGGCTTGCCGAGGGCCACGACGCGTGTTTCACGAGGACTCAAATGCTGAATGATACGTTTAATCGTGCCATCTTTGCCGGATGCATCGCGGCCCTCCAGAATAATCAGGATCTTGTCTTCGCATTCGATAAAATGCCGCTGCAACTTGACCAATTCAACCTGAAGTTTATGCAAGGTGTCCTTGTAACTCTTTTTCGAGATCGGTGTCCCATGCGCGCTCGCTTCCTGTCGCTTTACTTTCTTGCTCATGATTATTGCCTCACTCACCTGCGATGCAGATAATTGTATATATATTTGAAAATGTCATTTAATTTTGCCGGATTGATCAGAGGTTCCTTTAATACCGATTGCCAATTATTGATATCGCTGTTGATTTGCATTGAATATTGAGCCACGCAGTAATTTCCCGTTAAATCCTGTATTTGCTTGTATGGTTCGTCATGAATAATGGCATAGTGCTACTGAAAATGATCCTGCGATTCACCGGCATGAAGGTATACAAGATTCTCAATGTCAAGCAGTACCCAGACATGCCAGAATCGCCTCAACCACATGTTTTGACTCCTCAGGATCGCGGACCTGGATAGACACAACGCCTGCTTGCTTGACCGGATAGTCATTCCCCCCCGGGAACAAGGCATCACCTATAAAGAGCATTTGCTCGATTGTAATCCCCAGGATATCGCGGAGCTTGGCAATACCATAGGCCTTATCGATACCCGGCCTGGTGACATCAACGGATGTTGTACCACCCAGATTTATTGAAAACTCAGGGATGATATCTTCAAGGACTGCTTTCATCTTTTGGCGTCTGCTAAAATCAGGGTCCCACTTTTCCTTTGCCTCTATGGGGGCTTGCTGCCCTAATGCTGAGAATGTGATCTGGCTGCCACGATCTTCAATCTGTGCTCCCCAGATCTGTTCGTCTGCAAAGCCTGACAAAGTGATTGCCTGCGTCAATGCGTCGGTGATCTTCTTTTTCTCAGTCTCATTGAAATTATCTGCAAACAGCTGTTTCCAGCCTGATTTATATTGGTAGAACTTTGTTCCTGCGGTGGGTAGCAACGATAGATTCTTCAGTCGATCGTCATGAGGAAGAACGGGTAGCAATTGTTTTTCGAATTGTGGCCAATCCCCCCCGGAAATGACTACCACTTTCACAATCTCCAGAAGAGCAGTTAGCAGGGCTGCCATTTCGGCATCAACAGCGGATTTGCTTTCCGCTAGCGTGCCATCAAGGTCAAATATAACCATTTTTTTCATCCGCCTGGATTCCTTTGTGCTGATTCCGCATTCATTTGCGGTTACTCCATTTCCAGTTGCGAATTTCCGGCATATCTTCACCATGCATTTCAATGTATTGCTTATGCTCAAGGAGCTTGTCGCGGATGGCTTGACTGACATAGGCGGCATGCGAACCCGGCGCGGGCAGGCGCTCAATCACATCGAGCACAAGGTGAAAGCGATCCAGTTCGTTCATCACCACCATGTCGAAAGGCGTTGAGGTCGTCCCTTCTTCCTTATAACCCCGCACATGCAGATTGTGGTGATTGGCGCGTCGGTACGTGAGTCGATGGATCAACCAGGGATAACCGTGGTAGGCAAAAACAACCGGCTTATCGGACGTAAATAACAGCTCGTAATCAAGGTCGCTCAGGCCATGCGAGTGCTCTATCTGCGGCTGCAACTTCATCAAATCCACGACATTAATCACCCGGATTTTCAGATCAGGAAAATATTGTCGTAACAGGCTGACAGCAGCCAGTGTTTCCAGTGTCGGCACATCACCGCAGCAGGCCATCACCACATCCGGTTCATAGTCCTGATCGTTGCTGGCCCACGGCCAGATCCCGATGCCGGCCGTACAATGCTTGATTGCGGCATCCATATCGAGCCACTGCGGTGAGGGTTGTTTACCCGCTACGATCACGTTCACATAATTGCGACTGCGCAGACACTGGTCCGTTACTGCCAGTAGTGTGTTCGCATCGGGTGGCAGATACACGCGGATGACTTCCGCCTTCTTGTTGACTACATGATCAATAAATCCGGGATCCTGATGGCTGAAACCATTGTGATCCTGTCGCCATACATGCGATGTAAGCAGATAATTCAGTGAGGCGACCGGCCTGCGCCAGGGTATTTCATTTGCCACCTTCAACCATTTGGCGTGCTGATTGAACATCGAGTCAATAATATGAATAAACGCTTCATAACAGGAGAAGAAGCCATGACGTCCTGTCAGTAGATACCCTTCAAGCCAGCCTTCACACTGGTGCTCGCTTAACATCTCCATGACCCGGCCATCGGTGGCGACATTTTCATCGCCCGGTATGATCTCTGCTGTGGAACAGCGGTCCGTTTCTTCAAACACGGCACCCCAGCGGTTGGAGGCCGTTTCATCCGGACTGAAGACACGGAAATTTACCGGGTTATGTAGCATGACGTCACGAATAAACTGACCCTGAATCCGCGTGGCTTCAGCGTCTATACCTCCCGGCTCCGGCACGAGTACGGCGTAATTACGATAATCCGACAAGCTGAGGTCCTGTAGCAGCAGGCCACCATTCGCATGCGGATTTGCCCCCATGCGCCGGTCACCTCTTGGGGCAAGTGCGGCCAGTTCGGGTCGCAATTTGCCCTTCTCGTCAAACAATTCCTGTGGTCGATAGCTTTGCAACCACTGTTCCAGAATTTTGACATGGCCTGGACGACTCATATCACCCATCGGGACCTGATGTGAACGAAACGTTCCTTCGGTTGCCTTGCCATCGACTTCCTTCGGCCCTGTCCACCCTTTGGGTGTACGCAGGATGATCATGGGCCAGCGCGGACGGGTTGAGAAACCATCGTTCCTGGCGGCGTGCTGGATTCGCTTGATCTGGCTGACGACCTTATCCAGAGTGGCCGCCATCAACTGATGCATCGTATCCGGGTCATCACCTTCAACAAACCAGGGTGTGTAGCCATAACCCCGGAACAGCGCATCGAGTTCCTCGTGCGAAATCCGCGCCAGCACGGTAGGGCCGGCGATTTTATAACCGTTCAGATGCAAGATTGGCAAAACGGCACCGTCGCAGACCGGATTCAGAAACTTGTTCGAGTGCCAGCTGGTGGCAAGTGGACCTGTCTCTGCCTCGCCGTCACCCACAACACATGCGACCAGCAGCTCGGGATTATCGAATGCGGCGCCGAACGCATGCGACAAGGCATACCCCAGCTCACCCCCTTCATGAATGGAGCCCGGTGTTTCCGGCGACACATGACTGGGTATGCCGCCCGGGAAGGAAAATTGCTTGAATAACTTCTGCATCCCGGGTTCATCCTGCGTAATGTTGTGGTAAACCTCGGTGTACGTGCCTTCAAGCCAGACATTCGCCACGATACCGGGGCCACCATGACCAGGGCCGGTAATATTCAGGATATTCAGGTCATATTGATTAATGATGCGGTTCAGGTGCGCATAGATAAAATTCAGCCCGGGTGTTGTACCCCAATGGCCGAGCAGGCGTGGTTTTATGTGTGCCAGCGTCAGTTCCTGTTTCAGCAGTGGATTGTCGTACAAATATATCTGGCCGACGGACAGGTAGTTTGCAGCACGCCAATAGGCATCCACATTACGCAGCAGTTTCGGCGAGAGTGTATTTTTTTTCATCATTCAATTTTCCGAAGTATTACATGGGTTGAGAAGTTGCAGGACGTAGCTTGCGATCATCAATTCTTCATCGGTGCGGATAACACGGATTTTTACCCGCCCGGAGCCTGTGGATATCAACCCGGCATTATTCATGTTGCGCTTGCTATCGACCTCAATACCAAGAAATTCGAGGCCGGCACAAATACGCGATCGAACCAGCGCCGCGTTTTCGCCGATGCCACCGGTAAACACCAGCGTGTCCAGCCCGCCAAGCACAACGGCAAATGAACCTATCCATTTTTTGGCCTGATAACAGAACAGGGCGACCGCTTCTGCAGCACGCACGTCATCGTCTTCGTGCGCGAGTAAATCACGCATATCAGAGCTGGTTTCCGATACTCCAAGCAGACCGGAGGCATGATTCACCAGATACTGGAGTTGGCCTGCGTTCATCTGTTCAGATGAGGCCAGGTAGGCGAGCAGTCCCGGATCCAGATCACCGGAACGACTACTCATTACCAGTCCGCCCGCAGGCGTGAATCCCATGCTGGTATCAATACTGAGGCCGTCCCGTACGGCAGTCATACTGGCACCGTTGCCGAGATGTGCGAGTATGACCCGACCGCTGGTCGCAGCCGGGTCTCCCAGGCGAACCAGTTCCTTGATCAGATACTCGTAAGACAATCCATGAAAACCGTACCGACGTACTCCGAATGCTTCATAGCGGCGCGGGATGGGAAGCAGAGTGGCAACCCGCGGCATGGTCTGATGGAAGGATGTGTCAAAGCAGGCCACCTGGGGCAATGCAGGAAATCTTTGCAGAACCGCTTCAATAATCTCAATCTGCCGTGGCAGATGCTCCGGGGCGTTTGCGATGATGCTACGTAACTCATCGAGTAATACTGCTGTAATCTGTTCCGGTTCCGTATGCAACATGCCATGAACCACCCGGTGCCCCACAGCAGTGACGGCAGGGAACTCCGGCCGTTGTTCAAGCCAGTCCAGCAGGTAGCCAACAGCAGTTGTCTGAAAGTCAGACTGGATATCATTTATGCTCTCGGTCTGGCCGCTCGAACCGGTGAACTCCAGACGCATACCATTCATCCCGACCCGATCAACTTTTCCTGACAGAAGTCGGCGCAGCGGAGTGGCTTGCGCATACAGCGCGAAACGGATACTGGATGAACCACCGTTCAGGGTGAGCACAGTAGATTGTTCATGGCAGACGCTTGCTGCCTTTCCAGGTGAGTTCATCCCAACATAACCTGCTCTACAGGCTGGATGTTTTCAGGGACTCTTGTCGGCATGTTGTTCGCCCAACCATAACCCCTGACTATCAACAACAGACTCCGGACCCGGTCACAGACTTGATCAATCTGGGGTTAGACAGGAGTCCCCCCCGATAAACTTCACAGCAAAAATAATATAATTTTCCGTTCCGTTCGGACTGGACAGAAGTGGCTTTTTCCACAGTCTCTCCACATACAGGTTCAATGGATAAGGATTTTGTTTTATTCATGGCCATACTCCTGTTGTAATAAATGCAATCACCCAAATCAGATCAGGCGGCAAAAAGTCCGGCCATTGATCCGCACCCTGTCGTGTCGAAAAATGCCTGTTGATTTGACTCTGGCTGTGGAGGGTGACGCGATTTATAAAACCAGTCTGTTCGAAGTGACACATAACAGACCTGAAACCGGCATACTGAGTTGTTGCCTGAATCTGAACGAACTCCATTTAAAGTTCACTCCCGGTCAGCCTTTTGTGTGTGGCTGGTTTCTGGCATGCCCTGGTCTGACAATGCTGAATTTTTATCTGCGATCCGTTGCAGCAAGCTTTGCCAGGATTTGACGAAGGCATTTGTGCCTTCCAGTTGCAGTTGCTTCGCGAGTAATGCAATGTTGATACCGATCTGTTCAAACTGCTGCAAAATGGACACGGCCTCGCCATCGTCCCTCGCCATCGGAGTATTCAGGATGCCGTGATTTGCAAATGCCAACAGGGTCTGTTCCGGTACCGTGTTGATGGTACCGGCTGCAACCAATGCTTCCATATACAAGGTAGCAGACGCCGCCGGATCCTTGCTGCCAGTACTGGCCCAGAGCAATCGTTGCGGCAAGGCTCCTGCATCAGCGAGTCTACGCCAGCGCGGTGTATCCAGCAGTTCGCACCAGGCATGATATACCCGGCTACAGATTGCAATACCGAGTTTATTGTGTAGCGAAGCGGGAATCTTATCCTTGACAGCAACATCCCACCGGCTGACGAACAGGGAGGCCACCGACCCCACCTTCGGATTGAGACCAGTTTCGAGACGTCGCTCAATACCCCGCATATAAGCCTGAGCGGCAGCCAGATACTGTTCGCACGAAAACAGCAGGGTAATGTTAATCGGCACCCCGGCATGGATCAGAGATTCGATTGCCGGTAAACCTGCTTGTGTGCCGGGAATTTTTATAAACAGGTTCGGTCGGTCGGCCTGCTGATACATCCGTCTGGCCGCCCTGATACTGCCTTCAGTATCATTGGCCAGCAGCGGAGAGATTTCCATAGATACCCAGCCATCCAGCTGGTTGCTCGTATCAAACAGGGGACGGAACAGATCAGCGGCACGGCATAAATCTTCCAGCGCCAGTTCAATAAACAGTTTTTCACCTGACTTCCCTGCCCTGGACTTCCCGGCAATACCGGCATCGTAAGCATTGCCACTGGCAATTGCCCCATCAAATATGGTCGGATTTGATGTCAGACCAGTGATGGAATATTGGTTGATATAGTTCTGCAAGGTACCATTGTCCAGCAACTCGCGGGTGATGTTGTCCAGCCACAGGCGCTGACCCATACTGTGCAGTTTGCCGGTTGGATTCATATTAGTTCCTCAGAGAGTCTCCTGTTCACATTGTGTTTTGAAACAGGTTCCTTTGTGGGTCTCTGGTTCATGCTGATTTCGATGTCATGCTCCCGGTGATCATCGACCAATATAATGTCCTGATCGGCAAGCTTGATACCATCAACTGTAATCATGCTGTCAGACACTTCCGGATGACGGGTCTGGTTGACAGTAATGCGATACATCGTTTCGCCATAACGGTATTTAATCGAGTAGGTCTTCCAGTCTCCCGGTATACATGGCGTGATGCTCAGCCTGTCTGCCTTCCGGTTCAGACCCAGCAACGATTCCAGCATCAGACGATATAGCCAGCCCGCCGAACCGGTGTACCAGGTCCAGCCACCACGGCCGGTATGGGGTGGTACGGCATACACATCTGCTGCCACCACATAAGGTTCTGTCTTGTAAACAGAGAGGGATTCTGAAGTCAGCGTGTGGTTGACCGGATTTATCATACGCAATAATTCCCAGGCCCGGCGGCTGTCTCCCTGTGCCGCAAAGGCCATGGCTGCCCATATTGCAGCATGTGTGTATTGCCCGCCGTTTTCGCGCACACCAGGAACATAACCCTTGATGTAACCTGGATTCATTGTCGATTTGTCAAAGGGTGGGTCCAGCAACTGGATCAGTCCATCTGCGCGACGCACCAGACGCTGGTCTACAGCATCCATAGCCTGCTGCGATCGCCCGGCGTCACCTGCACCGGAGAGTACAGACCAGCTCTGCGAGATGGAATCAATTACGCACTCGGAATTTTCTGAAGTTCCCAGCGGTGTGCCATCATCGAACCAGGCGCGGCGATACCAGGCTCCATCCCATGCATGCTCTGCGAGATTAAGACGTAATTGCGCTGCCTCCTTACGACAACGTTCAACAAAGGCATGATCTTTGTGCAAGCTTGCGATCTCTGCGAACGACATCAATACCTGGTAGAGGAAAAATCCCAGCCACACGCTTTCTCCCTTGCCATGGATGCCGACCAGATTCATGCCGTCGTTCCAGTCGCCAGATCCCATCAAGGGCAGACCATGTTCACCAAAGCGCAGCCCGTGCAAAATCGCCAGTCTGCAATGCTGGTAGAGGCTGGCTGTGGCCTCGGAGCGTCCCGGCAGGTCGTAGTAGGACTCCTCCTCGGCGCCGAGAGCACGACCCTGCAGGAAATGCGACTTTTCTTCCAGTATGCCGACGTCACCGGTACTGAGTACATATCGGCAAGTGACCAATGGGAGCCACAGGTAGTCATCGGAGCAGCGTGTGCGCAAACCGCGTCCGGAGGGAGGGTGCCACCAATGCTGCACATCACCTTCCGGATACTGTCGTTCAGCACAGCGCAATATATGCTCTCGCATCAGACCCGGCTCTGCATGGACCAGTGCCATCACGTCCTGTAGCTGATCACGGAATCCGAAAGCCCCACTGGACTGGTAAAATCCGCTGCGTGCCCAGAGTCGGCTGGCCATCGTCTGGTAAACAAGCCAGCCATTGGCCAGCACATTCAGTGCAGGATCAGGCGTTTCAATCTGCACGGCCCCGAGGGTATGGTTCCAGTATCGCTTTACCTTTTCGAGTGCGGCATGCGCCGCGCCGGGGGTCCGTAAGCGTAGAGCCAGATCGCGGGTTTTTTCGATATTGATACCTGCACCCAGCCTGAAGATCACCTCCCGTTCTTCACCGTTCGAAAGATTGAAAAAAACCTGTATCGCACCACAGGGATCGAGACCGGCACCGGTCTTGCCGGATAATCGCAAGCGGGACATTGCTTGCGGATCCTGTAGCGTGGAATTGCGCCCGATAAACTCGGTACGATCACCACTTAACGTGCGCGACAAATCGTCGACGTCGAAGAAGGCGACACGACCCTTGAATTCTGTGTTGTATGCATTACGTGCACATAATGCACCACTGGCAGCATCAACCTCGGTCACAACGTGCATGGCAGTTTTTGAGCGCAGGTCGCCAAGGACCCACTCAATATATCCTGTTGCAGACAGACGTCGACTGCGGCCGGAACCATTACGTACTTTCAACACCGAGAATTTGACCATCTCCTCAATGTCCACGTAAATCCATAGCTCGGTATATATACCTCCCTCGTTGTGTTCGAACACACTGTATCCAAATCCGTGTCGGCAGGTGTACGGCATGACACCACGAACTGGTAACGGTGTGGGTGACCAGAAATGCCCGCTATCTTCATCACGCAGGTATATCGCCTCCCCTCCGGTGGCACCAACCGGGTCATCGCTCCAGGGTGTCAGCCGGAATTCGTGGGCATTTTCGCCCCAGCTGTAGGCGAGACCGCTTTCAGTTATGACTGTCCCGAAATTCGGGTTGGCGAGTACATTTACCCAGGGCGCGGGTGTTACTTGTGTCTGTGTAGTCGTGATAACGTACTCACGTCCATCGGAGCTGAACCCGCCCAGCTCGTTACCGAGCAGTAACACCTGTTGCGAGAACCCGAGTGCCCTGGCAGATTCTGGTCGGTATGGCCGGGTAGGTGTTAACCGAGCGACCCTTTTGGCAGTTGTGCGGCGACGGTTGACCTGTTCCAGCAAGGTTCCGCGGTTATCGGCGATAATCACCCGGGCGGCCGCCTTGATCAGGATACGGTCTTCATGTGAGATTTGTTCTGCTGAACGCAGGAATATACCACCTGGCCGGTCTATCGCGTTGGCCTCGGTGCCCGTGGCAATCAGCGCCATGATCTGGTCCTGAAGATATTGCCGATAGCCAACATGATCTTCATTCCAGATAACCAGATCGACTGCCAGTCCTTTCAGACGCCAGTACGCATGACACCGGATCAATTGTCGCGCCAGATCGATATGGGCTGGATCGGCGATCTTCAGGAGTACAATCGGCAGGTCCCCCGATATGGCATAACCCCACAGACCGGACTGCCCGCGTCGGTTCTGGATCAGGACACTGACATCGGCACGATGGGCAGCATCGACATACAGCACTGCGCTTGCCAGGCGTCGATAAAGTTGTTCATCGGATTGACTGGCATTGATCTGCCGTAACATAACGCCTCTGTGCGTAAAGGCAATATCGAATACGCGGTCGGCAAGATGCCGATCCTGGTACTTCCCGACCAGCGTCATACATGCCTCTCGGCTGTCAGCCACGCCAGACACGACGTCGATGGTCACTGTCTGCCCGGCATCAAGGGTGATTGGACAACGAATGGCAACGATCGGGTCAAGTACTGAGCCGTGACTGCCGGATAATGTGCCGGGATTGTTCATCGCCTGGGGCGAAACGATGGTGCGACCTCGTCCGATGAAGCGCATGCGATCAGTTTCGTACGAAATCTCGCCTATGTCTGTCCCGTTTGTAGCTACCAGGTGAAACATCCAGGGCGTTTGCTCGTTAATCGAGCGTGGTCGCCTGGTACACAGGATTGCGCGACGGGAACCGATTATCTCGGTCTGCATAAACAGGTTACCGAACGAAGGGTGCAATCTGTCAGCCACGGGCAGGGCGAGTACAACCTCCGCATAACTGGTAATTTCAAGCATTCTCGGTGTGTTAGAGCGATTGGTAATACGCAACCGGCGCAACTCAATATCATCTTCCGGTGATACTACAATCTCGGTATAGGTTTCAATATCATGATCGCGGCGCCGGAATTCCGCACGACCTTCGGTGAACATGGCCTCATAACTGTCTGCTTTTTTCAGCGTAGGTTGATGGGTGGCAGACCAGAACTCACCGCTGGACACATCACGCAGATAAACAAACGCGCCCCAGTTATCACAGGTACTGTCTTCATGCCAGCGTGAGACGGCAAGGTCCCTCCATCGACTATAACCGCCGCCCGCATTGGTTACCATGACATGGTAACGGCTGTTCGATAACAGTTGCACCTCTGGAGTCAGGGTGTCGTAACCGATAGACGCCTGGACCGTTGCCTTTGTGGCATCAGTAAATGCATGGCCTTCAGAAAATCGGGTATCACCGATATGGGTTATGGATGTCTTCGGAACCCGTTCCTGTAGCAGCAGCAGGGTTGCCTGGAATATGGGTTCTGATAAAAACCGCCGCTGCATCGGTTGTTCAAGAACAAGATGCGCCAACGACAGCAGGATCATGCCCTGGTGATGCGCCATAAACGAACGTACGATACAACTGGTTTTATCACGCGTCAGACGCGAAGGTGTATAGTCAATCGCTTCGTAGAATCCGAACTGGCCCTCCAGCCCGCTATTGGCAAGTCGCTGCAGATTTGCACACGCCGCCTCAGGGGCCACCATCAAGGCGAGCGCAGAGGCATACGGTGTGACAACCGAATCTTCTGCCAGGCCACGTTTCAGGCCGAGACCCGGCACACCGAATGCGTGATATTGGTAGTTGAGACTGGTATCGAAGGTGTTGTATCCGGATTCAGAAACGCCCCATGGCAACGACCGCTCTTTGCCATAGGCAATCTGTCTGGCCACGGCGGCACGGCAGGACTGTTCAAGCAGTGTGCCAACATACGCAGGCATTACCAGCAACGGCATCAGATATTCAAACATGGAGCCGCTCCATGATAACAGCACTGGCTCGCCGCCAGCCGTCGTCAGCAACCGGCTTAATGCAAACCAGCTCTCCTGTGGCAGTTGCCCCTGGGCAATTGCCACAAAACTGCACAGGCGCGCCTCGGAAGCCAGCAGATCATAGAAACTGTTATCCCGCCTGAGCTCATCCACGTTGTAACCAACCGCCAGCAATTGACGTGTCCTGTCATACAGGAACTCATATTCTATCGTCGCAAAGCCGGTTACCTGAATTACCAGTTGTTCAAAGGCAGTCATTCGCTCCGCTGCCCGGTCTCCACCCACGCTGATCAGACGGCGCAATTCAATCAATTCTTCATGCTGCTCCGCTGATATCGTCCCGGCCATTCGAGCATCAATGGCTGACAGTAAATTAACGGTGTGTTTCGCCCGTTCACGCAGCGTCGGAATTCCTGCGTAATCCATGTCTGCATAATCCAGGAATTTATCCAGGGCGTTACTGCCCGCAGGCAATACCAGCCACGGTGCGAGGAATTCCAGGTCGTCGAGTGCCTCCCGACATTGCCGTTCGAACGCTATCGCCCAATCCCAGACTTCTCCGGAGGGATCCACCTCATGTTCTGTGAGCATGGTCGCCGCACTATTAACCAGCAATTCGAGAGCTTCCTTTACAGCAGGCAAAGACGCTGGTACCTCTGCACAGATAGTGTCCAGCAGTGCTTGTAACCGTGTGAAGGCTATCTCCGGCTTGTCAAGCCGGGTGTCTTCAAGAATACCGAGAGTATCGGCAAGTCCTTCAAACAGTCGTTCCGCAACGATTTTCTGATCAGGCAGGGCGATCAGACCTGCCCGCAGCGTCAGTAAATGGCCGACGAAATTGCCACTGTCAACCGAGGAAATATAACGTGGAGGTAACGGTAACAGGGACTCGGTGTCGTACCAGTTATAAAAATGTCCTCGATGCCGTTCCAGTGTTGACAGGGTACGGAAGGTATTGGCGCTGCGTGCAAGCAGTGAACCAGCACTGATATAACCAAAGTCGAGAGCAGTCAGGTTTGCCAGCAACATCAAGCCTATATTGGTCGGTGATGTTCGATGTGCAATTACAGGGTCGGGATTGGCCTGATAGTTGTCAGGAGGAAGCCAGTTATCTTCTGCTACCACAAAGCGTTCATAGAAGGCCCATGTTTTGCGGGCAATCTTGCGCAGGAATGTTTTCTGGACCGGATTCAGCCCTGGCTCGCGACGAATCAATGGCCTGCTGATCCACCATGCCAGGGCAGGCGCCAGGAACCAGAGAACCAGAACCGGGGCTGCAGCGACCAGCGCCTCTGACCTGAACTGTACCAGTCCTGTCGCAACTATCACGGCAATCACCGGAGCACCCCACATCAACGAATATGTGGTAACAAACATATTCCCGGTCTTGTGGTCATTCTCGCCATACGCTTTCCATTCCAGCAGTCGACGATGTGATATCAGCATGCGCCAGACAGAAGACAGAATCGCATCAAGCGAAATCATGGCATCGTACGGAAGACAGGCAATCCTGAACACGGCCTGCGCGAGGTTGTGTCCGGCTGAATGCACCAGGGCACGTAAATATTGCCGTTGTGATACGGTTTCCGGCCTGTGAAACAAGGACACGAAAGTAACCAGCAAAGGTGGAACCAGGATGATACCAACTACGGGCAGCGTCCAGAGCCCTGCATGTGGTGCCAGAAACCAGCCGATCATTAATAGCAGTATCAGCGCGAATGGCACAACGCTGCGTCGCAGGTTATCGAATATCTTGAAGCGTGATAACAGCGATAACGGGTTAGGCTGGACCGAACCTTGTGGTCCGGGTACATAAGGAAGCAACCAGTTTGCAATCTGCCAGTCACCCCTAATCCAGCGCCGCTGGCGATCAACATCTATCTGGTAGCGCGAAGGGTAATCCTCATACAGGCACACATCGCTTAATAGTCCGGAACGCGCATAACAACCTTCGAGCAGATCGTGACTGAGAATCAGGTTTTCCGGGAAGCGACCCTTGAGGGCATGTTCAAATGCGTCCACATCATAAATACCCTTGCCAATGAATGAACCCTCACCAAACAGATCCTGATAAACATTGGAGACCGAGCGGGTATAAGGATCAATGCCGGATTCGTTGCCAAACAATTTTGCATAGAGCGTCCGGTTAGCCCCGGTCAGGCTTGCGGCCATACAGGGTTGCAGAATACCGTAACCGTGTTCAATCCGTGTTTTGCGTTCGTCATATTGGGGATGGTTTAGCGGGTGCGCCATCGCAGCGACGAACTGGCGCGCGGAGTCCCTGGGCAGATGCGTATCGGTATCCAGTGTGATGACATATTTTACACTCGACAAACCATCAATATCACCTGCCACCACAGAGAAATAATCCTTGCCACCATTCCGCAGGGCTGCATTCAAATCTGCGAGCTTGCCTCGCTTGCGTTCGTATCCCATCCAGATCTGCTCCGTGGCATTCCAGCGCCGCGGCCGATGAAACAGGAAGAAACTGTCTTTATCTGTGCCGGGATATTTATGATTAAGTGCCTCGATTCCATTCCGGGCCAGCCTTAACAATGATTCATCTTCGGTCAGGGTCTCGTCAGCTGCATCGCCAAAGTCTGTCAGCAATCCGAAATGCAGATATTTGTCCCGGTTTCCCAGAAACCTGACTTCGAGTGCCTCAAGCAAATTCTCGATATTCTGTACACTGCTGAGCAATGTCGGGATTACCACAAGGGTGCGCACCTCCGGTACCAGACCGAGTGTGAAGTCCATGCGCGGTAATAGCTGTGGTTGTACCAGCAATGTGGTGATCCAGTTCACTAATGAAGAGGCCAACTGGCTGGCAGCAACAAGTGACAATATTCCAAGCAGCAGCAGACGCCAGTTGTCCATGCCGCTGTAATCCACCATCACCAGCAATACTGCTGTGAATAGAAGTGTCAGAAGCAGATTGGCACTTATATGCAGTGCCAGGGTCGATCGTCGAATTAACCGGCGCAAACGCGTAACAGGAGACAAGCGCACAGCGACTATGTCTTCAAGTAACGGCAATCCACGTTCAATCAGGAAGTATCCGACGTGTGCGGTTTGATTATTCCCGTCATTGCTGGACGCACTCTGCTGCGCCAGTTCGATCGCCTTGCGTGCAACCTCCGTTTCGGAAAACTTGCTGCGGCTTGCCAGTCTGGCAATAATGTGCCGGTAACGGTCCCGGGTGGAAAAATCCATCTTGCTATATACACCACCGATATCTTCCCGCAAGACCTGCTCGACAGAGCTGATAGTCTCGACGAAGACACGCCAGTCCGTCGCACCAAGAAAACGGAGGCTGCCAATTGAATTGCTGATCGAGACCTGGTCCGCTGCTTGCTGTTGATTCTCGGAAAGGACCAGTCTCTCAATTGTCATGTTTGAAGCAGTCAGCCTTTGCTCTATCCAGCTGAGCGATAATGCCAGTGCCGGCCCTTGACCTTGCAGTCTGCGCGCAAGTTCGGCAACAAATGGACTCGCCATCGGCGGATTTGACCGCGCCATATCGGCGATGACCAGGATCAGGCTGTTTGGATCACTTGAGGCGGTTTCCATCATCTTGTTCGCCCAGCTTTGCGCCTGGTTAATCTGCGTTCGGGTGGTGGTTATCCGTGCGCACACCAGACGCAGATTCTCAATCAGTGCAAGACGCAGCATGATCGGAATAGCCCAGAGTTCACCCAGGGTAAGCAAGGTAACGGTTTGGTATGCTGCAATGAAACGGCTGAACGTATCATCCACGTGTCCGTCACCATGTGAGATGGCTTCCAGTGCCAGATCATATACACGGGGCAATCCGCAGGATGCTCCCTGCCCCAGTAATGGTAATTCCCGGTAATAACTCCTTGGCAGATGGAGTTTAGCAGTACGGATTTGATCTTCAATCAAATGGAAGTTATCAAGCAGCCATTCTCCCGCAGGGGCAATGGGAAGTCTGGATTTGACCGTCAGCATCAGCAGGTTACACGTTTCAATCAGGACTTGTTCATTCTCATCCAGACGATTCAGAAGCCTGTCGCGTGTGCCGGTTCCATCCAGCATATGCGCACGTGCCAGTTTCTGGCCATGCGCTTCCATCTGATCGGTACTGTATAACTCTGCACGCAAAGGGGTCTGATCTTCAGACTTTTTATAATCTGAATTCGCGCACTTTTGGTGAATGCTGTATCTGGCTACAGCATGACGCCATGCCTTGGTCAAGGTCCCGGAGATCTTCATCTTTGTGTTGGTGTCATCACCGGATATCTGATATTGACTGCAATACCGATTACTCCAGTGACAATAGAAATTCCTGTATGCGTTGCATAAATGGCAGTCTGGTTGTTCCAGGCTGATTTGCCTGTAGTATCTGAACCCTGGAGCTTGCCATCACCTGAAAATGCCACGGCAACACAGCAGCAGATTTACCTGAAATTTTCGTCGAATCAGGAAGCGTGTTCCGTGCGATAACGTACGTAGCCTTCCATTCCTGTGGTTCGGACAAGGCATAAAAGACTTTGCAGAGATGATGAACGCCTGGTTAACCACGATGAATACGGGCTGGTAGCCGATTGATCAATATCACCACGATTCAACGACAGCGCTCAGATCGAAGCATGTCCAGTAAAGATCCGGTTTTGCGCGGTATTGATCTATCAGGACTGACCCCTGTTTGCACCAAATAAGTGCTTATGTTCGATATTTGTGCACTGTGTGTGCATGCAACGATACTGGTTAATGGCAGCAGGCTTTCAATATCTGTCTGAAAAATAGCGTAAATACCCCTTTTCGCCACTCTGGCACGAAACTTGAGATAGATATAACAGCGTGAGAATCAATCGCGTTCACTGCGCCATTGTTCAAGCTGTAGATGACTAGGGTTCCGGTCCTGTTACAGGATGCTGGTCCAAGAGTTATCGGCCTCGATAGAGGTTACACGGAGGGATAAAAGCCCGGGAGAACGCTGTTGAGTCTCTCTCAAATGTGTAACCAAAACCGGGAGGTTAAAATGCGTCTGTTATCCTGCAAGAAACTGCTAAGTTCAATCACCGCTGTATTCATCTCTTCATTCCTGCTGTTTTCTTCTGTTCAGGCCGAGCCGCTGAAGATCGGTTATAGCGACTGGCCGGGCTGGGTAGCCTGGGAAGTGGCTATCGAGAAAGGTATGTTTAGTGATGCCGGCGTCGAGGTAAAGTTTGAATGGTTCGATTATGTGGCCTCGATGGATGCGTTTGCCTCAGGGCAGCTTGACGCAGTTGCGATGACGAACGGTGATGCACTGGTCACCGGCGCGAGCGGCGCGAAGAGCGTGATGATCATCATTAATGACTACAGCAACGGCAACGATATGATCGTTGGTGCCCCGGGTATCAACAGCCTGGCTGATCTGAAAGGCAAGAAGGTCGGTGTGGAGATCGGGTATGTCGATCACCTGCTGTTATTGAACGGACTGGAAAAGGCCGGCATGACCGAGGCCGATGTTGAACTGGTCAATGTACCTACGAATGAAACACCCCAGGTGCTGGCCTCCGGTGATGTGTCTGCGATAGGCGCATGGCAGCCGAGTTCCGGACAGGCCTTGAGCCTGGTGCCGGGTTCAAAATCCATCTACAGCTCTGCGAACGAACCGGGCCTGATCTATGACGTACTCGCGGTCAGCCCGACCAGCCTGGCAACCCGCAAGGCAGAATGGGAGAAGGTTGTCGATGTCTGGTACAAGGCCGTCGCCTACATACTCGACCCCGCGACCCAGGACGAGGCCGTATCGATCATGGCCGCCCGGGTAGGCATTACTGCAGAACAATACAAGCCCTTGCTGGAAGGGACAAAGATCCTGACGCGGGATGAGGCCAAAAAATTCTTTACCAAGGGTGAAGGCTTCGCTTCCGTCTACGGTTCATCAAAGATCTCGGATGACTTCAATCTGAAGTACGAGGTGTACAAGGAGGCGCAGGACATCGACAGCTATATCGATCCGTCATTGACGCTGGCGAAGTAAGTAACTGGAAAGGCTAACTTGTCCGCAACGATAAACTGGCTGACCCCGCGTGTCGCCCTGCCCCCGCACTGGGGCAGGGTGTTCACAGTGGCGTCGTTTATTCTGCCCTTGTTGATCTGGTCGGCGATCAGTTATGTCCCGTTTATCTGGCATCCGAAGGTTACGATCACCGATCCGGGTGCGGTCGCGTATTTCCAGGTCAATATGCAGATAGACCGGGTGCAGTTTGATCTGGAAGTCGCAACGATGCAGCAACAGGGGCTTGCCGTGCCTGTCGGATTCCGTGCCAATCCGATTTATCTGCCTGCACCCCATGAAGTTGCACGGGCGATGTTTACCTCGTTTTCGGCAGAGCCCAGCCGCAGCAGTGAAAAATGGTTACATGAAAGCCTGTGGCACAGTATTACTATCATTGCTCAAGGGTTCTTCTTCTCCTCGCTGCTCGGCATACCACTCGGCATCCTGTGCGGCACCTATGCTGTGGCATCACGACTGAACGAACCCTTTATCGAATTCTTCCGCTATCTGCCCGCCCCCGCCTTCGGGGCGCTGGCGGTGGCCATACTCGGCATTTACGATGGTCCCAAGGTGGCGATCATTTTTATCGGCACCTTCTTCCAGCAGGTGTTGATCATCGCGAACACGACTCGCAAGCTCGACATCTCCCTGCTGGAGGCTGCGTTAACGCTGGGTGCGAAACGCATGCAATTGCTGTTCAGGGTGGTCATCCCGGGCATATTGCCGGACCTGTACCGCGACCAGCGCATCCTGCTTGGCTGGGCCTGGACCTATCTGATTGTGGCTGAGTTGATCGGTACCAGCTCCGGTATTACCTGGTTTATTACCCAGCAGGCGCGTTACAAGAATTTCGACAATGTATTCGCCGCGATTATGATCATCGGTGTGATTGGTCTGGTGTCTGACATCCTGCTCGCACAACTCGGCAAAAAACTGTTCCCCTGGGACAAGCCGGCCAACAAGAACTCCTGATGGACCCAGCCCAATGACACTGCAATTACCCAGTTATCTTGATCAATCTGACGCCGTCCGGGCGCGGTTTGATCAGTTGAAACAACGCGACGTTATCCTGGAAGTGAAGGATCTGAACAAACATTATGCCCGGGCCGACAAATCACCTGTGACCGCATTGCGCGATATCAACTTCAAGGTGCACCGGCGCGAGTTTGTCTGTGTGATTGGCCCGTCCGGCTGTGGCAAGTCGACGCTGATCCGTATCCTCGCCGGGCTGGAATCGCTGAGTTCCGGTACGGTGTCGCTTGATGGCAAAAGTGTCGAGGGTCCCGGGCCGGATCGCGGCATGGTGTTTCAGGGCTACACGCTGTTTCCGTGGCTGACGGTGAAAAAGAATGTGATGTTCGGCCTGCAAATGAAAGGCGTGGCCTATCCGGAGAGCGAGGCGATGCAGTGGATCGACCTGGTTGGCCTGACCAAATTTGCCGATGCCTATCCGGATCAGTTGTCCGGTGGCATGAAACAGCGGGTGGCGATCGCCCGCGCGCTGGCGAACCAGCCACGCATCCTGCTGATGGATGAACCGTTCGGGGCACTGGATGCCCAGACTCGCAACAAGATGCAGTCGTATCTGCTGCAAATCTGGCACAACATCGACATTACCATCCTGTTTATTACCCATGATCTGGACGAGGCGATTTATCTGGCCGACCGCATCCTGGTGTTAAAGGCGAATCCGGGCGAGGTTGCCGAGTTGATAGAGGTACCGGTGCCGCGACCACGTAACCCGGAACAACTGATAGCGCCCGAGTTTCTCGCAACCCGCAAACGTCTGGACGAGTTGATCCACCCGCCCGGCGACCATGAGGATGACAAGCTGAACATGATCCGTCTGACCAATGTGGATGATGAAGTGGAGCCTGCGCAATGAGTCTGTGGGAACAGGCCGCCTGGCCACAGGTCGCCAGCATACTCGCCGCACAGGACGCCGCTATTCTGCCGATCGGTGCCACAGAACAACACGGGCCACACATGGGATGCGGTATGGACGCAGTACTGGCAGATAAACTGTGCCGGGCCGTCGCCGAGGTCACCGGTTTGTTGATGTTACCCACACTACCCTATGGCTGTTCGCTCGGCCATAGCCAGCGCTGGCCAGGCACGATTGCGGTACAGCCGAAGACGCTGATAGATCTGGTCAAGGAGATCGGTGACTGGGCATGGATCAGCGGTGTGCGCCGCCTGTTTATCGTCAACACGCATGTGACCAATGTTGCACCCTTACGCTGTGCGCTGGAGATGCTGCGCGCAGAACACGATGACATGATGGTTGCGCTGTTCAACTCAGCCACACTGAGTGCGCGTGTACGCCAGATGCATTTTGCCGATGGCGATGACTGGCATGCGAATGATGCCGAGACCTCGCTGATGCTGGCGGTTGCCAACGAGATGGTCGATACCACTTGTATGCTCGATGCCGATGATCCTGACCGCACATCCGGGCTGGTGTTTCCGCACCCGGTCAACCGCACCAGCACGAATGGCGTAACTGGCAGTCCCTCGCTCGCCACCCGCGAGAAGGGCGAACAACTGTTTGCGTGGATGACAGAAGACCTGGCGGCACTGATACGCAAGGGTCTGGTTGAACAGGCCCCCTTGAACCATTCCTATTTTTCCCGCGTAGAGAGTACAACCGAATGAAAACCGATGATGAAATCCTGGCGATACAGAAACAGCTGAAGGAAAAAGGTGTGCGTTATTGCATGGGTGCCTATGTGGATATTCATGGCATACCGAAGGGCAAGGTCGTGCCGATTGATCACCTGTTGCACATGGCGCATGGCTCGGAGCTGTATACCGGTTATGCACTGGACGGTCTGGGTCAACAACCGAATGAAGACGAGATCGCCTCGGTGCCGGATCTGGACCACATCATCCAGTTGCCATGGGAGCCGAAGATTGCGTGGATGCCGGCGGACAATACATTCAAGGGCCAGCCGTATCCGTTAAATACCCGCGTCGCGTTAAAAAAGCAGCAGCAGATAGCGGCGGAGATGGGCTTCGGTTTCAACCTCGGCATTGAATGCGAGGTTTTCCTGTTGCGCAAGAATGCGGACGGTACGCTGTCTGTGCCCCACGCTGACGACAAGCTGACCAAGCCGTGTTATGACCTGCGCGGGTTTATGGACAACTTCAGCTGGCTCGACAAGGTTGGTCATACAATCAATGAACTCGGCTGGGACCTGTATTCGTTTGATCATGAAGATGCGAACGGCCAGTTTGAGTTTGACTTTATCTATGCCGATGCGCTGATCATGTGTGACCGGTTTATCTTCTTCCGCGAACTGGCGAAACGGTATGCCGCCGAGGAAGGGCTGCTGGCGACCTTTATGCCGAAGCCGTTCAAGGACAAGACCGGTAACGGTGCACACTTCAATATGTCGCTGCGTGACCTGGTCTCCGGCAAAAACCTGTTTGCCTGCGATCCGGTCGATGACCCGCGCGGGATTGGCCTGACCGAGACCGGCTATTATTTTATCGGTGGCATACTGAAACATGGCCGTGCACTGTGCGCCGCGTTTGCGCCGACCGTTAACAGCTACAAGCGTCTGGTACGTCAGGGTGCGATGAGTTATTTCTCGTGGGCACCGGTGTTCAATTCGTATGGATCAAATAACCGTACCAACTCGGTCCGGGTGCCGATGGGTGGCGGCCGCTGTGAATCCCGTAATGCCGATGGCGCCGTTAATCCCTATCTGGCCGCCGCACTGGTACTGGCTGCAGGTCTCGAAGGCGTACGTGAGCGGATAGATCCGGGCAAGCCGCAGGAAGACAACCTGTATGCACTCAGTGATGCGGAACGCCTTGAGCGTAATATTGAATTCCTGCCACAGACACTGGCTGAGGCCGTGCAGGCATTTGCCGATGACCCGCTGGTCGAGGCGACACTGGGTACAGGGCTGCGCAATGAATTTATCCTGTACAAGACCCGTGAGTGGGAGGCGTACCATCAACATGTCAGTGCATGGGAAATAGAGCGTTACAGCCATCTGTTCTGAACAAACGGCGGTGGACGGCCACTGCCGGTTAGACAACTACGGGACGGCCCGTATAACAGGTGTGTTATGCATTTCAGATACGCAAACGGGGTTTGGCCGAATAGCCTCGCACTGGCTTATGTCGCCATCCTGTATCCGCTGTCCATTTGGGGACTCGCCACGTCCGGTGGTCTTTTATATATGTTCTGGTGTGTGTTACTCGGCCATACGCTGATCATCAGCGCCTATCTGGTCCATGAATGTATCCACAATACGCTGTTCAAACGGGGCATTGATAATCGCCGACTGGGACAGGCACTGGCGTGGCTGGCCGGGGCTGCATGTACACCGTATGCGATCCTGCAACGAAAACACCTGCGCCATCATGCTGACCGGGTCGATGTGCTGGCGATAGATTGCCGTGATTTCCTCGACCACCACCCACGCCTGTTCGCGTTTATCAAAATACTGCAACAGTTGCACCTGCCTGCGGCAGAGTTGCTGATGCACGCGCTGTCTATCGCGGTACCATTCATGCTGGTCACACGCCGACACCTGCGCACTTATGTCATGCTCATCCTGCTGAGCAGGGTCGTGTTTTTTCTGGTGCTGGCCCTGATCGACTGGACGATACTGCCTGGTTATCTGCTGGCCTGGCTGCTGATGCTGACTGTGCTCGGGTTTATGGATACGTTCCAGCACAGCTATGAGGTGCGGCTACTGCTGGAAGATGACCGCGTTTTGCGTGAATTTGACCGCGACTACGAACAAGCGCATACGTACAGTAACCTGCTGTCCCGTCGCTACCCGGTGCTGAACCTGCTGGTTCTGAACTTCTGTTACCACAATGTGCATCACTACCGGTCGGGGATCCCGTGGTATGAGTTGCCAACGACACATTCACAGTATTATCAGGGCCGGTCGGCCCCGCTCGTCAGTCTGGCCTGGCAGCTGCACAATTATCATCGCTACCGTATTGCACGGTTGTCTGCCACCACAGCGATAAGTACCACCATCGGTGCCGCCGGTGTGTCGTTTCTGGTCGGGGTATAGAATCATGCAACTGAAACTGTTCAAAACGCTGTGGGGTTATACCGGGGATGCGGCGGATGCCGTGCGTGTGGCGGTGGCGGAGGGTTATGACGGTATCGAGGCACCGGTTCCCGAGACGGCCGCCGGTCGCGCCCGTCTGGCAGCACTGCTGTCTGATGCCGGTCTGGACTACATCGCCGAGATCGCGACGACCGGGACCTATGTACCGAACCGTAGTCTGACGCTACAGGACCACCTGGACGATCTGGTCAGGCGCACTGCACAATTACAGGGGCTGCGCCCCCTGTTCATTACCTGTCTCGGTGGTTGTGATGCGTGGCCGTTGGCCGACTCGCTCGCCTTTTTTCGGCAGGCTATCGGAATAACCGGGATCGCCGGTATCGACATCAGCTTTGAAACACACCGTGGCCGCAGCCTGTTCAATCCATGGATTACCCGGCAAATCGTCGAGCTATTGCCGGAACTGCGACTAACCTGTGACTTCAGCCACTGGTATGTTGTCTGTGAGGGACTCCAGACAAGCGAGCAGGATATTATTCGCCAGCTGGTCCCGCGCGCCCGACACATCCACGGCAGGGTCGGCTATGATCAGGGGCCACAGGTCCCTGACCCGAGGTCTGCGGTGTATGCACGTGAACTTGAACAACATCTGCAATGGTGGCGCTGGATCTGGGAACAGCAGCGCAAGGATGGTTGTAAGTGGACCTGTGTCACCCCGGAATTTGGACCGGACGGGTATGATTATCGCGACCCGTCTACCGGGGCGACATTGATCGAACCGGGTATATTGAATAACTGGATGGCATCACGATTGCGTGATGAATATCGTAAAACGGTGGAGATATGAGCATGGCAGAGATTTATCCTGAGGCAAAGATGATGTATGAAGACGGGCTGCCCGGCGGGGCACACTGGTCGCTGCTGTTGCGCCGGGGGACGGTGTTACGGCTGATTGATATTGAGGGCGGTGCGAATGTCGGCATGTTGTTCTATAACCCGCTCGACAAACTCGAGCGCTATAACGCGCCGGACACACTGAAATGCCAGCATACGTTCAAGCTGACACGTGGGCATTGCCTGTATTCAGACATGGGCCGGATCTTCTGCTCGATTATTGAGGACAGCGTGGGCTGGCATGATACAGCCGGAGGCAATCTGGATGATGCCACGATGATACGGCGCTGGGGCAAACACGATTACCAGCACTACCGTAATGACTGGACGCTGAGCGGTCATCACAGCTTTCTCGTGGAGTTGGCCAAACACGGTTTGAACCAGCGCGACATGGCGGCCAATCTGAACTGGTTCAGCAAGGTCTGCACGGACAATGCGGGTAACCTGCATTATGACCCGGCCAACAGTCCGGCGGGCAGTTCCGTCAGTCTGCGCTTCGAGATGGATACGTTGGTGGTATTGCATACCTGCCCGCATCCGATGAACGAGGCCGCAGATTACCCCAGGCGGCCAATACGTTACCAGATAGGCAAGGCCGAACCGGTCGGTGCGGATGACTACTGCCGGAATTTCAGACCGGAAAACCAGCGCGGCTTCCAGAATAACGCCATCTATCATCTGACCGGGGGCCAGTCATGATCCTTGCCAGCAAGCGCACACCACATGCGGCTGTCTTTCGGCAAGTGGTCGATGCAGGAGATTACTGGGTCGGCAAGATTAATCGAGGTCAGACACTGCGTATACTTGATCTGGAAGGTAACCAGGCGGCGGACACACTGTTTTATAATGCGAATGACCCGGCCGAGCGCTATTCTGCGATTGATACGATACGCACCCAGGGTAATGTATACCTGACGGCCGGTACTCGTCTGCTGTCAAATCAGGGCAACGAGATGCTCGAGATTGTCGCCGACACCTGCGGGCGTCATGACACGCTGGGCGGTGCCTGTGCGACCGAATCGAATACAGTACGTTACGCGCTGGAAAAAAAATGCATGCATGCATGCCGCGACAGCTGGATGCTGGCGGTGGCAGAAAATGAACAGCTCGGGATCAGTAAACGTGACATTACCCACAACATCAATTTCTTCATGAATGTGCCGGTAACGCCGGAGGGTGGGCTCAGTTTCGCAGACGGGATCTCCGATGCGGGTAAATATGTTGAACTGACTGCAAAAATGGATGTGATTGTACTGGTGTCTAACTGCCCGCAGCTGAACAATCCCTGCAACGCCTATAATCCGACACCGATCGAGATGCTGGTCTGGGACGCGTAAAAACATGTTTAAAAAAATCCTGATTGCCAACCGTGGCGCCATCGCCTGCCGGATTATCCGCACCTGCAAACAGATGGGCATTAAGACTGTGGCCATTTATACCCGGGCGGACAATTCCTCGCTGCATATTGATCAGGCAGATGAAGCAGTATGCATCGGTGAAGCGCGACCGGCAGAGACCTATCTTGATTATCAGCGCATCCTTGATATTGCCGTCTCGCATCAGTGTGAGGCGATTCATCCGGGCTACGGCTTTCTCAGTGAAAACACCCTGTTTGCTGCAGCCTGTATAGACCGTGGGTTGCAATTCATCGGGCCTCGGCCAGAGCATATCAGTGCATTCGGGCTGAAACACACGGCACGCGAACTGGCGCGTGATAATGAGGTCCCGCTATTGTCCGGCAGCAAACTACTGACTGACGAGGACGAGGCTGCCGTTGCTGCTGACCGGATCGGTTATCCGGTCATGCTGAAGAGTACGGCTGGCGGTGGCGGTATCGGCATGCGCCTCTGCCAGGACGAGGTCACGCTGCGTCAGAACTTTGCGGTGGTCAGTAATCTCGGCAAGAACAATTTCGGTGATGGGGGCCTGTTTCTGGAAAAATATATCCAGCATGCACGCCATATTGAGGTACAGATATTCGGTGACGGTAACGGGCGGGTAACGGTACTGGGAGAACGCGACTGTAGCTTGCAGCGCCGCAACCAGAAGGTGCTCGAAGAGACCCCGGCACCGGCAATCTCAGCGCTTACCCGCGAGCAGCTGTTCACGGCGGCACGCAAGCTCGGCGAGGCAGTTAACTATCGTTCAGCCGGTACAGTCGAGTTTCTGTACGACTCTGTCAGCGAACAGTTTTATTTTCTTGAGGTCAATACGCGTCTACAGGTAGAACACGGAGTGACGGAAGAGGTCACTGGCATTGACCTGGTTGAATGGATGATCCGGCTGGCCGCTGGCGAGTCTGAGTTTATGGATAACTATCACCATAATCCTCGGGGGCATGCGCTACAGGCCCGCTTGTATGCGGAAGACCCCGGCAAACATTTTCAGCCGAGTACCGGCATGATTACGCGCTTCCATGTACCGGGGAAGGTACGGTGCGAGACCTGGGTTGCGGCCGGCAGCGAGGTGAGTCCCTGGTATGACCCGATGATTGCCAAGATCATTGTCAAGGCAGATAACCGCACTTCGGCGATCAAGATGATGGCAGAGACGCTGTCTGCCAGCCAGTGTGATGGGCTGGAAACCAATCTGGAATATCTCAGGCAGATTTGCCACGACGAAACCTTTATCGCTGCGAGACATTCCACCCACTCTCTGGATGGCTTTGCCTATCTATCCCGCACATTTACCGTACTGGAGGCCGGGACGCAGTCGACGATCCAGGACTACCCGGGGAGGCTGGGTTACTGGGATGTCGGCGTGCCGCCGTCCGGACCGATGGACAATCTCGCCTTTCGACTGGGCAACAGTCTGCTGGGTAATGAGCCGGACGCTGCCGGACTCGAACTGGTGTTCACTGGCCCCTGCCTGCGTTTTAATACAGATACCCGCATTGTGCTGACCGGTGCGGAGATGCAGGCGACTCTGAATGGGAATGCATTGACGTGCTGGACAGTCACTGAGGTCAGTAAAAACGATGTTCTCAAACTTGGCGCCATTGAAGGTGCGGGGACACGCGCCTATCTGCTGGTTCAGGGAGGGATCGCTGTGCCAGATTATCTGGGCAGCAAATCCACCTTTACGCTGGGGCGTTTTGGCGGGCTGAACGGTGAGGTATTAAAGCCGGGCGATGTGGTGCATATCCTTCCTGTCGCTGGCCAGGTACCGCCGGCGAGGACAATGCCACACAGCGTTATTCCGGAATACGGCCACCATTGGCAGGTGCAAGTCATCTACGGTCCGCATGGTGCGCCTGACTTTTTTACCACGGCCGACATCGCGATGTTTTTTAATACCGATTGGGAGGTCCATTTTAATTCCAGTCGCACCGGTGTACGCCTGATAGGTCCGCCGCCGCAGTGGGCGCGACGGGATGGCGGTGAGGCAGGGTTGCACCCGTCGAATATCCATGACAATGCCTACGCAGTAGGCAGTATTGATTTTACCGGTGATATGCCGGTCATACTTGGCCCGGACGGCCCCAGTCTGGGGGGCTTCGTCTGTCCGGCCACGATCATCAAGGCTGAGTTGTGGAAGCTTGGGCAGTTCAAGGCGGGAGACACGATCCGGTTTGTGCCTGTGTCTATCGAGCAGGCCTATCAGCTCGAAGCGGCGCAAAACCGGTTTATTGAAACGCTGCATCAACAGCCTGTCATAGTAGATAAAATCCAGCTACCGACCAGTCCGGTCATCTCCCGGCATGAGGCAGTTGGCGATCGCCCTGCTGTGACTTACCGCCCCTCCGGCGAGGATAATCTGCTGATCGAATACGGTCCGATGGAGCTGGACATCAATCTGCGCTTTCGCGTACATATGCTGATGGAACGGCTGAATTCTGAGCGCTTGCCAGGTATCATCGAAATGACACCGGGGATCCGCACGCTGCAGGTACACTACGACAGCCTGCGCCTGCATCAGCATCAACTGATCACCTACCTGTTGCGCGCTGAGGAGGAACTGGGATCGCTGGACGGGATCGAGGTACCGGGTCGCATCGTCCATCTGCCGCTGTCGTGGGACGATGAATCTACCCGCCTCGCCATCCAGAAATATACCCAGTCGGTACGCGCCGATGCACCCTGGTGTCCGAGCAATATCGAGTTTATCCGTCGGATAAACGGACTCGACTCGATCGAGGACGTGAAAAATATCGTCTTCAATGCCAGTTATCTGGTGATGGGACTCGGTGATGTTTATCTCGGTGCACCTGTGGCTACACCACTGGATCCGCGTCACCGGCTGGTCACAACCAAATATAATCCTGCACGCACCTGGACGCCTGAAAATGCGGTCGGTATTGGTGGGTCATATATGTGTATCTACGGCATGGAAGGCCCCGGTGGTTACCAGTTTGTAGGTCGTACCTTGCAAATGTGGAACCGTTATAAACAGACCGATACGTTTAATGGTGACCAGCGCTGGTTGCTCCGGTTCTTCGACCAGATCCGGTTTTTCCCGGTGAGCGGGCAGGAGTTGCTCGAAATCCGTGAGGAATTTCCGCTGGGACGGTATGCTGTCCGCATTGAGGAACAAACCTTCAGTCTGTCCGCGTATAATAAATTTCTGCACTATAATGCCGGGTCCATTCGTCAATTCAAGACGACCCAGCAACAGGCCTTTGATGCTGAACGGCGGCACTGGGAGGAACAGGGGCTGGCGGTGTATACCTCCGGTGTGGAGGTGGCGGAGCCGGAACAGTACACTGTCAGCATCCGTGACAATGAAACGGCGGTGCTTGCACAGATGCCAGGCAGCGTCTGGAAGATAGTTGTGTCTGTCGGCGAGACTGTTACACAGGGTCAGACTGTGCTGATCCTGGAGTCAATGAAAATGGAGTTCCATGTACCCGCCCCCTCCGCGGGCACGGTCTCCCGGATATTGTGTGACCAGGGTGACCCGATACGCCAGGGCCAGCAACTTTTACTGATAGAGACTGCAAACGAGGAGTGAATGATGCAGACACTGGATTTATCAATATCATCGCTGCGCCGACAGTATCGCGACGGCAGCCTGACACCTTCCGCTGTGGTCGACTTTATCCTGGAGCGGAGTGCAGCCTTCAAGCACCATAATGTCTGGATCACACAACTATCCCGACAGCAAATTGCGGTGTATCTGGACCGGCTCGACATCACTCAAATAGACAAACTGCCTCTGTTTGGTATTCCGTTCGCTATCAAGGACAATATCGACCTCGCCGGAATACCAACGACAGCTGCCTGCCCGGAATTCTGTTATGTACCTGACCACTCGGCCTTCGTGGTCCAGCAATTAATTCATGCCGGTGCGATTCCAATAGGCAAGACCAATATGGACCAGTTTGCCACCGGACTGGTCGGTACACGCTCGCCTTATGGTGCTGTTAAAAACTGCATTAACCCGGATTACATATCCGGTGGTTCCAGCTCCGGTTCGGCCGTGGCTACCGGTCTGGGTCTGGTCACATTCGCGCTCGGCACGGATACTGCCGGGTCCGGGCGGGTACCGGCGATGTTTAATAATCTGATCGGGGTGAAACCCAGTTGTGGTGTGATCAGCAGCCGTGGTGTCGTCCCCGCCTGTCGCAGTATTGATTGTGTCAGTCTGTTTGCCCTGAATCCGGACGATGCGGCAACCATCTACCCTGTCCTGTCCCGTTATGATGAAGAGGACGCATTCTCACGCCCGGTCAGGACGGGTAATCGACACATCAACCGACCGTTCCGCTTCGGGGTGATCACTGAGGATCAGATGCAACCGGGACCGCCCGAATTAACCCGGTTGATGCAGCAGATGAGTGATCAACTGGTCGCACTCGGTGGCACACCGGTCCCGATCGATTTCTCCCCGTTTATCCAGGCGGCGAGTTTGCTGTATGAAGGTCCGTGGGTGGCAGAGCGTTATGCCGCGATCCAGTCGTTGATCACGACCAGACCCGAGGTATTACACCCGGTCACGCGCACAATCATCACACAGGCCACCCGCTTTTCAGCGGCGGATACCTTCCAGGCGATTTATCGTTTACGCGAATTGAAGATGATTGCAGACAGGATACTGGCTGACGTGGATTTTGTTCTTACACCTACGGCCAGCGATATATACACGATCAAGGAAGTCGAAGACGAACCGTATCGCCTGAATTCTCTGCTCGGGTTTTACACCAACTTTGTCAACCTGCTCGACTACTCCGCCATTTCCATCCCGGCGGGCAAACTGGACAAGGGTATGCCCTTTGGCGTTACCCTGTTTGCGGACAAATTCATGGATGGACAACTGATCGATCTGTCCCGGGAAATACTCGCCCATAGCGGACTGGTTATGGGGGCAGGCGATACCAGATGGGTCCCGGAGACAAGATTTGATACAACTGATGATAGCGGGCACACCGATCTGCTCGTCTGTGGCGCGCATTTGAGTGGTATGCCGCTAAACCATCAATTAGCTGAACTGAATGCGGTGTTGGTACAAGCTACAACTACAGCGCCGCGATATCGTCTGTATGCGCTGGCAGGTGGCCCGCCGTACCGGCCGGGACTGGTTCGTGATGTTGACCATGGCGCAGCCATCAGTGTCGAGGTCTGGTCGATCCCGGTTGAACATCTGGGCAAGTTCCTGCTGGGTATCCCCGCGCCGCTTGGCCTGGGCCGGGTCGAACTGAATGATGGTCGCTATGTCACCGGTTTTATCTGTGAACCCTGCGCTGTCAAAACTGCAACCGAGATTACAGACTTTGGTGGATGGAGAAAATATATTGAAACCTTATCCGCCAAGACCGGTTGAACGATACCGGATTATCTCATGACCAAATTATTTCATTCGTATCAGTACTGATTGAGTAAGCTGGCGACAGTTTCTTACTGCTGTAATACGCACAAAATCACTGGCAAAATTAATTGCCGCATTTGGGCAATTAATGTTTGTCAGGGCTGCGTTTAATTTTTATACTTCAGTGACCTTATCGGAAATTGGTATTGAATATGCATACCACCAAACTGGTTTGTGTTACCCTTTTTTGTCTGGCCGGAGCGGACACATACGCTGACGAATTTGACGACCTGCTGCAGATGTCCGAGCAACTGGACATGGTGGACAGTATGGACTTCACCGAACATGTAGCAAAGGCCGAGGCCTGTACGCGTGTGCGAGACTTTGCCTGTGCCGAGCGGGAACTGGCCTATGAAGAACAGCAGGCCTACGAACGACGTATATGGGAGCAAGAAGAACGGGAACGTCTCGCCCGGGAAGATCAGGCGCGGCAGGACGAAGAAACCTGGTGTAATCCCAATCGTCCGCAGGTATGTGGCGGCGGTGGTCGGCCGACGACCTATAACAACGGCGTAGAGTATGACGATTATGAAGAGGCGGCCTCTGACTATAACCCCGGCGTCGCCGAGTATGTTGTAGCGGCCCAGCAGGACCAGGCGGAAAATGACCGACGAGCCCGTGAACAGGAAAACGATCGCCTCGCCGCACTGGAATGCCATCGCGAGGATGACCGCCGCCGACAGGCAGAAGCAGACAGCCAGCGCCTGCGCGAACATGAACGCCAGGCCGCCTTACAGGCAAAAACGGATTACCTGAACCGGCTCGCCGCTGGTACCCGACTCAAGGCCATGGGACTGTTACGGTGAACAGCATGTCCTTGGCATCCTGCCCACTATCAATCCGGTGCCCGTGTCCTGCGTTGATGTGCACTTCCGTGCCTACTGCCCCGGAGTACCCACCACCTATAACGGCACCATGACCAATATGATCAGTAATAACGGCGGCTGTTTTGGTGATACCAAAAAGATTAGCTCGCCCCTGCAGTGTGCGGCACAGGACATCCGTGTGGACGTGGTCCAGGTCGTGGCCTGCCAGTAGGTATTCAGTACCACAATTGATAAGACGAGGGAGTACTTCCATGAGACTAGTGTTTCTGTCAGTCCTGCTGTTTAACGTAGTTTCCACTTATGCCGAATCCACTGAGACATGCTCAATAGACCAGCGAATTGAGCTGGCAAAGGCCGGTTATGACAAAACAGAAGTAAATGCGCTGTGTGCTGCCGGCGAACAAGCGTCATCGGCGCAGGCGCAAAAGACTCCAGATGAGGTGCTCGCCGCTGCAATCTATGAAGGGTCCGAGACGCCACCTTTGAACCGCATGTATTCATCGCGGGAAAAATGTGAATTTCTGGGTGACAGCGTAAAACTGAACAATAACAAGAAGACCTTTGGTGGCTATTACTCCAAGGTCATTCCCTACAATAAATTTTCGGCCTACAAGTCCAGTCGCCTACTCAATGTCGACAGAGACAGGCGCATCATGAATGCCATGCTGGCGATTACTGCCTTCGGAATTGGCACTGCGAACGAAACCTGTATTGCGGCATTAATACACCGCGAAAACATTGCCCCGGAAGATTTTGACGCCCTGGAGACATGGGCTAAGGGAGAGCTCGACGCCGTGTCGCAGGCGCTTAACGCCAAGGGTGCAAATATTGAATAGCGAAATTTGGTTCAGGTTCACAATCAAGTATCAAGACCTGACCCCGAGGCTACGAGGCTGATTCTGAGCGGATGCCTGCGATACAGCAGAGACTTTAAGTCTGTTGTTAGTTATACGATGCCGGGACCCACAAGAATGACGAGGACATCAAGGGCTTGATAAAGCAGACCAGGGTCTCGCTTCAGGAACAAGCCCGGCAGTAGATATAAAAAAAGCCGACTTTTCAGGTCGGCTTTTTTATAAACAACTTTAAATATTGATATTACGCTTCCTGTGCTTCCGTTGTCGTAGCCCTGTCTACCAGCTCCACTATCGCCATCGGAGCATTGTCACCGGCACGGAACCCGCACTTGAGGATACGCAGATAACCACCGGGGCGCTCCTTGTAGCGAGGTCCCAGTTCATTAAACAGCTTGGTCACAATGGCCCGATCGCGCAGACGATTGAACGCCATCTGTCTGCGTGATGCAGAATCGTTCTTTGCCATCGTAATCATTGGTTCTGCTACACGGCGCAATTCCTTGGCCTTGGCTACAGTCGTCTTGATGATCTCATGCTGCATGAGAGATACCGTCATATTCCT
Organism: Klebsiella pneumoniae; assembly: GCA_945878555.1. Lineage (GTDB taxonomy): Bacteria > Pseudomonadota > Gammaproteobacteria > Eutrophobiales > Eutrophobiaceae > Eutrophobius. Next base: position 119,010 of record CAMDWI010000008.1, read on the forward strand.
GAACATCGCCTTGCGATGGGAGCTGTCACGGCCAAATTTTCTACTTAACGCTTTATGTCGCATTTTATTTTCTACTATCCAGATTTATCTTAGAACTGACATCAACCAATCGTATCGACCCTGTATTCCCTTTGCTTGGTGTCTGTCACACCGGGAGGCGGCCAGTTTTCCAGCCTCATACCCAGGGAAAGACCACGGGATGCAAGTACGTCCTTGATTTCGGTCAGGGATTTTTTGCCCAGATTGGGCGTTTTTAATAATTCAACTTCTGTTCTCTGGACCAGATCGCCTATGTAATAGATGCTTTCTGCCTTCAGACAGTTCGCCGAGCGAACAGTCAGTTCCAGATCATCCACCGGCCGGAGCAGGATAGGATCAATTTCCGGCTCGTTCTTCGCAGCGGCGATCTCGGCCTCTTCAGCCTCCAGATCCACAAATACCGACAACTGGTTACGCAGGATACGTGCAGCCTCGCGGATGGCCTCTTCCGGGTCAATCGTGCCGTTCGTTTCAATCTCGATTATGAGCTTGTCAAGGTCGGTCTGCTGCTCAACACGGGCACTCTGTACATCGTATGAAATTCTCTTTACCGGGCTGAATGAGGCATCCAGCTTCAGGCGGCCGATTGCCTGATCACTGTCCTCGGTTGCCGTTGCCAGTACCGGACGGTAGCCACGACCACGTTCGATCTTCATTGTCATATTCAGTTCACCAGCCTTGGTCAGGTTGGCAATGATATGGTCAGGATTGGCAATTTCTACATCATGGTCAAGCACTATGTCCCGGGCACGTACTTCGCCTGGACCTGACTTTTTCAGTGTCAGTGTGGCATCGTTGTTTGTATGCATGGTGATTGCCAGGCCTTTCAGATTAAGCAGGATGTCGGTTACGTCTTCCTGCACACCTTCTACCGTGGTGTACTCATGCAATACGCCCTGTATTTCCACTTCAGTGACAGCACAACCAGACATGGAAGACAAGAGTACACGGCGTAATGCATTACCCAACGTATGGCCAAACCCCCTGTTCAGAGGCTCAATTATAATCTTGGCCTGGGTTTCGCTGATTGTCTCAACATCTACCCGGCGTGGCTTTAATAGTTCGCTGAAAGTTGACGGCATTGTACTGTTCCTATATCTGCTTACTTGGAGTAGAGCTCAACTACAAGCTGTTCATTGATCTCTGATGGTAATTCGCTTCGTTCAGGGACTGCTTTCAAAACTCCCACCATCTTTTTTACATCCACTTCAACCCAGTCCGGCATGCCGTACTGTTCTGCTACATTCAATGCATCCTGTATACGCAACTGCTTTTTGGCCTTGTCACGTATGCGTATCTCGTCACTCGGGCTAACCTGGTAAGAAGGAATGTTAACGCTTTTACCGTTCACAAGTATGGCCTTGTGGCTCACGAGTTGGCGGGCTTCACTTCTGGTACTGCTGAATCCCATCCTGTAGACAACATTGTCCAGTCTGGTTTCAAGCAACTGCAGGAGATTTTCACCGGTAGAACCTTTTCTTCTGGCCGCTTCCTTGTAATAAAGACGAAACTGCTTTTCAAGAATCCCGTAGATTCTCCTCAACTTCTGTTTTTCGCGCAGCTGTACCGCATAATCAGAAAGACGCTTTGCCTTGCCACCGTGCTGTCCCGGTGTCTTGTCTATCTGGCATTTCGATTCGATTGATCGTGCACGGCTTTTCAGAAACAGATCTGTGCCTTCACGACGGCTTAATTTACATTTTGGTCCAATATAACGTGCCATAATCCTTCTCCGTTAAACCCGACGCTTTTTAGGCGGCCTGCAACCATTGTGTGGTACTGGCGTCACGTCGGTTATGTTGGTTATCTTGAAACCCAATGCATTCAAGGCACGCACTGCGGACTCCCTGCCAGGGCCGGGGCCTTTGATATTTACTTCAAGGTTTTTCAGGCCGTATTCCTGGGCGCGTTCACCCGCGGACTGTGCTGCAACCTGTGCAGCAAATGGTGTGCTTTTTCTTGAACCGCGGAAACCACTGCCACCCGAAGTTGCCCAGCACAGGGTGTTGCCCTGTCTGTCAGAAATCGTAATTATGGTATTGTTAAACGATGAGTATATGTGAACAACACCGTCCACTACTGATTTTTTAACTTTCTTCTTGGTTGTGCGTACCTTAGCCATATTTATCTATATTCCAGCCTATTTTTTGACTGCCCGACGTGGGCCTTTACGTGTCCTGGCGTTGGTCTGAGTCTGCTGACCCCTGACCGGTAATCCCTTGCGGTGACGGATTCCACGATAGCAACCAAGATCCATTAATCTCTTGATATTCATGGAAACTTCACGCCGCAAGTCTCCTTCAAGTTCAAATCCGGTGATTTCCTGACGGATTTTATCGAGTTCTTCTTCTACCAGATCCTTGACCTTCGTTCTCGGGTCCAGTCCTGTAGCGACACAGATATTTTTAGCACGAGTCAAGCCAATCCCGTAAATATAGGTAAGGGCAATCCTTAAATGCTTGTTATCCGGTATGTTTACGCCTGCAATACGTGCCATATTTCTGTAATCTCCAACTTATCCCTGACGCTGTTTATGGCGCGGATCACTGCAAATAATCCGCACGACCCGGTTACGACGTATTACCCGGCAATTTCGACACATTTTCTTTACTGATGCTCTGACTTTCACCTTCTATCTCCCGATGGCAATGCTTTTCTATCTACGCCGGCCGTGGCTTTTCAGGTTTGCCTTCTTTAACAGGCTATCATACTGATGCGACATCAGATGGGCCTGTACCTGTGCCATAAAATCCATGACTACAACTACGATAATCAATAATGATGTACCGCCAAAATAAAACGGTACGTTGTACTGCAGGATTAAAAACTCCGGCAATAAACAGACAAATGTAATATAAACGGCGCCAGCCATAGTCAACCTGGTCAGAACGCTGTCCAGATAGTTGGCTGTCTGCTCACCCGGTCGCATTCCCGGAACAAACGCACCTGATTTTTTCAGGTTTTCTGCTGTTTCACGCGGGTCAAATACAATCGCTGTATAAAAAAAGCAGAAAAATACAATTCCGGCACCGTATATCAATGTGTAAATAAGCTGGCCTGGCTGCATAACAGCGGCGATGTCCTGTAACCAGCGAGTTCCTTCACCCTGACCAAACCAGCCAGCCAACGTCGCCGGGAACAGGATAATGCTCGAAGCGAAAATGGGGGGAATCACACCTGCCATATTGAGTTTCAACGGCAAATGGCTGGATTGCCCCGCATACATCTTGCGCCCGACCTGGCGCTTGGCATAGTTAACAGTAATCCTGCGTTGACCGCGTTCAACAAATATCACAAAACCGGTCACCGCAACAGCTAATACAACCAGTACAAACAACATTAAAACGTGTAATTCACCTGTACGAGCAAGTTCCAGTGTTCCGGCAATGGCTGACGGCAGGCCAGCGACGATACCAGCAAATATAATCATCGAAATACCGTTGCCAACTCCGCGTTCGGTAATCTGTTCTCCCAGCCACATAAGGAACATCGTGCCGGTAACCAGTGAGGCAACAGCTGTCAGTCTGAATCCGAAACCGGGATCCATCACAACGCCCATACCGCCCGCCTGCTGACCCTCCAGGGCAACTGAAACACCTATGGCCTGGAATGTCGCAAGAATCACTGCACCATAGCGTGTTAACTGGGTAATCTTGCGGCGACCGGAATCACCCTCCTTTCGTAACTGCTTCAGCTTCGGATCGATAAAACTCAGCAACTGGATAATAATCGAAGCCGATATATATGGCATGATACCGAGCGCAATAATCGAGAGTCTCTCAAGGGCACCGCCAGAAAACATGTTAAACATGTCCAGAATCGTGCCACTTTGCTGATCAAACAACATTGCCATCGCTGCAGGGTTAATCCCCGGTACGGGTATAAAAGAGCAGACACGGAATACAAACAAGGCCATAACCAGAAACAACAGGCGCGACCGCAGTTCTTTCAACTGGGTCAGGCCACCCACACCACCGGGTAATGTCTGGTTCATCGTTGCCATTTACAGGTCAATCTTTCCGCCAGATGCCTCGATTGCAGCACGGGCACCTTTGGTAACTTTCAAACCCTTCAGGGTAACGGCACGCTTGATCTCGCCAGAAGCAAATACCTTCACGTACTTGGTCCCTTTGGACACCAGATTTGCCTTTTTCAGCACGTCTATATCAATCACATCAGCGGCAAGCTTTTCCAGCTCGCTCAGACGAATTTCTTCTGTAATTCTGGCCAGATGAGAACGGAACCCGAGTTTGGGCAAACGTCTCTGTATTGGCATCTGTCCGCCTTCAAAACCCACCTTATGGTAACCACCGGCACGGGCTTTTTGTCCCTTGTGACCACGTCCAGCTGTTTTACCCAGACCTGATCCTATACCACGACCCACACGTTTTTTCGGCTGTTTGGAACCATCTGCCGGCCTGATTGTATTCAATTGCATAGTATTACTCCTCTACCACAAGCATATACGAAATCTTGTTAATCATGCCGCGGACAGCCGGGGTATCTTCCACCAGCGCAGAGGAACGAATCTTGCGCAACCCGAGACCGGTCACACATGCTTTATGTGAAGCGATGCGACGAATCGGACTTTTGACCAGGGTAACGCGTATTTTTTTCTTTTCCATAAAATTAACCTGAAATCTCTTCGACTGTTTTACCGCGTTTTGCTGCTATCGTTTCAGGTGACGACATCGCTGTCAGGCCCTTGATAGTTGCACGAACGACATTGACCGGATTTGTAGAGCCATTCGACTTTGCAAGCACGTTGTGTATACCTACACATTCAAAAACTGCACGCATCGGACCACCAGCAATTATTCCGGTACCATCTGAAGCAGGCTGCATATATATCTTTGCAGCACCGTGTCTGGCATTGATCGGATAATGTAACGTATTGTTCTCATTCAGGGGCACTGAGACCATATTCCTGCGGGCCTTTTCCATTGCCTTCTGGATGGCTACCGGGACCTCTCTGGCCTTTCCGCTGCCGAAACCGACGCGTCCGTTGCCATCGCCAACTACCGTCAGCGCTGAAAAACTGAATATACGTCCACCCTTGACAACCTTTGCCACGCGGTTAACGGCCACCAGCTTTTCAAGTAGATCTTCGTTACCAGTAATTGAGTCTGCTATTGCCATAAATTAATTCCTAGAATTCCATCCCGTTTTCTCTGGCAGAATCAGCCAGCGCCTTGATACGGCCATGATACTTGAAGCCTGAGCGGTCAAATGCAACCTGGGTTATCCCGGCTTTTTTCGCCCTTTCCGCTATCATCTTGCCGATCATTACTGCAGCGGACACATTACCGCCATTACTATTCTGCCCCTTGAACTCGTTATCGAGTGTAGAAGCTGATGCAACAACCCCTGCATTATCCGGCGCAATAATCTGTGCATAGATATGTCTTGGAGTCTTGTAAACACATAAACGGTTTACACCAAGCAGTTTTATGCGGGCCCGTGTCTTTCTTGCCCGGCGAATTCTTGAGTCTTTCTTGTTCATACCCGTACCTGATTAAGCTTTCTTGGCTTCTTTTCTGACAATACGCTCATCAGAATATTTAACACCCTTGCCTTTATAAGGCTCAGGCGGGCGATATGCCCTGATGTTTGCAGCGACTTGACCAACTTTTTGTTTATCAACACCCTTGATCAGAATTTCAGTCTGCGTCGGTGTCTCTATCGTGATTCCCTCCGGTATTTCAAACTCTACCGGATGTGAAAATCCCAGCGTCAGGTTCAGTTTCTTGCCCTGCGCCTGAGCCCTGTAACCGACACCTATGATATCCAGTTTTTTCTGGAAACCTTCGGATACGCCGGTTAACATATTTTGCACCAACGCTCGGGTTGTACCTGACAGTGCATTTGCAAACTTTGATTTGTTCAGGACAGTCACTTTTATAAGGTTATCTTCCTGAATAACCTGGACCTGTGAATGAACAGCAAACGACATCTCGCCCTTTCCACCCTTCACACGAATGTTATTGCCGGAAATTGTAGTTTCGACGCCTTTCGGTACAGTAATTGGTTTATTAGCAATTCTAGACATGTCAGTTATCCATCAGGCGATAATACATAATACTTCGCCGCCAATACCCTGCTCCCTGGCGGTTTTGTCTGTCATCAGACCTTTTGAGGTGGAAACGATCGCTGTTCCAAGGCCACTCTTGACCTTCAGGATGTCTCCACTCTTCTTGTACTTGCGCAAACTGGGGCGGCTGACCCTCTGTAACATCTCGATTACCGGTTTGCCTTCATAGTATTTCAGTTCGATATCGAGCGTCTTCTTTGGGCCGTCTGCCTGTACTGCAAATCCGGTGATGTAGCCTTCCTCTTTCAAAATCTCGGCAATTGCTACTTTCTGCTTTGAAGAGGGCATGACAACGTTGCGCCTTGAACGGGCATGCCCGTTTCTGATGCGTGTCAACATGTCTGCTATCGGGTCCTGTAAACTCATTATGCTATTCTCTGTTAATTACCAAGTGACTGTTCAGTATTTCTACCAGCTTGCCTTAACCAGACCGGGGACGTCACCGCGCATGGCAGCTTCTCTCAGTTTGTTTCTGCCCAGGCCAAACTTGCGATAATAGCCACGAGACCTGCCTGTCAATGCACAGCGATTACGTTTGCGCGATGGACTGGCATCTCTGGGCATCTTGTTCAGCCTGATTCTGGCGTCATATCTTTCCTCTTCACTGAGAGACATGTCCATGATTTTGTCCTTCAACTCGGTACGCTTTGCGGCGTACTTAATTACCATCTGCGCTCGCTTACGCTCGCGGTTAATCATCGATAATTTTGCCATCTATCTACACCTTACCTGAGTGGGAAGTTAAATGCGGCAAGCAATGCTCGCGCTTCTTCATTTGTACGGGCGGTTGTCGTTATGGTGATGTCCATGCCACGGAGCGTGTCTATCTTGTCGTAGTCTATTTCCGGGAAAATGATCTGCTCCTTGATTCCCATACTATAGTTACCACGACCATCAAACGATTTTGAATTCAGGCCTCTGAAATCCCGAATACGCGGTATCGCAACCGAGATAAGGCGATCCAGGAATTCATACATCCGCTCACGGCGTAATGTAACCTTGCATCCTATTGGATAGTCCTCACGAACCTTGAAGTTCGCTACAGACTTTCTCGCAAGGGTGACTACCGGCTTCTGACCTGATATTTTGGTCATATCAGATACTGCATGCTCGATAATCTTCTTGTCGGCAACAGCCTCACCAAGTCCCATATTCAGGCAAATTTTGGTGATTCTCGGCACCTGCATCGCTGACTGGTAGCCAAACTGTTCGGTTAACTGTTTTACTACAGTTTCGTTATAAAATTTCTGTAATCTGCTCATTTTCTTCTTGGGCTTCTGCTGTATTAAACGTCTACAACTTCGTTATTTGCCTTGAAAAATCGCACTTTGCGACCATCTTCCAGCACCCTGGTTCCAACCCTGTCCGGCTTGTTTAAAACGGGATTCCAGATTGCAACATTTGAGGCGTCCAGCGGCATTTCCTTTTCGACGATACCACCAGGCTTACCCTGCATCGGGTTGCCCTTGGTATGGCGCTTAACCATGTTAATATTTTCAACTACGACCTTGCCCTTGGCGCTCAAAACCCTTAGCACCACACCTCTCTTACCCTTGTCTTTTCCGGTAAGAATTACGACATCGTCGCCTTTTTTAATGTTATTCATTTAGCTATAACCCTGAGATACCAGTTAAATTCACAATACTTCCGGGGCCAGTGAGATGATTTTCATAAACTTCTCACCTCTGAGCTCACGGGTTACCGGCCCAAATATGCGGGTACCAATTGGTTGGGCCTGATTATTCAGCAATACAGCAGCGTTTGAATCAAACCTGATAATTGAACCATCGGCGCGTCTTACTCCCTTACGGGTACGTACGACAACTGCATTATATACTTCACCTTTCTTTACCTTGCCTCTGGGAATAGCTTCCTTCACGCTGACCTTGATAATATCACCCACACCGGCATATCTGCGCTTGGAGCCACCCAGCACCTTTACACACATGAGCCGACGGGCACCGCTATTGTCCGCCGCATCCAATGTAGTTTGCATCTGTATCATATGTGCTCTCCAAAATTCCTTGTACTGGACCTGAAAATAATTACTGAAATTATTATTGAACCTTGGTAACGATTCTCTGCAATCGCCAGGCTTTACGTTTTGAAATTGGCCGTGACGACTCAATGATTACTACATCACCTTCGTTACATTCATTTTTTTCATCATGTGCCAGCAGTTTCGTCGAGCGACGTATATATTTCTCATACACCGGATGTCTGACCAGTCTTTCAATCGAAACAGAGATGGACTTGTCCATCTTGTTACTGACCACTGTACCGGTCAGGGTACGGGGAATACGCTTGATTTCACTCATTAACTTTTACTCACTTCCATTTCGGTTAAGATGGTTTTTACCCTGGCAATCTGTCTGCGTACAGACTTCATCTGGCTAGGCTTTGAAAGCTGGCCAGTTCCCTGCTGCATACGCAGGTTGAATTTTTCCCTGTTAAGATCCAGCAATAAAGATTGCAACTCTTCAGAGGTTTTCGTTCTCAAGTCTGAAGTATTCATTACAAAATCGTCCTGTGTACAAATGTTGTCTTTACTGGAAGTTTAGCGGCAGCAAGGTCAAATGCCTCGCGGGCCAACTGTTCCGTAACGCCCTCTACTTCATACAACACCTTGCCCGGCTGGACAAGTGCTACCCAGTATTCGACATTACCCTTACCTTTACCTTGCCTGACTTCAAGCGGCTTTTTGGTAATAGGCTTGTCGGGGAATACCCTGATCCATAATTTACCGCCACGTTTGAGAGCACGCGTAATTGCACGTCGTGCTGCCTCAATCTGACGTGCCGTTATACGGCCGCGACCTGTTGTTTTCAGTCCGAAATCACCAAAACTTACCTTGTTTCCTACCTGGGCAAGTCCGCGATTGCGGCCTTTCGACATTTTCCTGAATTTAGTTTTTTTAGGCTGTAACATTTTGTAAATTCCTGATTATCTTACGCAGCCGTTGGGGCAACTGAAGATTCCTCTTCAACTTTTCTGTTCCCCAAAATTTCACCCTTGAAGATCCATACCTTGACGCCGATTACACCATAGGTGGTATTTGATTCGGCAGTACCATAGTCAATATCAGCCCTCAAGGTATGTAATGGGACGCGGCCTTCTCGATACCATTCAGAACGTGCGATTTCTGCACCGTTCAATCTTCCTGAAAGATTAATCTTCATTCCCAGGGCACCAAGACGCATGGTATTGGTAACAGCCCTTTTCATCGCACGGCGAAACATGATACGGCGTTCAATTTGTTGTGCCACACTCTCCGCCACCAGATAGGCATCCAGTTCCGGCTTTCTGATTTCCTCAACACTGACTGTAGCGGGCACACCCATGATCTTGGTGATTTCTGCACGAAGGCGTTCAATGTCCTCGCCTTTTTTACCAATCACAATACCTGGCCTTGCGGTATGTATGATTACCCTGGCATTGTTTGCCGGCCGTTCAATCTGGATACGGCTGACGGACGCACTGGCCAGTTTCTTACGCAGGAAAGTCCGAACTTCCATGTCTGTATGCAGATAGCCTGCATAGTCTTTCGTATCTGCATACCAGGTAGATGTCCAGTCCTTGATTATCCCCAGACGAATACCTGTTGGATGTACCTTTTGTCCCATAATCTAGCTCACTATTCCTGTTCAGCAACTGTTATTGTGATATGACTGGTCGGTTTCAGTAACCTGTCCGCACGGCCGCGCGCCCTCGGACTCATTCTTTTCAGAACAGGGCCCGCATCAACAAAAATCTCGGTAATTTTCAGCTCATCAATATCTGCGTTATCATTATGCTCGGCATTTGCAATTGCAGATTCGAGAACCTTTTTGATCACTTCGGCAGATTCTTTCTCGCTGAAAGCAAGGATATTAAGCGCCTTCTCTACAGACTTGCCCCTGATCTGATCTGCTACCAGACGCATTTTTCTCGGCGCCTGTCGTGTAAACCGTAATGTTGCCCTTGTAGCCATATTCTTCGAAGCTCTCAGTTTATTTAACTACTTTTTTGTCAGCTGTATGGCCACGGAATGTGCGGGTGACTGCAAATTCACCCAGCTTGTGTCCAACCATATTTTCGCTGACATATATCGGCATATGATCCCTGCCGTTATGAACGGAAATCGTCAGGCCGACCATTTCCGGCAAAATCATTGAACGACGCGACCACGTTTTTATTGGCCGTTTGTCATTACTTGCGACGACGGCATCGACTTTCTTGATCAGGTGATGATCAACGAAAGGACCTTTTTTAACTGATCTTGCCACTAATCTCTCCCGTTACCCTTTATTACGTCGGCGAACAATCATATTGCTTGTGCGCTTGTTCTTTCGTGTTTTATATCCTTTGGTCGGAGTACCCCATGGAGAGACAGGATGTCTGCCACCCGAGGTTTTTCCTTCACCACCGCCGTGCGGATGATCAACCGGATTCATCGCTACACCACGTACTGTTGGCCTGATACCGCGCCACCGTTTTGCACCTGCCTTGCCCAGTTTCCTGAGATTGTGCTCGCCATTACTGACTTCACCAATCGTGGCCCGGCATTCAATTGGAACCTTGCGCATTTCACCCGAGCGTAAGCGGAGGGTTGCATGACTACCTTCACGCGCAATCAACTGAACGCTGGCACCGGCACTTCTTGCCAGCTGCGCGCCCTTGCCTGGCTGTAATTCAACACAATGCAGGTTAGCGCCTACCGGTATATTGCGTAATGGCAACGTATTACCTACTTCAATACTGGCTTCAACACCTGAAATGACTGTTGAACCCGCCTTGATACCCTGGGGGGCGACAATATACCTACGTTCTCCATCCCCGTATACAAGTAATGCAATATTAGCTGTACGATTTGGGTCGTATTCAATTCTCTCAACCTTTGCCGGGATACCGTCCTTGTCACGCTTGAAATCGATAATCCGGTAACGCTGTTTGCTGCCGCCGCCACGATGACGAACGGTAATATGACCGTGATTATTCCTGCCTGACTTTTTGCCCTGGATTTCAACCAGCGGCTCATACGGATCACCCTTGTGCAGATCCGGAGTAACAATCTTGACAACTCCGCGGCGTCCAGGGGTAATCGGTCTTGGTTTTACAATTGCCATAACGAATGTATTCTCTCTAGGTACCCATAAAATTTATGTCGAAGCCCGGTTTCAGCTTGACATAAGCCTTCTTCCAGTCAGAACGCTTGCCTACCGTCTGTTTAAACGCCTTGCGTTTGCCTTTCACATTGCTTATCTGGACAGAATCGACTTCGACCTTGAACATCAACTCTACAGCCTGCCTGATTTGCGGCTTGGTTGCTGTCTTCAATACTTTAAATACATACTGACGGTACTTTTCGCCAACCATTGTGCTCTTTTCCGTAATACGCGGAGCGAGCAATAAGTTCATCAATTTTTCTTGGTTCATCCGAGCCAGGCCTCCACCTTTTCAACAGCAGCCTTGGTAATCAATATATTCTTGAACCCGATAAGTGAGTACGGGTCAATTTCAGTGGTATCGACAACATCAACCATCGGAATGTTACGGATAGCCATGTAGGTTGCTGAATTAACATCATCCGTAATTATCAGAACTTCGTTCAGGCCCAGATCAGCCAGATACTGCTTGGCCAACTTGGTCTTGGGCTCATCAATCAGGAACGATTCTATGCAGCTTAACCTTCCGGACCTGGCGAGCTCGGAAAAGATAGAACGCATCGCACCTTGATACATCTTCTTGTTCAATTTCTTGCTGTAAGACCTAGGTCTTGCAGCGAAGGTCACACCACCCCCACGCCATAACGGGCTACGGATTGTTCCTGCTCTGGCTCGGCCGGTACCTTTCTGGTTAAAGGGCTTTTTGCCACCACCCCTGACGTCAGATCGGGTTTTTTGTGCCTTGGTACCCGACCTTGCTGCGGACATATATGTCGTCAATGCCTGATGGACCAGAGTTTCGTTATATCCGGCACCAAATACAGCATCAGAAACCTCAATCTTGGAGGGCTTCTTTCCGTTTTGATGTAATGTTATTTCCACTTCTATAGACCCTTAGATTTAGCCTTGACTGATGGTTTTACAACCACCTTGCCACCCTTCGAACCGGGAATTGCACCTTTAATCAGCAGCAGGTTTCGTTCTGCATCTACCCGCACAATCTCAAGATTCTGCGTGGTGCGTTGGACATTACCCATATGACCAGCCATCTTCTTGCCTTTGAATACTCTGCCTGGTGACTGGTTTTGACCGATGGAACCCGGTGCACGATGCGACTTTGAGTTACCATGCGAATTTCGCTGATGTCTGAAATTGTGCCGTTTGATAACACCGGCGAAACCCTTACCAATAGTTGTGCCGGTTACATCTACTTTCTGGCCGTTGGCGAAAATATCAACCTTGATATCGGCACCCTGAGCCAGTTCTGTTTTTTCATTTTCGCCAAGTCTGAATTCCACCAGACCGTATGCAGCACCCACTTCAGCCTGGGCAAGATTACCTGCAGCGGGCTTATTGATCAGGTTCCTGCGTTTCTCACCCCAGGCAACCTGGACTGCTCGGTATCCCCTGTCATCCACGCCTGCGAGCCTGGTAACCTTGTTCGGTAATGCCTCTATCACAGATACCGGTATCGAATCCCCGCTCTCTGTGAAGACACGTGTCATACCGCGCTTTCGTCCCACGATTCCAATTGTCATATACTTCGCCTTGATACGATAATTATCAGTCTGACTGAATTAGTTAAGTTTTATCTGTACATCCACGCCAGCTGCCAGATCCAGCTTCATAAGCGCATCAACCGTTTTGTCTGTCGGATTTATAATATCCATCAGTCGCTTGTGTGTGCGTATTTCGTACTGATCCCGGGCATCTTTATCTACATGCGGAGATATCAAAATTGTATAACGCTCTTTCTTGGTTGGCAGTGGTATCGGCCCCTTTACCTGGGCACCGGTACGACGTGCTGTCTCCACAATTTCACGGGTCGACTGATCAATCAGACGATGATCAAATGCCTTCAACCGGATTCGTATTATTTGCTGTTCTGCCATTTTATAATTACTCAATTACACCAATATTTTGGATACGACACCGGCGCCAACCGTACGACCACCTTCACGGATAGCAAAACGTACGCCCTCTTCCATCGCAATCGGTGATATCAAATCCACCGTCAGCTTCACGTTGTCTCCCGGCATCACCATCTCCGTGCCCGACGGTAACTCTACCGCACCGGTTACGTCCGTCGTGCGGAAATAAAACTGCGGACGATAGTTATTGAAAAACGGCGTGTGTCGTCCACCTTCTTCCTTGCTCAAGACATATATCTCACACTCAAACTTCGTGTGCGGCGTGATCGTACCCGGCTTGCACAACACCTGACCACGCTCAACATCTTCACGCTTCGTCCCGCGCAGCAACACACCTACGTTGTCACCCGCCTGACCCTCGTCCAGCAACTTGCGGAACATCTCAACGCCTGTACACGTCGTCTTCTGGGTGTCTCGCAAGCCTACAATCTCGATTTCCTCGCCTACCTTCACGATGCCGCGCTCGATTCGGCCCGTTACCACCGTTCCGCGGCCCGAAATCGAAAATACATCCTCAATCGGCATCAAAAACGGCTTCTCTACCGGACGCTCAGGGACCGGAATGTACGCATCCATCGCCGCCACCAGCTTCTCAATCGACTTCGTACCTATATCACTCGTATCGCCTTCCAGCGCCTTCAATGCACTGCCCGTTACTACCGGCGTGTCATCTCCCGGAAAATCATACTTGTCCAGCAACTCACGCACTTCCATCTCTACCAGCTCCAGAAGCTCCGCGTCGTCAACCATGTCTGCCTTGTTCAGGTACACCACGATGAACGGAACTCCTACCTGGCGAGCCAGCAATATGTGCTCTCGCGTCTGCGGCATCGGGCCGTCAGCCGCACTGACTACCAGAATCGCACCATCCATCTGTGCCGCTCCCGTGATCATGTTCTTCACATAATCCGCATGCCCCGGGCAATCTACGTGGGCGTAATGGCGTGCATCACTCTCATATTCCACGTGCGCCGTCGCTATCGTTATTCCACGGGCGCGCTCTTCAGGGGCGTTGTCAATCTGGTCGTATGCCTTGAACTCGCCACCAAACTTCGCCGCCATCGTCTTCGTGATGGCCGCTGTCAATGTCGTCTTCCCATGATCCACGTGACCTATCGTGCCAACGTTCACATGTGGCTTCTTTCGTTCAAATTTTCCCTTGGACACGGCTCACCTCTTATCTGTCTTGTTATAACTTTGAATTATTGATTCTTGCTTATGATGCCTTCAGCGATATTCGGCGGCACCTGTGTATATTTTTCAAATTCCATTGTGTAGGTTGCACGACCCTGGGTTGCAGAACGCAGATCCGTGGCATAACCGAACATTTCCGAGAGCGGTACTTCCGCCCTGATAATTTTACCTGCCGGAGAATCTTCCGTACCCTGCAGTATTCCGCGCCTGCGGTTGATGTCACCCGTTACACCGCCGAGATAATCTTCGGGTGTAACAACTTCAACTTTCATTATAGGCTCAAGCAATACCGGACCGGCTTTCGCTGCACCTTCCTTGAATCCCATGGAACCGGCGATTTTGAACGCCATTTCACTGGAGTCCACATCGTGATAGGAACCGTCGTACAAGGTTACCTTTACATCAACCACTGGGTAGCCGGCAATGATACCGTTTTTCAGCTGCTCTTGTATGCCTTTATCTACAGCATTGACATATTCTTTTGGTACCGCGCCACCTACAACGGCGTTAAGGAACTCATAACCCTTGCCGGATTCATTCGGTTCAATCTTGAGTACAACATGACCATACTGACCACGGCCACCACTCTGACGAATAAACTTGCCTTCAGCTTTTTCGTTGATTTTTCTGATGGTTTCACGATATGCAACCTGGGGCTTGCCAACGTTTGCTTCAACGTTGAACTCACGACGCATACGATCAACAATAATTTCCAGATGTAGCTCGCCCATACCGGAGATGATGGTTTGGCCTGACTCTTCGTCTGTATGGACACGGAAAGAAGGATCTTCCTGCGCAAGTTTGCCGAGCGCAACACCCATTTTTTCCTGATCACCTTTGGTCTTCGGTTCAACCGCCACTGCAATAACAGGTTCTGGGAACTCCATGCGCTCCAGCGTGATAATATTGTTCAAATCACACAGGGTATCGCCGGTAGTCACATCTTTCAAACCAACCGCTGCAGCAATGTCTCCTGCCCGAACTTCCTTGATTTCCTCGCGACTATTTGCATGCATCTGAACCACACGCCCAACGCGCTCTTTCCTACTTTTCACCGGATTATAAAGCGTATCGCCTGACTTAAGCACACCGGAATAAACACGGAAAAACGTCAGTGTTCCTACAAAAGGGTCAGTCGCGATCTTGAATGCGAGCGCTGCAAAAGGTTCCTCATCTGACGCGTGTCTTTCATCAGGTGTCTCAGCAGCATCATCCTTGATTCCCTTGATTGGAGGCACATCAGTAGGTGATGGCAGATAATCGAGGACAGCATCAAGCATGGTCTGCACACCCTTATTTTTGAATGCGGAACCACACACAATTGGCACAACTTCGTTAATAAGGGTACGCATGCGCAAACCCTTCTTGATTTCTTCTGTTGTCAGCTGACCGTTATTCAGATACCTGTCCATGTATTCTTCTGATGCTTCAGCAGCGGCTTCAACCATATTGTCATGCCATTCCTGACACAGGTCGACCATTTCAGCCGGGATGTCCGTTTCTGTAAACTTGACCCCCATATTTTCCTTTTCCCAGTAGATCGCTTTCATCTTGATCAGATCTACTACACCCTCGAAGTTTTCCTCTGCACCGATTGGAATCTGTATCGGAACTGCATTACTACCCAGGCGGGTCTTTATCTGGTTTACTACACGGAGGAAATTCGCACCAGCCCTGTCCATCTTGTTAACAAAGGCGATACGAGGCACTTTATACTTCTGTGCCTGACGCCACACGGTCTCAGACTGTGGTTCTACGCCACCTACAGCGCAGAATACTGCGCAGGCTCCATCAAGCACACGCAGGGAGCGTTCTACTTCAATCGTGAAATCTACGTGTCCGGGGGTATCAATTATATTGATACGATGCTCCGGATAGTTTCCTGCCATACCTTTCCAGAAACAGGTAGTAGCCGCTGAAGTAATCGTAATACCACGCTCCTGTTCCTGCTCCATCCAGTCCATCGTGGCCGCACCATCATGTACTTCGCCGATTTTATGGTTTACACCGGTGTAATACAGTACGCGCTCGGTCGTCGTAGTCTTACCCGCATCAATATGAGCCATGATGCCGATATTACGATAACGTTCAATTGGTGTATTTCTGGCCACTGATTATTTCCTGCTCTATATAAATATTGGTTGTTACTATTACCAGCGGTAATGTGAAAACGCCTTGTTTGCTTCAGCCATCTTGTGCGTATCTTCACGCTTCTTGATTGCGCTACCGCGGTTTTCTGACGCATCCATTAATTCACCTGCAAGTCGCAAGCCCATATTTTTTTCACTGCGCTTTTTGGATGCATCTACCAGCCAACGCATGGCCAGAGCCATACTTCTGTCAGACCTGACTTCGACCGGTATCTGATAGGTCGCACCACCAACACGTCTGGATTTCACTTCAACGACTGGTCGAACATTTCCCAGTGCCTTGTTAAACAGTTCCAGGGGATTACCGCCCTTGCTGCGACTGCCCATTTCATCAAGCGCACCGTATACAATCTTTTCTGCGGTGGACTTCTTCCCACTTCGCATGACCATATTGATGAATTTTGCCAGTACCTGATCTGAATATTTCGGATCCGGCAGGATTTCTCTTTTCTCAGCAACTCTTCTTCGTGACATCGTTAATATCCAGTCTGAATTTCGTTAGGATTTCGGTCTTTTTGCACCGTACTTCGAACGACCCTGTCTCCTGTCGCCTACACCAGAGGTATCCAGCGTTCCGCGTACAGTATGATAGCGAACACCCGGTAGGTCCTTTACTCG
>CAMDWI010000009.1 GCA_945878555.1 Klebsiella pneumoniae
CGGTACGACATCGTTCATCATGATATCTTCAAAACGGCGGTCATCCACCGGGACGGTTTCGTGCGAGTCCTCACGCACATGACCATGCCCCGGGAAATGTTTACCGACGGCGGCCATCCCTGCCGACTTCATGCCTTTTATCGATGCCCTTGCCAGTGTGCTCAAGGCATCAACATTACGATGAAAGGCCCTATCACCTATCACCTTGCTCCGACCGGTGTCCACATCCAGCACCGGGGCAAAACTGAAGTCCACCCCGACCGCCAACAGTTCCTGGGCGAGCAACCATCCGGTCCGGTTCGCGTATTCAAGCGCCACTTTCGGATCATCATCATATAAGCGGCCAAACAGGCCCGCAGCGGGTAACCGGGTAAAGCCGTCCCTGAAACGCTGGACACGACCGCCTTCATGGTCAACTGCGATCAGCAATGGTGTAGGTCTGGCCTGACGTATCCTGGATGTCAGCTCCACCACCTGGGCCGGGTCTGTATAGTTCCTTGAAAACAGGATGACACCACCGACCAGTGGATGACGCAACAGATCAATCTCGTCCTGTTGTATTTCAGGACCACGTAAATCCAGCATGACAGGACCCAGACTCAAGAACTCACCTCACGGAATATTGACTGAATGAACGCCTGCACTTCAGCGTGTAATTGCAACAATGGTATTCATAGTCACCGGTTGGATCAATGCTGAATTCAGACAGGCTAGCGCCTGTAGTTCGCTTGATGGTGGGCTTAACGACCGGGGATATTGTCTGGATTACGATTCATCCGGGGCGGCGGAACCGGCTGACCGTCCCGCCGTTGCCGTAGCTCACGACCGGTCTGGACCTCAATGCGCTGCCTCCCTGCCTGTTCAATCAGCGTACTGCGTTCCTCGGGTGACATGGACTGCCAGCGTTGGGACAATTCCTGCCGCTTGTCAGGCGTAAGGCTGTGCATGTATTCACGCAGTGCCTCACGGTCCTCGGCAGATATCCGGTTCGGGCCCTGCCTGAAGGAAAGTTTTTGCTCCGGCGTCATCGTTTCCCATCTTTCACGCAATGCAGTCCGAACCTCCGGCGACAGAGTGTTAAACCATTCCTGACGCCGCTTCAGGTGTTGCTGCTCCAGTGCAGACAGATTATTAAACTGCTCAAACCGCCGGCGTATGACCTGTTTTCTGTCACGCCTGAATTCTCTCCATCTATCAAACTGACGTTGTGCATGCTGGCGATTTTCAGGGGACATACTGCTCCAGCGTTCCGCCGCCCTCTGCAAGGCGACCTGTCGCTCAGGAGGTAATTCGCTCCACCTCTGCTGATATGGTTTCAATATCTCCTGCTGTTCCGGCGCCAGACTGTCCCAGGACCCCGTCTGCTGGGCCCCGACTACTGGTGATAACAGGAAAACCAACAACAACAAAATGCCAGGCAGTCTATTCAGCATTTTCAGCACCTTCATTCTGGGTATCTGTATTTTCATTCTCTTCAAACAGTTGTTCAAACGAATCATCTTCAAACTGCTCAGGCCCGGCCCACTCGCCCGAATCCGTCTCCCACTCGGACAAAAATTCCAGAAACTCGGCCGAGGGATACGTCTCTGCGGTATCACCTGTGAGTGTCTGGGCATGATTGGGTAGAGGTAACAGACTCATCATTATCAATAGCAGTCCATTAAGAGGGGATTTCATGCTGTTCAAGCCATTCATAGAACTCGAGATTTTCATAAAGATCCAGTTCTGAAATAATTTCGATTTCATCTACGAATGATTTTTCTTCTACACTGGTTTGCGGTACCAGACTGTATACCAGTATGGCCAGACAGGCTGAAGCCAGAGCGCCTGCTGGCAACCAGTAGCCGCGTCCCGCACCCGGGATTCGTTTCTGCTCCAGGGCACTGTAACGTGCACGTGTAATCCTGGACAAGGTCTCCCCGTCAAGCGCGGTGACACTCTGATCAAACCTGGCCCGGATCTTTTCTGCCAATACGTCTGTTTGTTCCTCGTTCATATCATGTACTCATCCAGTTTATCCCGCAATACGGCAAGTGCCCTGAAGTAATGGGTCTTGACACTGCCTTCAGAACATTTCATCACACTCGCTGTCTCGGCCACATCCATGCCCTCCAGTGCCCTGAGCATGAACGCCTGCTGCTGGCGTCGTGGCAACTGGCGGACGGCCTCATCCAGTTGTTTCATTGTCATCGCCATCTCCAGCTCCTTGTCAGGCCGACTGCCTGATTCATCCTCCTGCATCTGCAACGGATCCGGCTCATCATCGTCATCATCTTTTCGACCGAACCAGACCCGGAACCGGTTCCGGACCGCGTTCCGCCGATAATGATCCGTTATCCTGCTTTGCAGGATGGTCTGGAACAAGGCACCCCATTCCTTCGGATCACGCCCTGCGTAATTCTGCACCAGCTTGAACATCGCGTCCTGCAGGATGTCCATTGCATCATCCCGATTACCGGTCGCCATTTCAGCCATACGAAAGGCCCGCCTCTCAATCCCTGCGAGAAACTGTTCAAGCTCCTTATGACCGCCCAGAGTGCATCCCCTTATAATATATTTATCGTTTCATCATTGGCCCGACACCGGGGCCTATCATGAACACCTGCTTCCCTGACTACATTTTAGTAACTTGCACCTGGATTTCCACAAGGTTTAAAACGTATCAGTGGGTACCGGGTTGACATTCCGGCGTCCGACTGCGGTAAATTACGGTAATCTACTGTTTTATATATCCTTTCCGGATCCATTTTCCGTATTTGCATAGACTGCTTGTGGCAGTAGTAGTCAACCCGGACCGGGCCGGATTGACTACTGCCGAACCGATATTTTTGATTAACCGCCAGGCGTGCGGTTCATACGGGGTCGACGACGTTCACCACCACCCTCTTCGCGGAAACGTCGCATCTCAGCGGCCGCTTCCGGATATCTGGATTTAAACTCCTGTCTGCGCGCATCCATCTCGGCACGGCGCTGTTCCTGTCCGGCCCGTTCCTGCTCACGCCAGGCTTTCATCTCGGCCGCCGCTTCCGGATATTTGGTCTCAAACTGCTGCTTGCGGGCCTGCCTCTGCTCACGATCCTGCTTGCGCATGGCCTCGTCCTCTGCACGCCATCCTTTCAGTTCTGCGGCAGCCTCGGGATATTTGGCTTCAAATTCAGAACGGCGTTGTTCCATTTCGGCACGGCGCTCCTGCATACGGGCGGCGGCCTCAGGATTGTTCTTTGCAAATTCCGCCATACGTGCCTCGCGTTCCGCCTTGCGGTCTTCCATGCCCATCTGGTCATCATTGTCCTGTACAAACAGGCCGTCCAGCCGGTCTGCCTGTTCGTCCTGGGCAATAACCATTGTTGCCGGAACCAGACTGGCGACCAGACTGCAAAGAATCGCGGTTTTTGTCAGTATTTGTCTACTCATGGTGCTGTCCTCCATAGAACAGGTTAATTTCGGTTTACAGCATACAAAAACGGCGCAGGACGTAATCGGTTTACATAGGCCATGAAAAGATGGCCCGGTGCCAGCTGAATAACCGTTCACGAATCGTGTATATTGACCGTGGTCCCGACCGGAACTGTAAGATACAAACGGAGCACATCCGCGTTGCGCATACGTATACAACCATGCGAACCCGGGGCGCCCATCTGCACATCGTCCGGTGAGCCATGTATGTAAATCATGCGCTCGTATGTGTCTACATCCCCGCCCCGATTGATACCCTCCTCCAGGCCATCAAGACGCAGTATGCGGGTCAGGATCCAGTCACGTTCAGGATAACAGGCACGCAATTGTGGTGTATAGAGTTCACCGGTCGGTTTTCTGCCTACCAGCACGGTATCGACGGGACACTCGTCCCCGAATTTTTCCACTATCCGGTGCTGTCCACGCGGTGTGCATTCACTGTTCATTTTTTCGCCCGCACCGTTACGTGCGGTAGATACGGGATATACCGCCAGCAGTTGACCATCCTTGCTCAGGCGCAGGATCTGCTGCTGGAGGTAGATATCAATCTGGAATCGGGGAGCCCTCATCGGCAACGGTCAGTTCTTCTCGAATACGGCCAGCGATTCCACATGGGTGGTGTGCGGAAACATGTCCATCACGCCTGCACTGACGAGTTTAAACCCGTGCAGTTTGACCAGCAAACCTGCATCTCGTGCCAGTGTGGCCGGATTACAGGAGACATAGACCAGCCGGTGGACGTGGGTGAATTTCATCTGCTCTATCACTTCCTGTGCACCACTGCGCGGTGGATCCAGCAGCACCTTGTCAAAACGTCGATGCAAAAATTCACCCGCTATTGCTGGCAGGTACAGATCGGCCTTCTGAAATTCTACATTATCAATTGCATTTTTAACGGCATTCAACCGGGCCTTTTCAACCAGCCGGGTCGCCCCTTCCACCCCGGTCACGAACGCCGCATGGCGAGCCAGCGGTAATGTAAAATTACCCAGCCCGCAAAACAGATCCAGCAAGTGGTCGGTTTTCTCCGGTTGCAGAAGATTGATGACCTGTCCGATCATATCGCGGTTAATACGGAAGTTTATCTGGGTAAAGTCCAGCGGTGTAAACTCCATCTGCACACCGTAGTCATCCAGTTTATACATCAATCTGTCCACACCGTTTTCCGCCAGCGGCAGGACTGTCTCTGCATGATTGCCCTGTAACAGAATGCCAATGCCATGCTCTGCCTCAAATTGCTGTAACAGCGCCCGGTCTGTCGGTGGCAGGTCAACCATGTGGCGTACCACAATCATGGCGCCATCGTCACCAACGGCCACTTCCATCTGCGGGATTTCACTCCTGATTTGCAGGCTGTTGACCAGTTCTTTCAGTGCAACCAGTTTTTTACCGATAACCGGGTGCAGGACCTCACAGCTATCGATATCGGCAATATACGGTTTGTTTTTCTCGCGAAACCCGACGAGTACCTTGCCTTTTTTCTGCACGTATTTGACACCGAGTCGGGCCTTGTGTCGGTAACCCCAGACCTCACCGGTCAGTGGTGGCAGCGTGTCCACGGGTTCGACGCCGCCAATATGGCGCAACTGCTCAAATAACACCTGTTGCTTATGGGCGATCTGTGCCTGGGGACTCATATGCTGCAAACTGCAACCACCACAAATCGTAAAGTAACGGCAACCCGGGTCTACCCGGTCGGGAGACGGATTGGTGATCTCAAAGGCGGCGCCTTCGGCAAAACGCGAACGCTGGCCGGTATAGGTAAACCTGACCGTCTCTCCGGGCAAGGCCTCGTCGATAAAAATAATCTTGCCGTCGATATGGGCGATGCCCCTGCCCTCGTGAGACAGTGACTCAATCGTGGCCTCACCGGGTGCGTCAGGCAGTTGTTTGCGGCGTCTGGACATCTCCCGTTAATTACGCTTGCGCGTAGCACCCGCTGTCCATTTATCCAGAAACTCGAGCAAATGTGGTCGGGCCTCGTCCTGCAACATCGTGCGTACACGCTCACATTCGTATTCGTATGAATCCGGGTTCAGATGCCCCCGCATCAGTTCGAAACGCAGGTAGACCAGATATGTATTCAAGACATCGGTTTCACAATAGTTGCGGATAGCGGCAAGATTTCCGGCAGCGTAACTGTCCCAGACCTTGTCACCACTCATACCCATCTTGCCGGGAAATCCCAGCAGGGTCGCAATCTGGTCCAGCGGGGCCACCGCGCGGCCTTCATAGGCAGCGAGCACATCCATCAGGTCTGTGTGTCTGTCGTGATAGCGGCTGATATAGTTATTCCACTTGTAACTCTGGTCATTTGCACCGGTCTCCCAGTAACGCGGTGCCTGCACACCATGTAACAAGGCGCGATAATGCATGACCGGCAGATCAAAACCCCGTCCGTTCCAGGACACCAGACGCGGGCTGTATTTTTCTATACCTTCATAAAACCGCTGCAACAGGTCCGCTTCATCAGCCTCGACTGTACCCAGTGACCAGACATTCAATTTGTCACGTGTACTCAAGAGAACCGAGATGGCAACAACCCGGTGCAGGTGCAGTCGTAAAAAGTCAGATGCGCCGTCTGTCTCCTGGCGTCTGCGGGAAAACATCACTTCAGCCACTTCCTTGTCTGACAGGCCATCCAGATCATACAAACGTTTGCCCGACTCAATGTCCGGGACTGTTTCAATATCAAAAACCAGTATATTCATAACGTTGAATTCTAGGCCGGAAACACATTGGTGGAGAGATAGCGATCACCGCGATCGCAGATAATTGCAACGATAACAGCGTTTTCCAGCTCCGCCGATAATCTCAACGCGGCATGGACGGAACCGCCCGAGGAAACGCCGGCAAAGATCCCCTCTTCAGCCGCCAGTCGGCGGGTAGTCTCTTCTGCCTGTTCAGCCGTCACATCCATAATCCGGTCGACCCGCTGTTTCTCGAATATTCTCGGCAGGTAAGCCTCGGGCCAGCGCCGGATCCCCGGGATACTGCTCTCTCCCTCAGGCTGTACACCAATAATCCGGATGGCAGGATTTTGCTCTTTCAGATACCGCGACACACCCATGATCGTCCCGGTCGTACCCATCGCACTGACAAAATGGGTGACCTTGCCCCCGGTATCACGCCAGATCTCGGGGCCCGTACCTTCATAATGTGCACGCGGGTTGTCCGGATTGGCAAACTGGTTAAGTACCTTGCCCTTGCCCTGCAATTGCATCTGTTCGGAAAGATCTCGCGCTCCTTCCATACCCTCCTTCCGGCTGACCAGAATGATATCGGCACCAAATGCCTTCATTGTCGCCCGGCGTTCGATACTCATATGTTCCGGCATAATCAGCACCATACGATAGCCCTTTACAGCGGCTGCCATCGCCAGTGCTATTCCGGTATTACCGCTGGTAGCTTCAATTAATGTATCGCCTGGCTTTATATCGCCCCGCAGCTCGGCATATTTGATCATGCTCATCGCTGGACGATCCTTGACCGAACCGGCGGGATTATCGCCTTCCAGCTTGCCCAGAATAGTATTGCTGGTCTTGCCGGGTATACGCTGCAGGCGAACCAACGGGGTGTTGCCGATTATCGTTTCGATTGTTGGATAATTCATATCAGTACAACCTGGTTCAAGTCTGGATCAGTGTTTTGGCCATGATAATGGCATCTTCACGGCCCGTTCTGGCCGGGTAATAATTCCTGCGCATTCCTACTTCATTAAATCCCGCCGTATCATAAAGGTGTCTGGCAACCGTATTCGACGGGCGCACCTCCAGAAATGCCACATCTGCCTTGTGACTGGCGGCAACATCCAAAAGATATTCCAGTAGTCTGCGCCCGTAACCGGCGCCTTGTGAGTTACGGCGCACACTCAGGTTCAGGATGTGACACTCGCCGGCCGCCACAGACATGACACCATACCCCTCAATCTGTCCGTTTGCATCTGCCAGAACCCAGCAACAATATCCCACCTGCAAACAGTCCGTGAATATGGTGGCACTCCAGGGAAACTCATACACATCCCTCTCTATCAGCAGGATCCGGGCGAGATCATCTTCCACCATCGGTCGCAGGTCAGGTGCACGGTTTTTCACAACGGCACTCACTTGATGAGTTCCTGGTACAATTTGACTGCGGCCTGCAAATCATCCCAGCTCTTGCGTTTCTCGCGTGGCGAACGGAGCAGGTAGGCCGGGTGGTAGGTAACAACAACCGGAATATTCAGCGCGGCATACTCATAACGCTGGCCCCGCATTTTACCGATGGGTGTATCGATTTGCAGCAGATTCTGTGCTGCGATACGACCAACCGCGAGAATGATCTTTGGCCGGACCAGCAGGATCTGTCTGCGCAGATAATCTCCGCAGGCAGCGACCTCCTCCGCGACCGGGTCACGATTTTCCGGTGGTCGGCATTTCAGGATATTGGCTATAAACACCTGTTTGCGGTCCAGTCCGATCGCCTGCAGCATCGAGCCGAGCAACTTTCCGGCACGACCGACAAACGGCTCTCCCTGCCGATCTTCCTCGGCACCGGGTGCTTCACCAATGATCATCCAGTCCGCCGTTTCACTGCCGGTACCAAAGACCGTCTGTGTCCTGCCCTGATGCAACTGGCATTTACGGCAAACCGAGACCTGTTCACGTAGCACCGCCCATTCATCATTCGCCGCAGGGATATCTGCAAGGTCCGGCGCACGGTAGCTGTCAGCTACCGTGGCGGGTGCATCACGCGATACCCAGACATCAATACCCAGTAACTGTAAATATTCCTGTTGTCGGACTGACAGACTCATATCTGCGGATGGGCACGCGTCGTCTTTTCCAGCGCGCGATTCAGCGCGTTGATATAGGCCTTGGCTGAAGCGGCAATGATGTCCGTATCCGAACCTCGGCCATTGACGATACGTCCATCCTTGTCAACGCGCACTGTCACTTCACCCTGGGAGTCGGTGCCACCGGTAATACTGTTCACTGAATACAGCTGCAAGTTGCAGCCACTCTCAATGACCGATTCTATTGCCCTGAATACCGCATCTACCGGGCCTGCCCCATTCGCCTGACCGTGTTTTTCCACGCCATCTACACTGACGGTAATATCGGCCGCAGGCACCTCGCCGGTTTCAAGTGAGACCTTCAACGACTGGAACTTGATCCTCTCGTTTGCGGTATCCTGCAAACTGTCAGTGACCAGCGCCTGCAAATCCTCGTCAAAGATTTCGTGCTTTTTATCCGCGAGATCCTTGAACCGCTTGAACGTCTCGTTCAGTTCTTCCTCGCTGCTGAATTCAAAACCCAGTTCCTTCAAACGGGTCTTGAATGCATTTCGACCGGAATGTTTTCCAAGTACCAGCCGGTTGGTATGCCAGCCAACATCCTGGGCACGCATGATTTCGTAGGTCTCGCGGCTCTTGATGATGCCGTCCTGATGGATCCCGGACTCATGGGCAAACGCATTTGCGCCCACTATCGCCTTGTTCGGCTGTACGGCAAAGCCGGTGATATTGGACACCAGTCTGGAACAGTTTACGATCTCTGTTGTATCGATATCCGTATCACAGGCAAATACATCCCGGCGGGTACGTACCGCCATCACAATCTCTTCGAGCGCGGCATTGCCAGCGCGTTCACCGAGGCCGTTTATAGTACATTCGACCTGTCTCGCGCCATTCAATACAGCGGCAAGTGAATTGGAAACCGCCAGCCCAAGGTCATTGTGGCAGTGCACAGAGAATACGGCCTTGTCCGAATTGGGTACCCGCTCGATGATCCGTCTTATAGTTTCGCCAAACTGTTGCGGGACGCTGTAACCTACAGTATCCGGCACGTTGATAGTCGTCGCTCCGGCCTTGATGACGGACTCGATTACATGACACAGAAAATCGAGTTCAGAGCGACCGGCATCTTCGGGTGAAAACTCGACATTGTCGGTATAGTTTCTGGCACGTTTTACCGCACGTACGGCATTTTCAACGACCTGCTCCGGTGTCATGCGCAATTTATGCACCATATGTATCGGTGAGGTCGCGATAAACGTATGGATACGAAATGCCCGCGCCGGTTTCAATGCCTCGGCCGCCGCATCAATATCGGCATTACCGGTCCTGGCGAGGCCACAGACAACGCTGTCGGTCACCGCCTCGGCTACGGCCCTTACTGCCTCAAAATCACCCTGACTGGCCACGGGGAAACCTGCCTCGATAATGTCCACCTTCAGCTTCTCAAGCGCCTTGGCAATACGGACCTTCTCGTCACGGGTCATCGACGCACCGGGACTCTGCTCACCGTCCCGCAATGTGGTATCAAATATAATCAACTTGTCTTTCATGGTTCTGCTCCAGATTACAATAACAATAAACCGAATTGATGCCGCCTGGCGACACAAATTTCGACAAAGAACTAAAAACGGATTTTGTAAAAGGTATTATTTGCCCTGGCAGGGCAGCAGGAGCAGGAACAGGCGTGCAGAGGTCTCCCCGGAAACCGGGTTCTGGCAGATGGACAACTTCGATTGTGACTTTGTGTATGTCATGGTTTGATAACTATAGCGCCGGTGAAAAGGAATTCCAAGCGGTTATTTAAAGTCTAGAGGTGGTCCTGATCCGTATCGACACTACCTTGCCGGAGGCTTCCCTCTTCAACCGGTTTTCTTGATGCCCTGTGTTTGCGCAGGGTCAACAACGTAATTACCGGCCCGGAACTGGCATAGATCACGGCAACCGCCGTCAATACGAGCGGTGGATTACTGGAAAACAGGAAAAACACGAGCACCAGGATCATAATTGCCACGAACGGGACGCGACCTTTCAGGTCGATTTGCTTGAAACTGGTATAGCGGATATTACTGACCATTAACGCCCCGGCAATGACAGTCACGGGCAAGGTAAAGATGACCGCCAGTCGATTATCTGACAGCCCATAACTGTCACCCAGCCATACCATACCCGCAATCAGAGCCGCCGAGGCCGGACTGGCCAACCCCTGAAAATAGCGTTTGTCCTGCGTTCCGGCCTGGGTATTGAAGCGGGCCAGACGCAATGCCGCCGCCGCTGCATAGATAAATGCGGCCGACCATCCCAGCTTACCGAGATTGAACAGTGACCACTGGTAGATTAACAGCGAGGGTGCCAGTCCAAATGAAATCAGATCAGACAGACTGTCATACTGCACACCAAAATCGCTCTGCGTATTGGTTAGCCGTGCTATGCGCCCGTCCAGACCGTCGAGTATCATCGCAACAAAAACAGCGATAGCGGCCGCTTCGAAGCGGCCATCAATGGCTGCGATAATGGCATAAAAGCCAGCAAACAACGCCGAGGTTGTAAACAGGTTTGGTAACAGATAAATGCCGCGACGACGATCAGCCATTTTGTACCTTATCCACGTGACAGGGATAATATATGTTAGAGGTTAAGGATACTGGATACAATCGCCAGCATGTAGCGAAAATACGTAAATTCAGACTATTTTATGGCTTCCGGCAAGGGCCGGTTCTTCACACGGATTAACTGGCCCATAATACTGGAACCGGAGTTGACGACGTCACCTGGCTTCAGATCAATCCGGGTACGTTCTGGTAACAATACATCTATGGTGCCGGCAAAATACAGATAACCTACCCGCTGCCCCTGCCCGGTACGCTCGCCACATTGTAAATCTATCCGGGTAAACGGGGCCTGTGGGCCGATTGCAACCGAGAGGACCACATCATCACCCTCATCTGACTGGATCCAGTAGGTATATCGCCTTCTGAGTCCAGGTTCATCTGTCGTGCTCACCCACTGGTTCCTGACCTTGCCTTCGGTTGGACTACGAAGTGTATGTACATCCAGAAAGGACATCCTGATCCGGCAGCGTTTCGCGGTCCGGTTCAACCAGGGATCCGTCACCGTTTCGACAGATTCAAGTATCCCGGCTGCCGGGCTAAGTATACCCAGCGGTGCTGACGGTATACGGCAAACCGGGTCACGAAAGATATAGATAAACGGTGCGGTCAGCAACAGAAGCAGCAATCCAACATGCCAGGCAATCAACACCTTGGCCGAAATGGCCAATAGCAGAAGTACCACAAGGGCAAGGCGCACCTCGCGTGCGACTACCATAATGGACCCTTACGTCCTGACATATATTTCAGCCTGAAACAAGGCCGGATTACCAGACTCTGTCCGCCCGGATTCAGGCTTAGTTCTTGTCCTTGTCTACCAGCTTGTCCTTTGCAATCCATGGCATCATCGAACGCAACTTCTCGCCGACCACCTCTATCTGATGCTCCCGGCTACGACGGCGCAGGGCCTTCATCACCGGGGTGCCGCTCTGGTTTTCCAGGATAAAGTCACGGGCAAACTTGCCGGTCTGGATCTCTTCGAGGATTTGCTTCATCGCCACGCGGGATTGATCATTAATTACGCGCGGGCCACTGACAAAATCACCGTACTCTGCTGTATTTGAGATCGAGTAGCGCATGTTGGCAATACCGCCCTCATAGATCAGATCAACGATCAGTTTGGTTTCGTGCAGACATTCGAAGTAGGCCATTTCCGGGGCATAACCGGCATCAACCAGCGTTTCAAAACCGGCCTGGATCAGCGCGGTAATACCACCACACAGCACGGCCTGTTCACCGAACAGATCCGTCTCGGTCTCTTCCTTGAAGGTCGTCTCGATAACACCGGCACGGCCACCACCATTGGCGGAGGCATAGGACAGGGCGAGTTCCCTGGCCTGTCCTGAAGGATTCTGATGAATTGCAATCAATGAAGGAACACCACCGCCCTGCTTGTAGGTGGAACGCACCAGGTGACCGGGGCCTTTCGGTGCAATCATGAATACATCGAGATCACTACGCGGTTCAATCTGGCCAAAATGGATATTGAATCCATGGGCAAATACCAGTGCCGCGCCTTTTTTGATATTCGGTGAGATACTTTCACGATAAAGTCTAGCCTGATGTTCATCCGGTGCCAGCACCATGACCACATCGGCCCAGGCAACAGCGGCATCGATAGACTTGTAATTCAGACCGGCTGCCTTCGCCTTCTTTTCAGAAACTGAACCTTCACGCAGGCCGACACAGACGTCCACGCCGGAATCCTTCAGGTTATTGGCATGGGCATGTCCCTGTGAACCGTAACCGATAATGGCAACTTTTTTGCTCTGGATCAGGGAAAGGTCGGCGTCTTTATCATAATAAATTTTCATTTGTTCTCTCGCTTGTTACTGAAGTTATCAGACTTGTATATTGGTACTGCCCAGTGCAATTCCGGTTACACCTGACCGCACCATTTCGACTATATGGCTACTTTCAAATGAACGGATAAAATTTTCCAGCCTTTCACTCGTGTCCGCCAGTTCTATCGTGCAGGTGTTTTCACTGTCATCGATTATTCTGGCATTAAAACCTGCACTGATCCGCTTGATTTCCTCTCGCGTATCGCTAACGACATGCAACTTGATTAACAGCAGTTCGCGTTCAACGTGTTTCTGTTCATTCAGATCCACAACCCTGATGACATCGACCAGCTTGTTCACCTGTTTGGTGATCTGCTCTATTATACTGTCCGAACCACTGGTAACTATCGTCATCCTTGACATCGACGGGTCGATAGTCGGTGCGACCGTTAATGACTCTATATTATAGGCACGCGCCGAGAAAAGACCCGCTATTCTCGACAAAGCACCGGCCTCGTTTTCAACCAGCAATGAAATAATATGTCTCATACTGATCGCTCCGTCACGCCAGCTCTCTCTCGGGAGAGAGATGCATTTCATGCTGCCCCTTGCCTGCAGCTATCATCGGGTACACATTTTCAGTCTGATCTGTTATGAAGTCCATCAACACCAGTTTATCCTTTCTCGCCAGCGCCTCTTTCAGCGCATCCTTCACATCAACTGCATGTTCAATGCGCATGCCGGTATGCCCGAAACTCTCAGCCAGTTTCACAAAGTCGGGTATCGCCTCCATATACGAATGCGAGTAGCGCTTGTCATAAAAAAACTCCTGCCACTGCCTGACCATGCCCATGTAACGGTTGTTCAGATTGATAATCTTGATTGGCAGATCATACTGCAGTGCAGTGGACAGCTCCTGTATACACATGACCAGACTGGCCTCGCCGGTGATACAGGCGACTGTCTCGTTCGGGAATGCAACCTTTACACCCAGTGCAGCAGGCATGCCGAAACCCATCGTCCCCAGACCACCGGAGTTTATCCAGCGTCTGGGCTTGTCGAATCCGTAAAACTGCGCCGCCCACATCTGGTGCTGTCCGACATCTGAAGTGATATAGGCATCACCACCGGTCAATTCATGCAGGGTTTCGATAACGTACTGCGGTTTGATCTTTTCCGACTTGCGGTCAAAGCGCAGGCAGTTCATGCCCTGCCATTGCTGGATCTGTTTCCACCATTCATTTACTGCGGTGCGATCTATCCTGTGTAACTGTGAAGGCAGTTGCCTGTTTATCGCCGTCAGCACACTCTTGACGTTGCCGATGATCGGTGCATCTACCGGTACGTTCTTCGAAATCGAGGCCGGGTCGATATCCATATGGATGATCTTTGCGTACGGACAGAACTTCTCCAGATCTCCCGTGACCCGGTCATCAAACCGGGCACCTATCGCAATCAGCACGTCACAATGATGCATGGCCATGTTGGCCTCATAGGTGCCATGCATACCGAGCATTCCAATAAACTGTTTGTCCGAGGCTGGATAGGCGCCAAGGCCCATCAGTGTATTTGTAATCGGGTATCCCAGACTGCGGGTAAATATGGTCAGTTCCTCACTTGCATTGCCCAGAATGACACCACCACCCGTATATATCATAGGCTTTTTTGCGCCGAGCAGCAGGTCTATGGCACGCGCAATCTGCGCCGGATCTGCATCATTTACCGGACTGTACGAACGCATTTCTATCTTATCCGGATAGATGTAGTCGCAGGAGTCAGCCGTAACATCCTTCGGGATATCAACCAGTACCGGCCCCGGGCGACCACTCATTGCGATATGAAATGCCTTCTTGATCGTGCTTGCGAGGTCACGAACGTCCTTCACCAGAAAATTGTGTTTGACGCACGGCCGTGAAATTCCAACTGCATCCACTTCCTGAAATGCATCGTTGCCAATCAGATGGGTAGCAACCTGTCCGGAAAATACCACCAGAGGTATCGAATCCATATAGGCCGTAGCAATACCGGTGACAGCATTGGTCATACCCGGACCCGAGGTAACGAGGACCACCCCTGGTCTACCGGTCGCGCGCGCATAACCGTCAGCAGCATGGGTCGCGCCCTGCTCATGTCTGACCAGAATATGCTCAACGGCATCCTGCTTGTACAATGCGTCATATATATGCAGCACTGCCCCGCCAGGATAACCAAAAAGATGGGTTACACCCTCATCCTTCAACGCGCGTACGAATATATCTGCGCCGCGCAACTTTTCGACTAATTTGGCCACTTTTGTACCCTGATTTTTCCGGATGGATAAACCTTGCTAAACTACTGATATTCAGTAGCAAGGTCAAGTTGTGCTTTGCACAAATCATACATTTTTATTCCGGCTGTGGTAAACAGCAGACAGACACGTCCAGATTGAGTGTCAAGCGTGCAGTCCGGTCCGGAGGTCTTATGCAGACGATTAAATCGATACTGACAGGCGGATGAGTTAACATACGCCGCTTTATAACCTGGACGTGAGTACCGTATGCGCACATCAAATTTACTGATTTCAACCCAGAGAGAGGCCCCGGCAGAGGCAGAAACTGTCAGTCACAAACTGATGTTACGTGCCGGCATGGTCCGGCAACTGGCCTCCGGGATCTATACCTGGCTACCGATAGGCCTGCGTGTATTGCGGAATGTGGAAAACATCGTACGTGAAGAGATGAACCGAACCGGGGCCCAGGAGATCCTGATGCCGGCGGTGCAACCCGCAGAGTTATGGCAGGAATCCGGACGCTGGGAAAAATACGGCCCGGAATTATTACGGTTCCTTGATCGGCATGACCGACATTTCTGCCTTGGTCCAACCCATGAAGAGATAGTGACGGAAATGGTCCGCCGCGAAGTCCGCAGCTACAAACAGTTACCGGCGACGTTCTACCAGATCCAGACCAAGTTCCGTGACGAGATTCGCCCACGCTTCGGCATTATGCGTGCGCGCGAATTCATCATGAAAGATGCCTATTCATTCCATCTGACCGAAGAATCTCTGCAACAAACCTATGATGATATGTATCGGTCTTATTCCAGAATCTTTGACCGGCTGGGTCTGAATTACCGTGCCGTGGTCGCTGACAGTGGCAATATCGGTGGTGACAAGACCCATGAATTCCATGTGCTTGCTGATTCCGGCGAAGACCTGATCGTCTTTAGTGAAACCGGCACGTTTGCGGCGAACATCGAAATGGTTGGTCTCAACAAACCCGCCGCTCCACGTCCAGTCGGTACAAAACCGATGACAAAAGTGGCAACCCCTGACCAGCACACTATCCAGCAGGTCACGGATTTTCTGGGCATTCCTGCCAGCCAGTGCCTGAAAACCCTGATTGTCCAGGGCATCAACGACACGCTGGTCGCGCTGGTCATACGCGGCGATCACGAACTGAACAAGGTCAAGGTTGAAAAGCTCGACCTGGTCGAGACCCCGCTGAAGTTTGCCTCGAACGAACAGATACGTAAACAAATTGGATGCGGTACCGGCTCCCTCGGTCCGGTCGGGCTGACAATACCTGTCATCGTTGATTACAGTGCTGCCCAGGTTGCAGACTTTGTCTGTGGTGCCAACCAGGATGGCTTCCACCAGACCGGGGTCAACTGGGGACGCGACCTGCCCGAGCCGCAAACAGCCGATATCCGCAATATCTGCGAGGGTGAGGCGTCTCCCGACGGCAGTGGCCCGGTCAGGCTGGCACGCGGTATCGAGGTAGGCCATATCTTCCAGCTGGGCACGAAATACAGTGCTGCGATGAAGGTGTCCTGCCAGGATGAATCCGGCAACGCCACCACGTTGATCATGGGTTGTTATGGCATTGGCGTCAGCCGTATCGTTGCAGCAGCCATCGAACAGAATAATGACGAGCGTGGCATCATCTGGCCGGCGTCCATAGCACCATTTGCTGTGGCACTGGTCCCTATCAATATGCATAAATCCCAGCGTCTGCGTGAAGCGGTTGAAGCCCTGTATGAAAAATTCGACGCAGTCGGCATTGAGGTGCTGCTTGATGACCGACGCGAACGCCCCGGGGTCATGTTTGCCGATATGGAGCTGCTCGGTATTCCGCATCGCGTCGTGTTCAGCGAGAAAGGGCTGGATGCAGGTACGGTTGAATACAAGGGACGACGGGATGCTGACAGTACTGATATCGGGATAGACCAGATTATTGACCTGATCAAACAAAAACTCGCGCAGTAACCGCAGGTGAGGGGCCAGTCGGCCCCTCACTGATCCGGCCTAAAGGATTTCGAAACTGTCAAACTGTTGCACCGGGACTTCACGAATTTGCAACTTCAACACCCTGGCAAGCTCAGGACCACGACCCAGCCAGTCACGCAACTGTGCCAATGCAAAGTCATCTGCGCTGGCCATACCTTCAACACTGCCATCAGGCAGGTTCCTTACCCAGCCGGTAATCCGGTGTCTGTTAGCCATGCCCTTGCAAGCCGCGCGGAAAAATACACCCTGGACCCGGCCGGTGACTATAAAGTGAATTGTATTTTGCATATTTTCGTGAATAATGTTTCAAGATACGGTTAATAGATTGTAATTGCTGACTACAGGCAGTATGTATCATCGCTCGCCAGTGCGGAATATCCGGTGCGGGTGACAGTTCAGCGATTACTGTGATACTGGGATCCCAATTCTGGCTGTTTTCTGTGGACTGAAACAATATATGCGTTGTATTCATAAATCATAAAAAAGCGATCAATAAATGAAATATGATGCCTATTCCCTGCCACTGCGGGCTACACCGACCGGAGACCAGATAGAGACACGCCCCTTGTATGTAGAGGAGTGGCTGGACTCCCTGCCGTATATTGATTTCAAAAAAACCAGTCAGCTGCTGTATGAGGCGACCCGCGCGACGAATGAGCAGGTACTCAAACCCTCGGTCAGGATAGAACTGGTAGAGCTATATAACCGGCCATACCAGTATTATATCGACTCGCAAATCAAGACTGGTGCTCAACACACCTTGCATTCGATTGATACGATGCAGGAGCAGATTCAGATTCTGAAAAGGATAGCCATCAACCTCGGGTTGGCTTGCAAGATTTCTGCCGAAGAAACACTCAAGAAAAAAACGCTGTGGGGACAGAGCAAACCGCCCCTGGTAAATTTATTACATTCGTTGACCTATCTTTCCCACGCAATGATATTCAGTTTTCTTGAATATGCACCAACGCCCAAAAATGTCTGGCGCGAAATCAATTTCATTTATGATTTTGCCGAATCGCTGAATCAGGAACATACCGCCTTGCAAATAACACCGGCCAAGTCCGGATCGAAAACAACCACGATTGCAGAGGCGTATAGCCGTATCTGCCTCGCTGCGCTTGCAGACCCACACCACCTGCCTTATGGCGCCATCTGGGAGATCTACGAACAACTGAATGCCTGGTCTGGGCTGGTAAAAATCACCCGGTTCCGTTCCCCGGATGATCCCACCGGTATTTTTGTTATTAAAATGGACAGTGATTCAAGTCCCCTGGCTTACGGGAAATTCAATGTCGCGAGTGCCGGTGCACAGCACCGGTTGATTGATGCCAGCGGCCTGGTCAGACAGATTCAGACCAGCCTTGCCAGCCTTGAGAAGGGCGGCCCTGCTGACAGCTCCCTGATTATATCGCCCTACTTTGCCCGATTGATACTTGGGCACCTGTCACGGGCATGGGGTACACCACCCAAGCGGGTTAACCAGCGTCAGGAACGTGCCGGGACGATTGAAATAGCCTGTGGTCTGAATGCGGCCTGGTATCTGGTCAATAATGAGATCGAATTTATCGACCCGGCAACCATGGATCCTGATGCAGAGGAATCTGTGCCACACCGTGACCCGGAGGTCACCCCCGTGGAAAACTACAGGGTAGACCAGTGGAGTCTGGTTGATCAGAGCGCACGCGGATTTGCGGTAATCAAGAATGATAAACCCACTTACAATATCCGGGTCGGTGATCTCATTGTGATCCGGACAAGGAGCCAGTCTGCCAGATGGGCGCTGGGGGTAATACGCTGGCTGATGATCCGTCAGGGTCAGATATACAAGATTGGTGTACAGATGGTGACCACCCGTGCGAAAGCGGTCGCCATCCGTGCCAGTAGCGGGAGCACACCGGATACCCGCTACCGCAGGGCATTGTTGATACCTGACCTGAATGATAACGAGCCGTCCATAATCACTTCCCGCGGGCTGTTCATGGCTAAACGCGATCTGGAACTTTATGAAGGTAAATCCACCACCAGCGTGCGGGCCATGTCGATACTGGAATCAACCACCGGGTTTGAACAGTTCTTACTGGGTCCCGTGCAATAACTGTAATATTGCCCCCCGTCACGCTGCGAAACCGGATAATCAGGAGTCATAACCATGTCAGTAACCATATATCACAACCCACGCTGTTCAAAATCCAGGGAAACACTGGCCATGCTGGAGGGACGGGGTTTCAAACCGCAGGTCATCGAGTATCTGCTGAATCCGCCTGACACGAAGACGCTGACAGAGATTGTGAAAAAGCTCGGAATTCCGGCACGCAAGCTACTCCGGCCGAAGGAAGCCGCCTATCTGGAAAACGGACTGGATAACGAGAAACTGACCGATGCCCAGATTATCTCGGCAATCGTAAAAAATCCGATACTGATGGAACGCCCGATAGTACTTGCGAATGACAAGGCCGCCATTGGCCGACCGCCGGAAAATGTGCTGGAGATACTCTGAAGATGACAGAGATCCTGGTGCTGTATTACAGCCGGTACGGCAACGTAGCGGAAATGGCCAACATCATTGCGCGAGGTATCGCTTCCGTCCCTGACTGCATTGCCCGTATCAGGACCGTGCCATCGGTATCGCCGGTATCAGAAGCGGTTGAACCCGAAATACCTGTGTCCGGCCCACCATTTGTATCGCTGGATGATCTGCGTGAGTGTGATGGTCTCGCACTCGGTAGCCCGACCCGATTTGGCAATATGGCGGCACCACTCAAGTATTTTCTGGACTCGACATCGGCATTGTGGGCTTCCGCTTCATTGTCAGGCAAGCCAGCTGCGGTATTTACCAGTACGGCAACCATGCACGGCGGTCAGGAGACTACCTTGTTATCGATGATGTTGCCCTTGTTACATCATGGCATGCTGATAGCAGGTCTCCCCTATTCCGAACCGGCGCTGACCTCCACGGCGTCTGGCGGGACACCTTATGGTGCCAGCCACGTTGCCGGTCCGGACGGCAAACGTCCGATTACGGATGATGAACGTACCTTGTGTCTGGCACTGGGGAAAAGACTCGCGACAATCGCGGTGATGCTTAAAGCCCACCAGACGTGACTGTACTATTTATCGAGCAGTTCGCGCACAAACGGAACTGTCAGTTTCTTTTTTGATACCAGAGTGGCCTCGTCCAGTCGATCCAGCCAGCTGGACAGCGTGTGCATATCGCGGGCAACACGTCTGGAAAGATATTCCATCACCTCATCAGACAATTCGAAACCACGCGCCCTTGCGCGCTGCTGGAGGGCGACCAGTCTGTCTTTTTCGTCCAGTGCGGTGATGTGCCAGGTGACCCCGGCTGCCAGACGTGACTTCAGATCCGGCAGGTGCAAGGACAAACCGCCAGGACTGGTCCGGGCAGAGACTATCAATGTCCTGTGTGCAGCCATCAGGCGGTTGTAAAGGTTGAACAGGGCCATTTCCCATTCGCCATCACCCGCGGCCGCATCAATATCATCAATACAAACCATATCGAGCGTTTCCATCCCGTTCAGCATTTCCGGCGCCATCAGGGATCTTTCCTGTAACGGGATATAAATGACCTTTTGCTGCCCGGCGGCGGACGCCAGCGTACACGCCGCCTGTAACAGATGACTTTTACCCGTTCCGTGATCGCCCCAGAGGTAAATGCAGGTAGCAGGTCCGGCAGTCACTGTCTGCTTCAGCCAGGCAAGTAATTGCTGGTTCGGTCCGGCCTGATACAGCTCAAAATTAAACCGGTCGAAGTTTCCGAATGGAAGGGGAATCTGGCTCAAGACTGGCACACCCGATATTGTCAGGTATATAAACTGCTGCGCTTGTATTGCTCGAACACAAACCTGAGCAAGACCAGACAAACGGCGGCTACTGGCAAGGCCAGCAGCACCCCGACGAAGCCGAATAACTGTCCGCCCGCCATAACCGCGAATATCACTGCAACCGGATGCAGACCGATCCGGTCACCTACAAGCAGAGGTGACAGCAACATCCCTTCCAGCGCCTGTCCGGTACCGAATACAACCAGTACATACAGCAAATGCATCACGTCCTGATATTGCATGAAGGCGATTGTTCCGGCGATGAGAATTCCCATAATCGAACCCAGATAGGGAACAAAACTGATCATGCCAGCGGCGATGCCTGTCAACAGGGCAAACTCGATACCGGCCAGCCATAGCCCCGTAGAATAAATTACTGACAGGGCCAGCATAACCAGTAGCTGTCCACGCAGGAATTCCGAAAGCACACGATCACACTCGACCACCAGTGTGATCATTGTACCGGCATACCGGCGAGGCAACATCGCTCTCAGGCTGTCCAGCAGCAAGTCCCAGTCACGTAACAGATAAAACGTGACCACCGGTACCAGCACGAGAAACGCCCCCCAGGCCATGATAATCTGCCCCGAGTCACTGATACGGCTGAAAATGGTTCCGGCTATATTGCCGATATTTCGCCAGTTCTCCATCAGGGTATCGCGGATCACGTCCAGATTTATACTGCTGATATCTACACCCAATGAGGAACCCAGAGAGGGTAATAATGAGTCCTGCGCCCAGCTGATAAAGGCGGGCAGACGCTGGATCAGCGTAATGATTTGCTCCTGCAACAAGGGCACCAGGATCAGTAACATGACAAAAAAAGCGATCAGCATCGCTGAAAATACCACTATGACCGCTGCCGTTCTGGGCATACGCAGTGACAGGCGGTTTACCAACGGGTCACACAGATAAGCCAGCAGGGCGGCGGTTAGAAATGGAGTAATCACCGGGGACAGCTTGTATAACAACCACCCGGTAAGAAACGTACCGGCGAGTATCAGCCATTTTTGCGAATCGGTCATGTTCAGGGTAATAAGCGGTACAGGTTGTTATTTGTGGCAGCGGGTTCAAGTATTCTGCCAAAGCTGATTGCCTGACGTACGGCCTGTTCGCCACCATGTGCGGTCAGCTGGAATTCCATATTGCCGGGATTCACTTCCACCACTTCAACCCGGCTGACGGAGCTCAACGTTTTCAGGTATCCAATCACTTTTGTGTAGTGTTCAACAGTATACACGTCCAGTATCTGGATAGTTGTATTGCCGGTGGCGGTACCAGACTGCTGGCTGTAACGGGTCGCCAGTAAATCTGCCAGGCCATCAATGCCTTCGGCGAGTACAGTTTCGGCAAATGAACCCTCCGTCGTCCAGCTGTGCCGCTCTTCCCCGAAATAGGCAGTCCAGCGTACCTGCCAGATTCCCTCCAGTGGCGATTCAATCCATCCGGTCAGGATCGTGTCAGGTGAATAACGCCGCGACGCATTAATTATCGTATCCTGAAACTCTCCCCTGATATCACTGGCCTGCAGGCTGGAACTGTCTTCCAGATCAAACAGTGGATACATCAATACGGTGCCTCGTGCAGCAGACTGACGGTTGATCGTGGTGAAATAGTCACTGTCCTCTTCCGGAATCAACAGTTTTCGGATTTGATCCTTTTCTATCGCCAGCCATACCAGTGTGGAGGGACGTTCGCGGCTCCAGATCGGTACACCCGTTTCCCTCAGGGCATTTCCCAGGTTCACTTCATCAAAACTGATCTTCAGTCGCAGCTGGATCTCGGCCGCAAGCGGGTCATCTGTTTGGGGTGGTACTTCGGCATAGCGATACTGCTGCACATATCTCTCGGCAGATTTTATGATCGGAACCAGCTCAGGTCGCAGGGGTGCAGTGCGATCCCCCGTCAACTTGACCAGCACAATCTTCATCGCCATCTCAATGGCCTGGACACGCGTATTGGTCTGTTGCCCGGCCACAGGGACTTCCGCTTCAAACAGACCGGGGACCCTCACAGCCTGGACGATCAGGGGGAGCAGTAACAAGCCAGCAGCCAACAGTAATTCTTTGATTTTCATAAATAACACGCTATGCAACTGCGCCGCACAAGTCAAGGATTGCGACATCGGCTCAGGCTCTATACTATTGCACCCCACTATGAATAAACCACCTGTAAAACTTGATTATGAGGCAGCGGGCGTCAGTATACCCCGCGGAAATGAACTGGTTCGCCGTATCAAGGGCCTGGTCAGCAGCACGAACCGCCCCGGCGTAATGGGCAGTATAGGCGGCTTCGGCGCACTGTTCGACCTCTCAGCCGTGTCATGCAAAAACCCGGTGCTGGTTGCCGGCACCGATGGCGTGGGGACCAAACTGAAACTGGCGATTGAAACCAGGCGCCATGACACGATAGGTATCGATCTGGTCGCCATGTGTGTTAATGATCTGCTGGTACAGGGAGCGGATCCCCTGTTCTTTCTGGACTATTATGCCAGTGGCAAACTTGATGTTGATGTTGCAGAATCGGTCATTAAAGGCATTGTTGCCGGTTGCCGTATGGCAGGATGTGCGCTGGTCGGTGGTGAGACCGCCGAGATGCCAGGGATGTATCAGGCGGATGATTATGATCTGGCCGGGTTCTGTGTCGGCATCGTTGATCGGGAAAAGATTATTGATGGCAGCACGATTAGCGCAGGTGATACCGCCATCTGCCTCGCCTCCAGTGGCGCACATTCGAATGGTTATTCACTGATACGCAAGATATTGTCGACCACATCAGCGAATCTGGATGGACTGCTGGATGGTCGCAAGCTGATAGATGTGTTACTTGAACCTACGCGCATCTATGTAAAACCTGTCCGCCAGCTGTTCGAACAGATCCCGGTCAAAGGCATCGCCCATATTACCGGTGGCGGACTGACCGAAAATATCCCGCGCGTGTTGCCGGATGCAGTACAGATTAAAATAGATACCCACTCCTGGCAATGGCCGGCCCTGTTCACCTGGTTACAGCAGCAGGGCAATATAGACACACCGGAGATGTATACCACATTTAATTGCGGTGTTGGGCTTGTGCTGGTGGTTGACAGCAATGACAGCCAGATGGCCATAGACACACTGAATGCAATGGGCGAGACCGCCTGGGAACTTGGGACGATCAGTAAGCGGGAAAATGCAGATACCCCGGTTATTTTTTGCTGAGTGACTCCTGCACCGAAGTCAGTATGCCGCGTAGTATGTTGTATTCGTTCTGATCCATATTGGTACGGTTAAACAACTGCTTGAGCCTCCGCATCAGCCGGCGCGGTTTTAACGGGTCCAGAAATCCGGTCTGTACCATGACCTCACCCAGATGGGTATAGAAATGATCCAGCGCCTCGGCACTGACCGGGGCGCTCCACTCCGGATCGCCAGCCGGAGATATCAGCGAACCTGACTGCACCTGTTTGCATAATTCATAACAGATAATCTGCACAGCGGCTGCCAGATTTAACGAGGAAAACCCCGGGTTCGAGGGGATAACAACCATCTTGTGGCACAGATCGAGTTCTTCATTGGTCAACCCGGTCCGCTCCCGTCCAAATACTATCGCCACATCGGCTGACCGTCCCGCATACTCAAGCAACCCGGCGGCGGCCTGTTCCGGGTTGACCAGTGGGGCAGAGAGGGTGCGCAGTCTGGCACTGGTCCCGTAAATCATCACACAATCGCTGACTGCATCATGCAGCGTGTCATATACCTGTGCATTCGCCAGAATATCGTCCGCTCCGGCCGCGCGCGCGGTCGCTTCGGCGCAGGGAAACAGTTTGGGTGCCACGAGCACCAGTCTGGCCAGCCCCATCGTTTTCATGGCCCGGGCGGCCGCACCGATATTACCAGGGTGGGTGGTCCCCGAGAGTACAATTCGGATCCTGTCCAGAGTGATGTTGTTCATGATTCAGCGATGACCGGGTATATTCTGATTGTGACTATTTTCGAATTTGCTAGTATACAGGCGAGACCCAAAATCCGGGACGAGATATCAATCCTGCGGTAACAA
The DNA here is from genome assembly GCA_945878555.1 of Klebsiella pneumoniae. GTDB lineage: Bacteria > Pseudomonadota > Gammaproteobacteria > Eutrophobiales > Eutrophobiaceae > Eutrophobius. The sequence goes on from CAMDWI010000009.1 coordinate 24,774, forward strand.
TACCAGATACTGATGTCCTATACGCTGACAATCATAATTCCTTGTTATAACGAAAGGAATACCATTGAAAAACTGTTACAACAGGTGACCGGCGCACCTGTTGCCAACCGGCAGGTTATCGTGGTCGATGACTTTTCCACCGACGGGACCCGTGACCTGTTACAGGGGCCTCTTGCACAATATATCGACATACTCCTGCTCGGCGAGTCTAATCAGGGTAAGGGCGCAGCCATCCGCAACGGTATCAGCAAGGCGACCGGGGATTTCATCATTATTCAGGACGCGGACCTGGAATATAACCCGCACGAATATCCAATACTATTGAAACCGATGCAGGAAAACAATGCCGATGTGGTCTATGGCAGCCGCTTCCTTGGTGGAGAAAGTCACCGGGTCCTGTATTTCTGGCACTCAATAGGCAACCGCCTGCTGACATTACTATGCAATATGTTCAGCGACCTTAACCTGTCTGATATGGAGACCTGCTACAAGCTGTTCCGGCGCGAAATCCTGCAACAGGTCAATCTGAAGGAAAACCGGTTCGGGTTTGAGCCGGAAATCACCCTGAAGATCTCGCGTATCCCGAATATCCGTATCTACGAAGTCGGCATTTCCTATGCCGGCCGCACCTACGCTGACGGCAAGAAAATCAACTGGAAAGACGGCGTCAGTGCACTGTACTGCATACTGAAATACGGTCTGCTACGCCTGGATTGATACCATGCCTGTCTACCGTGTATGACTGATACAGGTCGACAACGGCTCATTTTCGGCGGTTGTGGCCTCGCTGTAGCATTGTTTTATTCCGGCTTGAGCGGCTATGACCTTGCCGCCGGTTTTACCTCTGACGATGCGGTATACCTCTTACTTGCAGACATCTACAGCCCGTATAAAACTGCCAGCCTGCCGGTATATACACTCATCCGGGAACAGAGCCTGTTCCCTCCGTTGTTTCCTCTCGTACTCGGCGTACTCGGCGCCGGCTCGGAGTCTCCCGCGCTGGCCGCGTTTATCAGCACAGGAATGTTGCTGCTGTCGATAGCAATTGCCGGCATCTGGTTATGGCGTGAGTCTGCCCGTCCTGCAACTGCCCTGTTTATCACGCTGCTGCTCTGTTTCCTGCCGGGGACACTGGTATTGTCCCAGGAAATCTGGAGTGAGTTCCTGTTTATGATCCTGATCTACAGTGCGTTATTGCCGGGCACCCGCCACCGGCTACTGGCCAGGGACTGGCTGGCGATGGCCGCATTGATAGCACTGGCTACGCTGACGCGTACAGTGGGCGTTGCCCTGCTGCCGGCCTTTTTTGTGCTGCTTTACCGACACCGGGTCCGGGCGGGAATGGTATATGCATTTATCAGCACGGCCCCGTTTCTGCTCTGGTATGTTACCGCTGAACTGTTGCGCGACAATGCCGGCTATACCGCAACGCTGGGTTCAGCGCTACCCGCTTACAGTTTCCCGACGCTACTTGAACTGTTACAGGTCAAACTGTTCGCGATGTATCAGGCCTTGCTCTGGTTGTTTGCCAGTGTCGATAGTGGACGCATTCATTATCTCTTCAGCAGTCTGGTGCTGTTGCCTCTGCTCACGCTGGCGGTCAAAGTCTGGTTTGCCAGGACCCGCTGCGGAAAACCGGATGCTGTATTTATCACCGGTTATTTATTTATCATCCTGATCTGGCCCTATGGTGATGTTTATTATGTGTCCCGTTTTTTATTTCCTGTGCTTCCAGTTCTGTTGTTATATGCCAGCATCGGTGTACAGGAACTGTTCCACAACCGGGCCGTAAAGTCTGCTGTACAGGCCCTGCTTATCATTGCACTCGTGGTAGTCACAGTTCCATCCATCGTCCAGTTTACCCGGCGCGCGTACGCCGGGGTGGCAGCGGAACTCGCCCCTTACCGGCATGATCGCACCTGGTTGTTATCTGCAGATGCCAATCAGAATATCCTGCGTAACACCCGTTTCATTGTTGATACACTGCGCGGCCTTCGTGGCAAGGTAGATGAACAGGAATGTATTCATGCGTTTCAGGCGCCACTCGTAATGCTTTATACATTGAGGGTCACCGGTATGCTGCCACCGCCGGAGATACCGGATGCAGCGTTTCTGGGCCAGACGGCAATGTGCCGGTATTACCTGGCACTGCCCGTCGCCGATACAGCCCGGCATTATCCCGAATATTACCCGATGCAAAGGTTGCGTCCCTCCGGGCATGAACTGACCGTTTTTTACCAGGACCCACAGACCAGGACCGGCACCGCGATCTATCTGCTGCGACGAATTAAAGATACAATCGTATCTGAATGAAATAGAATTGCGCCCCGCAAACAGGCCAGGACCGGAAAAAAATTATCATGCATCCGATGTTAAATATAGGTATCCGTGCAGCACGCGCCGCTGGCGATGTTATTGTCCGCAGCATGGAGCAGGTCTCCGATATCCAGATCACCGAAAAAGGACTGAATGATTTTGTCAGTGAAGTCGACCGCAAGGCTGAGTCCGTCATCATCGACGCTATTCTGAAGGCCTACCCGCAACACAGCATCCTGGCCGAAGAGAGCGGGCTAAGCGGTGAACATGAATACCAGTGGATCGTCGATCCGCTGGACGGTACCACCAACTACCTGCATGGTTTCCCACAGTTCGCCGTTTCAATTGCGCTCAAACATGGTGACACGATGGAACAGGCGATTATTTACGACCCATTACGTCAGGAACTGTTTACCGCAACCCGGGGCAACGGCGCCTATATGAATAACCGCCGGATCCGGATCAGTAAACGCAAGAGTCTGTCAGGCGCGCTACTCGGCACCGGATTCCCGTTCGGCAACAGTTTCAAACTGGAAGTCTTCATCAAGACATTCCGTGCCCTGTTTCCACTGGCGGCCGGGATACGCCGTGCTGGCGCCGCCTCACTGGATCTGGCCTATGTTGCCAGCGGTCGTCTGGACGGATTCTGGGAGTTTGGCCTGAAGCCATGGGACATGGCGGCAGGGGCACTGTTGATCCAGGAAGCAGGCGGAATAGTCACCAGTATCAATAACGATAATACCTATATGAAGGCTGGTAATATTCTGGCGGCAAATGGAAAACTGCATGAGGAAATGGCAAGGCTGCTGGCAGGCGCACTGGCTGAAACCACCTAGACAGGCCGGAATATCAACTTTTGTTTATCCCCTGCGAATGGCCCGCTCGATAATCAACATGAATTTTTCCGCTTGTACTTGCCAGGTAGGCACATTGACGGTCAGGGCGCACCTCTGGCTTGCCTGATACAGGATAGCCCGTTTCATATCCTGCAAATCGTCTGGTCTGAACAACAAATCCGGATAATCCGCCAGCAGTGTCCGCAACTCACCAACGCTGGAAGCAACTACAGGCAATCTGCACGCCACCATCTCATAGAACTTCTGAGGAAAACAATAACGGCCGAAATTATCGTCACTTACGTTGATTATGCCGATATCCATAGCCCGGAATAATGCAGGGATTTGTGCATACGGTAATTGTCCAAGATATTGAATATCGTCATGCGCAGGGATCAGATTGCGGGCAGGAACAGGACCTGCCAATACCAGGTTTATATTCTGCAGTTCTTTTTTAAGTGAGACGAATGTCTGGATTAACAGCCTGGTTTGCCTCCCGCCATCTCTTCCCAAATCTCCGGCGGTTCCAAGATAGATCCTGTCAGAGGCAAACTGAAAATGTGCTCTATCACGTGCCTTGACACCCGCAGACAGAAATTCGCTTGTAACTGCATTTTCAATTATGTGTACATTGTCTTCCAGTCCGTAGACTTCAGACAGATGCTGTTTCAGTTGTGAGGAAACGACCGAGATTTCCTGTGCATACCTGAGAGAACGAACAAACAATGGCCAGATACCGGGCAATCGGGAGGCCCGGTAGGCATAAAAATTGTCATACACATCGATTACCAATGGTATTGCAAAACGTCGCGCCAGCGTCGCGCCTATGATTATCTGGTAACAATCCGATGCAGCAACAATAACGTCTGGCCTTTCCCGGGCGATCCTGATCGCAAGTCTTCGGTAATGGTTGACCAGGTTCGCAAGCGGATTAGCAGTAGCATCATCACTGGAGATTACCAGTGATGATGCTGAACTTGATGTTCCTCCACGACTTTTGTAATAGGACATACAGACCACATCGACCCGGTGACCCGGCCTCGCCAGTCCGGCTGGAATTTCATAGAATCGACCGTAGGCCTGCAACAGGTCCTTGTGCATATAGTAACGTTTACATATAAACAGGATATGCATTGATTCAGATGCTATCGATATGCCGGATGGACTGCAGGCCAAACCGGTCACGGTAAACTGAAGGTGCAAGGATCCATCCTAATGCCATGAATACACCATGTATGCCTTCACGATTTCTTTCCAGCATCAGTTGCAGTAATTTGAATACTACTCGTGAGCACAGGAAATATGGCAGGAATACACCGATAAATACGGGGAGAGGCAAATGCCTGTATGCGAGACAGTAACGATTACGTGTCATCAAGTAACAAAATAATCCGGATTGATGACCTGTCGTGGCAGAGCCCCGGTGGGAGACGATGGCAGCGGGGACAAGTACTGTCATAGATCCTGAATTCCTGGCACGCAGACACAGGTCCCAGTCTTCAAAATAAGCAAAATACCTGTCATCCAGACCACCCAGTCTGGTATAGAGACTGGTCCGGATCAACATACAGGTCCCGTTAGCTACCGGCATGGACCGGACTTCAGTTGCTCCCAGATTCATCAATCGTTTGCCTGCATGCAATGGACGCTGTTGCATCAACCACAGTGATACATGTAAACCGCTTTCCATTATCATGTCGTTGTCTGTGACAGACACCACCGTCGGGCAAGCGATTCCAGATTGCGGATTACGATCAAGCACCTGCTGCATCGCTGTCACGGTCTCTGGAAATACAAAGGCATCATTATTCAGCAACAACAAATAGTCCGGGATTTCAGATTGGGATATCACCTGCCGGTAAAGACAGTTCATTCCACCGGTAAACCCGAGGTTAACAGGGCTATGGTGGAGTAAAACACGCTTGTCGCCGGCAAAACATCGGGCAATTTTGTCGCGATGGCTGGTATGACTGCCATTTGTCAGCACATATACGTTGATTGTCACGTTATCACTGGCCAGAACCCGGTTGACACATTCTATGGTGTCATCCGCACGATTCAGATCCAGCACAAGCACGCTGACATTGACCATATTGATGTCCCTAACCCGTGCCTGTCTGGTCCAGCACCCGTCTGACTGCCTCCAGATATCCATAGCTGGAGTGCTGATCCGGCTCAAGGTAGGTTCCCTCGGACCACTCATTCCATGCATTGATAAAAACATACGGCTGGTTACGTTTTTTCTGTTGAAGTGTGTACAACAACTTGCCCAGCCAGTACTCAAAACGCGCCGGTGATGCGCCTTTAAAAACCATCGCCCGTCTGCCATATCTTGCAGTATTGTCCCAGTCAACAAATGCGCCCGGGATCCATCTGTCATCGAGATTTTCAGCCTGCTCAATTATCCGGCTCCAGACCGCATCGTAGTCCTGTAGTGCAGGCGAACCGTACCGGCTTTTCAGATAGTACAAAGACTTCTCAACCAGGGCCAGCGCCTGACCCGGCAACAAGGAACGCGCCAGGTTATTCGCAGACAACGGATGTGCCGGTCTTTGCATCGAATGTAACGCATCAAATGGCTGGAACTGGATGATGCCGTCGAAGTGACGCAGGCATGCCTCGTCTGGAAAGGCATATTGCTTCATGGTCAGGAAATGTATACCGTCAAGACCATAACTGCGTGCTCGTGTTTGCCAGTAATCAAACAGGTTTCCAAGCTGTGTAATCTTGTGCGGCCTGTAGATTATAAATACCGGTTTGTTGTTGATACGTATCGCGCGTTCATCTGTCCACGCATTTATCAGATATTTAAAATGCTGCTCCCAGAGTCTCTGGTCGGGTTCGTGCGTCTGTAACTGGAGAATGTGATGATCCTGACCATCCCAACGCCGTGACCAGGTTTCATTCGCCCAGGCCAGACAAAATTGCAGATCCAGATATTTCGCATCCATGAAAAGATTGGTGGGTTTTTGCAACAACTGCTTGCCATCAAACCAGTAATGATAGTGACAGAATCCATGGATACCATACTGTTTTGCCAGGTCAACCTGCCACTCAATTGATTTAATGTCGGACAAATCGCGGTACTGATGATCAAGCGGGACCCTGGGTTGCCTGTGTCCCCTGAACAGTGGTTCTGCTTTTCTGACACTGGTCCATTCGGTAAAACCCTCACCCCACCAGCTGTTATTCTCGGGTATGGCATGAAACTGCGGGAGGTAAAAGGCTATCAGTCTGGCGCTGGCCTGCCTTGCAGACAGATCAGTCACTGGCTTTTCCTGCAACGCAGGCATACTGGATATAGCGGGTGTCTCCATAAAAACCGAGGCTTAACAAATATACCAGTGTAAATATCAGTGTGTAGAACGGGCGGGTCTGTATGCGTAGTCCCTTGATCTGCAGCAACTTGTATCCCGATGCTACAAACAACCTGTCCATGCTTTTTGCAGTAAAAAAGCGTAAATGCGTTCGGTCGAGCACACCGGAGTCCCGGTATTTCCAGTCCCGGCTAATCAGCAACTCATAGAGCACGGGCAGATAACGCATATTAGGTATTGATGCAACGATGACCCCGTTACTGGTGAGTTTCCGCTTCAGGCCCTGCAGCACTCTTTCCGGGGCTGGCAAATGCTCGAGGATGTCGTTACAGATTACACAATCAAAATAATCATCCGGAAGTCCGTCCAGGATTTCGAACACATCTCCGGACAGTACCTTGTCGAGTGTCAATGCCGCAATGGCTGCCGCATCTGCATTTAATTCTATGCCCCATGCCTCACAGTTCTGGCGTCTTTTTAACGATGTCGAAAACCGTCCGTTCGCACAACCAATCTCAAGTGTAGTGCGTGCCTGCTCGGGGACAAATTGCAACATTTCGGCACGGTCACAATCATAATACCGGATTGCCACTTCCTGCTTCATCGACTTTCCTCTTCCTGTAAGCGGTGATTGATAAATTCCGGTGTGGCAGTCACTATCATTTCTCGTTACTGGTATCCGTATTTTCTGGCAGCTGATAATAGTCCAGGTGACCAAATGTTTTGTCATCTTTTATTTTTGCCAGCATACGTATAACAGTGCCTGCTACAGGATGCTTTAAAATACGTTGATGGACCCGTTCGGCTTCCAGTAATCTGGGCTCCAGCTTTGCGCGGGTATCACGCAGGTTTCGCCTGGCAACCAGATACAATAGTGTTTGCAAGCGGCAATCTTCTGCAACCGTGGATGTTACTGGCAAATCCACTTCCAGTCCCTGCCGGGCATGTCGCTGAAGATTCTGGTACATCATTAATATGGCAGAGGGAACGCTCTCGTCCGCTTCCGGCTGATGATGTCTCAACTCGGGAGAGACAAACCTGACAGCCTCTTCCAGTCCCTGCGACGACAAATCAACACCATTACTGCCCAGCCAGCTGAATATCGACTGCAAACTCGCCCCAGGTGTCGATATGAACTGATCGTAATCCACTAGATATCTGCGCAAGTGGCGGGTGTTCTTCAATGCTGCACCGGTATAGCCTGCCCAGAGCTGGCAGGCATAACCGGGATGTATCCTGTCCCGTTTCCAGAGTGATCTGGCAACAGCCGCAGGATGTCGCAGCATTATCAGGACCAGCGGGTCCTTCAGGCAAGTTTCCCAGCCTGGCAGTGTCAATGACATACGCGGGTCCTTGATGACGAATGCTGGATAGTCTGGATTATCAGACCACAGGGACTGAAGAAATTTTTTCATCCCGGACTGAATCAGCGCATCGGCCATCGGCTGCACCAGATCCTCCGCCCAGGCACCTGCCAGCCATCCCAATCCACCAAGATCATCTTCACCCGCACTGCAGCCATACTCGTGGAGGTCAGGGAACAGCTGTAAAAATTTGCGGACAAGGATCAACTCATTGATTCCGACCAGACTACGTTGTTCGTAAAAGCCTTTCTGATTATTTTCATCTGCCGGGTACAGCCCGGATTCATCCCCTGCACATAATCCTGCCTTGACCAGCGCGCCCGCCATGGCGGAGGTGCCACTGCGATGCATGCCCATCACCAGGATTGTCTGTTGTCCAGTTCTGATCATTTCGACTGATCCTGCGCAGCGGAAAATATGACTTCGTTGTCCTGTGTATAAGCAAACATTGCGGCCTCTGCCTGTTGTTGTGGTAATACACTTTCCAGTATACGCCTGTACATCAGGGAAATTTCGGGCAGTACACCCCTGATCAGACCGGCATCCCGATGCCACTTCCCGGACATCGGTGGTGTCAACGTCCTGGATGACAAGGGCAGGTTGCCCTGCTCAACAGTTACTAGCAACCCCGGATCCGGCTCAATGCCGATAAAATCACATAACTGACGGACAATCTCTGACGGCCTCTGGATGAAACTCTGATAGGAAATTGCCACCCAACGTTGTCGGGGCAATACTGACAAGTCATCCAGAATAAAACCGTTCGCCGATATCCACTGGAACGCGACAATTTCTGCCAGCGACCGGCCTTGCATTGCCGCATAACCCGGCGGTAACAACATCGACCAGGGACCTGTCCAGTCAGGCAAGCTGTCATAGGTCACCCATCCACCGGAACGCCATGCTTCCATCATGCTGCCAAGGTTTTCACGGGGATCACGGTAAAGATAAATAAACAGTGCATCCGGAAAAATCGTGTTTATGAAGGGAACCCGCAATGCATTTTTCGGTGTCTTTTCCAGCATTCTCACCGGACCATTTGCCGGTCGGCCATCGCGATCCTTCAGATTTTCTGCAAATCGTGTGCGGATTGCAGTGGCAATCCGGGGTGTAGCATGCGAGGTATCGAGCCGGTTTGAGCTTACGCCCCACGGACCCACGGCCAGAGATGCCAGGCCTTCAATTATCTGGTGACTTTCGCCCCCTATCGTAAACAATGATGCTGATCCTGCCAGCGTCTCAAATACCAGCGTACTGCCTGCACGCGGTGAGGAAAGGATAAACACAGGCTGTTGAATTGACACCCGGGGCATATCAGTCAACCTGCTTGTCCACACATTTCATGCCCAGATCGAGCATGCCGAGAAAGTCCTGTCCGGAGGCCAGAGCAGTTATAGACAGGGCACCTGGCTGTTTATCAATCACCCGTATCTGACCATCTGCTGCGGTCATCTGTAATCGCAGGCTGATAAAATACGTACCCGGCCCCAAATCCACTGAAAATTCGATGCGCACACCCGATACTGCCCGGTTATTGATATCGTCATTATTGTTCAGTGGAAATTCCCGGCCAGATACTGGAATCAAGCGTTGATCCTGTAGTATTACCGACAGCGCCGGGTTCGCCAGACCCGCCTCGATTTCAGTCTCAACATGTATGCATACAGTAGTTGGGCCATTTGTGGTCAGGCTGTTCAGACCGGAGGGCTCAAAACAGGCGCTGGTTATACTGCCCTGACCGGTACCGAAGGCAATACCATCGGCTTTCCCGGATACGGACCGCTTAGGCTCGATCCTGACTGCACCCTGGTCTGCCAATGCCTGGGCCTGGCGTATGTCCATATAGTATTGCTCCACTACACTATCCGGTGGACCCGTCATTTTTATCCGGCCATCCACCAGGTAAATCACCCGGTCACAAAAACTCTTTATCACTGAAGCATCGTGCGTCACAAACAGTATCGTCTTCCCCGAGCTCGCCAACTGTTTCATGCGTTCATAACATTTAAACTGGAAACCGGCATCACCGACAGACAAGGCCTCATCAACAACAAGGATATCGGGATCTGTATATATCGATGAGGCCAATGCCAGCCGCATTGCCATACCACTGGAATAGGTCCTTACCGGCTGTTCAATGAAGTTGCCTATACCAGCAAACTCAACAATCTCGTCAAAGCGTTCCTGGATACGGGATCGGCTCATCCCGGCCAATATCCCCTGAAAGCAGACATTTTCCCGACCTGTCAGTTCAGGGTTGAACCCGGCACCCAGTTCAAGCAATGCTGCGATGCGCCCCTGCACATGCACAGTACCCTGTGTTGGCTTGAGTATCCCGCATATCAGCTGTAGCAAGGTACTTTTACCGGAACCGTTACGGCCTATAATTCCGACGGTCTCACCGCGACAGATACTGAATGACACACCATTTACAGCAGTATAATTATCATGAAACCGGTACAGACCAAGACCCAGTGACTGCTTCAATCGATCTCCGGCATGCCTGAAGATTCTGTAGGTTTTTACCAGATTCTGCACCTGAATCACCGGTGGCTCAGAGGACATCTGCAAACTCCTCGCGCGCGCGCATGAAAAACAGATAACCCAGCCAGCATACCAGCAGCGATGGAAGTATTACTATAAACCAGCTGACCCATACGATCGGTTGTCCTGTTGAGGCTGCCCTGCAGATCTCGATGATGATGGCCAACGGGTTATATTGATACAGTGGTTGAAGGAATGGGGGAACAGCAGAAACGGGGTAGAGTATCGGTGACAGAAACAACAGCATCTGTACAAGCACCGGCATGATCTGGCTTATATCCTTGATGAATACACCCCAGGCGGATATGAACCATGCCAGGCCCAGTGTAAACAGGATTAAAGGGAGTAATAAAACTGGCAGCCAGAGTATTTGTACAGACAGATTCCCGGTCCATGCAAGTGCAATTCCCATCACCACCAGATTAAACCCGGCCTGGATGATAGCGCTACCCAGGGATACGACCGGTAATAACTCAACCGGAAAAATCATTTTCTTGACATAATTTGGATGCGACCTTACAGCGGCGGGAGAGCGCAACAGGGTCTCTGAAAACAGGTTAAATACAATCAACCCTGCATAAAGCGTGAGCCAGAACGGCACAGAATCGTTCTGATATGGCCAGCGGGTCTGGAAAATCGTCGCCGACACTACGGCCAGAATTGTCAGCATGATCAGCGGGTGCAGTAACATCCACATGGCCCCGAAGATAGAACCACGGTAACGCAATATCAGATCGCGCCGAATCAACTGCGCCAGAAGATATAAATTCTGGTATATCACCGTCATTTGGCCTGAAACCGGACTGTCATCATGATCATATGCGAGGACACAGTAATACTCATGAATGTGCTTTCCAGATTACCAACCGGGCACGCTGTTCGAACAGATGGCTACTGTTTCGAAATTCAGCGTCAGAAAGTGTCATCACACGAATCTTGCGGTGTATATATTTTTCGGTTTTGCCGACAAGATCGCGCAGGTTGGCCTGATTAATCCTGCCTATCAGTATCAGATCGATCAACCCGGTATCCTTGCCCATCGCGTAATCGTCAACAAGCAATGCCATCTCCAGATTGCCCAATCGCTCGACAATACTGTCGATGATGCGATCCATGCCCAATGCCTTTTTCACCATTGAGTGCAGTTCTGGATACAGGGGATGTTGCTGGTTGGCACTGTAGTTAATCATGCGTCCACGTTTCACACTCTGCAACAAACCTGCGGCATCAAGATTCGTTAACTCCTCCTTGATCTGACTGGGCGAGGCACCGAGTTCACCAGCCAGTTCACGAATATAGGATTGTTGATCCGGGTGCAGAAACAGCCTCATCAGGATGCGAACCCGCAGCTTCGAAGTAATCAGGCCATCAAATATCGACATCTATAACTGCCCTGTTTTGTTCTGATAAACAGAACGATAATGCAGAATACCGATATTATCAATATCTCTCGCTAACGATAGCTGAAACAGTCTGCAAAAATAAATGGACGGGGATGTAGCCGGGTCTATCGGCTATCACAGACCATACAGATACACTTTTCCTGGAGTCCTGCATGAACCAGGACTATAACTGCTCACTGTATCCGGTATACAATCATTACTCATGATCATTATTCTTATCGGGACCCGTGCCCAAATCATCAAGATGGCTCCCGTGATGCTGGAGTTGGAACGGCGCAAGTTTCCATACATTTTTATCCTGTCCGGCCAACACCAGCATACGATGGATAAACTGATCGCTGACTTTGGTATCGCCACTACCCCTATATACCTGTACAAGGGCAAGGAAGTCGACAGTATCGCCAGGGTACCTGCGTGGTTTCTCACCTGTCTTTTCAGTTTCCTGAAACTGAAACGGGAAAATTCAATCAGCCTGGATAACACCGGTAATATAATGCTGGTGCATGGCGATACTTTTTCCACCTTACTGGGTGCAATCATCGCCAGAACAACCGGCCTCAAACTGGCTCACATTGAGGCCGGACTGAGATCGTTCAATTTTCTGCATCCATTCCCGGAAGAATTGACCCGCCTGGCAATTTTCAGGCTGTCCGACATCTCCTACTGCCCGGGCGATTTCGCCCTTGCCAATATGTCCCGGTATAAGTCCCACAACGTCAATACCTTTCACAATACCCTGCTTGATTCAATCAGTCTGGTCCTGACAAATACCCGGATCGATTCTGCTTATGAACCGGATTATTGCGTGTGTTCGTTACACCGGTTCGAAAATATCTTTTTCAGAAAACGCCTGACCCGGATTATCGATCAACTTGAAACCGTGTCTGCCAGCATGAAAATAAAATTCGTATTGCACCCTTCTACGAGAAAGAGATTAATAAAATATAATTTATTCGAAAGAATATCGGGCAATGCCGCTATCGAACTGCTGGACCGGATGAACTACACCGATTTCATCAGACTGCTGGCCAAATCGGCCTTTGTCATTACCGACGGTGGAAGTAACCAGGAAGAACTCTACTATATGGGCAAACCGACCTTACTGATGCGCAGCCACACAGAAAGAACGGAAGGACTGTCATCAACAACCCTGTTATCCAGCTACGATCAGGACACCATCAATCGTTTTGTGCGCGAATATAAAAAATTCCGGAAGGACAACCCGCTTACGGGCACAGAAATATCACCTTCGTCCGTTATTGTCGATCACCTGCAAAGTCTGCGATAAAACGTTACGGTCTATTGTTTGTCCCGATAAAACAGCATGGTCAACTGCTCCGAGACAATGCCTATAAAAAACACGAGGATGGACGTGGTAAACAGCAGCGCGCTCATATTGGTGAATCTGCCCTGGGTTAAATATACATACAGGTACCAGAGCAGGCCCGTGGTAAAGATGGCAAAACTAATCGGCGCAAAAAATCTTAACGGACTGTAAAGCGTGCCGATCTTGAAGATGATCAGCAAAAAACGCAGGCCATCGCGCAACGGTCTGATATGGCTGGTGCCAATTCTCGGCTGCACGTCCACGCGGACAAAGGCCACGCTATAGCCAGCACGCAGAAATGCCATCGTACTGGTCGTGGGATAGGAGAATCCATTCGGCAACAAATGCAGGAATTCGCGGAACCTGTCTGCCCTGGCAACGCGAAAACCGGAGGTTAGATCCGGGATCTTATGGCTGGTGATCCAGGACGCCAGCAGGTTATAAATCCGGTTTGCCACGAGTCTGAACAGGCTTGCATGGGCGCTATTCGAGCGCGCCGCCACTACCATGTCATGTCCCTCATCAATTAGCGGCAGCAATGCTGCAATGTCCTGCGGGGTATGCTGGCCATCGGCATCCATGAACACCAGCACCGCACGGCTGGCCTCGCGCGCCCCGGTCTTCACCGCTGCACCATTGCCCATCCGGTAGGGCCGGTTGATACAACGAACCTGATGGGTCCTGCACACCTGTTCAGTCTGATCGGTGGATCCGTCATTGACCACCAGTATCTCGGCATCCGGATAGAGCCGGGTGAGTTCAGGCAATACCAGCGCCAGTCCTTCTGCCTCATTACAGGCAGGGATGATGATAGACATGTCTCTTGTATTCACTATTATATTTCCCGGTTATCTACTGTGATTTTCAGTTAACGGCCCGTGCCGGTCTTTTGTAACAAATCCTGTTCGATCGCCTGCAACTCATCGCGATAAAACAGCATGTCACCTGGCCGACCTGCAAGCCTGTCTCGAATCTCCTCCATCAGTACAACTGCGGCATCCACCCGCCCCAGTGCCAGCAGTATTTTCAATTTCAGGATGGTTCGATCCACACTGCCCGAGAGCGCCAGCGCGCCATTGATGTATTGCAGGGCCGCTTCCGGCTGCTGGCGTATCAACGCCAGGTTCGTCGCCAGATCATACAGCTGTGCCGTTACCGGCTGGAACTGTGTATTTCGTATCAGATTATCCACCAGTGTGGATAAATTGTCCGTTTCCAGTTGTGTGCAGGAATTCCGGAACCCGAGATAGACTATATTATCCAGTTCACTGATTACACTGCTGCCACGAAACCTTGTTGTTGCAGCAAACTGAAACATATCTGTCCATACCTCGGGGGCGATGAGCTGCTTATCATAACAGTTGCTGATGGTAATGGATTTGAGCATCGGGTAGATATCGGCGCTATCGAGTTGGCGCAGGCTGGCCAGAGCCTGGTTTACCTGGTCACGATCATCCAGGATCAGATTCAGATTTAACCAGTGGTTCTGGGCGCGTTTCGACTGCGGGTGCTGCTGTGCCCATTGCCAGGCCTGCAACTGTGGCTGGCGCCACAGGTTTACCTCAAGTGCGGTTACCAGCAGAATCGCCACCAGATAGAGTGCTACTGACCCTGTCTGCACCTGTTGCATGCGCACAAACTCCGGCAGGCGCTGCAAACCATGACTGACCAGTATGATGATACCCAGCGACGGCAGATAGTTCCTGTGCTCAAAGTAGAGCTCCAGACCGATAAATGAGGATTCCAGCAGATGACCGGCCAGAAACCAGAGGATGGCAAAACCCGGCACGGGTGCCCGTTTACGGAAAAACAACGCGGCGATAAACAGACTGGCCAGCGCCAGCAGGCTGAACAGGGTACGGGGCGGGTTGGTAATGCCGGTAGCGATAGTATAATCATCGTGAAACACTGAAAACGCACCGGATACCGGCAGCAGGATCAGTTTCAGATAATCCACCAGTACATTCGCCTCGGTCAGCAGTCGCTGCCCGACGGTAAACTCCCGGATGTCATACGCCCGGAAAATACCATTGATATCGCGAAACAGATAAACCGTCAGCAGGATGATCGGCAAAATCAATACTGGTAGCAGACGTAGCCGCCAGTCATGAACACGTCGTGTATCCACCGACGCTGGCAACAAGGTGAACTCCAGCACCAGCAAATACAGTGTCAGCAGGATCCCGCCCTCCTTGCCCAGTATCGCCAGTGACATTGAGAGATAAACCGCGATACCGGTCAGGATCGCGACGCGATTGAGCGGTCGCTGCAGGTAGGCCTTCCTGCCATGGAGGTAGATGAGGATACCAGTCAGGATGAAACTTGCCGACAGCAGCGTCATCCGTTGCACCACGTACAGCACTGTCGTCAAGTGTACCGGATGAATTAACCAGAGAGCTGTGACCAGACAGGCGAACCAGCGGCTGTGGGTCTGATTGAACAGGTGTGTACAGATCACATACACAAGCACACCGTTGAACAGATGCAGTAACAGATTGATCAGCTTGAACGCAAACGGGTCCAGTGGCCAGGACGCGTATTGCATTGCAAAACTGAGCAATGATAGTGGTCGCCCGCCGGGCCCGGCGCTGCTGCCGAACAGATAAAATGCCAGGCCTCGGCCGGGAATTTCAGCCAGATCTTTCAGATTTTCCACATCATCCAGCAGGAACAGACTGTCGAGAGCAGGGTAATAAATGAGACCCGTACCCAACAATATCGCTGTCAGGATATACAGTGGATTAAACGTACGATGCTGCCCTGTCATCAGAAAACCTGTTTAAAAAAAAAGGCCACCGAAGTGGCCTTTTTTCCGGCTATTAACCGCTGATATTACTTGCAAGAACCCGGGAGGTACTTGTCTTCCAGGTCGGTAACACCGTTTGCAGATGAACAATCCCAGCTGTTGCCACCATCAGACGAAACCAATCCGAATACTGAGTTCTGAATGCCGGCATTTACACCTGTAGCTGCCATTGTCGCATGTATTTCCGGTGCTCCAGCAGTACCGGCCAGAACAATACTGGCAACGTATTTACCAGAAGTTGAGGATGTCAGTGACTCGATATCGGTCGGCATTCCGCCCTTGTCTGACAACCACTCGGCCAACGGGGTCTTCACACCGGAGGTCAGCGTCATCGCCTCTGATACCTGGGCGCGTGCGGTGTAGTCCTGGTAGGACGGTATCGCAACAGCGGCCAGAATACCGATAATGGCAACCACGATCATCAACTCAATAAGGGTAAAACCAGACTGTACATTGTGTTTCATATTAACTATCTCCTCGATTTGTTTTAGGTTTAAACCGCTGACCGGTCATTAACCGGCACACTGATTTTCACATCAGATACTATGCATCTTGCGTGCCTGTTATTTAATATCGGCCTGGATTTTAAAACCTGCACACTTATCTTACTGATATTTCTTCAATAATTTAATATTGTCTACCCGCGTCAGCTCAAATCAATACCGTGAAACTGGCAACTCTGACATGAAAATGGCAATTTCACGTCAGAAAGTGACAAAAAACGTCAGCTTGTTACCCGTTACCGGCAAGTGGTGGGCAGGAGGTTCTGTGGTATCGAGCCGGTGTTACACAGCCAGATATTACCGCCATCTGTAGAAGACAGGATAAATGTTTGCCCCTGTAAATCTGCGCTGACGCCGGTCATCCTCATTGTCGCAGTAATAACAGGTGCGGATACTGATCCGCTGATTACTACTGTGTCTACGTATTTTCCGCTCGTAGAGTCTGTCAATGATGCAATATCATTCGGGTAATTGCCCCGGCCATTCATCCACTCCAGTAACGGGGCTTTGACACCGGATGCCAGCGTCATTGCTTCGGACACCTGGGCGCGACCGGTATATTCCTGGTAGGAAGGTATCGCGATAGCCGCCAGAATACCGATAATGGCGACCACTATCATCAGTTCTATCAGGGTAAAACCGGCTTGTTTGCTTTTCATCTTTGTAACCTCGGTTGTTTTTGTGAGCAGGCCGACCCGATTACAGTGGCGCTCTACTCGCAAATTATGAAATGAACAGGTAATTTCCAAAATACCATGCAGTTTTCATTCCTGATCTTTACACATCTCAATAAATCATTACACCCGGACATTAACAATGTGAAAATAATTGTAAATATTCAGATTCCGCCTACCTGAAGTTTCAGTAAAGGCACAATCATCCTGCATCAGGATATGCCCAGCTTTTCCAGACGATAGCGTAGAGCCCTGAAACTGATACCGAGCAGTTTCGCAGCAGCGGTCTTGTTCCACCGGGTATGTTCCAGTGCGGCAATGATTTTGCCCCGTTCCAGCTGGTCCAGTGCAGAATCAAGCTCGCTTCCAGCATCCGGATCCTCTGTCTGCTTATAAGTGTTGGTAGCAGCCAAAAGCAGATCTGCCTGGTCGATGCGATCTTTTTCACACAAGGTCACGGCCCGCTGGATGATATTTTCCAGTTCCCGGACATTACCTGGAAATCCATAACCGGTTAAAGCGTGCATCGCCTGATCGGTAAAGCCGGTAACCGGACTGTGGCTGTCACGGATGATACCTTCAATAATGTGGTTCGCAATCAGTGCGATATCGCCCTTGCGTTCGCGCAATGGCGGAACGTCCAGTTCGATCACATTGATACGGTAATACAAATCCTGGCGAAATGTTCCTGACTCCACAAGTTCAGCAAGGTCCTTATGGGTAGCGCTGAGGATCCTGACATCGACCGGGATTTCTTTTTGTGAACCGACAGGTCGTATTGTCTTTTCCTGTATGGCCCGCAGTAATTTCACCTGCATGCCCAGCGGCAACTCGGCCACCTCGTCAAGAAACAAGGTGCCACCGTGGGCGGCCTGGAACAGTCCATCCTTGTCTGCGATTGCACCGGTGAAACTGCCCCTGACATGTCCGAAAAACTCACTCTCCATCAAATCATGCGGAATGGCACCACAATTGACCGGCACAAAGGTGGCAGCGGCCCTGGGTCCCTGATCATGAATCATCCGGGCCACCAGTTCCTTGCCTACACCGGACTCACCACTGATATATATCGGTGCCTGGCTGCGAGCCAGTTTTGCGATCTTTTTACGGATGTCCTGGATGACCTCGCTGTCACCTATCAGGCGTTTGCCGGATTCATTCTTGCTACCGGATAATTTCAGTGCGTTATCAATCAGTGTGCGCAAACGGGACAAATCGACCGGTTTGGTCAGAAAATCAAAAGCACCCAACTTCAGCGCCTGGATCGCCGTCTCGATACTGCCGTGTGCGGTTATGATGGCCACCGGGATCTGCGGATAGTTTTCCTGGAAATAGCGGACAAACTCGACCCCGTCACCGTCGGGCAGGCGCATATCGGTCAGACAGAGATCAAACCGGTGTTGTGACAGCATTTTACGGGCGCTGGCCAGATTACCAGCAGTCTGGCAGTCCACATTCATACGGCTCAGCGTAATTCTCAGCAGTTCGAGGATGTCTGGTTCATCATCAATGATCAGTGCGGTATGCCGGGACATTAATATATAACCTGTTTTCGTTCAGGATGGGAAAAGTTGATACGGAAACAACATCCCTCCGGGGTATTGTAATACAGATTCAGTGTCGCCTGGTTGGCCTCGCACAACTCTCTGGAGATAAACAGACCAAGGCCGGTACCCCGGGTCTCGGTCGTAATAAACGGTTCAAATAACTGTTCCATTATATCGGCAGCGATACCTGTCCCTTGATCCATAATATCGACATACGGTCGTTGAGTATCCGGATGCACACTGCAACAGATCTCCAGCCAGGGCCTCTTGCGACTATAGCGTATCCCGTTCTCGCAGATATTCCACATCACCTGATAAAACTGACTGGCATCCATATTGGCAGAGATATTATCGGCTGACGCAACAAAGCGAATATCGCCGTCCTCCATATGATATCTGGACTTTAGCTCATCAATGAACCGGGTCAGCCACTGCACCAGATTGATCGTCACCAGGACCGGACGTTCACGCCGACTGATACGCATTACATTTTCGATGATGCTGTTAACACGGACCGACTGTTCGTTGATAATGGTTGTCAACCGGCGTTCCTCGTCATTCAGCAACTCGGACTCGGACAATAACTGAGCGGCGTGGCTAATCGCCCCCAGCGGATTGCGGACTTCATGGGCAATACTGGCAGTAAGTCGGCCCAATGAGGCCAGTTTCAATAGCTGTGCCTGTTGGCGGAGTCTGGACACATCATCGAGAAATACGAGAATTTCGATTTCATTCCCCAGTGTCAGCCGACTCAGGGACACCTGGATATCAATCGCAGCGGCGGCGGCCTTGATAATAAATGTAGTCCCACCCCGGCCTTCCAGCCAGTCTGCTATGGCCTGCCTGAGTACGGGGGCGGCCTGTTCCATGCTGTTCATGTTCTCCCGATCCGTTACACCCAGCAGGTTTCTGGCCGATTCATTAAATAGCCTGATGTTAAACCGGCTGTCGAGCACAATAATGCCGGACTGCAAGCGCTGTACGATATGTTCATTTAACTTGCCGAGGTTCTCCAGATCGACTGCCCGTTTTTCGGCCAACGCCTCGGACAACTCCACCTTGCGCGCCAGGGCGTGGCCGATAAAGGCGGTCACAAAATAGGTCACCCCCAGAAATCCGGCATGAATATAGTTCGGGGACGGGCGATCCATCGCCAGCTGAAAATATACCTCGTGACCCAGCACCGCGATGGTGGCAATGGCCGCAAAGAAAAAACCGATGCGTCCGGGGATAAGAATACTGCCACCGGCTATCGCTATAACCATCAGCATGCCAAAACCACTGTTCAGACCCGAGCTGGAATAGATAAATGCCGAAATCAGGACAATATCGAGCAATACCTGCCCGCTGACCTGGAATATAAAGGACGGGCGGCGCAGCCGGATAAACATCTGGGCTGAAACAGACAAAAACAGGTAAATATGGGATGCAACTGCAAATGTTAGCGGATCGTACTGACCCAGTGGCTCCGGCAGTTGCCCTATCCAGAAAAGCGCCACAAACAGGAAGGCAATCAGAAACCGGTACAAATTATAATAAGTCAGCGCCTTCCACGAGGTGGCAGCAGTGTATCTGGCGACTGTTCTGGCATTCATATTGGTCAACGGCTGTGCAGAGTCATGGCCGGTTATTGTCCACGAATTGCTGTGGGATGGTAAGTCTGCAGGTCAAATTATCCCGCGCAAGGCCTGATCCCCGGGCAAAAAGGCAGATTAGCCACTTTAGCGATAAATAATCGACAGATTTCTAGGCAATTTGCGGTTAATTGTTTAGAATTCCGCAGTTGTTGCAAGACAGCATGGCTGGTCTTCCTCCATGCACGCAGTTCCGTATGATGTTTAAACAAACCAGATAAAAAAAGGGATCAAAATGAATCTTCACGAATACCAGGCAAAACTTTTGTTCAAGGAATATGGTATTCCCGTCTCTCCCGGATTACCTGCAAATTCAGTTGAAGAAGCGGTGAAAAATGCGGTGACACTGGGCGGGAATGGCTGGGTGGTCAAGGCACAGGTCCACGCAGGTGGCAGGGGCAAGGCCGGCGGCGTCAAACTGGCCCACACCATGGACCAGGTAAAGGAATATTCACAGGGTATGCTCGGCAAACGCCTGGTTACCACTCAGTCCGGACCCGAAGGCAACCCGGTCAATTGCGTACTGATACAGACGATGTCCGACATCGAATCCGAGTTGTATCTCGGCATGCTGGTTGATCGCGGCAAACGCCGGATTGTAGTAATGGGCTCCCGGGCCGGTGGTATGGATATCGAAGAGGTCGCCCAACACGAACCGGAAAAGATCTTTACCTTCTTCGTTGATCCGATCATGGGCCTGCAGGACTTCCAGAGCCGCAAGATGGGATTTGAGCTGGCGTTGAATGACAAGCAGATTAAACAACTGACCGTCACACTGCGTGGTCTCTACAAACTGTTCATTGAAAAAGACCTCAGTCTGGTCGAGATCAATCCGCTGATCATCACCAAAACCGGTGATATTGAAGCACTTGATGGCAAGGTCACGGTTGACGACAGTGCAATGTACCGTCAGGCCGGTCTGGAAAAATGGCGCGATGAATCGCAGGAAAACGAGATGGAAAACATCGCCAAGCGCTTTGACCTGAACTACGTTGCGCTGGATGGCAACATAGCCTGTATGGTCAACGGTGCTGGTCTGGCAATGGCGACGATGGATATCATCAAACTACACGGTGGCGAACCGGCCAACTTCCTCGACGTGGGCGGTGGCGCAACCAAGGAGCGTGTGGCCGAGGCATTCAAGCTGATTGTGTCTGACAAGAAGGTCAAGGCAATCCTGGTCAATATCTTCGGTGGTATCGTTCGTTGTGACCTGATTGCGGAAGGCATTATCAATGCCGTCAAGGAAGTCGGCGTCAACGTCCCTGTTGTTGTAAGGTTGCAGGGCACGAAGGTAAATGAAGGTAAGGATCTGTTAAACAAAAGTGGCCTGAAAATCATATCTGCAGATGACCTCACGGATGCTGCAAACAAGGTTGTAGCCGCATCGAAGGGAGGAAATTAATCATGGCCGTATTGGTAGATAAAAACACCCGTCTGATCGTCCAGGGGTTTACCGGCAAGCAGGGCACATTCCACGCCGAACAGGCAATAGAATACGGCACCCAGGTTGTCGGTGGTGTAACACCAGGCCGCGGTGGCGAGAAACATCTGGATCGTCCGGTATTCAACACGGTTGCCGATGCCGTCAAGGGCACTGATGCAGATGCGAGCATGATCATGGTCCCTGCCGCGTTTGCTGCCGAGGCCATTACCGAGGCAGCCGATGCCGGTATCAAGCTTATTGTCTGTATCACCGAGGGTATCCCGGTTCTGGACATGTTGAAGGTCCGTGCAACGCTGGAGAGATATCCGGATACCCGCCTGATTGGACCTAACTGTCCCGGCATCATTACCCCGGGACAATGCAAGATCGGCATTATGCCGGGCAGCATCCACAAGGCCGGCAGCATCGGCATTGTGTCCCGCTCCGGTACGCTGACCTATGAGGCAGTGCATCAGACGACCAATGCCGGCCTTGGCCAGAGTACCTGTATCGGTATCGGTGGTGACCCCATCCATGGTATGAACTTCGTGGACTGTCTGGCGCTGTTCCAGAATGACCCTGATACTAAAGGCATTATCATGGTTGGTGAGATCGGTGGTTCAGCCGAAGAAGAGGCTGCGCGGTATATCAAGGCACATGTGACCAAGCCAGTCGTCGGTTATATCGCCGGTGTAACGGCACCTCCGGGCAAGCGTATGGGCCATGCCGGAGCCATCATTTCCGGTGGCAAGGGTACGGCGGATGATAAATACGCCGCGCTCGAAGCCGCCGGCGTAAAGACAGTCAGGTCACCTGCTGTACTTGGCAGCACACTGCTGGTCGCAATGAAGTAAAACTCATACAGACCGGAATGTACGGGTCCGCCTTGGATACCGTCATTCCGGTCTGGTTCCGGGGGGCGTGACGAAACAGAATGCACATCGGAATAGCCCAGCTGAATCCCCGGGTAGGGGACATCGAAAAAAATACCGACCTGGTAATCAGTTCTATAAACCAGGCTCGACTGACAAACAAATCCGTCTTGTTGATATTTCCGGAATTAATGCTGACCGGATATCCCCCTGAAGACCTGTTATTCAGACCTGCTCTCTACACACAAATCGAACAGGCCTTCGAGCGCATTCTGCGGGCAAGTAACGGTATCAAGCTGTTGATTGGGTATCCACGCAGGGTGGAAAACACCATTTACAACAGTTGTGCCTACATCAGTGATGGTAAATTGATATGCAGCTACGACAAGATCGAACTGCCCAATTACGGTGTATTCGACGAAAAACGTTATTTTAAAGCAGGCACCGAACCGTGCCTGATAGACCTTGATGGCCTGCCGGTTGCATTGTGCATCTGCGAGGACATCTGGACACCTTTACCGGCAAGACTGGCGTTCGAAGCAGGCGCCCGTCTGATCATCAGCATTAATGCATCTCCGTTTCATCTGAACAAGGTACGTGATCGGATGGTCGTACTCTCTGCGCGCTGTCATGAAACCGGACTACCCGTCATTTATACCAATATGGTCGGCGGTCAGGACGAGCTGGTTTTTGATGGTGGCTCGATGATACTTGCTGGTGACGGGTTACCTGTGTT
Source organism: Klebsiella pneumoniae (assembly GCA_945878555.1). Classification (GTDB taxonomy): domain Bacteria; phylum Pseudomonadota; class Gammaproteobacteria; order Eutrophobiales; family Eutrophobiaceae; genus Eutrophobius. The sequence goes on from CAMDWI010000009.1 coordinate 48,079, forward strand.
TCAGGCGCCTGTGTTTGAGGAAGGTCTGTATTTTGTCGGGATGAACACAGACAGTCAGGGTACAGTTCGATTTGATACACAACAGCACATCGCTGCGCCGGAGCTGCCCGAAAAGATTATTTATCGCGCCTTGACGACGGCTGTCAGCGATTATGTGCAGAAAAATGCATTCCAGGGTGTGGTCATAGGCCTCTCCGGCGGGATCGATTCCGCCCTGGTTAGTTGTATCGCCGTTGATGCACTGGGCAAGGACAATGTCGAGGTATTGATGATGCCTTCACGTTATACCGCAGACATCAGTAACGAGGACGCCATACTGCTGGCAGACAATCTGGGTATTGTTCATCACACCCTGTCAATAGAAAAACCGTTTACAGCATTTATGGATGTACTCGATCCGCTGTTTCACCAGCTGCCAGCAGACACAACCGAGGAAAATATCCAGGCCCGCTGCCGTGGCATCCTGCTGATGGCAATTTCAAACAAGACACGCAAACTGGTATTAACGACTGGTAACAAGAGTGAGATGTCCGTAGGTTATGCAACCCTGTATGGCGATATGGCAGGTGGATATGCGCCATTAAAAGATGTGTCTAAATTACTGGTATTCCGGCTGGCGCGGTGGCGTAATACCATCTCCGCAGTCATACCGACACGCATAATCGACAGACCACCGAGCGCCGAGCTTCGTCCTGACCAGAAAGATGCAGACTCACTGCCGCCGTATGAAATTCTGGATCCGATACTGGAACGCTATATCGAGCAAGACCAGACACCACAACAAATAATCGAGGCCGGTTTCAGACCCGCCGATGTCACCCGCGTAACGCGACTGGTGGATCAGAGTGAATACAAACGCCGACAGGCCGCGCCAGGTGTGAAAATCACCGGGAGGTCATTCGGACGGGAACGCCGATACCCTGTTACCTCGGGCTATAGTGAAAACCAGTAGCGGACCATAAAGAAGATTCGAGTCTGCAGGCCTGCCAGAATAACTGCTCCAGCCTCCCTGCCACATCAGCCGTCTGGTTATAATCGTTCAAGACACGCTGTGAATACATCCATGTACGCTCGAGCGCCGCATCCATGCGGCTAACGGTCTTTCACAATTATAACCAGACGGCTGATACCGATTTTTATAGGTAGCCGGTACTGTTTTTAGTTAAGAACTATCCTTCTCGTTTCTGCAATGCCGGGATGACCGGGATAATTCAACTCCAGCACCCGTAACGCATCATCTGACAGGTCATTCATGCCCATAATCCGGTACGATCTGGCAAGGATAACCAGTGCCTCAGGTACGGACGGCGTTTTTCCGAAATTCTCGACCACATTTCTGGCCCGATTAACCGCCGCCACATAGGCCTTGCGGCGCAGGTAATATCTGGCCACATGCATTTCATATTCTGCTAGCAGATTACGTAGATAAACCATGCGCATGGATGAATCCTGTGCATAGATACTGTCCGGAAAGCGGTTGAGTAATTCAGAAAAGTTCTGGAATGCCGAGCGGGCGGACGCTACGTCACGTTCCGACATATCAGTCGGGAAGATACGGTCTGTAACCCGGCTGTTACGATTGTAATTTACCAGCCCCTGCAGATAGTAGGCGTAATCCACATGACTATTTTGCGGATACAGTCTGATAAACCGATCAGCGGTAGACAGCGCCGATTCATGGTCGCCGGTCTTGTAATACACATACGCCAGATCCAGCAGGGCCTGCTGTCCATATACGCCGAAGGGGAAGCGTGTTTCCAGGAATTCATACAACTCAACTGCCCGGGTGTAGTTGGAGTTCTCACGGGCACGTTTTGCCTCGGTATAGAGTCGCTCAACTGTCCAGCCTTCAGCCGGATCAACGTCGTCTCCGCCAAAAAGGGCGCAACCGCTAATGGTGAGGTATAGTACTATCAGTAATATCTTGTGCATAATGGCCGACAGATTATATCAATTGATCAGATTGCGCAAAATCACTTGTATACAGATCCACCCGGAATCAGGTTTTATCCAAAAACATGCCGATTGAAGAACTCGTGTTAAACATCCCCTCAGAGCAAAAGGGCAAGCGTCTGGATATTGCGCTGGCCGAGTTATGCCCGCAGCATTCACGCTCACGGCTGCAGGGCTGGATCAAGTCAGGATTTGTGACGGTAAACGATGTCATACCCCGACAACGGGACGTGGTCCAGGGCGGTGAAACCATTAATATTCGCGCCGAGTTTGAAGGTACCGACAAAAACTGGGCAAAAGAGTCGATTCCGCTCGATATCGTCCATTCCGACAAGGATGTGATCATCCTGAACAAGCAACCCGGACTGGTTGTGCATCCTGGCGCAGGCAACCGTGAGCATACGCTGCTAAATGCGTTGTTATTCCATTTCCCGGAACTAGAACAGGTGCCTCGGGCCGGCATCGTTCAGCGCCTGGACAAGGATACCTCTGGTCTGATGGTCGTTGCCCGCAATATTACCGCGCATACCTGGCTGGTCGGGCAATTACATGACCGCCTGGTGACCCGTGAGTACCGGGCCATCGTTTCCGGGGTGATGACCGCCGGAGGTTCTGTGGATGCTCCTATAGGCCGACATCCGGTAAAACGGAAAAGTATGGCAGTGGTTGAATCTGGCAAACCGGCAATTACCCACTACCGGGTACTGCAAAAATTCCCGGCCAATACCTATATCCAGCTTAAACTGGAATCCGGACGTACTCACCAGATAAGGGTACATATGGCACATATACGCTACCCGGTGGTCGGGGACCCGATATATGGCGGCAGGCAACGCTTTCCCAAAAATGCCGGTCCAGCCCTGTTGCAAGAATTACAGACGTTTCCTCGACAGGCCTTGCATGCCTCCCGGCTGGAGTTTGCCCATCCCCGCAAGCACAAACTGGTCGGGTGGGAAGCACCGATTCCGGCTGACATGCAGCATCTGCTGGAACTGCTGGAAACCCATGGCAAGCAAGCTGGATAACCGGGCATGGATTCCTGCCGTATGGAATGCGCCTGACTGGATCAAGGCGGGGGTCACAACACGGCTAGGAGGTCACAGTTTGCCCCCCTACGCGATGCTTAATCTGGCTACACACACTGATGACAATCCGGAAACTGTAGACGCCAACAGGCGATTACTGGGTGAGTTGCTCGACCTCCCGAGCACACCGGTCTGGCTGGAGCAGGTACATGGGAACAGGATAATCTGTGCTGACAGTGCAGATACACTTACCGCGGACGGTGCGTACACCGATCACCCGGGTATCGTCTGCACAGTCATGACCGCAGACTGTGTACCGGTACTACTGTGTAATGCAGACGGCAATCGGGTTGCAGCGGTACATATCGGATGGAAGGGGTTCTGCGCAGATATCATCGATCAGGCCCTGCAGTTATTCATACAGGATCCATCCGGTTTGCATGTATGGATAGGTCCACATATCCGTGCCAACAATTACGAGGTGGGAGATGATGTGCGGGAGTCTTGTCTGGCAAAGGATGCTGGACTTTCTGCTGCATTCGTTCGGAATCCGCGTGGGCGCTGGCAGGCAAATCTGGAATTTATGGTGCGCCAGAATTTTCTGAGGCATGGTGTAAACAATATTTCCAGCATCAATCGTTGTACCCGGGCTGAAACGGAACTGTTTTATTCATATCGCCGTGATGGTCAGACTGGACGTATGGCCAGCATGATCTGGATAGATCGGCCTGTCTGATTTCCCACCTCCGTCTGCGCGTCAGGTCAATAACGACTCGTCACCTTGTGCGTGAGGTCTATCTTTTCATTACTGACTTGAATAATCCGCAACGACACCCAATTTAATCGTGTAATCCCACTTTGAAGGAAACACAAGACTATGCGATCTGACAAGTTAACAGGCAAGTTCCAGCAGGCGCTCGCGGATGCCCAGAGTCTGGCCATCGGCCGGGATCATCAGTTTATTGAACCGGTACATCTGATGGTTGCCATGCTGGATCAGCAAGGTGGTACTGCAAAAAACCTGCTGACAGCTGCCGGCATAGATGCAAATCGACTGCGCAAGGAGCTGGATTCCGCCCTGACCGCGTTTCCACAGGTCCAGGGCAATGCCGGTGAAATTCATATTTCGAGAGATCTGGAACGGGCGCTGAACCTGACCGACAAGTATGCCCAACAGCGGGGAGATCAATACATCTCCAGCGAGCTTTTTATCCTTGCCGCGATAGAAGACAAGGGTGCTTTGGGAAAGATTCTGAAATCACAGGGCCTCGACAAAAACAGGCTTGAAACCTCCATCAACAAGATACGGGGCGGCGATACAGTGAAAGATCCGAACAGTGAAGACAACCGACAGGCGCTGGCAAAATATACCATTGACCTGACCGAGCGGGCGGAACAGGGCAAGCTCGACCCGGTCATCGGCCGCGATGATGAGATCCGCCGGACCATCCAGGTATTACAGCGCAGGACCAAAAATAACCCGATCCTGATTGGCGAACCCGGTGTAGGCAAGACTGCCATTGTCGAAGGCCTGGCACAACGTATCATCAACGGTGAAGTTCCCGAAGCGCTGAAAGGGAAACGTCTGCTGGTGCTGGACATGGGGTTGCTGATTGCCGGCGCTAAATTCCGTGGTGAATTTGAGGAGAGATTAAAGGCCGTATTGAGTGATCTCAGCAAACAGGAGGGACAGATTATCCTGTTTATTGACGAGGTCCATACGATGGTGGGTGCAGGCAAGGCAGAGGGTTCAATGGACGCCAGCAATATGCTGAAACCGGCGCTGTCCAGGGGAGAACTGCATTGTATAGGCGCCACCACGCTGGATGAATACCGTGAAAACATTGAGAAGGACGCTGCACTGGAACGCCGTTTCCAGCGCGTAATGGTAAATGAGCCCAATGTGGAGGATACCATCGCCATCCTGCGTGGACTGAAAGAACGATATGAAGTCCACCATAATGTACAGATAACCGACCCGGCCATCGTCGCCGCTGCAACGCTGTCGAATCGCTATATTACTGACCGGCAATTGCCGGACAAGGCCATAGACCTGATCGATGAGGCTGCCAGCCGGATTAGCATCGAGATAGATTCGAAACCGGAGGTCATGGACAAGCTGGAACGCAAACTGATTCAGATGAAAATCGAAAAACAGGCGCTGAAAAAGGAATCAGATGAAGCCTCCCGTAAACGCCTGCAGAAGCTGGAAAGTGATATCACTACCACCGAACGGGAGTTTGGTGATCTGGAAGAGATCTGGCTGGCAGAAAAGGCCGCTTTACAGGGCAGTCACACCATCAAGGGCAAACTGGAACAGGCCCGGCTGGATCTCGAGGCCGCGCGTCGTGCCAGTGATCTTAATCGTATGTCAGAACTACAATACGGCGTAATTCCCGACCTTGAAAAGAAGCTGCAAGTCAGTACCCAAAGCGACTCGCAAGACATGAAGCTGTTGCGCAACAAGGTGACCGAGAATGAAATTGCCGAGGTCATATCGAAATGGACCGGCATACCCGTTTCCAAAATGCTCGAAGGTGAAAGGGACAAGCTGCTGCGGATGGAGGATTCTCTGCATAATCGTGTTGTCGGGCAGGATGAAGCCGTGGCTGCTGTGGCCAATGCTATCCGACGCTCACGAGCCGGCCTGTCCGATCCAAACCGCCCGAATGGATCATTCCTGTTCCTCGGGCCTACCGGAGTGGGCAAGACCGAGTTATGCAAATCGCTCGCAGACTTCCTGTTTGATACCGAGGAAGCGATTATCCGCATCGACATGTCAGAGTATATGGAGAAGCACTCGGTCGCCCGGTTAATCGGTGCCCCCCCTGGCTATGTCGGTTATGAAGAGGGTGGGCATCTGACCGAGTCTGTGCGTCGTCGACCTTATAGTGTGATCCTGCTCGATGAAGTTGAAAAGGCACATCCAGATGTATTTAACATACTGTTACAGGTGCTTGATGATGGCCGCCTGACCGATGGCCAGGGCAGGACGGTTGATTTTCGTAATACCATTATCGTAATGACCTCGAATCTGGGATCAGATCGGATCCAGGCAATGCCCGATGATACGGATTATGAACAGATGAAAGCGACCGTGCTGGAGGTGGTTTCCGCTCACTTTCGTCCTGAGTTCATCAATCGTATCGATGAGCTGGTGGTATTCCACTCACTCAGGAAGGAACAGATCCGGGCGATTGCCGACATACAGATCCGCCGTCTTGCCACCCGGTTACAAGATCAGGACATCCGGCTTGAGGTCTCGCTTGAGGCGATGGATCTGCTCGGACAAGCTGGTTTCGACCCGGTATATGGTGCCCGCCCCCTGAAAAGGACTATTCAAACGCAACTTGAGACACCGCTAGCCCGGGAGATCCTGGCCGGGCGTTTTGCAACGGGTGATACCGTCTATGTTGAGGCCGACAATAACGGGCTGGTATTCAGCAAGACCGGAAATACGGTCAACGGCCCGGTTTTGCACTGAGAAGCCCCCTATTCCCGGGTTATACAATCCAAAAAATCTGCTAATCTGGTATTTCTGGTATCTGTGACGCGGTTATTGCGTTGCAGTTATCAAGAAAGTATTGGTAATTTTCGCAATATAATCTAATATTTACGCGATAAACTGAAAATAACAGAGAAGCATGACTATGGCAGTCTCGGCAAACAAAATTCATCTGAGTGGACTCGCCAGAAAACTGGTTCTGGACGGTTTGATTGATGAGGTTGCTGCCGCCGATCATTTCCAGAAGGCCCTTGCGAAAAAGCAGGCCTTTGTACCATATCTTGTTGAAAATAAACTAATTTCCAGTAAAGACATCGCCCTCGCCGCGTCACAGGAATTTGGCGTACCGGTGCTCGACCTCAGTGCAATGGAAATTGATATCGAGGTGATCAAACTGGTCAAGAATGACCTGATTACCAAACACCATTCCCTGCCTATCTTCAAACGCGGTAAACGCCTCTACATCGCCGTCTCTGACCCGACCAATTTGCAGGCACTTGATGAAATCAAGTTTGCCACCCAGACCAATACCGAAGCCATACTTGTCGAGGAAGACAAGCTTGCAAAGATTATTGAAAAATCGCTGGAAGAAATGGAAGGCGGTCTTGGCAAAATGGACGATGACGAGCTGGACAATCTGGACGATCTGGAAGTCGCAGAAGAAGGAAAAAATGATTCGGCTAATGACGCTGATATCGACGATGCGCCGGTAGTCAAGTTTGTAAACAAGGTACTTCTGGATGCCATTAAACGCGGCGCCTCAGACCTGCACTTTGAGCCATATGAGAAATTCTACCGCGTACGGTTCCGCATAGACGGTATGTTGCAGGAGGTAGCCAAGCCGCCATTGAGTCTGTCAGGAAAGCTGGCTGCCCGTATCAAGGTTATGGCCAGACTGGATGTCTCGGAACGACGAGTGCCCCAGGATGGTCGTATAAAACTGAAGTTATCCAAAACAAAATCGATAGACTTTCGTGTAAATACCTGTCCGACACTGTTTGGCGAAAAGACGGTCATGCGTATCCTCAACTCCGATGCCGCTGCGCTGCAGATAGATCAACTCGGTTATGAGGACTTCCAGAAAGAACTGTTTCTGACCAATCTCGAAAAACCATATGGTATGTTTCTGGTCACCGGCCCTACCGGCAGTGGTAAAACGGTTTCGCTCTATACCGGTATCAATATACTCAACCAGGTCGATATCAATATCTCTACTGCGGAAGACCCGGTGGAAATCAACCTGCCTGGTGTAAACCAGGTGCAGGTAGATGAACGTACCGGCATGACATTCGAAAAGGCATTAAAGGCCTTCTTGCGACAGGATCCGGATATTATCCTGGTTGGTGAAATCCGCGATCTTGGTACAGCTTCCATCGCGGTCAAGGCGGCCCAGACCGGTCATATGGTCATGTCCACCCTGCATACAAATGATGGCCCGCAGACACTCACACGATTACAGGACATGGGTATCAAGGCATTCGCCGTTGCAACCAGTATCAACCTCATTACCGCACAGCGCCTTTGCCGACGCCTGCACAAGGAATACCGCAAACCGATGGACTTACCACGTGATGCATTGCTGGAGGAAGGTTACACGGAAGCGGAAGTGGAAAAGGGAATCAAATTATATGAGCCGGTCACTGGTAATGAAGATTGTCCTTCAGGTTTCAAGGGACGTGCCGGTATATATCAGGTCATGCCTATATCTGATGCGATGAAACGACTGATTATCGAAGGGGCCAATGCGGTTCAACTGGCAGATCAGGCCGGCATGGAGGGAATCTGGGACCTGCGGCGCTCTGGTCTGGAAAAGGCCAAAAATGGCGTTACCTCACTATCTGAAATCAACCGTGTAACCATAGAGTAATCATCATGGCAGATACAGCAAAAGCAGATATGTTTGTCTGGGAAGGTACAGACAAATCAGGTAAGAAAGTAAAGGGGGAAATGAGTGGCCAGAGCGATGCACTCGTTAAGGCCATATTGCGCCGACAGGGCGTCAATCCTATCAAGGTTAAAAAGAAGTCCAAACCGTTGCTGGGTGGTGGAGGCGGCGGCAAGGTTACACCGAAAGATATTACAGTATTCAGCCGCCAGCTGGCGACGATGATGTCTTCGGGTGTGCCACTTGTACAGGCCTTTGAAATTGTTGGCCGGGGCCATGAAAATGCGGCCATGCAGACACTTATCCTGGGCATCAAGGCCGATATCGAAGCAGGTAACGCATTAACTGAGGCCTTGAAAAAACATCCATTACAGTTCAATGCACTTTATTGCAATCTGGTCGAGGCGGGCGAACATGCCGGTATCCTGGAAGGAATACTGCATAAACTTGCCAGTTATATGGAGAAAACGGAAGCACTCAAATCCAAGATCAAGGCTGCACTGTTTTACCCGACCGCCGTTATCGTCGTGGCATTCATCATCGTTACCATCCTGATGATATTTGTCATACCCCAGTTCTCGGAACTTTTCTCCAGTTTCGGCGCGGATCTGCCTGCATTGACCCAGTTCCTGGTAGACTCATCAAACTTCTTTGTCGCGAACTGGTACCTGATTTTTGCTGCCATTGGTGGTGCTGTATTTGGCCTGCTGGAGTTCAAGAAACGCTCCAAAAAATTCGGTGAATTCATGGACAAGTATTCACTGAGGATCCCGGTCATAGGTGTTATTCTTGAAAAGTCTGCTATCGCCCGTTTTGCGCGCACGCTGGAGACGATGTTCTCTGCGGGTACCCCGCTGGTTGAAGCGATGACCTCGGTTGCCGGTGCCTGCGGGAATATCGTGTTCTACAAGGCCACGATGAAAATGCGTGACGAGATATCTACTGGCACCCAGCTGCAGGCGAGCATGCGTGAATCAGGACTCTTTCCCAATATGGTGGTGCAGATGGTTGCAATCGGAGAGGAATCCGGCGCGATTGATACAATGTTGGGCAAGGTGGCGGACTGGTACGAACAGGAAGTCGATGACGCCGTTGATGCCTTGACCAGTTTGCTGGAACCCATGATCATGGCATTTCTCGGTGTGGTAATCGGTGGTATCGTCATCGGTATGTATTTGCCCATTTTCAAAATGGGTGCCGTGGTTTAAACCACCACTTCATCGGTACTTTTGTCATCTTTTATATTGCAACGCCTGTCCGGTAATTATCAAGTGGACAGGCGTTTGGCCCGGTAATCCTGACTCATAAAGTCTTCCATAAACATGAATCTTTACTATCTGTTTCTCACCAACGCTGAATTCTTTTACTTCATCGCGGGAGTGACGGGATTGCTGGTTGGCAGTTTCCTCAATGTAGTAATTTACAGACTGCCTGTCATGATGGAGCGTGAATGGCGCGCAGAATGTAACCAGTTTCTGGGCCTGTCGACCGATAATGATACCCGGCAGCCCACCTTCAACCTGGTTGTTCCCGGCTCTTCCTGTCCACAATGCGGGCATAAGATCGGTCCACTGGAAAATATTCCTGTCGCAAGCTATCTGATGCTCAGAGGTAAATGCCGTTCTTGCAAAACCACGATATCCTTGCGTTACCCCCTGGTAGAAATTGTTACTGGCCTGTTGACTTTAGTCGTCGCCATACATTTTGGTGTAACCATGCAGGCGCTGATGGCGGCGGTATTGACATGGTCGCTGATAGCATTAACTGTTATTGATTATGACCACCAGCTCCTTCCGGACAGTATTACATTGCCAATCCTGTGGCTCGGGATTATTTGTAATATGTTCGGTCTCTACACAAATACCCATGCCAGTCTGGTCGGTGCTATAGCCGGTTATCTTGTATTGTGGGCAGTATATTTCACATTCAAGCTGATTACCGGCAAGGTCGGCATGGGACACGGAGATTTCAAGTTACTGGCCCTGCTTGGTGCATGGGCAGGCTGGCAGTCGCTACCAATCATCATTATTGTTTCGTCCTTGTTAGGTTCGATAATCGGTATAGGCCTGATCATATTCAGCGGACACAAAAAGAGCCAGCCAATACCCTTTGGTCCGTATCTTGCGCTTGCCGGCTGGCTGGCCCTGTTATATGGGACCGAATTGACACGTGCCTACTATAGCCTGATGCCTGGCTAACCATGTCACGCCCACTGAAAGTAGGACTGACCGGCGGGATTGGCAGTGGTAAATCAACAGTATCATCAATGTTTGCCCGTATGGGTATACCCGTCATAGATGCTGATGTAATTTCCCGCGAGCTTACAACTGGTCACAGTCCGTTGGTGCAAAGACTTGTTGCTGAATTCGGGACTGACATCACTGATAAAAACGGGGTTATAGACCGCCAGGCACTGCGAAACAGGGTTTTCAGTGATGCTAATGCCAGAATAATGCTGGAGTCCATTTTGCATCCACTGATATATGATCGCATGGAGAACATCTATCATACCATTCAAGCGCCATACTGTATTTTTTCGATTCCACTGTTGCTTGAATCTGACGCTCGTACAAAGGTGGACAGGATTCTTGTTATCGATTGTCCCGTGACGCTACAGATTGAGCGAGCCTGTAATCGTGATAAAGTGTCAGCCAGCATTGTTGAGAGTATTATCCGGACGCAGGTAACTCGCGAAGACCGCTTGAATGCGGCAGATGATGTCATTATGAATGACAGCACCACAGATGAACTTCAACTACAGGTATCCAGGTTGAACGAGTACTACCTGAAACTGGTCAATTAACCGGTCATAGTGTGATAATTTATAGCCGTGAATAGTGAAATTATATATGAACAACCGCTGAACGAACGCATCAGGACGTTCCTGAGGCTGGAGTATTTGTTCGGGCTGGTTGATCACTTTATGAACGGAGAAACCGAATGGGATGTCCGTTCCCTGCTAGATACCTTGCTTGATCTCACTGATCTAATCTCGCGTACCGATATTAAAAATGAATTGATCAAGGAGCTTGAACGTCACGCTGCAATATTCAGGGCATTACAAAAAAACCCTGGCGTCGACCCGAGACGACTCGATATAGTTCTGAATGACATACACCAATATCTCGAAGGACTGCGGGACATGTACTGTCAGCCAGGACAGTCACTCAAGCAGAATGAACTGGTAAGTTCTCTCCGTCAACGCAACGCTATATCAGGTGGAACATGTAATTTTGACTTGCCGGCATATCATCTTTGGCTTAATCGCCCGCTCGCTTATCAACGTCAACATCTGCTTGAATGGCAGAAGGATCTTGCAATCATCAGGAACAGTATCCTGCTGATACTTAATCTGATTCGAAACAGCAGTAACCCACAGCCGGAAATTGCTATCAAGGGTTTCTATCAGAAGGCGATGGAGCAGAATACAAACTGCCAACTAATCCGGGTCATAATGAATGTAGAATCTCCCTTTTTTCCGGAGATAAGCGCAGGAAAACACCGCGTTACCATCCGCTTCATGGATCAGGTTGATACTTCAAATCGGCCAGTACAAACTGACCAGGATGTAGACTTCGTTATACATTGTTGTCTGTTATGAAGATCTGTCCCGGCTGTCACAAAAAAATTGATCCCGTAAATGGACTGGACTGGTTACCTTTCTGCTCCGACCGCTGCAGACTGATAGATCTGGGCGCCTGGTTAAATGAAGATCACAGGATTGCTGCAGAAACGGCTGAAATACAGTCTGAGCCAGCTGATACAGGTTTCACAACACACTAGTACTTTCAGGCCGGTGAGCAGCCAGATTTTTCATCGCCTTGACCGGATCAGCAGCATCCCATATACCACGGATCATGGAAATTCCACAGGCGTAACTGCGGCGGGCATGCACCAGATCCTGCGGCCTGAGACCGCCAAGTGCATAAACTGGAATGGTTGAAGCAGCAGCAAGTTCGCTGAACCTGCCCCAGCCCATACCGACTATACCAGGATGTGTACTGGTTCTTGCTACAGGTGATACCACGCAAAAATCTGCTCCTATCTCTGCTGCATGATCCAGCTCTTCCCGTGAATGGCAAGAAGCGGCCAGTAGCAGGTCATCCGATACCGGCCTTTTTGTGAGTTGCATCAGACTTGAAGTCTGCAGATGGAATCCATGTACACCTAACGTCAACCCCTGTTCTATGTCACCGTTATATATCAACCGGCATCGCGTGTTGCTGCACATTTGCACCAGCTCACGGACAAACGATCGGTGTTGCTCAAAGCTGGTTTTCCTGCTTCGAAACTGAAGCAATTCCAGCCCGTTATCAATCAGCTGCTTGACCCGATTGAGAAAGTCATCGTTATACATTCCCCTGTCCGGTGTAACCAGATAGAGCTGTGGCAGGGTGATAACCCGGATTAAACGTTTATTTGCCGCCGGGAATGGTATCTCTGCCAGATTTTCAACCGGGATCCACTCCACCTTCTGCCCCTCCACTCCACGAGGCACTCCTGACCAGCTGTCAACTACCCATGCATGCAGGCGAATACAGATATCTCCATAATCGTGATCCAGCTTTAACAGGTGATGAGCCGATTCTACGTTGATATCTGTTTCTTCAAACAGTTCGCGTCGAAGTCCCTGCAGGATTGTTTCACCTGCCTCCAGTTTACCCCCCGGAAATTCCCATAATCCTGACTGGTTGAGATTGGATGCACGTATGGATAGTAGTACTCTGTCCCGGGTATTGTTAAAGATAATGCCAATGACAACAGGTATCCTGTCCATACTATTGGGCTAGGTGTTTAAATTATATGATGTAAAACTGGATGCCAACAGGCAGTAAACAGACAAATAATAAAGCAGTTGCGACATGTGTGGAGACATACTCTGCTCAGCGTGTGACAGCATCTCCTTCAAACCTCACGATTAACGATTACTAACTCCTGTAATCAGCATTGATTTTGACATACTCGTAGGAAAAATCGCAGGTCCAGACCGTTTCAGTTTCTGCACCGCGGCCCAGATCTATTCGCAATAAAATATCCTCGCTTTTCATCACGTCCTGTCCGGCTTCTTCGGTGTATTCTGTCGCACGGGCGCCCTGATTGACTATACGACAATCATTCAGATAGATAGCGACACTGCTGATATCCAGGTCAGTGATTCCTGCTCGCCCTATTGCAGCCAGGATACGTCCCCAGTTGGGATCCGAGGCAAAAAAGGCGGTTTTAACCAGTGGTGAGGTTGCGACTGCATAGGCAACATCAAGACACTCCTTACTGCTTGATCCACGCTGCACAGTGATGGATATAAATTTTGTAGCACCTTCACCGTCACGCACTATTGCAGTTGCCAGATGCTCACATACCTCATTTATACATTGTTGCAATAACGGCAGGTTTTTATCATCCATGGAAGTAATTTTTTTATTTGCAGCCTTACCCGTGGCAATGAGTACACAAGCGTCGTTAGTCGACATGTCCCCATCTACACATATCCTGTTAAAGGATACGTTCACTGCCCGCTCCAGAACTGCCTGCAATACAGGATTATCTACAGCAGCATCTGTTCCAATAAACGCCAGCATCGTTGCCATATCAGGACGTATCATGCCTGAACCCTTTGCGATCCCTGTCACTGTGACGGTTTTACCATCAAGCTGTATTTGCCTGGAAATGCCCTTGGTCATCGTATCTGTCGTGATGATAGTGCTGGCACATTTCATCCAGTTCTGTTCGGAAAGGTCGGCGATTAACACCGGTAATGCACTGTTTATTTTCTCGACAGGTAAATCCTGGCCGATAACACCTGTAGAAAACGGGAGTACCATTTCTGCTGTACAACCGGCAAGACTGGCAAGTGATGTGCAGGTTGAGATTGCATCAGTAATTCCTTTAATTCCTGTGCCAGCATTCGCATTACCGGCATTTATCAGACAAAATCGGTGTCTGTCATACTGACAATGCCGTTTTGCAACGGTAACAGGCGCTGCACAGAACCCGTTTTTTGTAAATACAGCACTGACGGTGGCATCGTCGGCGAATTCAATCAGGGCAAGGTCTGCGCGTGTTCGTGTATAAATGCCAGCGCTGGTAGTTGCCAGTCGTATGCCGGGTATCGGCAACAGTTCTACTGCAGGATTAAGTCTGACGGCCATTTATATAGCTGGAACTCTTTATCTGCTAATCAAGAATCGGCCAGTCGACCATGACATTGCTTGAATTTCTTGCCGGAACCACATGGACAAGGTTCATTTCTACCCACCTTTTTCTCTTCACGGACAAATGGCGCTTTTTCCTCCGGAGTTGTTTCAACACTCTCTCCGGTAAATGTATTCGGTGCTGCAGGATGGCTGAACTCCATCTGTTTGGGTGGTTCATGTTTTTCAACCGGCAAGATGTCCTGCTCGGTTCGTACCTGCACCCTCGAGAGGATGTTGATCACGTCCTTTTTTATGTTTTCCAGCATTTCACCAAACATGGCAAATGCCTCACGCTTGTATTCCTGCTTGGGATTTTTGGCCGCATAACTCCGCAGTCCTATGCCCTGACGCAGATGATCCATCGCTACCAGATGTTCTTTCCAGTGACGATCCAGCACGTCCAGCATAAAATCCTTTTCAATGCGACGCATCAACTCTGCGGGTATGACTTTCTCCCTTTCAGACACATGCGAGTCAATCAGTCCGGATATTTTTTCCTTTAGCGATTCTTCATGCAATTCGGCATCTGCATCTAGCCAGTCCTGTATGTCCAGCTTCAACGTAAATGCATGCTCGATTGCCTCGGCAAGTCCCTTGACATCCCATACTTCATGCATACTTCCTGCCGGAACATAGGTCTCTATCATGTCCCTCACAATATCATTACGCATGTTCCTGATGTCAGTAGCGATATCATCAACTTCAAGCAACTCATTACGCCACTCGTAGATAACCTTGCGTTGGTCATTGGCAACGTCATCATATTCAAGCAAGTGTTTACGCAGGTCAAAATTATGCCCTTCAACCTTGCGCTGTGCATTCTCTATGGCGCGACTTACCAGATTGGATTCAATCGCCTCACCCTCCTGCATACCCAGTTTCTGCATGATAGATGCCATACGGTCTGATGCAAATATGCGCATCAAATTGTCTTCAAGCGAAAGATAAAAGCGGCTGGACCCCGGATCGCCCTGTCTACCTGAACGTCCTCTCAATTGATTGTCAATGCGGCGGGACTCGTGCCTTTCGGTGCCTATTACACGCAGGCCTCCATTATTCAATACCTGGTCATGCACTGCCTGCCATTCTTTCCGTATCCTCTCCAGCTCCGCCGGTTCAGGATTCTCCAGTAATTTAATCTGGGCTTCATAATTTCCACCGAGCACGATATCCGTGCCCCGGCCAGCCATATTCGTCGCTATGGTAACCCTGCCAGGCGTACCGGCCTGCATGATGATTTCCGCCTCTTTTTCATGGTATTTTGCATTCAGTACCTGATGTTTGATTTTTTCATTCTTCAGGATATTGGACAAATATTCGGAAATCTCGATGGAAGTGGTGCCAACCAGTACCGGTTGCCCACGTTTGACACAGTCCTTGATGTCTTCGATGATGGCCTTGAATTTTTCCTTTGCTGACAGATATATAACGTCCGGCTCATCATTGCGGACCATATGTTTGTGGGTTGGAATAACAATTACCTCCAGCCCGTAAATCTGCTGGAATTCGAATGCTTCGGTATCTGCAGTACCGGTCATTCCGGCCAGTTTTTTGTATAATCTGAAATAATTCTGATAGGTTATGGTTGCAAGCGTCTGGTTTTCATTCTGGATTGTGACCCCTTCCTTCGCTTCTATGGCCTGATGCAGGCCATCGGACCACCTTCTGCCAGGCATTGTTCTGCCGGTAAATTCATCCACAATAATTACTTCGTTGTCTTTTACGATATAATCAACGTCCTTGTGGAACAGGGAATTTGCCCGCAAAGCCGAATTTATATGGTGCATGACCTGGATATTCACAGGATCATAAAGACTCTGTCCGTGTTTAATTATGCCCGCATCTACCAGAATTTGTTCCAGCTTTTCATGCCCATTTTCTGTCAAAAAAGCCTGTCTGGTTTTTTCATCTATCGTGTAATCACCTGTAGGGTCATCTTCGCCAGACAGTTGCAAGGCAGGGACAATCCTGTTGATTGCCATGTAGAGATCTGAGCGGTCATCCACGGTTCCAGAAATGATTAGAGGTGTTCTGGCTTCATCAATCAGGATTGAGTCGACCTCATCAACAACAGCGTAATTCAATTTACCCTGTACCCGATCGGCCTGACGGAATGCCATATTGTCACGCAGGTAGTCAAACCCGAATTCGTTATTGGTACCGTACACAATGTCGCAACTGTACGCTGCACGCCTTTCATCACGGGACAGACCGGAAACAATTACGCCAACAGTCAGACCGAGAAATCCATATACCTTACCCATCCATTCAGAATCACGGCGAGCAAGATAATCATTTACGGTTATGATGTGAACTCCGTTTCCTGACAATGCATTCAGGTAAGCAGGCAAAGTCGCTACAAGCGTCTTGCCTTCGCCGGTTCGCATTTCTGCAATCTTCCCTTGATGTAAAACCAGGCCACCAATCAACTGCACATCAAAATGCCGCATACCCAGTGTTCGTTTACTCGCTTCACGCACGAGAGCAAAGGCCTCGGGGAGGATATCATCCAGTGATGTACCTGCAGCCACCCTGTTTTTGAACTCAATTGTTTTTGCAGGGAAGTCTGAATCCTGATACCCGGAAATTTCTGACTCCAGCGCATTGATTCCAGTAACTGTCTTGCCTAACTGACGAACTACTCGTTCATTACGGCTACCAAAAATTCCGGTTATGATTTTTCGAAACATTGTTATTTCAATTTATCCAAATTTGGGTTGCATAGTTCAGACCTGATTTACAGGGGGTGAACTGGAGTAGATATGGTTCAATTGCCGGATTTCAATGGGTAAACAAGATAACCAGGCGGACATCCGCTATATCAAGACCAGAATAAACCGGAAAACGTCTCTTCCGGGAGGTGATATTAAACGAAAACGGGAGAATAGTGGACGTTTTACTTGAGGGAGAGGTATTTTTTGGGATCTACATGCTGTCCGTTACGGATAACCTCGAAATGTACATGTGTACCCGTGCTTCTGCCCGTGCTACCCATCGTGGCTATAACCTCACCTTTTTCGACCTTTTCACCTACGCTTACCAGGTTCTTGTTATTGTGGGCGTATCGGGTTACATATCCATTGCCATGGCTGATTTCAATCAGGTTTCCATAACCTGGATGCACCCCGGACCAGGTAATGATACCTGCCGCAACTGCTACCACCGGCGTACCGACTTTCCCGGAAAAATCCAGGCCTTCATGAAATTCGCGCTTGCCAGAGACAGGATCTGTACGGTAACCAAATAATGAGGACAAGTAACCACCAAGTGAGGGTTTACCACCTGGCGAGGTTTCTTCCTGCAAGGTCCGGTTAATCAACATCGACTCCATTGCCGTCAGTTTTTCAGACCTGTCCCTGAGGACATATTCCATCTCATTAAACGTTTTCAGCAAATCAGACATGGAAACCGGTGACTCACCTGACTCCTGCAATGGTCCTCCAAGGCCCGGGGGATTTTCGATGCCGAACTCGATATCATCCAGATTGGCCATGGCAGCCAGCCTTGACCCAAGCGCGTCCAGTCTCATGACATAACCTTGTAACATACTCAAGCGACCGGCCATCGCATCAATCGATTTCTCGGTATTGATTTTCAACTCTTGCAGGGATTTGTCTTGAGCAGCAATTTCGGTCTGCCAAACAGCCTGTGTCTGGAATCTTGCTGCGTTTAAAATTTCAACTGATTCCTGCCTGGCATGCTGGTACCCTTTATAAAACGCCGCTACACCGGATACCATAATAAAACAGACGAGCAGATATAGTGTGAATGGTCGGAGTTCCAGCTTGAAGCTGCGATTCCTGGCGTTTGATATTAATATTACATTTATCATTCTTTCTATGATCTACAATAGTTTACATGCCACAAGATAAATTTCGCCCCACCAACATCAGGGATATAGCATTGAATAATAATGATATTCTCGCCAATCTCTATAAACATTCACTTGCAATACTGGCTGTTCAACATGCTGTCAGGCATGGACTCGACCCATCACTTGCCCCACACATACATATAGCCAGCCTGGACCCAAAAACCATTACTGTATATACCGATAATCAGGCATGGGCCACAAAGCTCCGGTTTCAAACGGTAGAAGTCCTGACAATTGCCAGAAAGTCGTCTGGCTACAATGGACTCGAATCGCTTAGAATCCGGGTAAGTCCTGCCCTGATTGATCACTCCAGAACTACTGAAACTCCTGTTGCCATGTCTACCACTACCTCCAGACTTCTGGCAAAAGTAGCTGAAAACATTAACGATACCGCCCTTCAGGATGCACTGAAAAACCTGTCTAGGAACAGCAAATAGTTATTTTATAAAACTGCTACCGGTTGCATGAACATGATAGGTAATTCTGATTCATTCTCGAATGTAACCAGTTCCCATGCTGTTTTATCAGCCATTAGCGTTCGTAGCAACCTGTTATTCAATTCATGCCCGGATTTAAACCCGCGGAACGAACCGATCAGGCTATGGCCAAGCAGATATAAGTCACCGATGGCATCCAGGATTTTGTGTTTTACACATTCATCCTCATAACGAAGTCCATCCTCATTTATTACCCTGTAATCATCTACAACAATTGCGTTGTCCAGACTACCACCCAGCGCAAGGTTCTTCTGTCTTAATAATTCGACCTCTCGCATAAATCCGAACGTACGCGCACGGCTGACTTCTTTCACAAACGAGGTAGTCGAAAAATCAATCTCGGCCTCACAATTCTTTTCATTGAATGCCGGATGACGGAACTGGATAGTGAAGCCAACCTTGAATCCGCTGAATGGTTCAAATCTGGCCCACTTGTCTCCGTCCTTAACCTCTATCGGCTTCAGTATCCTGATAAACTGTTTCGATGCGTTCTGTTCAACCACGCCAGATGACTGAATCAGGAAAACAAACGGACCTGCACTTCCATCCATGATCGGGACTTCTTCAGCACTCAGATCAATTATTGCGTTATCTATACCAAATCCTGCGAGCGCAGACAAGAGGTGCTCAACAGTCGATATATGTACCCCATCCTTGACCAGGCAAGTGGAGAGTTGTGTTTGACCAACATTCTCCGGAGTCGCTTGTATTTCTACAACAGGGTCTATATCGACTCGACGGAATACGATACCAGAATTCGCTGGGGCGGGACGGAGCGTCAGGTATACCTTCTTTCCACTATGTAAACCGACGCCAGTAGCCCTTATCACATTTTTGAGTGTTCTCTGCTTTATCATTATTGTTATTTATCCCTAGCGGTACACCCAAAGCCCCCTTCTAACGGCCAAACTGCCGTTTTACGGGCAAATTTTATGGCTGTCAAGCCTCAACTTGTCATATTCGTCTCCGAAGATTCATCATTTAAATAAAATCAGTCTGCCTGACGCCGCAAAAATGCAGGGATATCCAGATAATCCGGATCCTGACTGGCGACTGCTGCAACAGCGGCATTTCCACCTTTGTTACGGATTACTGTGGGACGTTCGAAATCCCTGTAGTCCAGTTTGTTGTTCGTTTCAACAATTTTTACCCGGGATACTTCTTCCCTCGCGGCATGACCAAGACCGGTTGCCACGATGGTGACCCTGAGCTCTCCACTCATTTCAGGGTCTATTACTGTACCTACCACTACTGTGGCATTGTCCGAGGCAAACTGCTTTATCGTACTACCTACTTCTTCAAACTCACCAATCGAAAAATCCAGACCAGCGGTAATGTTGACCAAAATACCCTTTGCCCCTGCCAGGTTGATATCTTCCAGTAACGGACTGGAAATAGCGGCTTCCGCAGCTACCCGCGCACGATCCTCTCCCTGTGCCTTGCCCGATCCCATCATAGCCATGCCCATTTCAGACATGACAGTCCTCACGTCAGCGAAGTCGACATTAATAAGGCCAGGGCAAGTAATCAGCTGTGCAATACCCTGAACCGCGCCCAGCAACACATCATTTGCCGCCGCGAACGCGTTCAGCAGACTGACATCACGCCCCAGAACAGTCATCAATTTTTCATTGGGTATCGTAATAAGTGAATCCACGAACTGACTGAGATCCCTGATACCATTGTCCGCTATCTGGGCCCGCTTTTTGCCTTCGAATGAAAATGGTCTGGTAACGACTGCTACCGTCAGGATTCCCATCTCCTTGGCAACCTGTGCGACCACAGGAGCGGCACCGGTTCCGGTACCACCACCCATGCCGGCGGTGATGAAGACCATATCGCTACCTTCCAGCACATCCATGATACGGTCCCTGTCTTCCAGTGCTGACTGTCTGCCTACATCAGGATCCGCACCTGCACCCAGACCTTTGGTCACGTTTCCACCAAGCTGGAGTATTGTCCTGGCTGAAGAATTCTTCAGGGCCTGTGCGTCGGTATTGGCGCAGATAAAGTCAACTCCTTCAATCTCACCCTTCAACATATGTTCTACAGCATTTCCGCCGCCGCCACCCACTCCAATCACCTTGATTATTGCCGTCTGGTTTGCAGACTCGACTAGTTCAAACATTCGTATATCCTCCGGTTGTATTAAAATTTAAATTCTAGAAATTGCCCTGAAACCAGCTTTTCATTTTTTCAAAAATTCCGCGCACTCCTGTATCCAGCGAATTGTTATGTGTCGTCTCGCGTGCCTGTCTTTGTCCGAATAACAGCAGACCTACACCGGTTGCATAAATCGGATTTTTGACTACATCGGACAACCCGGTAACGTATTGGGGCACACCCACCCTTACCGGCATGTGAAATATTTCCTCGGCGAGTTCAATAACACCTTCCATCTTGGAGCTGCCGCCAGTGAGCACGATCCCTGCTGCGATCAGGTCTTCATAACCACTACGTTGCAACTCTGATCTGACCAGGGTAAACAGTTCTTCATACCGCGGTTCAACAACTTCCGCCAGCGTTTGTCGTGCCAGTCTGCGCGCGGGTCGTTCACCCACACTGGGCACTTCGATGGTTTCATCCTGGTTTGCAAGTTGAGTCAGGGCACAGGCATATCTGACCTTGATATCTTCGGCGTATTGCGTAGGTGTCCTTAGTGCAACAGCAATATCATTGGTAACCTGGTCTCCGGCGATCGGTATTACAGCAGTGTGGTGTATGGAGCCATCTACAAAAACAGCTATATCGGTAGTACCTCCACCAATATCAACCAGACAGACACCCAGTTCCTTTTCGTCATCAGTGAGTACTGCATAACTGGAGGCCAGTTGTTCAAGAATAATATCGTCTACTTCAAGCCCGCATCGGCGTACACATTTTATGATGTTCTGTGCTGCGCTGACAGCGCCGGTTACCATATGAACCTTGGCTTCCAGACGTACACCGGACATGCCTATCGGTTCCTTAATCCCCTCCTGACTGTCAATGATGAATTCCTGGGGAAGTATATGCAGCATTTTCTGATCTGCCGGGATCGCAACCGCCCGGGCTGCATCAATTACCCTGTCGACATCACCTGTTGATACCTCGTTATCTCGAATCGCCACTATCCCGTGTGAATTCAGGCTGCGTATATGGCTACCTGCTATACCGGCATAAACCGAGTGTATCTCACATCCGGCCATTAACTCGGCTTCCTCAATTGCTCGCTGGATTGAATGCACTGTCGATTCGATATTCACAACCACACCTTTCTTCAGTCCGCGTGATCGGCAAGACCCGATGCCAACAATTTCAATCTCGCCGCCTGGCAGCATCTCACCGACTATCGCGACCACTTTTGATGTGCCGATATCCAGACCAACAATCAGATTCTTTTCAGATTTTTTCGCCATGTTTTTCCTGTACCACTTCAATTTGAACCTTGTTATCTGTTTTCTTCATCAATGCAAATCCATTGGTATATCGCATGTCGATATATTCAATCTTATCCATACTGACTGCGCTGTCAGCAGGAAGATATTCAAGCAACCTCTGCAACCGCGTGATGATTCCGGTCTTGCCCAGACGGATAATCGGGCCGGTATCCAGCTGTAGTTCCCACGAACGTCTCTCACTGAGAGACAATTGCTGCAGCCTGACGCCTTCAGGCAGGATGCCCTGTATACGCCTGAAATAATCCATTACCTGGCGACTGGAGTTCTCGGGGCCACTGACCACCGGCAGACCTGCCGGATAACTGGCAGGATCCGGACTGAATACTTCCGCCTCTGCATTCAACAGACCCTTATTACCCCAGCGTGCAACTGGCACCTGTTCGCGGATGGTCACAGTAATCCGGTCAGGCCAGACCCGTTTGACAGCCACTTCATGGATCCAGGGTTCCTGCAATAATGCGTCCTGTATCATGTCAACATTCACGCTGAAAAATCCCCCCCGGACGACATCGCTGACACGCGCCTGTAATGTTGCCGGTGACATATGGGAGAACTCACCAGCTACCCCGACATTTTTTATAGGCAGGGTCTCAGGATCTGTAATCTTGTAGGTCGCAACACCAATTAATACCAGTATAAAAATCGTAAACGCCGCACCCGGTACAAGATAAGCCCCACGGCCAGGCTGCTGGACAGACGGGACAGGTGCGGAATTTTCATCCAGTGCCTGCAAACGGATTACTGGTTCATGTATGGCAGATGTCTGATCATCATCAAAAGAAGAAATCAGTGGTGTAGTCATTTTATCACCTGCGTCAGCGCGTGCCTGGGCGCCAGACTGCTTTCGAGTATAGTGATGACCAGTGCATCAAAATCGATCCCGGCCTGTCTGGCTGCCATCGGTACCAGACTATGACTGGTCATACCCGGAACGGTATTCAATTCAATCAGCCAGGGTTTGCCTGCCTGATCGACAAATAAATCGATACGTCCCCAACCAGTGGCACCACTCGCATTAAATGCTGCCAGAATCAGCGACGCCAGGTGTGTCTCCTGATCTGGTGGCAGACCGCACGGACACACATAGCGCGTGGAGTCTGCGAGATACTTGGCCTCATAATCGTAAAACTCTCTTGGTGTTTCCAGCCGTATCAGCGGCAATACCTTTCCGGCAAGTATGCCTGCCGTATATTCAGTACCCTGAATCCAGCGCTCAGCGATAACGTCTGAATCAAGTGCACGCGCCCTGGCAATCGCACTCTCGAGTTCATTAACCTGCTTTACCTTCGTTGCGCCACAACTTGACCCTTCATGCACAGGCTTGATCATCACCGGGAAGCCAAGTTCATCTGCTACACGAGCAATTTCTGCGGGTCCATCCATCACAATAAAATCAGGCGTCGGGAGGCCACAGGATCTCCATACATGTTTAGTGCGGGCCTTGTCCATCGCCAATGCCGAGGCCAGTACACTGCTGCCGGTATAGGGTATGCCGAGACTCTGCAAGGCACCCTGAATTACACCATCTTCTCCGCCACGGCCATGCAATGCGATAAATGCACGATCAAAATGCCCTTCCAGCAAACCGGTCACTGGTTGTTCTCTGGTGTCATACGGATGAGCATTCACGCCCTGGCGCAACAAGGCCGCAAGTACCGCATTGCCAGTATCAAGCGAAACCTCACGCTCGGCAGAATTCCCACCCATCAGAACGGCCACCTTGCCAAATACATTTTTGAAATTCGCGTTATTCATCAACTATTCTTCACCAATCATTCTGACTTCAGGAACCAGCGTGACATTGTGATTTGCAGACACCACAGTCTGTACATGCCGGATTAACCTTTCGATATCGCCCGCCGTTGCCTTTCCCTGGTTAATAATAAAATTTGCGTGTTTCATTGAAACTGCGGCCTCACCAATGACATAACCTTTCAGGCCGCATGCCTCAATCAGTCTGGCCGCAGGCATATCAGGCGCCGGATTCCGGAATACGGAACCACAGCTTGGTTCACCCATGGGCTGGGTCTGGCTCCGCCTCGACAGGAACTCACTCAGTGTATTACTGCCTGTAGAATGGGTATCGGGCTCCAACTGCAGCAGCGCTGACAAAAACCATTCTTCTGCCGGCCTGGTCACTGAACGATAACCGATAACGAATTCCGATTTGTCGCGCTCGTGCAATTCTCCCTTCCGGTTGATCGTTACTACTGATTTCACTATGTTCCATGTCTCGGAACCCCATGCACCTGCATTCATTGCCAGTGCGCCGCCAACTGTTCCTGGTATTCCTACAAGAAATTCTGCACCGGTCAGCCCGGCTTTCACCGTATGTCTGGCCAGTTTTGCACAGGGCAACCCGCTACCTGCACGTATCTGACTTGATGGCAGATCTTCCAGTTCACTCATCACATTTTTCGTGGCGATGACTGTGCCGCGTATTCCACCGTCCCGCACCAGCAAATTGCTTCCAAGTCCGATCCATGTCAGTGGTTCGTCCGCTGCCAGTTGTGAAAGAAACAGCTTCAGGTCTTCAAGGTCATCAGGCACAAAAAAACAGTCAGCAGGACCACCGACACGCCACGAAGTATGCCTGGACATAGGTTCGTCATATCTGAGCCTGCCTTTCAGGCCCTGTTGTGATCTGGCGCCGGTCATCTTGTAGTTCTCATGCCCATATACCTGTTTGTGAATATCCGGCATCCTGCTCTATCCGCTAACCTGGCTGTAACGACTGATCAGTTCCGGCCCCAGACTGCCTATATCGCCGGCACCCATAATGAGGATAATGTCCTTGTCACCGGCGACTGCAGGTAGTCTTGCGGCAACACTTTCCCGATTATCAATCAACACAGGATGCTTGCCATCTCGTGTGGTAATCCCTTCACATAGTGAACGACTGTCTGCACCGGCGATCGGCATTTCGCCAGCCGGATAGACATTTAATAGTATCAACGTATCCACATCCGCCAGTACTTCACGAAATTCCCTGAACAGGTCCCGTGTACGTGTGTAGCGATGCGGCTGAAATATAACCAGGATGCCCTGACCCGGCCAACCTGTCCTGATTGCAGACAATGTTGCCCGAAGCTCACTGGGATGGTGAGCGTAATCATCTACCACCATCAGTTGCCTGTTACCGATACGGATATGACCGAGGACATTACAACGTCTGGCAATACCCTGGAAATTTTGTAATGCCCGGACGATCGAGTCATCTGAAATGCCCAGTTCAGCAGCTATCGCAATTGCCCCCAGCGCATTCAGCACATTATGTCTACCTGGCAGGTTCAGATTGACATGCAACCACTCCGGCTTGCCCGGTGCGGATACGGTAAATGCAGTGTGGGTCCGGTCATATCTGATATCTGTTGCAATAAAATCGGCCTTTTGTTCAATTCCGTAAGTAACAAAAGATTTGCCCAACTGGGGCATTATGTCCCTCACGCCCTTGTCATCCATACACAAAACTGCCAGCCCGTAAAAGGGCAGGCGTTGTAAAAAGTCGAGAAAGGTCTGACTGAGTTTCGCAAAGTCACCCTGATAGGTCTCAAGATGGTCCGCGTCTATATTTGTCAGAATTGCCATAACCGGTTGCAGGTGCAAAAAGGACGCATCACTCTCATCCGCTTCTGCCACCAGATATTTACCACTACCGAGTCTGGCATTTGAACCGATACTGTTTAGTTGCCCGCCGATAACAAATGTCGGATCGAGACCTTCCTCTGCCAGCAGGCTCGCCACCAGACTGGTCGTGGTAGTTTTGCCATGAGTGCCGGCGATGGCAATACCGTGCCTGAACCGCATGATCTCTGCCAGCATTTGCGCCCTGGGGATCACAGGTATCCGTTTACTGCGGGCAGCAAGCACCTCGGGATTGTCCGGTGCCACAGCGCTTGATACCACAACAACATCGCTACCACTGACCTGATCCGCATTGTGACCCTGTCTGACGTCTATACCCATTTTTTGCAAGCGCTCGGTCGCCGCACCTGACTTCATGTCGGAGCCTGAAATCTTGTAGCCAAGGTTATGCAATATCTCGGCTATGCCACTCATGCCTGCACCACCAATACCGACAAAGTGTATATGTCTGGTTCTACCCATGGTTGCGTCTTTCATTTCAGGCATGACCAACCCCCATACAGATATTACTGATTTCAGAGGTTGCATCCGGGAAGGCCTTGCTCCTGGCAATCGTCGCCATGTCCAGCAATTGCCTGCGCTCACTGTAGAATCGGGACAAGAGGTCCCTGATGCCATTCACTGTCAGGTCTGACTGTGGAATCAGGATTGCCGCCCCGGCATCGCTGAGATAGCGCGCATTCGCAGTCTGATGATCGTCCACGGCATGGGGATACGGGACCAGTATTGACGCGATACCCGCCGAACATATCTCGCCGATGGTCGATGCACCGGCACGACACAGGACCATATCTGCCCACGAATATGCCGCTGCCATATCATTGATATATGCGTCGACCCTGGCCTGATGTAGCTGATGTCTTGCATACAGATCACGGGTCATATCAATATGTGTTGCGCCGGTCTGGTGCCAGACCTCAATCTGCACCCGATCCGGTAACGACGACAATACCTCCGGCAACAGTTCGTTTAATGCCTTTGCCCCCAGACTGCCGCCCAGCACCAGCAGACGCAGGGGATTGTGCGGTCTGCTACCGATCCTGGTCTGCGGGGTATCAAGTTTGCGTATTTCCATACGCACCGGGTTGCCCGTTGTTATGACATGCTTGCCCACCAGCGCCCCCGGAAAACCGAGCATCACCGTCCGTGCCAATGGGGCCAGCAGGCGATTGGTCAGGCCGGCAATAGCATTTTGTTCGTGGATAAATAGTGGAATACGCAACAACCAGGCCGCTATCCCGCCGGGCCCACTGACGAAACCGCCAAGTCCGATTACAGCATCCGGTTTATATCTGATCATGATTATCAGCGACTGCAACAATGCCAGCATCAGCATCAAAGGTGCCATCACACGTCGCAACAAGGTTTTACCTCGCAGACCCCTGATATGAATCAGTAGCAGCGGGAACCCGTTTTCGGGAACCACACGTGCCTCTATTCCGTTACGCGTACCAATCCATAACAAGCGGCTACCCTGTTCTCGCAGGTACTGGGCAACCGCCAGTGCGGGATACACGTGCCCCCCTGTTCCACCTGCCATCACAAGTATGGTTTTTTCAGCCATGAGCAGGTGCCCTCGCTGAAGCCGGTACTTTTTTGGGTAACCGGTTTTCCATCTCGACTCGGATCAGGAAAGACAGCAGGACACAGGAGATTACCATGCTGTTATTGCCGTAACT
The DNA here is from genome assembly GCA_945878555.1 of Klebsiella pneumoniae. Lineage (GTDB taxonomy): Bacteria > Pseudomonadota > Gammaproteobacteria > Eutrophobiales > Eutrophobiaceae > Eutrophobius. Next base: position 75,776 of record CAMDWI010000009.1, read on the forward strand.
TATCAAGGGCAGGGTCAGACCCTTGGTGGGCAGTACGCCCATATTGACACCCATATTGATAAATGCCTGGATGCCGATAATCAGTCCGATACCATAGGCAAGATAGGCAGAAAAAAGCTTGCCTGCCTGCTGGGCGGCTTCCCCGATCAGGAATGCGCGCCAGACAACCAGAAAATATAATGTGATAACAAATACAGTACCGACCAGGCCAAATTCCTCTGCCAGTACAGCATAAACAAAATCGGTATGCGCTTCCGGCAGGTAAAACAGCTTCTGGATACTGCTACCCAGGCCTACCCCGAACCATTCACCCCGGCCAAACGCAATCAGGGCCTGACTTAACTGGAAGCCGGTATTAAAAGGATCCTGCCAGGGGTCCATAAAGCTGGTGAGTCGCTGCAGACGGTACGGCGATAACACCGCAAGACTTAACAGTGCACCAATGGCAGCGATTACCCACAGGAAAAAACGGCTAAGGGGAATACCCCCCATAAATAACATGCCAAGAGCAGTACCAAATATCACAACGGTCGAACCATAATCCGGTTCAAGCAATAACAGACCGGCAACAACTGTCAATACAATCACGGGATGGATGAATCCGGCCAGTGTGGTACGTATTTTTTCTTCATGTCGCACCATGTATCCCGCCAGGTAAATAATCACGCAGATTTTAGCGAGTTCAGAACTCTGCAGGTTCAGCGGTCCGATACTGATCCAGCGCATACCACCATTGACTTCCCTGCCTATACCGGGAATAAGCACCGCAACCAGCAACAGCAATCCCATTAGCAGGAAGTAGCTGCTCAATTTTTGCCATAAAGCCAAAGGCGTATTGATCACAAAAAATGCACCACAAAGACCAATTACCACAGAAATCAACTGACGCCAGAAATAATAAAGCGGGCTGCCGTGTAATTTGTCCGCCATGGTAATTGACGAGGACGCCACCATAACCAGTCCGGCCAACAGTAAAAATAGACTGACGCATACCAGCACGAAATCATACGGTGTCGAGGACAAATTGCGTCCCGGCAGGTTTTCAACCGGTTTTGCCTGGGCTCGGCTCACCGACGCCCTCCTGTCAGGCTGATAACAGCCTCAATAAAACGGTGTCCACGGTCCTGATAGTCCCTGAACATATCCAGGCTGGCACATGCGGGAGACAATAGTACCTTGTCTCCGGGCCGCGCCACTTCGGCCGCCGTCCTGACAGCGGCCTCCATCCCCGTGGCAAAATAAATCTGCGTCCTTCCAGCCAGGGCAGTTGCTATCCGGTTTGCATCACGGCCTATCAGTACCGTTGCATGCACCCGACCACTTACCGAATCAGCCAGTTCTGTAAAATCAGCGCCCTTACCATCACCACCTGCAATCAGCACGATGTCATTATCACGGGCAAGACCCTCGATAGCTGCACAACTTGCGCCAGGGTTTGTCCCTTTAGAGTCGTTGATCCAGGTGACGCCGTTGAAATCCGCAACCCACTCACAGCGATGCGGCAAACCGCTGTAGGTCTTCAGCACATCTGCCATTTTTTCGAACGGCAATCCTATCGCCTGCCCCATCGCCAGGGCTGCCAGCGCATTCGCAATATTGTGCCGCCCTTTCAGCATTATCGAAGCTACCGGTATCAGCAGTGTATTACCCTGACACAACCACTCCTGCCCATCGTGCTGCCGTAATCCGAAATCACCGGCGTCCGGCTCAAGCAGTGAAAATCCGATTGTTTTTCTGTCAGCGAGTTTCATCGCGGAGACGCGGCTATCGTCCTTGTTTATTACCATCGTACCGGTACCTGCATAGATACGTTGTTTGGCCCCTGCGTACTCATCAAGTCCGGCATATCGATCCATATGATCAGCGCTGATATTCAGGACTACCGAAACGGCAGCATCCAGTGAGGTGACGGTTTCGAGCTGGAAACTGGATAGTTCAAGCACATAAAAGTCAGGTGCGGGCTTTTCCAGGAAATCCAGGGCAGGCGTACCAAAATTTCCACCAAGACAAACATCCAGACCGCAAGCAGCGATCATCGTGCTGATTAATGATGCCACCGTGCTTTTTCCGTTCGAGCCGGTTATGGCAACCACAGGTGCATTCGCGTGCGTTGCGAACAGTTCGATATCGCCTGTTAGCTGAGTCCCCTGAGACCTCGCATGTTGAATCGCCGGATGCGCAGCCGGGACACCGGGGCTGATAACCAGCAAGGCGGCGGAGGCAAACAACCCCGGATCAAACTCTCCGGTATAGACCTCAACATCAGGATAATGCCGGACAAAGTTTTCCAGTTCCGGAGGACTGTTGCGGCTGTCAGCAATAGCAAATGGCTGTCCACGTCGTGCCAGAAACCGGGCGCAGGACAAACCGGTCTTGCCCATACCGATTATTATGGTCTGGTGCGACGTCTGTTTTGCCTGCATGTTATCTGTCATACGCTGACTGTTCTCATTCATTACTGGCTACCGGATCTTCAGACTGGCAAGGCCAATCAGGACAAGGATAAATGTAATAATCCAGAACCGGACTATGACCCGGGGTTCCGGCCAGCCTTTCAATTCATAATGATGATGCAGCGGGGCCATCCTGAAGATACGTTTGCCGGTCAGCTTGAATGAGCCGACCTGCAGGATCACCGATACTGTCTCGATCACAAAAACACCGCCCATGATAAACAGCACGAGCTCCTGACGAACCACGATTGCGACGATACCCAGAGCAGCACCAAGGGCAAGCGCGCCGATATCGCCCATAAATACCTGTGCGGGATAAGTGTTGAACCAGAGAAAGCCCAGACCCGATCCGACCAGTGCACCGAGAAAGACACAAATTTCACCCACCCCGGATACATACGGAATACCGAGGTATCCGGCAAAACGGACATTACCGGCAGCATAGGCAAAAATAGCCAGCGCGGCGGCGACCATAACGGATGGCAATATTGCCAGACCATCCAGCCCATCGGTCAGATTGACAGCATTACTTGAACCGACTATGACCAGGTAGGCGAGAATGATAAAGACCCAGCCCAGATCCAGGGAGAATGTCTTAATAAAGGGAATGATCAGCTGGGTCTCTACCGGGGTCTGCGCAGTGAAATACAGAAACATTGCCGCAGTCAGACCGATTATTGATTGCCAGAAATATTTCCAGCGGGCAGGCAGTCCGCGGGGATTGCGACGTACCACCTTTCTGTAATCATCCACATAACCGACGATGCCAAACGCAAATGTAACCAGACAGACGATCACAACATAACGATTTGACAGGTCGGCCCAGCAAAGTGTGCTGAATGCGATAGAAACGATTATCAGCAATCCACCCATTGTTGGTGTCCCGGCCTTTCCCAGATGGGTCTCCGGTCCGTCATCTCGAACGACCTGACCCACATTGTACCTGCCGAGGTATGCAATCAGCGTCGGCCCTACCATCAATGCGATAAACAGTGAGGTCAACGCACCCAGAATGGTGCGCAAGGTGATGTACTGGAAAACATTGAATCCACTGTAGTACTGGGCCAGATATTCAGAGAGCCAGAGCAGCATTATCCCTTACCTTCCATCAGTGATTTAACTACCCGATCCATTGCCATGAACCGTGACCCCTTCACCAGCAGGGTAACATCTACATCAATCTCCCTGTGCAGCGCCTCCAGCAGATCCTCTATACGTTCAAAGTGGCGGGCACCCTGACCAAACATCTCTACTGCGTATTTACTGGCAGTTCCAATTGCGTACAAACGGTCCACACCTTGCAGTCGCGCGGCTTCACCTGCCTGTCTGTGCATATCAACCGTATAGTCTCCCAGCTCACCCATATCGCCAAAAACCAGCCAGTGTTTCCCGGGACAGGCCATCAGCGTGTGGATACCTGCCTTCAATGAAGCCAGATTGGCGTTATAGGTATCATCAAGCACCCTGATACCGGCAGCGGTAATCAGCAGTTGCAAACGGCCTTGCACGGCCGGCATGTTTTCAAGGCCCAGTCTGATGTCATCAAATTCAAGCTCTACGGCTGTGCAGCAGGCGGCCGTCGCCAACGCATTCATCACATTGTGGTTACCTGGCAAGGACAGCTTCACCGGACCTGAACTGGACGGCGTGTCCAACCAGAATCGGGTATGTCCATTTTCTGCATCCAGCTGAATATTGCTGGCACACACATCGGCCTGGTTAGCTATACCGAAACTAATCTGCCTGAACTGTGAGGAGACCTCTTTCCAGAAACCGGCGTAATCATCATCTGCATTTATGACTGCCGTTCCTTCTGGCCCAAGTCCCGAATAGATTTCGGCCTTGGCCCTCGCAACTCCCTCCAGGGATCCGAATCCCTCCAGATGCGCAGGCGCACACTGGGTGATTACAGCCACGTCTGGCCTGGCAAGCCTGCTTAACATGGCAATCTCGCCAGCGTGGTTTGCACCCATTTCAATGACAGCATATTCATGTTCATCACCCAGACCAAACAAGGTCAGGGGAACGCCAATATCATTGTTAAGGTTTCCTCGTGTGGACAATACCTGTGCCCTCTGACCCAACACAGAACGGATCATTTCCTTGACCGTGGTCTTGCCGTTGCTACCAGTCACGGCCAGCAAGGGAATATCAAATTCATTTCGCCATGAGCCTGCGAGGCTGGCCATGGTCTGCCGTGTATCCTTCGCAACCAGTAACGGGATCGTTTGGTCAGCTCCTTCCTGTTCAACCAGGGCGGCACAAGCACCATTCTCCATCGCCGCACCGATATAATTGTGCCCATCAAACTTCTCACCGCGCAGCGCTATAAACAGATTACCTTTCTGTACAGTCCGGCTATCGATACTGCAACCGGTAAAACGCACATCCGCGTTCATAACCCTGGCACCACTGCGACTTGCGGCTTCAGACAGATTCATCGAAATCATGACGTCTGCTCCAGCAAGGTCCTGACCATATCCCTGTCACTAAAGTTGAGTTTTATACCGCTGACTTCCTGCCAGGTTTCATGGCCCTTGCCAGCAATCAAAACGACATCTTCCGGGGCAGAGGTCGTGATAGCGGTAATGATTGCCAGCTCGCGATCTGTATACACCTCTACTGGCACAAGACCACTCATCCCCTTCTTGATATCGTCGATAATGTCACCCGACAACTCGGAGCGAGGATTGTCACTGGTCAGGATTACCCTGTCCGCACCGGTCTCTGCTATGCGGCCCATTTGCGGGCGTTTACCCCGATCCCGATCACCACCACATCCAAACACACATACCAGCTTGCCCCGGCAATGTCCGCGTAGTGAATTGAGCGCCTGCTCGAGTGCATCTGGTGTATGTGAATAATCAACAATAATGGCAGGCGTGTTTGCATTACCGAAATATTCCATCCGGCCCGGAACACCCTGAACCCTGGACAGTCGCTCAAGAGCACTTTCAAACGGCACGTTGTGCAGACAAAGTACTGACAAGGTGGCGAGTAGATTCCAGGCGTTGAACTTCCCGGTCAGATGTGAGAGCAGTTCACCACTGCCCCACGGACTGTTTATCTCCAGCAATAAAGCGTTTATGTCCTGCCTTTTGACCCTGCCTTCAACCATTGCAGGGACTTGTCTGACGTTGACACTGTCATACAGGCCATAACTGACCGTATTCACCTGACCGGAGAACTCTGCTATCAGGCGGGCACCAAATTCATCGTCTGCGTTTATGACTGCCTGTTGTAATCCGGCAGACTGGAACAGTTTTTTCTTTGCATTCGCATATGCTGCCATATCAGGGTGATAATCCAGATGGTCACGACTCAGATTGGTGAATACAGCTGCATCAAACAGCACACCATTCACCCTGCCCTGATCAAGGGCATGCGAAGACACCTCCATCGCCACATCACGGACGTGACTGCTGCGGAACTGCTCCAGTATGCGCTGGACAGTAATTGCATCCGGTGTGGTATTGGCAGATGCGGTCAGTTCGCCGAATACACCGAATCCCAGCGTTCCGATAATCCCCACAGCGTTACTACTATCAGCAGACAGGGTCTGCCCCAGATACCAGGCTATTGAAGTCTTGCCATTGGTTCCGGTAATGCCGGTAACACGCAGGTCGTGAGAAGGGTGGGCATAAAAGCGGTCCGCGATCAGTCCTGTCTTCGCTTGCAGATCCGGTATCCTGCATACCGGTACCGGCAAGAATAATGGCTCCAGCTTGATCGAACTGTCTACCAGTATCGCAGCCGCACCGTTGGCGATTGCCTCATGCATGAACCGGACACCACTGGTACGAATTCCTTCCAGCGCGATAAACAGATTTCCCGGGCGAATCCTGCGACTGTCCAGCTCCATACCGGATATCTGCCTGTCTGCGGCGGCGGGAACATCGCTAATCCCGGCAAGCAGTGTTGTCAGTGATGGGATGTCAGAGCTGGTATGTCTGGCCATCATCTTGAATTCTTCGGTAAATTCGCATTACTGTTCGCCGTCACCAGACTGCTTTCCAGCTCCGGGATTTTGTCCGGGGCGATATCCAGAATACGCAGGGCCCCCTGCATAACCCTCGAAAAGACCGGAGCGGCAACCAGCCCGCCAAAATGCTCGCCGCCTGCCGGTTCGTCAATCACGATGGCCATGACCAGTCGCGGATTGCTGACCGGTGCCATACCCGCGAACAACGAGAGATACTTGTCTTCCGCGTAACCGCTACTGGTTGATTTATGGGCCGTACCGGTCTTTCCGGCAACCCGATACAAGGGAACATTTGCCCTCTGCCCGGTACCACCGGGTTCAACCACTTTTTCTATCATGAACATCAGCTTGGCAGTGATTTCTTCAGGCAAGACACGAGTACCTTCCTCAATCCGATCCACTTTCTGGAATGTGACCGGGCGAAGGATTCCACCGGAAGCGATGACTGAATAGGCCTGTGCCAATTGCAGCGTCGTGACCGCCATACTGTGGCCGAATGCAATGGAGGCAAGATCCAGTTCTGTCCAGTTAGTGTAGTTAAAAAGCACACCGGGTGACTCTCCGGGAAAACCACTGCCTGTCTGTACACCAAAACCCACATCCTGCAATACCTGCCACAAGGGCTTCGGGCCAAGCGCAAGTCCGATCTTGCCAGCACCAACATTGCTCGACTTCTGGATGATCCCGGCAAGATCAAGGGCGCCATAATTGTGTATGTCCTTGATGACATGATTACTGACCCTTAACTGGCCCGGAGCTGTATCAATCACCGAATCCATACCATACATGCCGGACAACAATGCAGCGGCCATCGTAAAGGGCTTCAGTGTTGAGCCCGGTTCAAACACGTCAGTTATCGCCCGGTTACGAAAATATTCGGTTTTCTGCCCGGCACGGTTATTCGGGTTATAGGACGGATACACAGCGATCGCCATGATTTCTCCGGTATTTGAATCCAGCATGACCAGTGAGCCACCCCGTGCATTGTTGCTACTGACAGCGGTAGCCAGCTCACGATAGGCCAGATACTGGACCCGGCGATCAATACTTAATGCCAGAGTCTTGCCCGGGTTTGCCGGTTGTATACTCTCGACATCCCGTACGATTCTGCCCAACCTGTCCTTCAAAACCTGCTTCGCACCCGGCACTCCTTTCAGCCAGGTCTCGTAGGCAAGTTCAATCCCTTCCTGCCCGGTATCATCCACATTCGTAAAACCAACCAGATGTGCTGTCACTTCCCCTGCAGGATAATAGCGTTTGAATTCCTGTTGTTGATATACACCGTTTATACCCAGATTCATTATTTCACGAGAACGTTCGGGTGAAACATGACGTTTCAGGTACACAAACTCCCTGCCTATCCGTTCCTTGAGCATTTGCAGCAGTGCATCTGGTTCCATATCTATTAACCTGGCCAGCGCCGGAACAGACTGGGGATTGTCCATCACCTGTTTGGGTATTGCCCAAATCGAGTCGACAGGGGTACTGATAGCCAATGGCTCGTTGTTGCGGTCGGTAATCATGCCTCTGTGGGCAGGTATTTTTACCACACGTAACGAACGACTCTCACCTTCTGTGCGCAAAAAGTCCTTGTTCAGGATCTGCAAGTAAAATGCCCGCCATACCAGCAATCCGGAAATCAGGACGAAAAACACCACTATCAGCTGGCGCCGGAATGGATAGGTAATTGATGTATCCTGTTGTTTCACTTGGCCAGTAATACAATTGATTTGGTTTCAGGCTCAACCATGTTCAGCTGTGTCCGTGCAACCAGCTCAACCCTGTCGTCAGTTGCCCATGTGCTCTGCTCAAGCTGGAGTCGCCCCCATTCTTCATTCAACTCATCACGGGTCGAATCGAGCTTTTGTAATTCGCCGAATATCCGTCTCGCCTGGTGCTGCGACACCACTACTTGTACGGCTGAGAAAAAAACAGCTGCGCCCAGCGTCAATGTGAATATCATTTTCATGCGGTCAATTTCACTGCCGTCCGCAGGACCGCACTGCGGGCACGCGGATTTGACGAAACTTCTTCAGGAGACGGGCGTTGTGCCTTGCCTGCAAGCCGCATCCTTGGTTTGATCATGTCAGCAGTAACAGGGACTTCTCTGGGATACGGATCACTGATTGAACGTTCACGCATGAACCGCTTGACGATACGATCCTCAAGCGAATGGAAACTGATAACGAGCAGGCGTCCATTTATCGCTAGAACTTCGAAGGCCTGAACAAGACCGGCGCCCAGTTCCTCAAGTTCGTTATTGATATATATCCGTATTGCCTGGAATGTGCGTGTGGCGGGATGTTTTTTCAATTCACGTGAGGGAATTGCCGCTGAAATTATGCCCGCCAGTTCTGCCGTTGTTTCAACCGGCTTCTCCGACCTTGCAATCACAATGGCGGAGGCAATCCGTTTTGAAAATTTTTCCTCGCCATATACCTTGAGCACATTGGCTATCTCGAACAATTCTGCTGTATTTATCCAGTCGGCTGCACTCATGCCCGTTCCAGGATCCATCCTCATATCAAGGTTCCCGTCCCGGCTGAAACTGAAACCGCGTTCGCTGTCATCCAGCTGCGGCGATGAAACACCCAGGTCAAACAGGATGCCGTTAATCTGGCCAACCTTGCCCAGCGCCGTAATATTACTTGCCAGCTCGGAAAACGGGGCATGAACAACGTGAACACGTGGGTCCAGTGCAGATAATTCGCCGGCATTGCGAATTGCATCCGGATCCTTGTCAAATACAACGAGTCTCCCGTTTTCCCCCAGGCGTTCAAGGATTGCACGGCTATGTCCGCCACGGCCGAAGGTACAATCAACATAAAGACCGTCCGGCTGGATATCAAGACCATGCAATACTTCATCCAAAAGCACTGGCGTGTGGACATAAGTGTCAGTATTCATCAATCTGGATATGTGGTTTCAGCATTTTCTAGAGGGACAATGGTTTGAGAGCATCTGACGGCTCACTGTCATCGCTGCCCAGTTGTCCCAGCCACTGGTCACGTTGTTCCTGCCAGCTGGTCTGATCCCATATTTCAAATTTGTTTCCCTGGCCCAGTATCACCGCCTGTCGTTTTATCCCTGCATAATCACGCAACTCCTGTGACAGCAGGATTCGCCCCTGGGCATCAAGCTGGCAATCCGTAGCATAACCTCGCATCATCTGCTTGGCCCTGCGGCTCTGTTTGTCGAAATCTGAGAGTACGGCCAGTTTGTTTTCAATCAACTCCCATTCGGTAATCGGATATAACCAGATAGTCCGATCCAGGGGGCTGAGCGTTTGAACGAGGCAACCCGCCGCAATTGAAGTCAATCGCTCACGGAAGCGGCTGGGGACAGCCAAACGTCCCTTATTATCAATACTGACCGAGCTAAAACCTCGAAACACGCAAAAACCCCTGTTTTAATCAAAAAAAACCACTTTTCACCACATTTCCCCACCACTGGAAACTATAGAAACTTCACGACGATACTGTCAAGCGAATCTTGTGTTTTTCTGATGGAAATCTGCCTTTATTTACAGTGACTTATGAGAGAAAAGTTGAAGAAACAGCCAGGTAAGTTATGAGCCGAAAAAATATGTCTTTTAATTCATAAAGTTGAATAATTTAATTAATGTAAAATCAAGAATAAGCCTTGTCAGGCGTTGTTGACTGTCTTGCAGGTAGCAGCAGAATCTTTTGAGAACCGGATACCCAAGGCAGGATCCGGGAGGGTTTAATGAAAACGAGTTGAGTCGGCCTGTAAGCCGGGTTCTGTCTTGGACAATCATTCATCTGGGCCGCACGTCACCGCACGGCTCTAGCGGCCTACCCGGGAACGATGCGGGCCGCACCAATGTTCCCCTATTTGGCCTTGCTCCTGACGGGGTTTACCCTGCCATATCTGTTGCCAGATACGCGGTGTGCTCTTACCACACCATTTCACCCTTACCCTTTTCAGGGCGGTATATTTTCTGTGGCACTTTCCGTCGACTCACGTCGCCCAGGCGTTACCTGGCGTCACGCCCTGTGGAGCCCGGACTTTCCTCCCTCGAAAGAGCGATTGTCCGGCCGACTCGACGCACAGTTAAAATCATTACATAAGGACACGCAAGCGATATATTTCCTGTGAATGTGCTCTAGACAAATTATTTTTTTTCCTGCAACACCAGACCCAGTTCATACAGCTGATTTCTGTTTATTCCGGTAATCCTGGAGGTCAGCGCTGCCGCCTGTTTCAGAGGTAACTCATCCAGTAACAGACCCAGTATTCTCTCACTTTCTATCAGTGAAGTTTCACGATCATCTGTACTGCCATGGACCAGTACGACAAATTCGCCCTTCTGGGGGATAGTATCCTGCTCTATCAGGCTACAGAGTTGCTGTAAAGTGCCCGTCTTTATTGACTCAAACTTCTTGGTCAGTTCTCTGGCGATTGTAGCTGATCGGTCCGGCCCAAATACCCTGAGGGCATCCTCAATAAAGCCGGCAATGCGGTGTGGTGTCTCATAAAATACCAGTGTTCTGGGTTCGGCCTTTAACGATTGTAAATAACGTATCCTGGCTGCCTGGCGGTCCGGTGGGTAACCCTCAAACACGAATTTGTCTGTAGGCAACCCGGCGGCGGATAACGCACAAATCAATGCACTCGGCCCTGGTACAGGAACCACCTGTATGTCAGATGCATGGGCAGCCTTGACCACACGGTAGCCCGGATCGTTTATCAGCGGGGTACCTGCATCCGAAATCAATGCAATGTCCTTTCCGGCCAGCAACAAATCTATCAGGCCTTTTTCACTCTCACGTTCATTAAAGTCATGGTAGGACAAAAAACGCGCATTGATGCCAAAGCGTGTCAGTAACTGTTTACTGTGACGCGTATCCTCTGCTGCAATCAGCTCCACCTGATTCAGTACGGCCAGGGCGCGGGATGTAATATCTTCCAGATTACCGATGGGGGTTGCCACGATATAGAGTATTCCGCACCGGTTTGACACAATAAACCCCACCTGATTAGTCTGGTTCTCAAAGAATCAGTATATAATAAAGCCCTGTTATGCGAGCCACATTACTCCCGATAATTGTATTTTTGTTCATTTCCGGCTGTGAATCCGGAAACGTCCGCAACACATCCGTTCCAGACGCCCCTGTAGATGCACAGGCAGTGGCATTCTATAGCAACAAAGATTTTCAACAGGCTGCTTCTGAATATCTGCGGCTGGCTGGCACCGACCGCAGGAATGCTGCCCATTACCTGATATATGCCGCAGAGGCGTATGTGCGCCTGGAACAATACGAAGATGCTGAGTCCACTATCAACAGTCTTGGGGCAGACCAGAGGGATAGTATCTTACAACCACTCGCCAACCTGTTACTCGCCAGAATCGCGTTGACCCGAAACGAGGTTGATCAAGCCGCTTCCTTGCTACCACATTCCCCACCGCAAGACTCAGGCGTAAATTTCATCACCGTCTGGTATATAACCCGTTCACTACTGTCAGAAATGCAGGGCAGGCGTTCTGATGCCATTTTGACCAGAATCATGCTGGGTAATTATCTCGATGAGCCTTCCGCAATCGAAGACAACACCAATAAAATCTGGGAACACCTGGCGGTAACTAATCCTGGTGAGTTTGCACAGCTTGCCTCCAGGGCAGTCGCTAACCTTAAGCCCTGGTTAGAACTTGCAGCTCTGAACAAATCGCTGGTATCCAGTAAATCGGAACTGGAAAATGCAGTAAAAACCTGGGTAGCTGCATATCCGAATCATCCGGCCAACCCACAGATTACAGCGAGGATACTTGCTGATAGCGAAAGTTTTCACACATCACCAGCTCACATTGCATTGTTATTACCCCTGAGTGGCGTTTACGAACGATATTCAGAGCGTATACGTGACGGATTTCTTGCCGCCTGGTTTGAGGAACAGGCCTACAAACCTGTTATCAGGATTTACAATACTGATGGGTCGAACATCGCCGAAGTGTATAACAAGGCAATCGATGCAGGTGCAGAGTTTATTGTCGGACCACTGGAAAAGGATGCGGTAAAGGCCCTGACGACTTTGAGCCCTCTACCCGTCAGGACACTGGCGCTAAACCAGATCGAATCCGTTGAGACATCAGTAACACCTGAAAGCGGACTGACCAAACTCCCGGATCTTTTGCAGTTTGGTTTGCCACCGGAAGATGAAGCACAGGAAGTTGCCCGTCGCGGGATACTGGAAGGCTATAAACGTGTACTGATAATCAGCCCGGCTGACGACTTTGGTAACAGGGTGGTTAATGCCTTTCAGAATGAATGGAAGCGGCTGGGTGGCAGGGTACTGGAGCGTGTAAGTTATGAAAACTTTACTGATGAGTTTATTGCTCCCGTGAAACAACTACTGAATATCGACAGTAGTGAGACGCGGATAGCCCTGTTAAAACAACGGTTAGGAAGAAGCATCAGTGTATCGAGCAGGTTAAGAAATGATGCGGATTTTATATTTATGGTCGGAACCAGCGCAATCGCCCGCCAGGTCGTCCCACATTTGCGATTTTTCAGGGCCGATACAATACCAATTTATACAATTTCCAGTGTCTATAGCGGTATTCCTGACCCACAGACTGATATAGACCTTAACGGTGTTGAGTTTGTAGATATGCCCTGGGTGTTTAATACATCCGGTAATTTACGAACGCGACTGATTCAAGGACTGGAAACTAATGACTCTGGCCTGCCCCGCTATTACGCATTTGGAATTGATGCATTCAGGCTGATCCCACGTCTGGGTCAACTAATGCTTGATAAAAATAACAGATACCCTGGAGAAACCGGTTTGCTTTATCTGACAACCCGGGGTGTAATTCATCGCAATCTGACCTGGGCGAGATTTATTGATGGGCAGGCACAGGTAGTGAAAATCGGCACCCCCACCCTGGATAAATGAAACTCAGCGCCCTCCAGTTCGGCAAACAGGCAGAACAGACTGCGCTGGATTATCTTGAAAACTCCGGGCTGATTGAAGTAACTCGTAATTTCAGGTCCCGTACCGGTGAAATTGATCTGATCATGCTCGACCGGACTACCCTGGTATTTATTGAGGTCAGATCGAGAAACAGTAACAGTTTCATTAGCCCGCTCGAAACAATTGATTACAGAAAGCAACGTAAAATTGTGTTGACCAGCCGGTTTTTCTTGCAAAGGTACAAGGGTGAATATGAATGTTGCCGCTTTGATATAATCACCCTCACTGGTAAAATTGATTCACCACAGATCGACTGGATAAAAAATGCATTCTTCGTTGAATAACCGCATTTCGGATATGGCACAAAAGAGCTGACTATGGATCCGATACGCCGCATTCAGGACATCTTCAAGGAAAGTATCGAGACGAAACTCAAGGCCTGTGATTTGCTTGCCCCTTCCATTGCCCGGGCCGCCGATCTGATGACGTCCTGCCTGCTCAGTGAGCACAGGATATTCAGTTGCGGCAACGGCGGGTCTGCCGCTGAATCACAACGATTTTCCAGTCAGATGCTCAACAGATTCGAGGTGGAAAGACCCGGGCTACCGGCAATTTCGCTCAGCAGTGATTCTTCTACCCTCACCTCAATTGCCAATGATTACCAGTATGCTGATATATTTTCAAAACAAATCAGGGCGTTGGGCCAACCCGGTGATATCTTGCTGGCAATAACAACCAGCGGTGAATCACATAATATAATTCATGCAATTGACGCATCCCATGAACGCGAGATGAATGTAATCGCCCTGACCGGGCGTGAGGGTGGACAGCTGGCAGATTTGCTTCAGGACATCGACATTGAAATACGGGTTCCCAGCTGGTCGTCAGCGAGAATTCATGAAACACACACTATCATTATAAACTGTATATGTGATCTGGTAGATCACCAACTACTTGGAATAGAGGGGTAAATCCAGATGCAAAAGCATGATCTCAAACTGTATTGTTTTTTACTGTCCACGTTGTTAATTCAAGGCTGCGCAGCGGTCGCCGTCACTGGTGTTGCCGCAGGCACGTCGGTTGCGACTGACACGCGCACAACCGGGACAGTTATTGAAGATCAAAGTATTGAGTTCAAGGCCGGTCGGGCATTTTCAGCCGACAAGGAACTGGATGATAAAGCCCATATCAACACAACCAGCTATAATACTGTTGTACTGCTCACTGGTGAGGCGCCAACGGAAGAACTCCGCCAGCGTGCCGTTGAACTGGTCAGGAATATTGCGCGGGTAACCCACGTCCATAACGAAATATCGATTGCAGCTCCCAGTTCACTGATGTCAAGAAGTAGCGATTCAGTCATAACCTCCAAGGTCAAGACCAAACTGCTGGCTGACAAGGAGGTTTCCGGCATGAATACCAAGGTGGTAACCGAGAAAGGCATCGTGTATCTGATGGGTCTGTCATCGCGTCGTCAGGCGGATCGGGCTACCGAAATCGCCAGGACTACTGGTGGCGTTCAGAAGGTAGTCAAATTATTCCAGTATACTGACTAATCACAGATTCCACATATTGTGAGCCAGGTAGAGAATGATTATTTAACAACTGTAAAGATCGGCTTTTTCGGTGTATCTGCCGTTTCCGTATCTGGTGAAATTTCACTGACACCGGGCTCCTCCGGGAAGACCATACCCTTGCCATTTTCACGGGAATACAAGGCGATCACCGCATTTACTGGGACACAAATCGGCTGGCTTTTACCACCAAATCTGGCAGCAAAACTGATCTGTTCATTTCCCAAAATAAGCCCTTGAACTGCTGACGCCGAAAGATTCAATACGATTTTGCCATCTTCGATAAACTGTTCTGGCACCCGGGTGCCAGGTAATGTCGCATTAACCAGCATATGCGGGGTCAGACTGTTATCAACGATCCATTCATGGATAGCGCGTATCAGGAAGGGCCTGCTCGAATTCATATAAATATGCGCCTGCAGGCAATCAGGCAGCGCGTAGTTCCCGTTCACGGGTTGAAAGGCTAATCCGGAACGCTTCACGCTCAAACAACCTGCTGGCATATTGTTGTAACGGCCTCGCCGATACAGGCAGGCGAATTCCAAAATAATCCAGACGCCAAAGTAACGGCGCCATGCAACAGTCAACCAGTGTGTACTCATCAGACATAAAAAAGGGCTTCTGGGTAAAAGCCGCTGATATAGCCGTCAAGTGGTCGCGAATATTCTCTCTGGCACCATCCACCAGGGAGGCATCTTCACTGGAGATATCCTCAATTGATGAATACAAATCACGGATAACCCGAAATCTGATTTGGCGGTTACTTGCCCTGGCAACCGGATCGACCGGCATCAGTGGTGGATGAGGGAACCGTTCGTCCAGATATTCCATTATGATCTGGGCATCATACAGAACCAGATCACGATCTATCAGTGTCAATGTCGTGTTATACGGATTTAACTCGACAATTTCTTCGGGCAAACTGTCTCCGCTTACATAATTGATATCTACATTTATATCCTTTTCTGCCAGAACTATCCGTACTGCATGTCCGATAGCACTGATACTGTCAGAATACAGGACCATGACTGAGCGCCTGTTTGCCACACTCGTCATATCATCTGCTCTCCTGTAGATATTCTTCCGGGTGAATTTTTTATTTATATGCCGCCTTGACCGGATATCTCTTAATGCACGTCTTTCCAGTATTCCTTCTTGAGGAAATAGACAATGATTAACAAAAACACCAGATAAAATATTACCCAGATACCAAATGAATACCGTTGGAGCTTGATGGGTTCACCCATGTACACCATGAAATTGACCAGATCGCCTACAATCTGCTCATAGGTCTGCCCCTGATATACTGCCGGCAGTGCAGCTGGTGGCGCGACCAGTTCCAGATGGGATATCCTTTTCACAGCTATACCGTCTGATCCGGTCTCTTCCACCATGACCGGCTTTTGCCAGCCCTGCAATTCCCATAACACATGTGGCATTGCTACATCCTTAAACATCAGGTTATTCACACCGGAAGGTTTTGAAGGGTCCACGTAGAATGTCAGCAGATAGTTGTATAACCATTCTGCACCACGTGCACGCGCCGTGACGGAAAGATCCGGTGGGGCAATGCCAAAAAAGGAAGTTGCGTCCTCCTTAGACATGGCAACCGTCATAGTATCGCCAACCTTGTCGGTGCCGAACATGAAGTTCTGCAACAGGACACTGTCAGGGATACCCAGGTCTTTGCCCATGCGGTTATAACGCATATAGGCAGCAGAATGACAACTCAGACAATAATTTACAAATGTCCGAGCCCCCCTCTGTAATGCCTCCTGATCGGAAAGATCCGGGGTAAATTGATGTCCACCACCAGCTTCCCCCGCTGCCCAGGCACTCGTGCCCGCAAATAACATCATCATTAAAAGAAAGGAACGCATCATCACATTCTCACCCTGTCTGGAACCGGCTTGTCATTATCGGTACTTGTATAAAATGGCATTAACAGGAAAAACAGGAAGTAAACTGCTGAAAATCCCCTGGCCATCCATGTAAATAATGGTGTTGGAGCCTGCATACCCAGCCAACCGAGTGCTACGAAGCTGATTGTAAATGCAGTTAATGCAAACCTGTACTTCCAGCCACGATAACGTATGGACTTGACTGGACTGCGATCCAGCCAGGGCAGGAAACAGAACAGCACCGTGGCCAGCCCCATCGCGATTACGCCACCCAGCTGGCTTGGCACTGCCCTGAGAATTGCGTAGAACGGCGTAAAATACCATACCGGGGCGATATGCTCCGGCGTCTTTAGCGGGTCTGCAGGTACAAAGTTCGCATGCTCAAGGAAATAGCCGTTCATCTCTGGCCAGAAAAACACCACCGAAGCAAACAGGATCAGGAACACCACCACACCAACTGTATCTTTCACTGTGTAATAGGGGTGGAACGGAATACCATCTAGCGGAATTCCATTTGCATCCTTGTGTTTCTTGATTTCTACTCCATCAGGATTGTTGGACCCTACCTCATGCAACGCAATGATGTGCGCACCCACCAGTCCGCAAATAACCAGTGGCAAGGCTATTACATGAAATGCGAAAAAGCGGTTCAGTGTTACATCAGAAACCACGAAATCACCACGTATCCACAATGACAATTCCTCACCTACCACCGGCAAGGCACCAAACAATGAGATAATTACCTGCGCACCCCAATAGGACATCTGGCCCCATGGCAAGAGATAGCCAAAGAACGCCTCTCCCATCAAGGTAAAGTATATGAGCATGCCTATCAGCCACAACAGTTCCCGCGGTTTCTTGAATGAACCGTATAGTAACGCCCGGTACATATGCAGGTAGACCACGATAAAAAATGCCGATGCGCCGGTTGAGTGCATATAGCGTATCCACCAACCCCACTCCACATCACGCATGATATATTCCACCGATGCAAAGGCGAGGTCAGCTGCCGGCTTGTAATTCATGGTCAACCAGATTCCGGTTACAAGCTGGATAGCCAGAACAACCATTGAAAGCACGCCAAAGTAATACCAGAAATTAAAGTTTTTGGGCGCGTAATACTGTGCTGCGTGCTTGTTCCATTCCTCTATTAACGGGAAACGATCATCAATCCAGTCGCGGAAGGCCAGAAGATATTTGGTCGCTGTATTCATGACAGTACTCCAGAATCGTCTCCAATCAAGATCTTGGTTTCACTCAGATACATATGCGGCGGGACCACCAGGTTGGTTGGAGCGGGGACACCTTTAAATACCCTGCCAGCAAGATCGAAACGACTACCATGACAAGGACAGAAAAAGCCACCTTTCCAGGCATTACCCAGATTATGGTCGGCACCACCTTCGGCATCAACAAATGTAGGAGAGCAACCCAGATGGGTACACAATCCCAGTACTATCAGATATTCGGGTTTGACCGAGCGATATTCATTTTTTGCATATTCAGGCTGCTGCTGCTCTTCCGAGGCGGGATCTCTCACTTCTGGATCAAGCGCCTTGATACCATTCAAGGAGGTTTCATCACGACGCAATATCCATACAGGTTTACCCTGCCACTGGACGATCTTCAGTTCACCTGGCTGCAACTCGCCAATCTCTACCTCGACAGGAGCACCTATGGCCTTGGTTTTGGCGCTAGGAGACAGCGTGGATATGAATGGTATGGTAGTTGCCACCGCACCTGCTCCACCTACAACCGATGCTGTCGTAGTCAAAAACCGCCTTCTGTTAATATCAATTCCTTCTACACTCATTAGCGTTATTTCCCCAAACTTAATGAAGTTGCCAGCCACCCGGAACAGAATTATAACACGATATAACAAGTGTTTAAGTAAACTCTGCCATCCTGACTGAATGTGCATAGATCGGGTAGCACCGACATGGCAATATAGGCCATAATTGCAGCCCTATGTCCCTGATCCACCTGAAAAATACACTGAAATTCCTGTTCCGGTTTAGTCTGGCCGGACTAGTAGCAGCCTGTATTTTGTTGTTAGCATTCCCAGACAGACTGTTACCTGTCACTTACAGGCAGCAAAATAATATCGCGATTGCAGATAAAAATCCCGTTGTAATTGCATCTTATCATGAAGCCATTAATCAGACTTCCCCGGCCGTCGTGAATGTCTATGCCACACAGATACTCACCCGTCAGATTAACCCCTTGTTTCAGGACCCTGCATTCCAGCGTTTTTTCAGCGAACAGGGGCAGCAACAACAGATAAATAATAATATGGGGTCCGGCGTGATACTGAATCAGGCCGGTTATCTTTTAACAAATGCGCATGTAATCGAAAAGGCCCTGGATATCCAGGTCACACTTACCGATGGTCGCCAAACCAGTGCAGAGGTCATTGGTATTGATGAGGAAACCGATTTGGCTGTACTGCGGATTCAGCTGGAGAACCTTCCAGTCGCCCTCACCGGAAGCTCTGAATCACTCCGGGTAGGAGATGTGGTTCTGGCCATAGGTAATCCCTATAACTTTGGCCAGACCGTGACACAGGGTATCGTGAGTGCGACCCGTCGCAGTCGTGTCGGTGTCAGCCTGATTGAGGACTTTATACAGACGGACGCCGCAATCAATCCGGGCAACTCGGGTGGCGCATTGATAAATTCCCGGGGAGAAATTATTGGTATTAACACGGCAAACTACTCTGATACAGGTGGGTCACAGGGAATCGGTTTTGCCATACCCATAGATCTTGCCATCAATGTAATGCAGCAATTGATCAGTCGAGGGTTTGTTGAACGTGGCTGGCTAGGTATCGTCCCCCAACCGGTTCCTACAGATATTGCCAGCGCTCTGAATCTGGAGAACTCGGGTGTTTTTGTCACCGCTGTGTTTAATGATAGCCCGGCCGCCAACGCTGGCGTCATGCCCGGTGATATTATCACCAAAATCAACGGGAGTTCACTCACCGATGCGCAACAGGCTGTACTGAAAATCTCTGGAGTCATGCCCGGTGAAATGATTAATCTGGACATAATCAGGGGCTGGCAGGAACTGTTTATCACGACTGAAGTTACCCAGCGCCCAAAACTGGTTCGCTAGACCACTGTTCCGGATCCGATAAACCTCCAATGAACAGGTTTCGAACCAGTGTTATTCAATGCGAGGCAACAATTACCTGCGTGTCCGATATTCTGCAGAACGGGCATGTGCGGTCAGACCTTCACCACGGGCGAGAATCGAAGCAGTACTGGCCAGTGCAGATGCCGACTCCGCGCTGCATTTGATGATGGACGAACGTTTCTGGAAGTCGTACACACCCAGCGGTGATGAAAAACGGGCTGACCGGGCAGTGGGCAATACATGGTTCGGACCGACACAATAATCACCGAGTGACTCAGCTGCATACGAACCCAGAAAAATAGCGCCTGCATTACGAATTTTAGGCAGTAAGGCCTCCGGATCAGTTACCGGCAATTGCAGATGTTCCGGTGCGAATTGGTTAACTATCTCCACCGCCGCGTCAAGATTTTCTGCGTAAATCATGGCACCATGATTTTCCAGTGATTTGCGGATGATATTGGCACGCTCCATCTCCGGCAGCAACCTTTCGATACTCTGCATAACCCTGCCCAGATAGTCCTGGTCTGTGCTCACAAGTATTGATCGTGCATCTTCATCATGTTCAGCCTGTGCAAACAGGTCCATCGCGATCCAGTCTGGATCACAACTGCCATCAGCCACAATCAGCACTTCTGATGGCCCCGCAATCATATCAATACCAACCGTCCCGAATACCAGCCGTTTTGCAGCTGCGACATAGCGATTGCCCGGGCCAACAATCTTGTCTACTTCAGGTACGGTTTCAGTTCCAAATGCCAGTGCTGCAACAGCCTGCGCACCTCCGACTGTAAATATCCGGTCCACACCGGCGATCTGCGCAGCGACGAGTACAGCCGGATTCAGTTCCCCACCGGGAGCCGGGACAACCATAATCACTTCGTCTACTCCAGCCACTCTGGCAGGAATAGCATTCATCAAAACCGAAGACGGGTAGGATGCGCGGCCGCCGGGCACATAAATACCAGCCCGTTCAACAGGCATAATCTGTTGTCCCAGCACGATACCCTGCGCATCCGTGTAGGACCAGGATTCCAGCTTCTGGTGTTCGGCGTAGCTGGTGATCCTGGCGGCGGCATGTTCCAGCGAGCGTAGCAGTTCTGGTGAGATCTCATTGCGGACATTTTTCAACCTGACTGCGGGAATTTCCAGATCTGCCATCTTGATGCTGCGCCTGTCAAATCGATTCGTATACTCCACCAGTGCAGCATCGCCCCGGTCTCGGACATCATTAATTATGTCGCTGACCGTGCGTGTCAGTTCTGTATCCATTTGCATATTAACTGACAACAGCTTTTTCAGACTTGCTTTAAAGTCACTGTCTGAATGGGTCAGACGTAATACGTTAATCATGATTCATTGCCGCCGAAATGGAATCTACCAACTGTCGTACCATGGTCTTTTTCATCTTCATCGCCGCCTTGTTCACAATCAGGCGTGAGCTAATCTCGCATATGGTCTCGACCGCCACCAGCCCGTTTGCCCGTAATGTATTTCCGGTATCTACCAGATCAACAATCTTGTCAGACAGACCCAGCATTGGAGCAAGTTCCATCGAACCGTATAACTTGATAATTTCCACCTGGACACCACGCGCGGCAAAGTAGTTTTTTGTTGTATTGATATATTTTGTTGCTACCCGTAAGCGGCCACTATTTCTGGCAGCTCCCTGCGGTTCAGCCAACATCAACCTGCATCTGGCAATACCGAGATCCAGTGGTTCATAAAGCTCGGTACCTTCATACTCAAGCAGCACATCCTTGCCGGTAATTCCCACATCTGCTGCACCATATTCAACATAAGTGGGCACATCCGTCGCGCGTATGATAATAATTCTGACACCTGGCATGGAAGTTTCCAGAATCAGCTTGCGTGAGGTATCCGGATCATCTGTCGGCTTGATTCCTGCCCGGACCAGCAATGGCAACAATTCCTTGAAGATCCTGCCTTTGGATACAGCTATGGTCAGCCGGTTTGTATTCAGTGGTTCTATCATTGATATTATTTAATTCCTGGTTTTACCTGCCTGCCCTGGCCCGACTGACAACCTGGGGAGATTTCTGGGCCGGAATACGTTTTATCTTTGCGCCAAGCTGCTGCAGTTTTTCCTCAATCGTCTCATAACCCCGATCGATATGGTAAATACGGTCGACCTCAGTCTCTCCGTCCGCAACAAGTCCGGCCAGAACCAGGCTTGCGGAGGCGCGCAGATCAGTAGCCATTACCGGGGCCGCTTTCAATCTGTTAATACCGGTTACTATAGCCGTGTTGCCTTCAAGCTTGATATCCGCACCCATACGTTGCAGTTCATGCACATGCATAAACCTGTTTTCAAACACGTTCTCACTGATTATTGCCGTTCCCTTTGCGATACTGTTCATTGCAGTAAACTGTGCCTGCATATCTGTCGGGAATCCGGGAAATGGTGAGGTATGTATATCCACAGATCGGGGACGCCCATCCGGCATCGATAATGATATTGAGCTGCCATCCACCTCGATTCTTGCCCCGGCTTCCCTCAGCTTGGAAAGAACCGCGTCGAGTAGTTCCGGACGGGTATTTTTTAATCTTACATTACCACCGGTCATCGCAGCAGCAACCAGATAGGTCCCGGTCTCGATCCGGTCAGGCAATATCCGGTGATGCGCTCCATGGACCTCATCAACACCATCTATAACTATCCTGTCAGTACCGGCACCTTCAATTCTGGCCCCCATACTGTTCAGACAGACAGCAAGATCCGCAACCTCGGGTTCGCGTGCCGCATTATCCAGTATCGTCCTGCCCTCTGCCAGCACAGCCGCCATCATCAGGTTTTCCGTGCCAGTTACCGTCACCATCTCCAGGGTGATATGGGCGCCTTTCAACCGTTTTGCCCTGGCCCTGATATAACCACCATCCACGCTGATGTCCGCCCCCATCGCCATCAACCCGGAAATGTGGATATTGACCGGACGTGATCCAATCGCACAACCACCCGGGAGTGATACATCTGCACGACCGTAACGTGCCAGTAATGGACCGAGCACGAGTATGGAAGCGCGCATGGTCTTGACCAGTTCATACGGTGCAAACAATTCGGTAATGTTGTTGTTATTGACCTCGATATTCAGCCGCTCATCGATCATCAGATCCGACCCCATCCTGCCGAGTAGCTCCATCGTGGTGGTAATATCATGCAGGTGAGGCACATTACTAATCACCATCGTCTTATCCGTCAACAGGGTCGAGGCCAGGATGGGTAATGCCGCATTTTTTGCACCGGAGATGGAAATCTCGCCTTGCAGGGGATTTCCTCCCGTTATAAGCAACTTGTCCATTTAATATTAATTTCCCGGTTAAACGACCCGCAGGCCTTTTTCCTTTTCCCATAGGTCAGGTGTGAGTGTCCGGATCGACAATGCATGGATATCCGAACCAACCTTGCCTCCGAGAGATTTGTATACCAGTTGATGCTGTTGCACCATCGATTTCCCGGCGAATAAATCACTGACCACTATCGCAGAGAAATGTCTGCCATCTCCGTCTACCTCGACATGTGCTCCTGGTAGTCCGGCGACTATCTCTAACCTGATTTGTTCAACATCCATCCTGTCCAACCTCATAAGTTATGGCTTTGCGCATACTATAATCTATCCGGGTAAAATAACTAACAGTTGTGGATGAACCATTAAAATTGACCGATACCAGTTATCGGCAGACGGGCGTTTCTGACCGGATTAAGCTGCCTGCTCGCGCAGGGAGGTGTGAATTACCCTCAGGGGGTCTGGGTGACCTCAATATTCTGGTTTCTTTCAACGAGTCTGTATATCAATTTGTCCAGGCCACTGCTTCTGATCTCGGAAGCAAACGAACCGCGGTAGGTTGATACCAGACTTACACCATCAACGGAAACGTCTACAACTTTCCACGCCCCGTCTACACTGTGCATTCTATATTGTATAGGAATCGACCCGGCACCCTTTGCACCCTTGACTTCTGTCCTGACCAGAACCAGAGAGGATCCTTCGCTGGTTTGTTCAGGATGATAGACGATTTCATTTTCTGAATACTGTTTGAGCGCATTTGCGTATGTCCTGACCAGTAAGGTCTTGAATTGCTCGACAAAATCCTTTTGTTGTTGTTCGTTCGCGTTTTTCCAGGCAGCACCCAGTACAAATCTGGACATGCTGTAGAAATCAAAATGAGGTATGACCAGTTCATTGATCAATTCATAGATCTTTCCCGGACTCGCCTCAAGCTGGTCCTTTTCTGCATGCAGACGTTCCAGCACCCGGGTTGAAGTATTTTTAACTACATCAGCTGCACCTTCAGCAGCAAGAACAGGTCTGGCAGCTACTGCGAGTATAACCAGGCATAATACCAGGGCTGAAATTACGCTGTGTATTTTGAATTCCGATTGTTTCATCTCTGTTTCCTCTATCCTGCAACCTGACATTGATACCAAACGTAAAGTTCCATATCGCGTGCAGGCCACGGTCTTGCGCCCATGCCAATTGAAATTAAAACCTGCAATCTTGAGGGCATACGTATTGTCGGTCGCAGTATAGCAGAATGCCTGGGTACAGGATAAGTAACTGATTATTGGATACAATTTTTACTGTGATACAGGTATCAGTGGAAGGGTTTTACCAGCAATATCAGCTTGGGCAACAAGGTCAGGGAGGCCAACAGGGCAATAGACATTGCCAGCGCTGTCAACATACCAAAATAAACCGTTGGCACGAAACTGGAGAAGAACAGCACAGAGAAACCCACGATAATAATAATTGCCGTATAAAAAACGGCCTTGCCGATATGTGCGTGGCAATAACGCAGTGTAGCAAGATAGTCTCCGTTCTGACGTGCAAATTCCTCACGAAAGCGGTAGATATAGTGTATACAGTTGTCTACCGCGATACCAATCGTGATCGAGGCTATCGTGATCGTCATCATATCCAGTGGTATACCTGCCCACCCCATCAGTCCAAGAATAATACCGGCAGCGAGAATATTGGGAATAATTCCGATTATGGCCAGTGTCAACGATCTGAACAATACCATTAACATCAGGGCTATTCCGGCCATCACGACTCCCAGAGTCTGAATCTGGGACTTGAACAGGCTCTGCAACATATTATTGTACAACACCATCAGACCGGTTAACTCGTAGTCGTCCTGACCAAAGCCAAGCTTCTGCTCCATATCTGCAGCGATTCTGGCAAGTAACTCATTTCGTCTCAATTCCGGGAGGGAATCCATTATCCGGGCAGAAATGCGTGCCTGATTATCGCTGATGGAAACATAAGGACTGATAATACTCGCCTTCAATTGCTCAGGTATACGCTTGTTGATAATCGCAAGTTCAAAGGCATCGAACGGTTGCCCTTCATTTAGCGATTCTGCCACACGGATAACCGAGGCAAGTGAGAGGACCTTTCCCGACTCAGGCAATCCATCCAGATAATCATGGACGGCCTTTATCCTGTCAACCTTATATGCGGTAAACCAGGCGTCGGCAGGATCCGTTTCAAGGCCGCCAAAAAGATCTTCAAGATCATCGTCGGTGGTAGTCTCAGTCTCGCCGTATTCATCTACCGGATCAAAGCGGATGACGATATCAAGCGGTGTTGTCCCCCCCAGCTTTTCATCTATCATCTTTAATCCGCTGTGAATTTCAGTTGATTCGTCAAAGTAATTGATAAAACTGTTTTCCACCCGTAACTTCATTATTCCGGTAACACTGACCACTGCCAACAGTAGTGATATCACCAGGATGGTTCTGCCATAGCTTTCCGTCACTCTGGCAAGTACAGCCGTAAACGGTGTGGTCTCAGAATCTGCGGATGCCCTTGCGGGCTTTTTCAGCAATACAAGTACGGACGGAAATAACACAAACGAGGCAATACAGGTAAGCGCAAGGCCCAGTGTCATCATCCAGCCAAAATCAATTATCGGTTTTATATCACTGACCACCAGTGATCCAAAACCTATCATTGTGGTAAGCGCTGTATACAGGCAGGGCAAGAACATTCTTCGGGTCATCTCCAGCACCAGTTCATACTGTGACAGTTCAGGTTTGTCACGGAGTAGCTGTCGGTAACGGACAACCAGATGAACATTCATGGATATGGTAATAATCAACATCAACGAGACAAAGTTTGATGAAATTACCGTCACCTGCCAGCCGACCAGGCCCATCATGCCAGTCAATATCAGGCAAGCAAAGGCACAACTTGCCAATGGCAACACTACCCAGCGGGGCTCCCGGAAAATAATTGCCAGCGTAAAAACCAGAAACAGGAATATGCCAACACCAAAAATTGCCAGGTCATTTCTGATGAAGGAAATCATGTCATCAGTCACCATGGTCAATCCACCCAGATGCACTCTGCCAAACTGCTGATATCCGTCGATAATCTCCCTTATAGCCCTGATATTATTATGGTTCGCGGTATCAAACAGATGTTTCTGTTTTACATATTCGTCCTGTGCCCGTAACAATTCCTGTTGTTCTGCCCCGGATAATTCCTGCTGACTTTTTATAATCAACAAGCGGTTCCTGTTTTTCTGGGCCTGCAGGTATTCAGCGTTATTTTTCAGGTTGACCTGTAATGCTGTAGTTGTCCCATCCGCACTCAATACCAGATTACTGTAGAGCGGACTTTCCAGCAGTTCCTTGCGGGCAACATTACGATCAGTTCCAGGATCAGCCAGTGTGGTATAGTTTCTGACAACATCGACCAGCTTGCCCCCGCCAGGCGTAACCAGCGGCACATCAATCAATGAAACTACGGAACTTACCATAGGTAACTGGCTTAATTCGTCACGCAGACGTCTGATATGCTCCAGAGATTCAGCGGAAAACAGGTCCTCATCCGGCGTAAATGTCACAAACAGAAAGTCCTGGGTACCAAATCGTTCGCTGACTTCGCGGAACACACGTAATTTGGAGTCACTCTCCAGCAACAGCGAATCGGCAGAGGCATCAAGTCGGAAATCTTTTAAAAACCAGATTGCAACCAGACACAACAGCCCCAGACAAACCAGAACTGTGCGCGGCGAACCCAGGACATAACGACTGTAAAGATGCGTCATATCAGCAGACAGGACCGGGACACCCGGGCTGACTCCATACTGTAGAAGTTAGCAATACCATGAACATGTCCGATTTAATCCAGCAGGATTTCTCCATTTATTATTCGGGACAGCGTATCCACGTATAACCGGTGTTCAATTTGTAATACACGTTCACCCAGTGTCTCAGGCGTGTCATTTGCCAGCACGGGCAGACATTGTTGTGCAAGTATCCTGCCGGTATCGTAATCATCGGCTACAAGATGCACTGTCGCACCGGTTTCAGTGTCTCCGGAGGCCAGCACCTGCTCATGCACTTTCATGCCATACATACCCTTGCCACCGTGTTTTGGCAACAAGGCGGGATGAATGTTGATAATCCTGCCTGAATAGGCGGCCAGTGTTTCAGGCCCGATTTTTTTCATGTATCCGGCAAGCACAACCAGATCAACCCGGTGTTTGTGTAATATATCGCACATGGCTCTATCCAGCATATCAGGATCCGGATAGTTTCTAACGCTGATATGATAGGCCGGTATGCCCTCACTGGCTGCTCTATCCAGAGCACCTGAAGAACCATTGTTGCTTATCACCACTACCGGATCTGCATTCAGCAGCCGTTCCTTGCACGCATCAATAATGGCCTGCATGTTACTGCCACGATGTGATGCGAGAAAGCCGAGTCGGAGCTTATGAATACCCATATTATTTATACAAGCCACTTTCCTGTACATTAAAACCGGTTCTTCTTAACTGTTCACTTGTGACGGAGTATATGTCGTCCATTATTACTGTCATTGATCCAAATTCACGCCGCAGTGGATAGCTGTTTCTCAGCCCGGAAAAATAACTGGCCCGAAGTTCCGGACTTAAATCAAGTATATGCCTTAGTGCCCCACTGTCTGCACGTACATCGTAACTTGCAAGCACAGCGGTCTGCACTGCCTCAAGCGGGTTGTTATAATCACCTGGCGCGACCCGGTTAAACTCGGGCACGGGTAACTCAGGCAGCATGGATTCATCGGGTTCCCGATTAAAATGATGACACGCCTGCCTGAATACTGTCAGCGTACCACGCAGCTTCGCATCAGTGCTGTAACCGGCTATGTGGGGAGTTGCGATGACCGTCTTCGCCAGCAAGTCCGGATTTATGGCGGGTTCATTTTCCCAGACATCAAGCACAACGGCACTTTGCGGATTATCGTTTTTGAAATCGATTAATGCGGCCTCATTTATGACACCGCCACGTGATGCGTTTATCAATATTACATCCTTGCGCAGACTCGCCAACCGTTTGTCATCAAGCATATGCCATGTCGCATGCTCGCCCTGTTTTGTTAACGGGACGTGCAGGCTTATGATATCCGCCTCAAGCACCTGTTCAAGGGGCCGTAAGGGCAAGGCACTGCCTTGTTGTTGTAACGGCGGGTCATTCAGCAGGCAACGCACACCCAGCGACTGTAAGATATTATATAACGCTGTACCTGCGTACCCACAGCCGATTATGCCGACAGTTTTATCAATAAGGTCCGCTGGTCTCTCCCCGGCAAGCACACACAGACAGCTCAGGACATATTCAGCGACCGACCGTGCGTTACACCCCGGTGCCTGGGCAAACATGATATTTCTTTCATGCAGGTATTGCGTATCAATATGGTCGATGCCGCTGGTTGCACTTCCGACAAATCTTACCGGGGAGCCTTGTAACAGGTGGCTGTTTACCATCGTCACGGTCCTGGTAATCAGCATATCGGCATCTGACAAATCCCGGGAGGTAATTTGCCGTCCGTCAAGCAACACCACCTTGCCGAGGGCGCTGAACAAGTGCTCAACATACGGAATCGCACTATCTGCCACAATTTTCATGTATCAGCGAGAGATGCTGCCAGACCCTGGCTGACAGGTAAACCGGAAAGTCCGGCCAGTAATACGAGGGATTTCAGGGACGGTCAGGTAAATCTGCGCCTTCCCTTTCTACGGGCATCAGGTCTTTTCTGCTGATCCCGAGCGCGATGGTCACCGGACTGGCAATATAAACAGAGGAAAAGGTACCAATTACGATACCCAGAATAAGTATGGTTGAAAACGCATGGAGTGATTCACCGCCGAGGAAAAATAGTGCGCCGAGTACGAGCAAGGTAGTCACACCTGTCATGATGGTGCGGCTCAGAGTCTGGTTCAATGAAGTATTAAATACCTCGACGACAGTTGCATTACGCATGCGTCTGAAGTTATCACGGATACGATCATAGACGACGATAGTGTCGTTCAGCGAATAACCGATAACGGTAAGCACGGCTGCCAGCGCACCGAGGTCAAAACTCATCTGGGTCAGGGAGAAAAACCCGAAGGTAATCATCACGTCATGTACCAGGGCAGCGATGGCGCCTACTGCAAACCTGGCCTGGAAACGGACAGAAACATAGGCCAGAATACCCAGCAAGGCAAACAAGGTTGCCAGACCACCACTCTCGGCAAGTTCGTCACCGACCTGCGCACCGACAAATTCTATACGCCGCATCTCGATCTGCTGCCCGCCCTGTTTCAACACGGCAAGCACCCTGTTACCAACCTCGGCATTGTCAAGTTCCGCCACCGGTGCCAACCGGATCAGTACTTCGCGGGCAGATCCATAGTTCTGGATTACCGCACCGGCGAATTCGGAATTGTCCAGCAAGGTACGGGCTTCATCGAGGTCCGCCGCCTCTGCATATCCAAGCTCAACCAGCGTACCACCGGTAAAGTCGAGTCCGAAATTCAGCCCCCTGGTAAGCAAGAGGACGAGCGACAGGACTATGATTATGGCGGATAGAATGATGGCCTTGCGCTGCTGGCCAATAAAATCAAAGTTCGTTTGTTTGCTGAAAAATTCCATATCTGCTGTCTTTTTTTCTCAGGGAGCCTAGATTGATAACGCCTTGATGCGGCGTCCACCGTACATCAGATTGATTATGCCTCGCGTGACCGTGATTGCTGTAAACATCGAGCAGACGATACCGAGAGACAGTGTGACTGCAAAGCCCTTGACCGGGCCTGTACCAAATCCATAGAGAACCAGTGCGGCAATCAACGTCGTAATATTCGAATCGGCAATGGATGAAAATGCCTTGTCGTATCCGGCTACGATACTTGCATGCGGCGAATTGCCATTACGCAACTCCTCGCGAATACGCTCATATATCAATACGTTTGCATCTACCGCCATACCGACGGTCAGCACGATACCGGCGATACCTGGCAACGTCAGCGTCGCCTGCAGCAGGGACAACAAGGCCACTGTCATAACCAGATTCAACGTAAGTGCAATATTGGCTGCAATTCCGAATATCCGGTAATACACCAGCATAAACGCGAGCACGAGCATAAAACCGACGACAACCGAATTGATACCCTGCCGGATATTTTCCTGTCCCAGACTCGGACCCACCGTACGTTCTTCAACAATTTCTATCGGCGCTGCCAAAGCACCGGCGCGTAACAACAACGCCAGATTTCGCGCTTCCTGGGGCGAATCGAGGCCAGTTATCTGAAAGCGTTTACCGAGTCGGTCCTGGATGGTCGCATTACTGATGACTTCCTCGACTACCTGTTTCTTCTTGACCTCCTGCCCGTTTTCCACAACAGTCTCGGTCTTGTTTTCTATAAACACGATGGCCATGTTTTTTCCAATCTGTTCAGCAGTGGCCTGACTAAACATACGCTCGCCGCGGCCATCCAGTGTTATGCTGACATTCGGGCCGCCTGTCATCGAATCGATGCCGGATGCGGCATCAATAATATATTCTCCGGTCAGCATGACCTGCCGTTTAACCAGCAACTGCATTCCGTCACGGGTGTTATACAGCTTCGAACCCGCAGGCACCCTGCCCTCAACGGCTGCCTGCACATCATTCTCCTGGTCCACCATACGAAACTCCAGTGTGGCGGTTGCACCCAGTATTTCCTTTGCCCTTGCCGTGTCCTGAACACCGGGTAACTGAACGACAATCCGGTTCAGTCCCTGCTGCTGTATTACCGGCTCGGCAACGCCCAGCTCGTTCACCCGGTTTCTTAACGTGGTGATATTCTGTTGGAGGGCGCTTCTGCGTGTCTCGACCAGCGAAGCATCAGTCAATTTTGCCAGTGCCGGAAACTCACCGGAATTATCTCGCAACACCGTCACATCCAGCTCGAGATAATTCGTTTCGATAATCGAGATGGCCTGGTCGCGCTGTTGCTGATCACGAAAACGGATTTGCACCCCGCCCGCCTCGTTGCGACTGATAGTCTTGTAACGGATATTCTGGTCACGGAGCAATGTGCGCAGATCCGAGACATAACGATCATCCGCCTTGGCCATCGCCGCTTCCATGTCTACTTCGAGCAGGAAGTTAACACCACCCCGCAGATCAAGACCCAGAAACATCGGTTCTGCGCCCAGCAGTTCGAGCCACTCCGGTGTTGCCGGGGCCAGATTGAGCGCAACTACGAGTTTATTACCCAGCGCTTTTTTGAGCGCATCCTGTGCCTTCAGCTGTATCTCTTCATTGGCAAACCGAATCAGCATACTGCCATCGGTAAACTCGATTGGCGTATATTCAAGCTGTGCGGCATCCAGCGCAGCTTCAACCTCAAACCTGGCCAGCTCACTTACCTGACCTCCACCGGGTGCAGTGATTTGTACAGCAGGATCCTTGCCAAACACATTCGGCAAGGCATACAGAACAGAGACAACCACGACCAACAGGATCAGTGCATATTTCCAGGCGGGATAACGGTTCATGCTTCAGGTTCTTCCAGTCAATTACAGGTTTAGGACGCCTTGATTGTACCCTTGGGCATCAGGGCGGAAACGGCTTGCTTTTGTATCTTGATCTCAGTTTCCTTTGCAACCTCAAGGACAATAAAATTGTCACCTACTTCCACTATCTTGCCGAGCAAGCCCCCGGTGGTCACAATCTCGTCACCTTTGGCAAGGTTTTCAATCAGTTTTTTATGCTCCTTTGCCTGCTTCATCTGCGGGCGCATCAGCATGAAATAAAATATCGCAAAAAACAGTACCATCATCACCAGAAAGGAGCCGCTGCCTCCCCCTGCCGGGGCCGCCTGAGCGTACGCACTGCTTATGAAAAATTCTGTCATTTGATAACTCTTGCCGTTCAAAGGGCGCCATTATGCCACAGACAAACTTTTTTGCGCGTTTTTATCTGCTACCGTTTCGAACAAGACCTCAGGGCTTACCCGGTAGCTAAACCGGCTAAAATCATTCAACATCAGGATTCTGGTCGATACGTTTTGTATAAAAGTCCGAGACCATATCATTGAGCCTGCCCTGCTGGATTGCACTCTGCAAATCCCGCATAAGTTTCTGGTAATAAAACAGGTTGTGTACTGTATTTAACCTTGCTCCAAGTATCTCATTTGTCCTGTCAAGATGGTGCAGGTAAGCACGGGTGTAATTGCTACAGGTATAACAGGAACAATCAGTATCCAGTGGCAGCTGGCTGGTACGGTGTTCCGCATGCCGGATTTTCACCACCCCGAATGAAGTAAACAGTTGTCCATTCCGGGCATTGCGGGTAGGCATCACACAGTCGAACATATCAATCCCCCGACAAACAGCCTCAACAATATCCTCAGGTCTGCCTACGCCCATAAGATAACGGGGTTTATCCGCCGGCATCTGAACGGCGGTGTGGTCCAGCACAGCCAGCATATCGGACTTGGGCTCACCTACGGACAATCCACCAATTGCATAACCATCAAAGTCGATGTCCTTCAACCCTGCCAGCGATTCATCCCTCAGGTCCAGAAACATCCCTCCCTGCACGATTCCAAACAAGGCGTTGGGGTTGTCTGCATGGGCAATGTGTGAGCGCCGGGCCCACCGCAGGGATAACTGCATGGAACGCCGTGCCTGCTCTTTTTCTACGGGGTAAGGTGTACACTCATCAAATATCATCACGATGTCAGAATTCAATCCATGCTGCACTGCAATAGCTTCTTCCGGTCCGAGAAACACCGGGTCGCCATTCACAGGGGATTTGAAATTAACACCTTGTTCACTGACCTTGCGCGTGTCAGCCAGACTGAATACCTGGAATCCACCTGAATCCGTTAAAATCGGTCCCGACCAGTGCATGAACTGGTGCAGCCCACCGTGAGCCGTAATCACATCGACACCGGGACGTAACATCAGGTGAAAGGTATTACCCAGAATAATTTGCGCTCCAATGCCTTGCAGTTCTTCCGGTGTCATCGCCTTGACCGTGCCATAGGTTCCAACAGGCATAAATGCCGGCGTCTCTACCAGACCACGCTGGAAGGTCAATCGCCCACGCCTGGCCTTGTTGTCTGTTGCTAATACCTCAAATTTCAACGGAATCCCCTCTAAATAATTATGACCGGCCTGTTTGTACTACTACTACTGCGAACGCATACAAGCATTATAAAGTCCCTGTCGCTTGAGTCTGTAAAATCATCATCGCATCGCCATAACTGAAAAAGCGATAACGTGCCTCCACCGCATGCTTGTAAGCCTCCAGCGTGCGTTGCGTACCTGCAAACGCACAAACCAGCATCAGCAAGGTCGATTCCGGCAAGTGAAAATTCGTTATCAGCCCGTCTATTACCCGGAACTGATATCCAGGATAAATAAAGATCCCGGTTTCACCCTGTACCGACTGCAAGGTTCCGGTTACTGAAGCTGACTCCAGACAGCGCACTACTGTCGTGCCTACAGCAATTATTCTGCCCCCGTTGGCGCGAGTTTCCCGGATTTGAGCGCACAGATTTTCGTCCACGCTGAACCATTCGCTGTGCATGACATGGTCTGTTAGCTGTTCGGCACGGACCGGCTTGAAGGTACCGGCACCGACATGCAAGGTCACAAATCCGGTTTTGATCCCCTTATCCTTGAGACGTTTTATCAGTTCAGTCGAGAAATGCAGTCCCGCTGTCGGCGCCGCCACGGCACCGGGATGACGCGCATACACTGTCTGGTAGCGTTCGCGGTCAAAGCCGGTATCTTCCCGTTTAATATAAGGAGGCAAGGGCATATGTCCATGTCTCTCCAGCAAGGTCATTACCGTGACCTCACTGTGTCCTGTCAGTTCATATAGCTCACCCTGTCGGCCCACCACTTCAAGGCTGTCCGCATTATCCAGAAAAATGACAGTGCCGGGTTTCGGTGATTTGCTGGCCTTGATCTGCGCCAGCACGCTGTGCTCACCGGTAACCCGCTCCACCAGGATCTCGACCTTACCCCCCGTGTCCTTGTGCCCGAACAGCCGTGCAGGAATAACCCGGCTGTCATTAAAAATGAGCAGATCCTCCGGCAATAACAACTCCGGCATCACGTTAAACTGTTTATCGGTAACAGCGCCGGAATTCCGATCCATGACCAACAGGCGACTGTCTTCCCTGTTTGGTTCGGGTCGCTGGGCAATCAGGTCTTCAGGGAGGAAATAGGTAAAATCACTGCGCTTCATCGAGCGAATATTATCAGAAAGATGAATAAATCGATGGATAAAGGTTTTACAGCAGACGAACTTTGCCTATACTTGCACCCCTTCGTGCCGGGGTGGCGGAACTGGTAGACGCGCCAGACTCAAAATCTGGTTCAGGAAACTGAGTGGGGGTTCGATTCCCTTCCCCGGCACCATACTTGTCACCGACTGACTGGGCATTTCATAAGTTTCCTTGTAAGAGTCCCTAATAAATAACTATTACATCTGGTAAACAGCTACTGTCCAATTCCTTACCCCGTATCGTCCGCATTTTTGCATAAACGCAACACATCTTAAATATTGACAACAGCGCAGTTATTCTAGATTATCTCGCAAGCTGTAACAGTTATTATTAATAAATAACAAACTCTTAAATACTTTTAATTCACAGATGTAGGGGGGGCTTATGCCTAATTTACCCGAGCTTAACAAGCTTCGTAGTTGTATTTTGTCTGCCATTGCAGTCTCGGCAATCACAACCGTACCTTCGTTGGTACATGCCCAAGGTCTCGAAGAAATCGTCGTAACTGCCCAGAGACGTGTGCAGTCTTTACAGGAAGTACCTATCTCAATCGATACGTTCAGCGGCATCGAATTGACCAAACAGGGTTTCCGTACGATGGAAGATATGGGGCAGTTTTCCCCTTCGGTCGAAATGAACGAATCGCTGCATGAACACTCTGTCACCATTCGTGGTATGGGCAATGACGTAGCCGCCATGAGTGTCGAGCAATCCGCGCCGATCTTCGTCGATGGTGTCCATTTCGGACGACCCTCCATGATCAAGGGTGCGTTCATGGATGTGGAACGTGTTGAAGTACTTACCGGTCCGCAGCCGGTCTACTTCGGCCAGAACGCAACAGCTGGAGCTTTCAGTATTACCACCAGACGCCCGTCGACGGAAGCCTGGGAAGGTGATGCAACCGCCGAATTTGGTAATTTCGGTCGCGTCAATTTTGAGGGTGGCATTGGCGGTCCGATCAGCGATACGCTCGCTGTCCGCTTTGCCGGTCAGTGGGACCACACGGGTGGACACCTGACTGATGTGTTCACCGGGAATACCTTTCCCAATCGCACCGACTATGGTAGCCGTGTAACCCTGGTTTGGAAACCGAATGAGCGCTACGAAGGTACGGCTAAAATAGAGTATCTGAATCGTCGTTCCGATGGTGATACAAACACGGTGTGTGGTTATGAGGTCGATGAGCCCCGGCATGACAATTATGCAATCATGATCCCGGGAGAGATCCCCGAATTTACTGACGAGATTGTGCCGTTACCGGATTGTAACGATGGATTTGGCAAGATCGGCATCCAGGAAGGCACCGGTCTGTTCCCGGCCCCGATCCCGGGTATCAATAACGACGATGCCCGTTCCGGTCTGCTCGACATCCGCGACCTGGCCCGGGAAATCATGCCGGACGGTAACCTGAAGTCGCGCGAACCGATGGAGGCCATCAACGTCCGTATGAGCGGCACCTATACGTTCGACAATGAAATCGCGATGGAAGGTATCTTCGGCATGGTCAACTACGATCGCGATACATTCGAATCATCGGACGAATCGCCGTATCTGATGGAAGCGGCCTTCCGAACCGAGCAGTTTGATATGTACAGTGGCGAGCTCCGGTTTACTT
This sequence comes from Klebsiella pneumoniae, assembly GCA_945878555.1. Taxonomy (GTDB): domain Bacteria; phylum Pseudomonadota; class Gammaproteobacteria; order Eutrophobiales; family Eutrophobiaceae; genus Eutrophobius. Next base: position 111,934 of record CAMDWI010000009.1, read on the forward strand.
CGCCAACAGGTGGTCAGATGGAATGGTCAGCTGGTGTCTATTATCAAGCCGAGGCACTGGATATGGATCCGGTCTATACGATGCGTGCCGAGATCCGTCAGCCCTTGCGTGTCCATCATCCTTACCAGGACTCCGAATGGCGAAGTGCATTTGCCACTTTCACATTCAACTTCTGGGATGAGAAGGCCTCGATCGATATTGGCGGCCGTTATTCCGATGTAGATAAAAATGGTGGTATTACAGCCCAGTATGCGACATGGATCTTCGATATAAATCCGGATCCAGACAACAATGGTCTTGTAGAGTCTACCGAACACCGTTCAGATGCTGCTGGCGGTGATCGCGTACGCAACGCATTGAGCGGGGGAAATGAAGGACCCGGAGAGGCGTTGATCAACTGCCAGACCGGCCTGGATTTCTACGGTAATGCACCTGACCGAGACTTCCTTGGTCGTCAGGTAGCGCTGGCACAATGCGGACCCTATGCCGGCAGGGCAGGCTTCTGGACCCACGAGTTCAACGAGACGGATATCCCGGACGCCTGGGATACCAGGTCTCCTATCGCGCTCGGGCCGTTGGTCTATGGTATCAATGGCCGGGATAACGGACCGTTCAAGGATACCTACGGCGAGGACAGCTTCGACCCGCAGGTGACCTTGCGTTATCGTCCAAATGATGAACATTCGCTTTATTTCAAATGGGCGAAGGCATTCAAGGCTGGTGGTTTCGATACTTCCGATCGTGGTATCTCACGTGGCGGTCTGCTCTACCCGACAGCTACCGGTGACTCGGTCAGTTTCGATGCAGATGGACAGAAAGAATTTTCCTATCTGGCCGAACATGCAGAAAACTTCGAATTGGGAGCCAGAGGTAACCTGTTTGACAATCAGCTCCGCTATGGCGTGACCCTGTTCCACATGGAGATCGCGGACCTGCAAGTCGAGACCGAGATCGCTGATATCAATCAACTGCTCACGACCGGCCAGGCACCGACGGGCCGTTACCTGACCAACGCGGGCATGCAGCGGAACAAGGGTGTTGAGTTTGACTTTACCTGGGCGGCGACCGAACAGCTGACGCTGCGTGCGGCCGGTGTGGTTCAGGACTCGATCATGCTTGACTACTTCGGCGGCTGTACCGAAATCGAATCGCTGAATGCCGATTCCGGGCCCTGTATCAGTATTGCTGAAGCGCGTGAGTTTCTCGGGTTGCCGGCGACCGGCACGTTGTCCACTGTCGATAACGCCCGCGTCAATGCGCTGGAAGGCAGTATTGACCGCTCTGGTGCCAAGGCCCCACGGGCGCCAGACTGGAAGGTCATACTCGGTGCGGATTACGAGCAACCGCTGTTCGGAAACTATATCGGTTCGGTCAGCTCGAAGATGGCCATCTCGGACGGTTATACAGAAGATACGCTCGGTTTTACCATGATACAGCAGTGGCCGACCCATGCGGACCTGAATACGACCATCAGTTTTGGTGATGCCGACAAGACCTGGGATGTAGGTCTCTATGCACGCAATATACTCGGTGCCCGCAAGAAGTTTTATCCCGAGTTCGCCGATGAGGCTGAGCAGCCTGGTATCCAGTCCGACGATATGCCCCAGTCTGCCTGGTTTAACTATGGTATCCAGTTTAATTACTACTATAGATAGAAAACACCTGCTACAAGGTTGTTGAGTACTGACCCCGGGATGGAGACATACCCGGGGTTTTTTTTATCCTGAACTGACAATCCTGGTCTGATTGCGGAAAGGTTACCCGGATTGTCCCTGCAAAAATGTGTCTTGGCCAAGGTACTCTTCAGAATCCAGACACCCGTCTACCAGCATTTTTTTGGTTGACATCTCTGACTCAAATCAGGATTATCAACATGTCGAATAAACATAATGGCAAAGAGGCAGCTGTTACACACATATAATAAAATTACACATAATATAATGGGGGGGGCTCCATGCGTAAATTTTCAGAGGTAGCGAGACTACGCAGCTGTATATCGGCTGCGATTGCATTATCAGCAACAACTTATTATTCAACATCACTCCATGCACAGGCACTTGAGGAAATCGTAGTCACCGCACAGCGCCGGGTACAAACACTGCAGGAGGTTCCTATATCCATCCAGGCCGTATCCGGACTCGAACTGACCCAGAACGGCTTTAGAACGATGGAAGACATGTCATCGTTCGCCCCTTCGGTCGAAATCAATGAATCACTGCATGAATGGTCTGTAACCATCCGCGGCATGGGCAATGATGTGGCCAATATGTCTGTCGAACAATCTGCACCTATTTTTGTTGACGGTGTGCATTTCGGTCGGCCCTCCATGATCAAGGGCGCCTTTCTGGATCTGGAGCGGGTCGAGGTGCTAACCGGACCACAACCTATCTATTTTGGCCAGAACGCCACGGCAGGGGCTTTCAGCCTGACCACTCGGAAACCGACGGAAACCTGGGAGGGTGAGGCCACCGCCGAGTTTGGAAACTTCGGGCGTACCACATTTGAAGGCGGCATAGGTGGACCGGTCTCGGAGTCTGTAGGTATACGTCTGGCAGGCAAATGGGACTCAACCGATGGTCATATTACTGACGCCTTCACCGGCAATATGTTCCCGCACCGGGAAGACAGCTCGGCACGCCTGACAGCCTTGTGGAAGGTGTCCGAAAATTTTGAGGTGCTGGCCAAGGCGGAAGTCACCAAGCGGCGATCCAACGGTGATACCAACGTGGTTTGTGAAACTGATTTCCCGCCTCCGGTAGACAGCGGTTTTAATTCCATCGATGTCGGGGCCGTGCTGGTTCCGGGTCGAGCACCTACCTATGATGCTTTATATGATCAAAGACAGATTCCAGACTGTACAGAAGACGGTTTCAAGGCTTTTGGCGTACAGGAAGGCACAGGGAGTTTTCTTGCCCCACTTCAGGGTATAAACAATGATGATGGCCGCTCCGGTGCTCTAGATATACGTGCATTGGCCGCCGAAACCATGCCTGGCGGTAACCTGGCATCACGTGAACCACTGGATGCCTGGAACTACCGTCTGGGACTCACCTACGAACTTGATAGCGGAATCACACTCGAATCCAGCACAGGGCTGGTGGATTACCAGCGGGAAACCTTTGAATCTACCGACGAGTCACCATTTCTCATGGAAGCGGCCCGGCGTACCGAATTATTCGATATGTGGAGCCAGGAGTTTCGTATCAGTAGCCCAAGCGGTGGACGGATTGAATGGTCAGCAGGCGCGTATTACCAGAAGGAAGAGTTGGCACTGCAAGGCGTCTATACGATGCGTGCCAATCTGGTACAGCCTTTGCACGTCATAGACCCGTACAACAATGCCGAGTGGAAGAGTGCGTTTGCAAACTTCACTTTTAATTTCCTTGATGAAAAGGCCTCGATTGATATCGGTGGTCGCTACTCCGATGTATCAAAAGACGGTGGTCTTGATACTAAAGTTGCTACCTATATTTTTGATATCAACCCGGACTCCGTCGTTGCCACAGGCCGTTTGGCCAATGGAAACCCTGTTGTTGATGTTGTAGGAGACAACCGGATTTATGCGATACAGCACCGTCCGGCGGCGGGTGGAGGCGATGTAGTCAGGGAAGTGACATCAAATATCATCAGTTGTGAGACAGGCCTGACCCCCACCGGCGGTACTCCGAGTACAGCATGGACGAACGGAATACCCAATCATCCGGGTAAACCCGGACTCCAGCAGTGTGGTCAATATGCAGGCAGGGCCGGTTACTGGACCCATGAGTGGAGGGATTCTGCTGATGTACCTGAGGCCTGGGATACCCGTGCACCGATTGCGCTTGGACCACTGTTATACGGTATCAGACGCGATCCCGGTCCGTTCCGCGATGTCTACGGTGAGGACAGTTTCGACCCGCAGATTACACTGCGTTACCGTCCGACCTCAAACCATTCGGTATACGCCAAATGGGCCAAGGCATTCAAGGCCGGTGGTTTTGATACCAGTGACCGCGGTGTACCCAGAGGTGGTTTACGCTATAACGAGTTTAATCCCACCACAGCAGGGCGTTTCGATGAAGACGGACAGAAGGAATTCACCTATCTGGCCGAACATGCCAGCGTATATGAACTGGGGGCAAGAGGTGACCTTTTTGATGGCAGAATGCGATATGGCTTAACCTTGTTCTATCAGAAGATACGGGATCTGCAGCTTGAAACCGAGGTTGCCAGTTTTGATGCGCTGCTCAGTGGCACACCTTCGACAGGCCGCTATATGACCAACGCAGGCGCTCAACGAAACAGGGGTCTGGATTTCGAATTTGGATGGGCAGCATCTGATCGTCTCACCTTGACGGTTGCTGGTGTTATTCAGGATTCGGTCATGCTCGAGTTTATTGGCGGGTGTACTGATGCCGAGGCTGATAATGCTGACACAGGAGACTGCTTTAGTGATGCAGAGTCGCTAGAACTTACAGCTGGTTCTCCACTGGGGGCAAGCACAGTGCTTGGGGGGCTCATTGATCGCGCCGGTTACAAGGCCCCACGTGCACCCGACTGGAAGGTCATCATGGGGGGTGATTACGAACAGCCGATATTTGACCAGTATGTGGCCAAGCTAAACAGCAAGCTGGCAATCTCGGACTCCTATACCCAGGACACGCTCGGATTCACCTATGTCGTGGCCTGGCCGGTCCATTACGATCTGAACCTGCTTGCCGGTATCGGCTCAGCTGAAGGGACCTGGGATATTAATGTCTATGGTCGCAACTTCTTTGGCGCCAGACAGAAGTACTACCCGGAACATGAGGCGGACTTCCGGGGTATCGTGGAGGAAGATATGCCGGCCTCCAGTTTCTTTACCTATGGCATACAGTTTAATTATCATTTCAAATAGGTCTTGATTATGTAACACAGGCCCCGGATATCTTGCATATCCGGGGCTTTTTTTGCCCCGCCGTCCGTGACACCGGGTTAATCTTGCAACAAGCGTCTGTTATGATGACTTCTTGTTAATACCCGGAACCTGTTGCCATGAAAAATCATCCTCTCGAACTTGCCATCGAACGCGGTCTGTTTTTCAGTCGCTGGCTGATGGCACCGATGTATATCGGACTGGTAGGCGGGTTAATCCTGCTTCTCTATACGTTTGGCATGGAACTTATCCACCTGTTTACACACCTGACCGAGTTGACACAAAATGATGTCATTCTGGGCATATTGTCACTGATAGACCTGTCACTGGCAGGTAATCTGTTACTGATAGTGATTTTTTCCGGTTACGAGAATTTCGTCTCCAAGATTAATACGGGTGGACACGAAGACCAGTTTGAATGGAAAGGTACCGTCGATTTTTCCACGCTGAAACTGAAACTGATTGCCTCCATCGTGGCCATTTCCGGGATACATCTGCTGAAGGTGTTTATGGATGTTGGTAAGGTAACTGAATCCCAGATTATGTGGATGGTTATCATCCACGTCGTCTTTGTTATATCCGGAGTATTGCTCGCACTGATGGATCGCATTGTCATCAGCACCAAGGTCGCAAAATCGAAATAACCGCTTTATATACTTGACCCCTGCCGGATAAATAGTTATACAAAGACATCGTGAACTTTCATCGACTCCTGCTTATCGTCCTCCTGCTACTGCCGCTGTCAATGGCAGTCAACCGCGTCATTGCCCAGGATCAGGCCCCAGAAGAGTTGTCAGCGGCTGATTCCAAGCTGCAACAAGCGCGTGACCAACTGCAATCCATCCAGCAATCTCTTGTGGAAAAACGTCAGCAACTGGATCAGTTACGCGGTCAGCTGGCAAAACTGACCGATGGTGTAGAACGTGAAGAACTGCAAAAGCGTATCAGTCAGGAAGAGGCTGACATGAGTACGCTGCGTCGTTCATTCGAGAATATTGCGCTCGGCGGGGTGGATTCCAGTGTATTTGATCCGACAAAGCAGAACCTTCAGTTTGACTGGCAGCAGGAATTAAAACTTATCCTGGAACCACTGTTCCAGAAAATGAAGGAACTGACAGACAAACCTCGCCAGATTGAGCAACTGAAAAGCCGTCTGGTAATTCTGGAAAACAAACAACGGGTAATAAGTCGAGCACTCGAAAATCTCGGACTGCTACGTACGGATGAACTGGATGCCGGCACGCGTAAATGGCTCGACGTCATTCATCAGGCCTGGACCCAGCAGTACAACGACATCATGCGGGACCAGGACATCACCCGCCTGAGGCTGAATGTGATGCTGGATGATGATGATACTTTCCTCAGTCGCATCCATCAGTCCATGACTGATTTTATCACTGGCAGTGGCCGTAATCTTGCCCTGTCACTGGCTGCATTTGTGTCTACCTTGCTGTTGATGAAGGCCATGTTTTACCTGTACAACCGCCTGAGCGGAAACAGCATCAGAATGTCCATAGGCAGGAGGATATTCACCTACGGCTATCACGCACTGACGCTGGTTTTGTCCATTCTTGCCGCCCTGGTGGTCCTGTACCTGCTCGGTGACATGATGCTGCTGGTCATCGCGGTCATCCTTCTGGTACTGATGCTGGTGGGCTTACGCAACAAAGTACCCTTTATCATCGAAGAAACACGGATGTTGCTGGATTTAGGACCGGTACGGGAGCATGAACGGGTAATCTACCGTGACCTGCCCTGGATGGTTCGTTCACTGGGCGTATATTCACACCTTAATAACCCGGCGCTGGAAGGCGTATTGCGCCTGCCGATGACAGACGTGATGGGGCTGGTCTCCCGCCCGGTACGTGATGATGAACCATGGTTCCCTACACGGACCGGCGACTGGGTCATGTTTGGAGACGGCAGCATGGGCCAGATTTTGCGCCAGACTCCGGATATGGTGCAGCTACGTTCCCGGGGCAGCATCCTGAACTGGAACACGGCTGATTTCCTCAAGGAGAATCTGCGCAACCTTTCGCAAGGTTTCAATGTGTCAATTACATTTGGTATTGACTACAGGCACCAGTCCATCAGTACGACTGAGGTACCGGCCATCCTGAAACTCGCGATTGAGAATGCACTGAAACAGTCGGATATCGGCAAACATATCGAAACCCTGCTGGTCGAGTTCCAGGATGCAGGCGCCTCTTCACTGAACTACCTGATAAATGTCAGTGTAAATGGTGAGGCAGCAGACAGCTATTACGCTATCGGCCGACTGTTACAGCGCGTGTGTGTGGACTGCTGTAATACCCATGACTGGGTAATCCCTTTCAATCAGTTAACCCTGAATGCAGGCGCGGGTTTTGAAACAACATCTTCCGCGCTATTTCCGGGAACCCGGCAGTGACCCTGTACGGCCGGGGCGCAGGCGCATACGAATATTAAAATCCAGTCAAATTCACACACTCGCGTTACCTGACCGCGTCTTGTGTCAGATCATTTACCAGATTCATCCGATTTTCAGGTTACCCAAATCCGGAAAGGATGTTAAAACGAAAGGCGATTTCCGGTACTGATCCGCTTTTGAATTTGTTATATTTGCTCCCTAAAAAAACCAGGCCACAGACACATGAATTCAGTTAATATTCAAACCGTTAGTCTGACTTCGTGATTTATCCTGTTACGTTAAATCCTCAACATTTAAGGAGCATTTATGTCATTACTGAATGAATTCAAGGCGTTCGCTATCCGGGGGAACGTTGTCGACATGGCGGTAGGCATCATCATGGGGGCCGCTTTTGGGAAAATTGTATCTTCGTTGGTTAACGATATTATCATGCCACCCATCGGCATGATAATCGGAGGTGTCAGCTTCCACGAGTTGGCTTTTACTCTAAAGGAGGCAGAAGGCGAGGCCTCTGCTGTTGCAATCAAGTATGGTATGTTTATCCAGTCGATTGTTGATTTTCTGATTATCTCTGCTGCGATCTTCGTTGCGGTAAAGGTGATCAACCGCCTGCAGAGACAAAAGCAGGAAGTAGTTGAAGCTGCTCCGCCGCCCCCAAGCCAGGAAGTTCAGATACTTACTGATATCCGTAATCTGCTGGCTGATCGCATCAAATAACAGTTCAAAATATTCACGGCAGTTCGGTGTCAGCCCATTTGTTTATATTCCTCGGGGTGATTTAGCCGCAGGGATGCGGCGATCTGCATCCACCAATATTTTTACAATGTTACTGATATGATTTTTTGGCAGGTGGGATGGGTAACTGGTTATTCAGCAAGTATCCAGCGATTATATGTACACAATTATTGCATGATCGCATACCGAAAAGTTTCTTAATTACAGATAAATATAGGCTATACTTTTGCATTCTCCCCACCATCAAACCGGGGAAGGTAGGTGACAGAGGGGTTCTCGGGGGATGGCTGATTCAAGCAAGTCATTGAAATGCTAATCTGGTTATATCTTTCGCAAGCCAGCCCTGGTTCTGTACTGTTCAAACAATAACCACTTTTATTGCGAGATTACACATGAAGCTTCCTGATGTATCGCGGTTTATGCACGGATTAAGTACCATGATGGCGTTACTGGTCATAAGCACTATGCCCGCATACGCGGATGAACTGGATGATCTGAAAAAGCAGATCGAAATTCTTGCCGGGAAGATTGAAGAACTTGAAAAACAACGTGCCATCCAGCAGGCCGGGAATATCAGTTCAACAAACATTGCCTCTGACAATATCGAACAAAAACCGGTGGAAACTGAAATAACTCCACCACTTGCACCAAAAACAGCGGTAATTACGGCAGGTGATATCCCGGGATCATTCAAGATCCCCGATACAAATACCTCTTTCAGGATATACGGTTTTGCGCAGGCAAATCTGATATATGACATGGCCGGCCGGCCGGCATCACGCAACGGTGATTCAGCATCAATTGCCTCCGCACCGTTAAACGACAGTCCCGAATACCGTATGCGGGGAGACGCACGTATTGGTGCGCGTGACTCCCGACTCGGCATAAGCACATTCACACCAACAGAATACGGGGACTTCCGGACGGTATTAGAGGGTGACTTCAATACCTCACCTGCTGGCAAGAGTACGCGAGCAACGACCAGTCGTGCTTCGTTTTCCGTTCGTCATGCCTACGGCGAAATCGGAAATTTTCTGGCTGGCCAGACCTTCACGACCTACATGGACATTTCTGCGTTTACCGAAAAGCTCAATGGCAGCGGGCCTATCGGCAGGACCTTCATGCGTCAGGGTATGTTGCGTTACACGCATCGTATAGATGAGCATAGTCGATTTGCCATTGCGCTTGAGAACCCGCGCGGTGATTTTATTGATGCCGATGACGAGACGCTGGATGACAGCGTGCCAGACCTGACGGCGCACTATCGCTACCAGACGGATCGCTGGCATATGCAGTTCAGCGGCGTTGTACGACGTCTGGGTATAGATGACGGAGGACCAACCGGTGTCTACGGTGGAATAAACGACAATGCGACAGGCTGGGGTCTGCAGCATTCTACAGCCTTTACACTTGGTGCCAGCAAGGACCGTATTTCCTGGTATATCAATTTCGGTGACGGCCTGGGTCGCTACGCCGACTCCGGTGTGGATCAGGGAGCTTCCATCACCCGCGAGGGAACACTCGACACCCAGTTTACCTATGGTGGTTTCATCTCCTACCAACACTGGTGGACGGAAACGCTACGCAGTAATATTGATCTTGGCATGATGCATCATGATCTTAACCCGCTCGAAGAAGCCTTGTTTCCGGATATTGAACGTGACAGTAACCGCCGGATACTTTCCAGTCATTCAAACATAATCTGGTCGCCTCTGGACCGCATTACGCTCGGTCTTGAATATATATGGGGTAAACGCAAGGTGCATGACGGGCGTGAGGGCGTCGTTCGACGCCTGCAGTTCACCTCCATCTACAATTTCTGAAACCCGCCATGGTCAGAAAGGCATGTCTGGTTACATTTGTGCTTTCACTTGTTTCCAGCCCCTTGCCAGCGGATGAACTTGATGAGCTGAAACTGCAACTGGCTGACCTGAAACGGCGACTGGAACAACTCGAACAACCGCAACCACAGGCGGCTGAAAGTGCAGAGCTGCCGGATAACGTTGTCACCTCTGGAGATGTACACGGTAGCTGGAAGATACCCGGGACCGACAGTTCGATGCGTTTAGGTGGATTCATACGTGCACACATGATCTATGATATCGGACCGCGACCCACGTCCAGCGGTGGTGATGTTGCCTCGATCCATACCGCGATTCTGGAAGGCACACCTGAATATCAAAACCGGGGCGACACCCGAATCGCCGGCAGGGATGCCCGTATCAATGTCGAGACCTACACGCCGACGGCATATGGCCAGATGCACACATTTATTCAGGCTGACTTCAAGGGTGACCCGGATAACAAGGGCAGCCGCGCAACGACCAGCCGCAGCACCTTTTCCATGCGCCATGCCTATGCTGAAGTGGGAAATTTTCTGGCAGGCATTACATATTCAAATTACCTGGATGCCACCGTATTCGGTGACAAGGTCGATGCAACCGGACCCACCGGTCGCACCATGATCCGTCAGGGACAAATCCGATATACCCATCATCTGGATGACTACCGTGAATTTGCCATTGCCATTGAAAACCCCCACGGTGATTTCGTTGACGCGGATGATGAGAATCTTGACGATGGGTATCCGGATTTCACCATGCGTTTTCGTCATGAAACCGACCGCTGGCATTACCAGTTCAGTGGTATGTTGCGCCGCATAGGAATTGACGATGGACTCGGCCTGGATGATACCGCTCTTTCCTGGGCACTGAATCACTCCGGACTGTTTATGTTTCCGGGTGACAGGGACCGTATCACCTGGTATCTCAATTTTGGTGATGGTATCGGACGCTACCTTGAAGGCGGCAAGGATCAGGGTGCATCAATCACTCCGAACGGTAAACTGGATACCCAGTCTGGTTACGGCGGCTTCGTGACCTATAAACACTGGTGGACCCCGGAGCTGTCAACCAATCTGGACCTGGGCATAGGCTACTATGACCTGAATCCGGAAGAGGATGCACAGGCCAACGAACGCTTGTTGTCCAGTCATATCAATCTGATTTGGGTCCCGTTGGAACAGCTGGAACTGGGGCTGGAGTATGTCTGGGGCCATCGCCGGGTGCATGACGGCAGGGAGGGCGAGATTAGCCGGGTTCAGGTCAATTCAATTTTCATCTTCTAAATGTCTGTTCCGAAATCCTGTCCAGCAACTCCATCTCCATCACCCACATACACAATAACAGTCGCTCGCCCGGCTCTATTGCAGCAATCATGGCTTGTTGGGCAACGGTGTCACCGCGTAACTTTTTCAGTCTGATAACTCCGGCGCTGATCGCCCCGGTCATTTTATCATCAAGATTCAGGTCCACCACATCCAGCAGGCTTGCCTGTTCAACAGTATCAAGACCAAATAATTCAACTAGTAACTGCTCATGCAGCATATCATCCCTGTCACTGTTCATAGCTGTATTCACTGCCTCACCATTACCAGTCCGGAAATAAAAAACGCCCCGGCAGACTCACTGCCGGGGCGTATGGAAAGGTAATACACCAGGCGACTCTCAGACCTTGCGGTCACGTTGCTCCGCCAGCGAGAATTTCTGGTAATTGGTCACTTCTGCACCAATACCCAGACGACGGGTATGCACGTCCAGCATGAAGGGTCTACCCTCGGCCAGTGTGCGCAACCCGGTACGAATCGCATCTTTCAGCTGATCTGAATTCGTGACGACCGCACCGGGAATATTATAGGCGGCAGCCAGCTTGGTGAAATCGACTATCGGATTGCCCAGATAGGAAATGTAGTCACGGTTGGCCTGGCCGGCGGGGCCATTCCGTCCCATCATCTGCCAGCGCGTCTCTTCATAGGTATGGTTGTTGAATATCACGGTCATGACCGGAATGTCGTAACGAGACATCGTCCACAACGAATCGGTCTGTCCAAACAGAAAACCGCCATCTCCCTGCATTGAAATGACCTGGCGGTTCGGCAGGGCCAGTTTCACACCAACCGAGGCACCGGTACCCCATCCGAGCGCACGCCCTTCGGTACGGCCGATTTTCAACATCGCGTCATCGGCAAACGGGAACATACCCAGCGTCTTGTATTCGGTCCCCTGCTCGGCGACGATAACGGCGTCTTTCTCCATCTGCTGTCGCAATTCATACACGAGGGCCGGCCATGGCACAGGTGAGCCCTTGCTCATACGCCCTGCCGCCAGTCTGGCCGCCATGACGCCTTTAGTATGGCCGGCAACGATACGTCGGCGTTCCTCGGTCAGTTTTTTCAATTGCGCCGGGGTTGCCAGCGTTTTCACGGCGGCCACCAGATCTTTTGCCACCTCGGCCAGGTTACCCACCAGTGCAGCCACCAATGGCGCATTCCTGCCTATTGTATTCTCATCAACACTGGCATGAATCTCACGTATGGCATTGTTACGACCACCATAACCATTACGACGTGTGCGGGCCCCGAAATTAATATACAGGTCTATCGGTTTTGGATTGCGTTGCAGATAGCCCGCAACCTGGTCATCCTCACCAACCCAGAGCGGGTGCGTGTTCGGGAAGTCAACTGTAATGCTGCGATACTGAATCACGGGAATGGCAAGTAATTCACATAATTCGACCAGTGCTGCCCTGGCATTGCAGTGCCCAACCTCGGGACCGACCTCCATCAACGGAGAATCTGCACTGAGCAGTACCTTCGCCGCCCGGACCACTTCATCCGCATCCGGCCGGATACTCATCGGCGTATTCAGGGCCTCCCGTGAGTAGATCGTGCCAGTCACCTCCTTGTACATCAGATCGCGCGGTGTCCTGATATAGGTCGGGCCACCCGGTAATACACTGGCCACCTTGTAGGCCTTGCGCACCCATTCAGACAGGCGCTCGGGCTGGTTCGCGGTCCAGGTCCACTTGGTATAAAAGCGGGCGGCTTCTTCCCAGTTATCAATGTCCTCGTGACTGTCCGTACCTTCGGCGGTTGAATCAGCATGATCGCTCATAATGACCAGCGGCGTCCGGTCTTTCATTGAGTTGTACATATTCGAGGTCGAGTGTGGCAGACCTACCCGGCTGTAAAAACCGAATGCCGGTTTGCCGGTCACCTTGGCATAACCATCGGCCATTGCCACCACTTGTCCTTCCTGGGTCGCCTGGATCAGCTGGATCTGCGGACGGCTGACCAGCGCATCAACTATCGGTCCGAGACCGGAACCGTTGGAACAAAAAAGGTAAGGTGTACCGGTCTCGGCCATCTGTTCGAGGATCAAATCGCCGCCGGTACCGGTGATTGTACGTACATATTCCTTTGGCAATTCTCCGCCGGGAATAAATGGTTCGACCGCGGCCATCGCCGATTTAGCCGCCGTCATAGTGTAACTTGCGGCTGCCATACCGCTGAGAAATCCACGCCGTGAAATCCTGGCATTTATAAGGTCTTTGACTAGTTCACGCATATTGCGCCCCCTGCATAAAATAATTTATAAAAAAACACAGATGAAGTTTTGCCTGTGTAGATATCAGTTCTCTTTCACAGCAAAATTATCGATCAGATATTTCTTCACAGTCTCCATTTCGCTTTCGTGGATTGCCGCACCCCTGGCAACCATGTCATAAAAATAGGTTTCCCATTCCTCTGCAGTCAGCTTCTTGTGCGAGTTGGTGATATTATCCAGGCCATGGCAGGCAGTGCAGGCAGTCAATATCTTGTCCATGCCCTCACCCGCCGGCAGTCCCTGAGACTGGCCAGCAACGGGTAGTACGATTCCTGTTACCATCAGCAGGACACGTAAATCCCGCCAGATTATTTTTTTCATGATTGCCCCCAAGACAATTTGATGGTCATTTTTGTGAGGATAAGAATAGACCTCAACTCCGGTGGTGTCCATCAAAATACCTCGCCTGGAACAGGCAAAATTACACTTGCACCAGATTTACACATTCCCGAGTTAAACGGCGTGGGCACATGATTTCAGGTCTGATCGCCGCTAGTATCAGGCCCGTGCCAGCCCGTTGCGCGCCCCCGGATCACTGCCAGTAAATGATGCACATCAGTCCGGGGCCTGTCGAGTAACAGTGTAATGACCATTTGTTCAATACCGGCTAACGCGCTGATAATACTCGCCGCCTGAAATAGCCAGACAGGCCCATCCAATATCAGCAG
>CAMDWI010000010.1 GCA_945878555.1 Klebsiella pneumoniae
CGATTCAGTATCCAGCTGAATATCAGCCGGAACACCGGTGATAATCTTTGTATCGAGACGGCAACCGAGATTGGCGCAACCGCCAGAGACATGTAGCGAAACAACTGTGAGAAAAAAACCAGTACCCCGGAAATCAGAAACCATTTTCCTGCTTCGCGATCGAGTCCGCGCATAAAGCCGAACCCACCTGTCAACAAAACCAGAGTCAGAATTACAATCGTAGCCGCACTGTAGGAGATCAGTCCGCCAGCAATACTGTCTACCAGGCCACCGTCCTTGCCGAGACCGTTCATGATAAACAGTGGGCTGGCACCATAGGCAAACGCGCTGATGATGCCCCATGAAAAACCTTCGCCGTAACGGGGGGTAAACCCGGATTTGGTTTTTTTGGGAGTATTGTCCTTGTTTTTCCGGATGGTAATCGCCGGACCGAACATGACCAGCATGAAACCGGTGAAGCTGAGCGGGTTCAGTGTTTCATCAAGATAGATCATCGCCAGTACGATCGAGATTGGCACACTGAGTTGTTGTACCGGGCTGGAAAGGTTGGCACCGAGTGCCTGGGTAGAACGGTAGTTACCGTAGCGGCCTATCAGAAAATGGACCACCCCGGCCAGACACATCCAGTACCAGGAGGACATGGTGAATGCAGCCAGCGCTTCCATTCCACCAAAAGGCAGACAGGCCAGTGCGAACAAGGGTACACCCATCGGTACGGTGATCAGCATCGCCTGGATCACACTGCCGGTCAGTACACCCCGACGGATAGAGGCGTTATTAAAACCGAAGGTTGCAGCAGATGCGAGGGCGAGTAGCGCACCTAGCATGAAGGTGCACCACAGTTCGATAACATTGAGTAATCGCAGGCATCCGACGTAGACCTGCCGGTTACAGGCAGGTCTACGCGGTGAGATAACAGAAGGTCTGGCAGAGGCAGGGTTACTTGTTCCGGATAAATGTGCGGACCATCTCCGGAGTCAGATTTACGCCGGGCTTGTATTCCGGTGCATCCTCAATCTGTTCCAGGTCATTCAATCCGCAATATTTGAAGATTCGATTGATCGAGGAAATCAGACGTGCAGGACGATCCGGGTCAGCATTAAAATGCTGGTGAATCGTGTTTGGCGGTATATAGATGATATCACCGGCCTCCCATTCGAAACGTTTGACCTCATCCTGCGGTTTCCAGGTATAGACATCGACGATTTCGATATCACAGTCCTGATGCAGATCGTAGCCCTTGCCCTCGAGTACATACAGACATTCCTCGGCCAGATGGCGGTGCTTGCCGGATCGGCTGCCCGGAGGGATGATCTGCATATAGGCATCCACAGTCTCCATGCGGGTATTCATCTGATCGTTGATCAGGTGTTTCAAAACGCCCTGACGTGCCATTTCCCAGGGCATCTCGTCCGGGGTGACCACTTTCTTGCGTTTGCTGTTGCGTTCCGGTGCGTTGGCCGCATCATCAAGCAAATTCTGGTATAGCGGGTTATTTATCTCGCCGTCCAGCCAGACTTTTGATTCATCCCATGCCATGACTAGTATCCTCCCTTTGGATGATTAAGATCTTCCTCTGCTTCCCGGGCGGTAAAGTTTTCTCCTCCCGGTGCGGCATGGGTGTGGCGCGGCTCTACCGTCTTCTGGAACAACATGTTCATGAACAGGTACATCGGTTTGGTCTTGATGACCAGGGCCCGGGCAGGTTTGGTATTGCTTGCATTAAAGTGCTGGTGTACGCAGTTGTTATGCACAATGGCAACGTCGCCGGCCTTCCAGTCGTAGCGGATTTCATCGTGTACTTCATAGCCCGTGCCGTCGAGGATATAAAATGCCGCCTCGTTGACATGGCCATGCTTCTGCGACTTGCCTCCAGGACCATATTCTTCCAGATGCAGGTGGAATGTCTGGGTAATACCGTCTTTTGGTTCAACATAGTGACGGCTGTAAGCCTGCGGGCCGTCGACAAACCTGATTTCACTGGCCTTGCGTACACGGGGCATCGAACGTAAGCGCTTCAATTCTTCAGTGAGGTTATATGCACCCTGGATTCCGCGGACAAATATGCGTTCCTTGTTACTATGATAATAACCTGCCGGATCGGCAGGTGTGGGGCTGGCGGAACCGGCCGGTTTTTTCTGATCCATGATCAATCTCCCTGATGAAATAGATGCGCCAAGTCTAACATATCAAGGTACTGAAATGAATGTTCTGCACGACATGCAGGCCAATACAGGTGCATAATGGACGACCTGCTGAATGTGTCCCCGGCCGTAACAGGCAGCCACCAGATAGATGGCCGGGTCAATCGAGTTAATATCAGATATCAAGAGGAAATGCGGTATGAATAAATTCACACGATCCGGTTCGCTGGCTGGCATGATAAACGCGACTATACTTCTCATCTTTCTTGGCTACAGTTCCGTCATTGCGGCGGCCGGTTACAAACCACCGACAGAGTTTTCAGAATCCGAGACTATAGCCAGCATTAAAAAATTCATGGAGCGTCCTGATATTGAGCTGAAGGGCGGCGACAAGGGATACGTAGAAGACATCATCCGTGTAAACGCCGTTGGTATGGACTGGGACATCGGAATGTCTGTCCATGAGCCGGCTGATCCCTCGCGAATCCCGAGAGGGGCAGATGGCAAGAAGATTGGTATCTTCCTGTTACACGGTGGCGCTGGTGATTTCAAGGCGATGCATAAACAGGCCAATCTTCTGGCAGAAAAGCTCGGCTACAAGGTCGTCAGCATGAGTTACCCCGGCGCACATGCTTTTCATACCGAAAGCCGTGACTGGCCGGGTCGCAATGTAACGGCCTACGATCACCACAAGTATTCTCTGGAAGTGCGTACCCCTATCTGGTTGCGTGGCGAATATATCACCCCTGATCAGTATGATGTGATCAAGGACTACAGTCAGCGCCCGCGTTACGGTATCCGTACACTGGCAAGGGCGAAACCCGGCACCAATTTTTATAACCGTATGGCTGGCTGGCCGATGGCATTTGAGCAGGGGGGTATTGCTGCCATACGCAAACATTTTCCTGAAGGGGAATTTACCGCCTATCTGCACGGTCATTCTACCGGTGGGCCGTTCACCATGATGCTTTCCCAGCGGGTGCCGAATATTGCCGGTATTCTTGCGATTGAAAACTCCTCATTCGGGTATATCTACCGTGCCCAGTCTGCCTGGGGTGGTCAGCTTGGCAAGATAGAAGGTTTTAAGCAGGTTGATGAAGAGGTCCAGCTGGAATCCCGTTCCGATCCATTTAATGAACTGTATATCCGCAGCTGGCGTGACGATGCACGCTATGTTGGTCCGGAGCTGCTTGGACAGGAAGGTCCGGAGGCAATGATGCGTTTGCCGATGATCATGGAAGACATTCTGGAGGAGTGGGGTGATGTCCAGCTGCGTCCGGAATTCAAGTCCGAATATGTTGTGACCCACGGTATTGAGGCTTCGCTAACCGAGGCTGCCACGGTATCTGCACGGCGGATGAATCTGAACGAGGCAGATACAAAGGCATTGATTGCCCGTTATATCGGACTGACCCGTGAACTGACGGGACCAGGAGTCAAGCCGGTACCGCCGATAATGTTCCAGATCACGGCGCACAGCCGCGACCACAGCAAGGAAGTCTACCATGAGGTGGTCATCCCGCTGTTCAAGAAGATGCAGCCGGCACCGAAGGTGTCATTGACCCAGTTTGCGTTCGGGACCCACGGCTATATGAAGGGTGAAATTGTCGAAGGGATTAATCTCGGTGTGGGCCCGGCGGTATTTCAGCAGTGGGACGATGCGATCAAGGGCGGATTTTTTGTAACGGATTAATCATCACGTAGTTATCGCGAGGCAAGTATATGAAGTATATGGAAAAGGCGCATGTCGTTAAAGCGACCCGGAACCCGGGAGCAAAAATGATGGCCGGAATGCTGGCTTTACTGACAGCGCTGGTAATTATTAACGTTGCAGAGGCCCAGGACAAACCGTTGCAGGTGAATCTGATGCTCGGTGATGTGTCGATGAACAAGCTGCCGTTTGTGATGGCCTATGATGAGGGTATCTTCAGGGACAATGATCTGGAACTGGTCCCCAAATTCAGCAGGAGTTCAGTCGAGATTATCCGCAAGAGCGGTATTGATATGTCGGATGAGTTTATCCTGGATAAAGATGAAACTACACCAATCCGTGTCGCGGGTGCCGCCCCCAGTATCGTTGGTATGACCACGGAGGCAGGGCGACAGGACATGATAATTCTGGGCTCGACGCACCAGATCGAGCGCTGGCGTATCATCGGCAATACGGATATCCGTACACCCGAGCAGTTGAAAGGCAAGCGAATTGGCTATTCAGGTTATGGCGCCGTAAGTCATATGGCGGCAGTCAGCTTTGCGCTAAAGATGGGTTGGGACCCGCAGTACGACTGGTCGATGATGAGCGATGCGCTGGGTGTGGACGCCCTGCAAAAGGGATATGTTGATGCCATCATGGCGCCGGAACTGCATGCTACGATGGGAATTGATGCCGGATACCATGTGATTGTTGATCTCGCGCAGTACGATATGCCAATGGCGGGCTCCTCGTTCCAGGTTGACCGTGAATGGCTGAAAAACAACCGCGATGTCGCACGTCGTTTCATGAAGGCCACAGTCGAGGCACTCGCTATGCTGAAAACTGACAAGGATTCTGCATTCAGGGCTATGGGCAAGTGGTATCAAATGAAGGATCCGGAACTGATGGAACACTTCTATGATGAGGCCTCCAAGGTGCCGAGCAAGCCGTACCCACCTGTTGAAGGGTTGAAAAAGATGATGGAGATCTATGACAGTCATGAGATGCGCAAATACACTGTCGAGCATTTCTATGACGACAGTTTTGTACGGGAACTGGACGAGAGCGGTTATATCGACAGCCTGTACAAGGATAAAAAATAGGACTCCGGTTTTGTGAACAGTAACGTCGGTTGAAGGCCGCCTGATACCAGGCAAAAATCAATCAGCTAACCAGAGACAGAAAGGTATGAAACTGAATCTCTCTGTTGCCGTAGGCAACTATGACCGGATGCGTCCACTTGTGGACGGTGAGGTCCAGATAGACGGGGTCGACCCGGTATACATGCTACAGGAACCGGAAGAGATGTTCTTTCGTGCATTCCGACATGCCGACCACGACATTACAGAACTGTCCATGAGCAGTTTCTCTGTCAAGACATCGAAGTATGACTGCCCCTATATAGGTGTGCCGGTATTTCCCTCGCGTGCCTTTCGGCATACATCAATATATATACGTACAGATCGCGGAATCGAGACCCCTGCCGATCTGAAAGGCAAACGTATAGGTGTTCCGGAGTATCAGTTGACCGCAAATGTCTGGGTGCGTCTGTTCCTGGAGGAAGATTACGGTCTGAAGCCCAGTCACGTTACCTGGTATCGCGGTGGATACGAAGAGGTCGGTCGGGTGGAGAAGATCAACCTGAACCTGACGGACGGGGTGCAGGTAATCAACATACCGGAAAATGAAACACTCAGTCATATGCTGGCAGAAGGTGAGCTGGATGCGATCATCGGGCCGCGAGCGCCTTCCTGTTACACCAATGGTCATCCCCATGTAGGGTATCTGTTTAAAAATCCGCAGCAGGAGGCGCAGAACTGGTACAAACGCACCGGAATATTTCCCATCATGCACCTGTTGGGTATCCGTAAAACGTTGGTCGAGCAACATCCGTGGTTGCCGTTTTCCGTCTACAAGGCTTTTGAGCAGTCCAAACAGATAGCGCTGACCCGCCTGACCGATACCTCGGCTACCAAGGTCACCTTGCCGTTTGTGGAAGAACAATTGCTTGCCGCACGTCGCCTGATGGGACACGACTTCTGGTCCTACGGGTTTGAGGCCAACCGCCATGTCATTGAACGGTTCCTGATCCAGCACCATGCCGAGGGTCTCTCCAGTCGACTGGTGAAACCGGAAGAGTTGTTTCATCCGGCAAGCATGGAGTCGTTCAGGATCTAGGCAGGTACTTGTTTGAACCTGTTACCGCCCGGATACGGCCATTCAAAACTGAACACAACACCTGACCTGCAGAAATTGCCATGTATCCAATGAACCCGACCGACCTTGACTCTGCAATCAAATCAAATGTAGCCAGCGCGCTGGCCGAAGACATAGGCACGGGCGATATCAGCGCCGCATTGATACCGGCTGACCGGATGGCCTCAGCACAGATCCTGTTTCGCCAGTCTGCGGTGCTCTGTGGCCAGGCCTGGGTCAATGAAGTCTTTCGTCAGCTTGATCCTGCTGTTGTCCTGCACTGGAATTTCAGCGACGGTGAGCGTATCAACCCGAACAGTGTCGTCGTGAAAATGTCCGGCTACGCACGATCGTTACTGAGCGGTGAGCGTGCAGCACTGAACTTCCTGCAGATGTTGTCCGCAACGGCAACCCGCACGGCGTATTTTGTGAACCAGGTACAGGGCACGGGCGTGCATCTGCTCGACACACGCAAGACCTTGCCCGGTTTGCGACTGGCACAGAAATATGCCGTCCGCTGTGGTGGTGGCGAAAACCATCGCATGGGTCTGTACGATGCATTTCTGATCAAGGAAAATCATATCGCCGCCTGCGGCAGTATTGCTGCGGCAGTAAAGGCCGCGCGTGCTCTGGCTCCGGACAGGGTGATCGAGGTTGAGGTGGAGACGCTGGAAGAACTCGATCAGGCGCTGAGCGCCGCTGCCCCGATGATTATGCTCGATAATTTCAGCCTGGCAGATACCCGTGAGGCGGTAAAGCGTACGGCGGGTCGGGCGAAACTGGAGGCCTCTGGTGGTATAAACGAAGATACGCTGAAAGTGACAGCCGAGACAGGTATCGATTATATTTCGATGGGGACCTTGACGAAGGACCTGCGGTCCATCGATTTATCTATGCGCCTGTCTATCGATACCTGATGTATTCGTGTCAGGTTGACAATCATCCACAACAGGCATAGCGTCACAAACTGATTAATCCGCAGTTTTACCTGATGTTCCATATCGAGGGGGGGCCTTATGATATCCAGGTACAGTGGTAAATTTTCTTCAAAATGGGTGGCCAGCTGTATAGGTTTGATGCTGACGGGGGTAACAGGCATCGATGCCTTCGCGGCACCGGCACCGTATGCTGATACTGTTATCATCAATGGAAAGGTCATCACCGCCGATTCAGACGATATCAAGGCGATAACCATTGCCGAGGCCATCGCGATCCAGGGTGAACGTATCCTCGCTGTAGGCACGAATAGCGAAATCCAGAAGCTGGTTGCCGACTGGACCGAGGTGGTCGATGCGAAAGGCAACACCGTCACGCCGGGTTATATTGATACTCACAATCATATCTACGAGACTTCTACCGGTTTTCCGTGGGTCGTTAAATCTATCCCGGACCTGCTGGAAATCACGGTTCGAGGCAATACACCACAAGAACTGACCGACAAGGTGGTTCAGGCCGTTGAGGCGCGGGCGAAGCAGATACCGGCGGGCAAGTGGATCCGCATTGCGATGGGACCTCCGGCAATCGCCGTGCCGGCGATGAACACGGACCTGCTGAATCGTGCGGCGATCGATAAGGTCGCACCTAACCATCCGGTTTTGATCACCACCCGTGGCGGTTCTATCCTGAATGGTGCGTCTATTGCGGCTATCGAAGCCTATTATGGTAATGACTTGCCGGCCGATTACTGGATGGTTGATAAAGAACGGGGCTGGTCGGGGGATTATACTGACTTCGGGCGTTGTACCAGTCTGGATCTGATTGGTACGCAGGATCAGGAGACCTTTAACAAGTACATCAAGGGTTACTTCGAAGTCATGCAGGCGAATGCACAGATAGGTGTGACGACATACAAGAGCCATATCCAGTGCGAAGGCGGATTCAGTGCGACCAATCATATGGATCGTAATGACCTGATGCCGATACGGATGGCGTGGGACCATCGTTGGCTGCAACCATTCTCTGACAGTATTGCCGAGTCTTATCGACGTATTGGTGATTTTGTAGGTAGTGGTTCCAACTTCTTCTTCAGTACCGGCAGTAGTGTTGGTGGTATTGATGCCGGGGGTGTGGGCTGGTGTACTTCAATGGTGGCCAAAAGTCCGGAAATCAAGATGCGTGAGCAGTGCCCACCTGAGCCGGAGGGTATTGATATCAAGGCGATAGATACATCCAATACCGGGGTTGGTACCGAAACGAAGAACCGGGGCCGTCGTACCGAGCATCTGGTCACGCTGGCGAAGCTGGCAGCGGAAGGTCGTATGACCAACATCCCTGGCTGGCATTCGGCCGGTGATGGTGCAACCGAGATTATGATGAAAACCTACCTGCATTATATGCCGCCGGAACGCATCAGGATGCTGCGCACCACGAGCGACCATTGCCATTCCGTGACACCGGAAGAGATCGAGAACGCCGCGCGCACGGGCCATACTTTTTCCTGTGATGCGACCGAAGTCCCGACCCAGGTCATCAAGGAAGGTTACGGTGAAGAATACCTGACCTGGAATGCGCCGGTCGCCAGTATGATGAAGGCCGGTGTGAATACCGTTATCAGCCAGTTTGGTATTGAAACCGAATTGCGTGATTCGCCTTTTGAAGACGGAGTAATGTGGTTGACCCGCAAGATCAACGGCGAGACCTGGGGTGTACCGGAAGAGGCTGTGCCGGATAAAATGACTTTGCTGCTGATGATGACCCGCCGTGCCGCCTATCCAATCTGGAAGGAACATATGCTCGGATCAATTGAACCCGGTAAAATGGCTGATATTGTCATCCTGAATGGTGACTATATGGCCACACCGGTAGAGGAACTCGATAAGCTGACCTCAGTGATGACGTTGATTGGTGGCAAGGTATCTTACGAAGCCCCTGAACTGCGGGGTAACACATTCCGTTTTAATACGGCAGATGCGAGCTGGACGATCGACATGAAGACACCAACGTCAATCTGGCGCTGGACGGAAGTGCCGAAGATCCCGCCGTTCCTGAACGGAGCCAACGGGTACTGATTGAGACCCCGGGTAGCCGGGTCAATAATTCATATTTTTTGCATGATCGGGGGCGGTCAGACCTGACCGCTCTCCGGTCGCTTTACCTCAGCTACTGAATTCCTGTGTATTTCAAAGAGCTTAGCCTGTTTGTATGGATCGGATACGCGTCTTGCAAGATGGATATTTCAGGTCTGAACACACTAATCCCCGGCACCCGGCAAGTTGACATTAGAGTAAAAGACGCATAATGTTTAACGTTAATTTCAGTTGGTTGTTTCAAGGGTTTTCCTTTTATTCAGGGGGTACGACGATGTCCGAGTACAGTGGTAAATTTAATTCAAAATGGGCAGGCAGCTGTGTTGGCCTGGTTCTGGCTGGCATATTAAGCGGTGGTGTCTCTGCGGCACCTTCCCCATATGCCGAAACAGTCATCATCAATGGCAAGGTCATCACCGCAGATTCAGATGACATCAATGCCGTCACAATTGCAGAAGCCGTCGCAATAAAAAATGACAAGATTATGGCTGTAGGCACAAACGCCGAGATCCAGAAGCTGGTTGCCGACTGGACCGAAGTTGTTGATGCGAAAGGCAATACGGTCACACCGGGTTATATCGATACCCACAATCATATTTATGAGACAGCGACCGGTTTCCCCTGGGTTGTCAAATCAATCCCGGACCTGCTGGAAATTACGGTCAGGGGCAAGACACCGGAAGAACTGACCCAGAAGGTGATACAGGCTGTTGAGGCCCGTGCCAAGCAGATTCCTGCCGGCAAGTGGATACGCATTGCGATGGGACCACCGGAAACGGCTGTGCCGGCAATGAACAAGAACCTATTGAATCGTGCGGCGATTGACAAAATCGCCCCGAACCATCCAGTGCTGATTACCACCCGCGGTGGTTCCATCCTGAACGGTGCGTCGATTGCTGCTATTGAAGCCTATTATGGCAACGAACTGCCGGCCGACTACTGGATGGATGGCAAGGAGCGCGGTTGGTCTGGTGACTATACCGACTTCGGTCGTTGTAGCAGTCTGGATCTGATAGGTACGCAGGATCAGGAGACCTTTAACAAGTATATCAAGGGTTACTTCGAGGTTATGCAGTCGAATGCGCAGATAGGTGTGACCACCTATTCCAGCCATATCCAGTGCGAAGGCGGTTTCAGTGCGACCAATCATATGGATCGTAACGACCTGATGCCGATCCGTATGTCCTGGAACCATCGCTGGTTACAGCCGTTCTCTGACAGCATTTCCGAGTCCTATCGCCGTATCGGTGACTTTGTCGGTAATGGTTCTGACTTCTTCTTCAGCACCGGTAGCAGCGTAGGTGGTATCGATGCCGGTGGTGTGGGCTGGTGTACCTCCATGGTTGCCAAGAGCGATGAAATCAAGATGCGTGAACAGTGCCCTCCGGCACCGGAAGGCATCGAGCTGAATGCGTGGAAGAACCGCCCGGCGGATGATCCGAGTATTGCCGCAAATCGTGGCCGTCGTACCGAACATCTGGTAACACTGGCAAAGCTGGCAGCAGAAGGTCGTATGAGCAACATCCCTGGCTGGCATTCAGCTGGTGACGGTGCTACCGAGATCATGATGAAGACCTACCTGCATTATATGCCACCGGAACGCATCAAGATGCTGCGTACCCAAAGCGACCATTGTCATTCGGTAACACCGGAAGAAATCGAGATTGCTTCCCGCACCGGTCATACCTTCTCCTGTGACGCGACCGAGGTCCCGACCCAGGTTATCAAGGAAGGCTACGGTGAAGAGTATCTGACCTGGAACGCACCGGTTGCCAGTATGATGAAAGCTGGTGTTAATACAGTTATCAGTGAGTTCGGTATTCAGGGTGAGTTGCGTGATTCCCCGTTTGAAGATGGTGTTGCCTGGTTAACCCGCAAAATCAATGGCGAGACCTGGGGTGTGCCTGAAGAGGCTGTGCCAGATAAAATGACACTGTTGCTGATGATGACCCGTTGGGGCGCCTACCCGCTGTGGAAGGAAAATGCTCTGGGTTCGATTGAGGTTGGCAAGCTGGCTGATATCGTTATCCTCAACGGCGATTATATGGCCACTCCGGTTGAAGAGTTGACCAAGCTGACATCAGTAATGACATTTATCGGTGGCAAGGTGTCCTATGAGGCCCCTGAACTGAGAGGCAATACCTTCCGGTTCAATACCGCAGATGCGAGTTGGACGATCGACATGAAGACACCAACGTCAATCTGGCGCTGGACGGAAGTGCCGAAGATCCCGCCGTTCCTGAACGGTGCCAACGGGTATTGATAGCTGCAGCAGGTTAGTCAGGATGTATAACTAACTCCCATGTGTTAACGATTGGGGGCGGTCTGTAAAGACCGCTCCCAAATCGCATTTAGGTGATCGGGGTAATTTGTATGAAAAATTTTGGTCAGTTCACTCTCTGTACAGTTGCGGTAATGCTGTTCGTCCTTTTACCGTTACGGCTGGTATGGTCTGCTGATGAAAATGCATCAGTGGCCCAGGTCTATCTGGAGTTTGATCCTGCGACCGGTCAGTTTGTCTCAGTGCCAGCAACGGCTGAAAACAGTCCGGACGGTGCAAATGGAATGGGTGGTAGCACAGCCCCTCATGCTGCAACAGCCACACCGGATGCAGCGGGTGCTTCTTCTGCAACGGGTACGGCTGCTGCTGTCACTGCTGCACCGCAATCCCAGGCTGCGGCTGACGGAACTGCCGCCGTGGACGCATCTGCTCCTGCTGCGGGTGGTCTTTCACCGGTGCTGATCGGTGCTGTAGTCCTGATTGCACTGGGTGGAGTTGTAATGATGATGCGGAAGAAAACCGCGTAGTACAGGTAGTATTTGGCTTTTCTCCAGTGCTGCGGTATGTAGTACTGTAAAAACCAGAAAATTTGAGATACGACCACAATGCCGGCACATGCCGGCATTGTGCTTTTAATGACTCCCACCCGACTTTCTGTCGGGTCCACTGTCTGATCACGTGGAGATAGAAATCTATACCGGATAACTTATACTGCCTGCCTTGATTGAAAATCCGGGTCCGGACGGGAAAATGAACAGCTTGGTAGTAAAACTGGTCCTCGTAATCGTGGTTACGCTGGCAGTAGTGTCAGATATTCCCCGTCTCGGCGCACATCCACTCAGTCTCAGTTACAGCAGCTTCCGACTGGAGCAGAAACAGGTTGTAGCTGTCTATCGGCTGCCAATTGATGATATGGATCTGTTGCTCAGGCTGGATAGCGACATTGATGGTGTAGTAACGATTGAAGAGGCTCGCCGGGCCAGTGAAGCGATACTTGAATATCTGCAAAACTGGACCAGAATATCCATCAACGGTGAAACAGTCAGTCCACAGTTGCAACTACTCGATATCTGGCAAGATAACGAACAGTTTCCCTATGTGCAGATTAGCGTTCTGTATCCATCAGACAACGTCATTATCAAGCTGGACGCAAATGTTAATGTATTGACTGATCTGTATAAATATCATCGTAATCTCGCCGAGTTCATGCTCGGTGATCAACGTGAGGAGCATATTTTTTATCTGGGTAATACCTGGACCGGCACTCGTGAGCTGCAACGAACATGGAGTGATGCAGGTCAGTTTATCAAGCTGGGTATAGAGCATATATTTGGCGGATACGACCATATTCTGTTCCTGCTGGGTCTGCTATTGGTCGCAGGGAGCCTGCGCAGGCTGGTTGTCATTGTTACATCATTTACCGTGGCACACAGTATTACGCTGGCATTAAGTGCATTCGGGGTGGTACAACCTGCGGCACAAATGGTTGAGGTGATAGTTGCGCTCAGTATTGCCTGGGTGGGTCTGGAAAATATGGTTTTCAGCAATTTCAGATACCGCTGGATACTTACGTTTATTTTTGGTCTGGCCCATGGATTTGGTTTTGCCTCCGTGTTGCAAAATATGAATCTGCAGCGCGAGGGATTGCTGATGGCGCTGCTAACGTTTAATCTGGGTGTAGAAATCGGTCAGCTGTTGATAATCGCTGTATTCTGGCCCGTGTTGCAACAGCTTGCCAGGACCCGACAACGTGACCTGATCGTAAGGCTTGCCTCGATGGTCATCCTGATATTCGGAACATTATGGTTAGCGGAGAGATTGAAATGGTTTTGATGGATACAATCAAGAGAACAGCGACGATGTGGCTGGGTATGACTGTGCTGGCTTTTTTAATGACAGCAAATTGTTCGGCATCCGAAGTCATATTGACGGCAGACGGACTGAATGTGACCTTGAAACAAATCCAGCGGATACAGCTGGAAAATGACAAGGCCGATGCGGTAGTCCGGGCAGAAGGCCTGTATCAAATGGGTGTGCTGGTCAAGGATCTGGCCGCCCTGCTCAGTGAGGAAGTAGCCCTTTATGATTCCCAACAAGGAGGGTTGATAAACCTCGCCCTTGAACGGACAAAGGAGTTGGGGTTTGAGATCCGCTGGCTGGAGGAAAAGAAGCGGTTTATCTACGATGGCAAGGCGTTTTCGGAATCGCTAAAGCTTGATCCTGAAGGTACCCATGCCGGCGAGAGTGCCTATTTGATACTGGAGAGCGAGTTTGTCGTTGCTGTAATTGATGATGAGTCAGGATTGCAGCAGGCAGCCAAACGCAAGACAGAATATATGCAGCGATATCCGGATCATGAAAGGGCCGCCGAGGTAGGGTTGTTACTGGCGATTGATTATCGGGACCTTTGGCGTCATTACAAGTCAGTCGCAGATGCAGCAAACGAATCCCGATACCGGGAACTTACCCGGCAGCAATTTCAGCACATGATGGAAAAGTATGCCGGCGCCAGACAGGCGAAGATAGCGCAGGGTTTGCTCGCGCGATTTGAAACTGAACTGGCACTGCCTGCAAACGATCCGGTTGGGGAATCGGCAGCGGAATAGTCCGGTACGGTCCGGTGGTTTGCCCGCCCAAACCTTTTGAGCTAGTATCATTTACGGTGGTTTTTTCTATGAACGCGGGGGACAAGTGCTTCTATTGAACAGTTACGGTCTGCGAGCCGTCATGTTGCCTATCTTTATTTGTGGAGTGGTTTTGCTGGCACTCTCGTTATGGTTGCGCCCGGTGTCACAGGCTGAGCAGGCCGCGATGGATCAGGATTATGAGCGCGCGCTGTCACTATATGCAGTGGCTGAGGCACGCATCAATCAATCAGGCCTGACCCGACGGTTATTCAACGATAGCTACGATGCTGTACTCGTCAACCAGTTCCGCATTCTTTATCGTCTTGACAGACTCGACCAGTTACTGGAAATAGCGGCGGCCCATGCCGATAGCGCGGCTGCCCGCTTCTGGAGCGGTGCCGCACTGTTTGCCCGCGCTGTTGCAGAGACCGAGAAGGAGGCCCAGATTGCATGGCTGGGTCGGGCGAGGGAAGAATTCCGCAGTGCCTTGCAACTGGTACCAGATGACTGGGATGTAAAATATAACTATGAACTGACCGAGCGTCTGCTGGCGGAATTGCGGGACAAGCCATCACCCCCTGATCAAATCATGGAACTGTTGCGGCCGAAACCGAAAGAGGGTGCACCACCCTCCCGACCTGTGGGTTAGGTAACGGATCATCACAGCAATGCCAATGCAGTTTCTCCGGCCCGAGCTGGCAATCTGGTTACTGCTGTTACCGCTGGTTGGGGTGTTATGGCTATTATATGTTCGGGACAAGAAAAGGTTCAGGGTGCAGGCTGGGTTTGGCCAGTCACTGCAGGCACAATCCAGCTTCAGCACCGGCCGTAATGAAATCCTGGTGCTGGTCGCGGCGTTTATTGCGGTCACAGCCATAGTACTTGCTGTCATGCGTCCGCAGTTGTACCTGGACCGATCGCTGCCAGAGTATGAAAAGCAGGATCTGGTGCTGATCCTGGATCGGTCTGCATCAATGCAGGCACGTGATGTACCACCTTCGAGATTCGCCAGGGCGATACAGGAGATCAAGGCTTTTCTTGGCGAGAAGCCGCCGGAGATTGAACGGGTCAGTCTGGTCGGCTTTGCAGGGACCGCGATCACACTGTCACATCTGACACGTGACCTGGACACCTTGTTTTTTTTTCTTGACTGGACTGGTGAAGACCCCCGTGTGTATTACGGTACTGATCTGACCGCGGCGCTGACCAACGCGCTGGAGCTGGTAAAAAAGGACGAGGAACGCGGGAAGGAAACCGTCCCGGCCCGCAAGATTTTTCTGGTGCTGTCCGACGGTGATGATCACAGTGAAAAGCTGGTGTCCATGCTGGACCAGCTGCAGCGTAACCAGATCCGGGTGCACAGCATTGGTATAGGATCGGAAACTGCCGTGCCTATGCCAATTGCGGAAGAAGGTGGAGAGACACAATATCTCGAGGATGAGGAGGGTAACCAATTGACCACACAATTTGACGAATCGACGCTGCGGATGGTGGCAGACATGACCGGGGGACGTTTTTTCCGTTCCACCACCGGCCATGAACTGGCGGATTTTATCGCCGAGATTGTACGTCAGGAAAAACGTCAGATCGGATTCAAACGTTCAGAGGAGTTTATGGACCTGCACATACCCCTGTTATTACTTGCCAGTCTGGCCTCGATTGTTCTGCTGGTGAAAATATGAGTACTGCAAGCACTGCAGCAACAATCACCCCGGCCGCTGCGTATGATTCCATTACGATGCTGGAGCGGGAAATTGCCAAGGTTATCGTTGGACAGCATCTGCTGGTACGCCGCCTGCTTACCGGCCTGTTTGCAGCTATCCCTTATTCCTTTACCGGGGGCAAGGTCAAGACCGGTTGTGGACATGTGTTGCTGGAAGGTGTCCCGGGTGTGGCAAAGACACTGACGGCCACCACGCTGGCTCATACAATATCGGCACAATTCCAGCGTATCCAGCTGACGCCTGATATGTTACCTGCCGACATTATCGGGACACGTATTTACGAGTCGAGTACGTCCAGTTTCCGGATTGAAAAGGGACCGGTATTTACCAATGTGTTGCTGGCCGACGAGATCAACCGCGCCACCTCCAAGACCCAGAGCGCCCTGCTTGAGGCCATGCAGGAACGCCAGGTCACTTTGGCCGACTCGACGTTTGAACTTGCGGATCCCTTCTGGGTGCTGGCTACCCAGAATCCGGTTGAACAGGAAGGTGTGTACAGCCTGCCCGAGGCGCAGCTGGATCGTTTTTGCATGATGCTGCGGGTTGGATACCCCGGTGCCGCCGAGGAAGTGGAAATGTTGCACCACCGTTTCCAGTCGCTGGATCTGGACCACCGTCTGACCACAGCCCAGGTAACTGAAACGCGGACGATGATCCGGGACACGGTCCATGTGGATGACAAGATCATGGAATATATCGTCCGTCTTGGTCGTGCTACCCGTGATCCTGGTGAAGCCGGTCTTGCCGATGTACGTGAAATGGTATTACTCGGTATGTCACCACGTTCCTACCAGCACGTGCTCGCTCTTGCCCGGGTCAATGCCTTCATGAGTGGTCGTGATTACATGTTGCCGGCTGATGTGAAGGAAATTTTCCCGGATACCGCCAGACATCGAATTGCGAGGACAGTCAGGGCAGAGGTGGAAGGGATTGAGACAGACATGATTATCGCCAGGTTGCTGGATGCAGTACAGATCCCCTGACAGGAATGCACAGTGCTGCCTGATCACCTGATTAGTGACCTCCGCTATATGGAGATATATACAGGACGGCGGTTTCCGAACCTGCGGGCGGGCTCCTTTCGCAGCAGGATGCGTGGCCCCGGTTTTGATTTTGATGAACACCGCGCCTACCGTGCCGGTGACGACGTGCGCCGGATAGACTGGAATGTGACCGCACGACTGAATGCACCTTATGTACGCGAGACACATGCCGAGCGAGAACTGAACGTCATGATAGCCGTGGATGTCTCTCGCAGCATGATGCTGGGTACCGGTAAATATTCGAAAAAGGAGATCCAGTTGTTGCTGGCCGGGTGCCTGGTTTTTTCCTCATTGTCGGATCAGATCAATACCGGATTTCTCTCATTTAGCGATCGGGTGCATGATTTTTACCCGCCGCGTCGGAACCGTGTCCAGGCCTGGCGGTTTCTGGAGCAGTTATGGGCGATGCAGCCGTCTGCAGGCGAGACAGGCATATTGTCGGCCGTCAGACATCTGGACAGCCATTTCCGCCAGGAAGGAGTCGTCTTTCTTATCTCCGATTTTCTGACGGCAGAAAATCTCGCTGAATCCCGCGAGTTAAAGATACTGGCAGCCAGACATGACATTATCGCGGTTGTTATTGAGGACGCGCTCGAACTGGAATTGCCTGGCGGTAATGCAGCTGTGGAGTTAAAGGACATGGAGACGGGACGGCGCAGGCGGATTGGATTAGATGCCTCCCAGCGGCAGCGTTATGCAGAGGCGATGCAACAACGCCGTCAGCAGCTGGTGGATGCGTTCTACCATGTCCCGATGGATTATGTGTTTGTGCGCTCGGACCAGCGCGCAGTGGAGTCATTATTGAACCTGTTTGCAGTGAGGAGGCGGATGTGAAATTGACAGTGATGTTATCCGGTGTAGTGAGCCTGTTGTTACTGCTGGGCGGACCGACTGTGGCGCAACAGGCAGAGGCACCTGTGCTACCGGGCGCAACAACCGACACGAGCAATGCCAACAGCCCGGTTCAGGTGCGACAGTGGGTAGATCGTACCGCCATTTTTCCCGGTGACAAGGTCAATTATTATCTGGAAATCTCGGCCGCCCCTAACGTGGACATACTGTTGGATGATCTGGATGCCGGCCTGATCGAGTTGACCGGACTGGAATTCGTCAATATGGAACAGCGAACAGACGAGATTGATGGCACGCGTACCCGTCTGGTACATTATGAATTTACCACTTATGACCTGAACACACCGGTCATGCAGATAGGTGGCCAGACGGTGCGTTATTATTCCCGCAGCAATACCGCACAGTCCGGCTCTCCGGAGGGCGAAGTGGTGCTTCCACCCACGGCCGTATCATTACGCAGCACGCTCGCCGCCGAACCGCTACGGTCGAGGCTGCGTGACGGTACATCAACTGTCATAACCGCCGCCGATACCGGCTGGGTTTCAATAACCGGTCTGTTGCTGATATTGTTATCAGCATTGCCGGTGGGAGTCTGGGCGATCAGCTGGTGGCGTCAACGGACCGAAGCCGTGCGGCAACAGGAGCAGGTCCATGCAACCGTGGTAGCTGAACAAGGTGTCCTTGAGACCTTGCGTAGTGTGCGTTCTGAGAATGAGCCAGAGCGCCGGGCCGGGTATGATCAACTGGACAAGGTATTGCGCGACTGGCTTTTACAATCAGGTGTCAGTCAGGGCACGACATGGACTTCAGGTGAGATGGCGCGTAAGTTGGCAGGCCACGGGCTGACGATGCCGGTGGATCAGTTGGTCGGCGTTATGGCGGATTGTGAACAGGCACGTTATGGCAGGGCTACCGATTTACCGGATGCCGGCCGCTTCCAGACCGGCGTCGAGCTGGTCCGGAGACTGTTGATCGCGCAGTGATGCCGCTGATCTTCCTCGAGCCACAGTTTATCTGGGTGCTGCCGTTACTGGCCATCCTTGGTCTGCTCTGGCGATTTTTCCGCAGGTCGAATTATATAGCGATAACGACACTCACGTGGCTGGATCCTGTTGTAGACAAAACCTCACTCTGGCGGCGTCTGCCTTCCATACTGATATTGCTGGCAACCGTGCTGATTGTGCTGGCGTTGATGGGCCCGGTTGTACCCTACACTGAACAGCAGGTCGAGTCCGAGGGACTGGATATTGCGATTGTGCTTGACCTGTCTGCCAGTATGCAGGAGGTGATGGACCGCAAGGAACCGCCACCCGGAACCCGGGTGGACCGGCGACTGGAAAAGATGACGATGGAGCAGGAAGGCAAGACCAGACTGGTTACAACGCTGGATGCCTTGCGATTGTTTATTAATAGTCGGCGCGAAGACCGGATTGCCCTCATCGTATTTTCAGACAATGCCTATGTGGTCAGTCCATTAACCTTCGATTATGACTATTTGCTACAGTATCTCGATATGATCGATGCGAATATCCTGCAGGGCGAGGGCATGACCGCCATTGGTGACGGTATTGCACTTGCAAATTACCTGCTTGACAGACAACGCGAGGACCCGCCACGTAGCCAGGTGATTGCTGTCTTTACTGATGGTGAGCACAACATTGGTCGGGAACCGGTCGAGGTGCTGGGCGAATCGAATGCAGTCGGCATACGTTTCCATGTAGTCGGGGTTGATCTGGAGGAGAAGATCAAGAGTAATGAGCCGGTCAAAAATCTGATTGGGGCAGTAACAGGCTATGGCGGGCGGTATTTTGATGCGAATACCGAGAGCGAGTTATTTGAGGCATCCAGGACTATCTCCGGCCTGGAGAAGGTCCAGCTGGTCAGTCGCGAGTACGTTCGCCATTCCCCCGTGTTTCACTGGTTTGCCTTGCCCGCTGGCCTGTTAGTGCTGATGGCGTTTGCCTTGAGAACCAACTCTTACTTTACCGATTTCACCTGAGGTCACATTTAATTCATAATCCGGGTATTGATGATTTACGGGGATAGACGCCGGTTATTATTAAATTAAATTTAAAAAAATCAATTACATAGGATTGTTTTTATCAGATGTGCATCCATGGTTTACAGTGTTTTTCAAAAAATGGCGAGCCGATTATAAATAATGGTAAACTCCAAAAACCGATGTAATAGTCGGTATTTTTGTCCAGATTGATGTAACCGAAGGGGAATGACCAAAATGAATATCAGATCCACAATACTTAAAGCAGCCGCGCTGCTGCTGTGCCTGACGCTGGGCAACGCGTATGCGCAAAACGGCGAAGGAGAGGATAATGATCGTCTCGAACGCGTGGGCCCGACCATGTGGCGCGTGCGTCCAACCGAATCGCCGTATGAAAACTGGTTTGCCGCCAACAAGGACAAGATGCCGCATTATGCTGGTCTCTTGATCCAGGATGCCCGTACCGAACCGCTTAACCAGCGTTGGGAGCAGTTTGGTGTTAACGGTTTGTACATCAAGATGGCCGACTACCAGATCACAGATGGCTGGTTGCTGGAAATTCCGGCAAAGGGCGAGATGAAACCACAGCGGCACATGTTTGAGGCTGGTCTGTATTTCTTCGGCGGCCCGGGCCATATTATCCTGCAACAGGAAGGCAAGCGTCCGCAGCGGGTGGATTTCAAATATCGCACGCTGTTCTCGGTACCGATGAACGTCCGTTACCAGATTTTTAACGATAGTGACAAGCCGGTGCGTATGGTGGCTGTAACCAGCTTCCCGTTCATGTTGAATGCGACCAACAGCGAGAAGTTCGTCTGGGAAAACGATTTTGCGTTCACTGATCGTTATGACGCCGAAGAAGATTTTGCGACCTACAGCGAACATACCGGTGCCAATGACACAGTCACCAACGTCGTACCGGATGCGGTTGAATTTGAACTGGATTCCTACGACCATCGTGGCAAGGGTACAACGAACATGCACTGGAAGATGGCCGGTAACTCGGTACTCGACATGCACGTATCAGAAATGCCTGCCGGCGTGTTCAAGAAGGCCCACCGCCACAGTTCAGACGCCTTTATTCTGTTGACCTCAGGCAAGGGTTATTCAATCACCTGGCCAGAAGGTCAGTATGAAAAACGGGTACGTGTAGACTGGCAGGAAGGAACAATCTTTGTTCCACCAATATACTGGTACCATCAGCATTACAACCCGGAACCGGAAGGTTCGGCACGGTATATGGCGATCAACGCACCACCGATCGTTGTAAACCTGGGTCTGCGGTTCAACGACCAGCTTGAGACTGATTTGCCTGAAGTCGAGGCCGAGTTCAAGGCTGAAGTCGAGAAGCGCAAGAACAACAAACAGTAAATCTGTAACAGTTGTTCAAGATAGGCCATGCCGGTTTAACCGGCATGGCTTTTTTTATGTCCGCTCATCTAGCAGGTAAATGTCAGTGCATGCCCGCGCAGCACAAAGGCAGAATACTCTTCGCAAAACGGCAAGGAAATAAAACACGGGCTGATTAGTGTATTGTTGCTTATCTACTACAGTGTCAATTATAACTTGATTTTCAGTCACAATAGTTGTAATTTCATGCGTCTGTATTATTTATACGTCATTAATGAGGCCAAACCGGAACCACCGGTCTGGTGAAATGGCGGTTAGATTTTTTTTATAACCAAAGAGGGGAAGTACTATGCCCATAACATCTAGCTTTAAATACCGGACCGTGCTCGGCACAGTGATCGCCACTGTACTGGGTGTCAGCCCGAACCTTTCGCAGGCCCAGGCACTGGAAGAAATTGTGGTAACCGCCCAGCGCCGCGAGCAGTCCTTGCAGGAAGTCCCAATTTCAATCGAGACCTTCAGCGGTGCCCAGATTCAGGAACAGGGCTTCCGTAATATGGAAGACATCTCGACCTTTTCACCTGGCGTGTTTGTACAGTCCGGTGTGCAGGATCAGCAGGTATCAGTACGTGGTTTCGGCACCATCGGTAACTCTCTTACTCTTGAGCAGGCTGTTCCAATCTTCCTCGACGGCATACACTATGGTCGTCAATCCCAGATCAAGACCGCGTTTCTTGACGTGGATCGCGTTGAAGTACTGAAGGGACCGCAGCCGGTATTCTTTGGTCAGAGCGCCTCTGCTGGTGCGTTTAACATCCGCAGCAAGGGACCAACCGATACCTGGGAAGGTGATGTCAATCTCGAACTCGGCAACAACGGCACGTTTGAAGGCAGTGCCGGTGCCGGTGGCCCAATCAATGATACCTGGGGTATCCGAGTCGCCGCTGTCAAGGAAGTATCTGACGGCTTTCTGACCAATGCCATTACCGAAGACAAGTATCCGCGTTATGACTATCGTGGTGGAAGAATTACCCTGGCTTACACCCCTAACGAGGATTTCGAGGCTATCTCCAAATTTGATTATTCCAGACTGCGCAACGGTTCCGAAGCGGTTCTGGGTTGTCTGACTGATGGTACCCTGGTGCATGGTCGGAATGGACCATTCAATACTACTACGGGTGCGTTTGTAGCACCAAATGCCATAACTCCAGGTTCTGATCAGGCCATCTGGGATGATGCTCCCCGTGGTGTAGGCATGAACATACCGCATCTGCCTATTTCTGAAGACTGTTTTGAAGGTGATGTGGGTCTGAGTAACGAAGGTCCTTACTTCCAGCCGCCGGATACTATCCGCGAGCAGGAAATGGTTCGTGGGTTTCTGGATGTACGTGAAGCCGCTAACGGGTTTGCCTCCGTGGGTGAAGATGGTATCGAAGGTTTTGATACCGACGGTATCCTTGGCAAGGACTTTACTGATGCCTGGAGTGGCAACCTGAACCTGATCTATACGCTGGGTAACGATATAGAGATCAACTGGCTGACCGGTTATAACTCCTACTGGCGCAGCTCGGTCAAGGACAACCGTCATGTACCTTTCCTGACCAACTATCAGGGCCGTGAAGAAAACTTTGATCAGTGGAGTTCAGAGTTACGCTTTACCTCCCCGACCGGTGGCACCATAGAATGGATGGGTGGTTTCGCCTGGCAGGATACCGCGAAGGATAACTACTCTTCCAGTCTGCGTCCGAACTCATTCCGTGGCCAGCGCTTCAATTATCTGTGGGAAGATGTGACCTGGTTGAACGCATTTGCAACCGTTACCTTTAATTTCATGGATGACAAGGCCTCGCTGGATATCGGTGCCCGCTATTCGGATATCGAAAAAGATGTCTTTATCACCGGTTATACATCTCAGTGGATATACGATGTTGAACCAGTATCTGAAGCGCGGAGAGTCAGGGTCAATGCAGCAGATGCGAGAATCTATACCGAGGGTGCCAACCTGAGCAATCTGTGGACCGTACCTTTCCGTGCCTCGCGTAACGTTCCTCTGGAATGGTTCCCGTCGCGTGCCTCCGCTGTTGGTCTGACCGCGCCTGATTTCACCACCAGACTGTGTGATGAAGTGGATGATTGTGCGCCGCTGACAGAGAATTTTTCAGACAGCTTTATCGATCCGACCATCACCCTGCGTTACCGCCTGAACGATGATCACTCATTGTTTGCTCGTTTTGCCGAGGCCGCCAAGGCCGCCGGTTACGATACCGGACAGACCTCTATCCCGGCCAACCTGGATGAGATGCGGTTCGAAAATGAACTTGGCAGATCATTTGAAATCGGTTCAAAGGGTACCTTGTGGGACAGCCGTGTCAGATACGACGTGGCGCTGTTCAGGACAGACTTTATCGACCTGCAGTTGTCGGGTCTGGCACCTTTGTCAAATGATGAGTCAACCTCGGTCAGTCTGAATGCCGGTAAACAGCGTGTACAGGGTCTGGAGTTTGCGTTCCAGGCAGCGGCTACCGACAATCTGACACTTGGTGTCCAGGGCGCGTTGATGGATGGCGAGATGGTCGAGTTCGACGGTTCCGGCTGTAACGAGACCGAGTTGTTCAACACAGTCTATGGCCTTAACACGCCGGGAGTACTGCCTTGTGTACTGGATACGCCGGACGGCGAAGACTTCGAGCGTACCGATCGATCAGGTACCGAGGCCCCGCGTACACCGGACTGGAAGTTTGTGGGTGATGTCCGTTATACACTTCCGGTTTGGGATAATTATGAGTTCCTGTTTATCGCCAAGGGATATGTCTCGGATGGTTACATTACCGCACGTGACTCGTTCTCAAGCACCGTCAAGTACAACCAGCATGGTGACCTGAACCTGCAGCTCGGTTTTGGTCCCCAGGACGGCACCTGGAAGTTGACCAGTTATGCGAACAACATCTTCGAGGCAAGGGAGTCGTATAATCCCGAGTTCGATCTGGCCCCTGGTGGTCTTACGACCGTACAGGTCACGCGGTCAAACTTCATGACCTATGGTGTCAGGTTTAACTACAACTTTAGTGAGTAAGCAATAATCACAAGTAGTACGAAGTAATTAGATTAGCCGGGGCATGCCAAGTGCCCCGGCTTTTTTTTGCGTATTAACATGGGCATGTCCCGCCATCCAGCCAAGTCTGCTTGATGCAGACACACCGTCCGGCTATAATCTTCAGGCTGATAATGTCATCCATAACAAGACATTATGCACACTGAAAATCATCCCTTTCCCGTCCGGAACGATGATATTTCTCCAAGGTCAGCACTAGTCTGTACGGTCTGGTGCCTGCCGTTTAATCCAGAACAGAACGAGGAAGTACTCATGGCCAAAGACGCAATTGTCTCCGAAGAAATGGCGAAAAAATTCGCCAGTGAAAAGGAAACTCCCTACACCCGCTGGGTGAAAAATGAAGGCCTCGATATCATCGACGCCATGTATGTCCCTGATCTGTATAACGTCGAATTGAAGCCCTGGGCCAGCCGCAACGGCCACGGTGTATTTATCAACCATGATGCGTCCAGGACCACGAATGACTCTTACGTTTGTGAAATCGACCCGGGCCAGAAACTGACCCCGCAACGTCAGTTGTTCGAAGAAACCATCATGATACTGAGTGGCCGCGGTTCAACCACGGTCTGGAACGATGCGGGCAAGAAGGTATCATTCGAGTGGCAGGCAGGTTCGCTGTTCGCTGTGCCGCTGAATACCTGGCACCAGCACTACAATGGTTCCGGCAAGGAAAAGGCACGTTTTATCTCTGTGACCAATCTGCCGCCGATTATGAATATCTATGAAGACCCGAACTTTATCTTCAATACCTCTTATGACTTCAAGGGCCGTTTCTCCGGTGAGGCGGACTACTTTGCAGCCAAGCAGGAGATGAGTGGTCTGTTACTGGAGACAAATTTTGTGGCCGATGCGGTAAATCTGCCGCTGATCGAGGCGAAGGAGCGCGGCGCAGGTGGTGGTCATATCCGTTTCAATTTTGCGAAGAGCTCGCTGAATAGTCATATCTCCGAATTTCCGGTCGGTACCTACAAGAAGGCCCATGCACACGGCCCAGGCGCATACGTGATCACACTGGCAGGCGAAGGCTACTGTCTGCTGTGGGCGGAAGGCGAAGAGCCAAAACCGTATTACTGGAAGAAAGGCACACTGATTACCCCACCAACGATGTGGTATCACCAGTGGTTCAATACCGGCACCACACCGGCACGTTATCTGGCCTACAAGTACGAAGGCGTTGCAATTCGTAATTCACAGGGCGTACCCAAGGCCTGGATTAGCCGTCGCATTGGCGGTCATCAGATTGACTATGCGGATGAGAGCCGTCAGGTACGTACCATGTTTGCCGATGCACTGGCAGCCAAGGGTATGACACCGAAGATGGATGCCGCCTACGAGGCTGAAAAGGCAACATTACCACCGCTGTCATAATCAGCTTTATGGCTGATACACAGGTATTAATTGTCGGGGCAGGCCCGGTGGGCCTGACCCTGGCAATCATGCTGGGCCGACTTGGTGTGCGCTGTACACTGATAGAACGTAATCCGGCACCGTCCGGTCTGCCGAAAATGGAACGCTGTAATGCCCGTACGATGGAGATCTACCGGCGCCTGGGTATAGTTGATCAGATCCGCAAGGCTGGCCTGCCAGAACACTGTCCCATGGATGTCTTTGTCGTCACCCGTCTGGTGGACGAGCCTATCCTGCGATTGCCCTATCCATCCGTAAAGGAATGCAAGGCGGACATTGCAGCACATAATGACGGTACACGGACACTGGAACCGTATCAGCTGATATCCCAGTACACGCTGGAACCGCTGCTGAAATCAATCGCTGAAAATGACCCGAACATCGATGTGCGTTTTGGTCATGAATTTGTCCGGTTTGAGGACGAGGGCGATCATGTCATCACCCATATAAAAAAGACCGACGGGACTAAGCTGACCATCAGTGCGGATTATCTGGTCGGTTGTGACGGTGGCGCCAGCCCGGTGCGCAAGCAGATGGGTATCAAGCTGGCAGGTGATGGTGAAATGTTGTCCCTGTATCAGGCGCTGTTCCGTTGTGACGACCTGTATGAACGTATCCCTATCGGCAAGGGCCGGCATTACCACGTGTGCGATGCCCAGTCCGGATTTATTATCGTGCAGGACGACACCCGTCACTTTACCCTGCATGCCGTGGTAGAGGACGAGTCGGAAATGCCGAAGTTGTTTGAAAGGTTGGTAGGCATGCCGATCAAATACGAGACGCTTTTTATCGGCAAATGGACGCAGCGCCTGCTCGTTGCCGACAAATACGGTGAAGGTCGAGTATTTATTGCCGGTGACTCTGCCCATCTGGTGATCCCTACCGGTGGTCTGGGTATGAATACCGGTGTGGGTGATGCAACAGATTTGGCCTGGAAGCTGAAGGGAGCACTGGAGGGCTGGGCAGGCGAACATCTGCTTGCCTCCTACATGAGCGAACGGCTCCAGATTGGTATCCGCAACGTCAAGGCGTCAGGACGAGCCAATGAAGGCCGCTATCGCTGGCGTTCGGCCTATAAACCGGAGATTCGGGATCAGACACCTGAAGGTGCGAAGATCCGTGCCGAGGTGGCAGAAATCGCGAATATCGAGCAACGTAAGACCAACGAAATTCTCGGTATCGAGGCCGGATATCGTTATGTCGATTCCCCGCTGATCTGGCCGGCAGCCGGTAAGGGGCCCGACCCGGATGCGCAATATTATATGCCGACCACCTGGCCCGGCTTTCGCCTGCCACACGTCTGGTTAAAAGACGGCAGCGCCATCCATGATCGGTTAGGCAAGGGCTATACGCTGCTGCGTTTTGACCAGGACCGCCATGATTTTTCAGAACTGGCTGCCGCGTTCCAAAAGACAGGCGCGCCATTCGAGCAGCTGAGTCTGGATGATGCACATGCGGTTGAGGTCTATGAGGGTTACACGCTGTTGTTACTGCGCCCCGACCTGCACATCGTCTGGCGTGGTAAGGAAGCACCCGGCGATCAACAATGGCTGGTCGATGTCGCCACCGGCCACCGTCTGCCGCCTGTGCTGAACTGAAGCTGAATAACTGTTCTGAATTGCGCTAGAGTTAGGAATCAGCCGTCTGGCTATAATCGTTCAAGACACGCTGTGAATACATCCATGTACGCTCGGGCGCCGCATCCATGCGGCTAACGGTCTTTCACAATTATAGCCAGACGGCTGATGTAACCGTTAGACTGAAACAGTTATTTAGTATCTGCTATTTCGCGCCAGGGGCCGGCTCATACGGACGACCCGCACGCCGACACCAGCGCTCCCAGGCCCGCTCGAACGTATAGGGACCACGGCGTTTCAGGATGGCATCCACCTCACCCTCACTCAGAAATGTAATCTCACCCAGCATACTGGCCTTGAATTGCAGCTCCGCATTCACTTCCAGATAGATCGCGCTGAATACTACCTCGCGTACTGAATGACCAATGACGACACAACCATGCCCGCGCATCAGAGCCGCCCGGTTGCTACCCAGACTGACAGCCAGATCGCGTCCCATCGCCATATCGCTGACCAGCAGTGTAGTGTCGCCGAAATTGGTTCGAGAGTCCCAGATGGGTACATGGGAGCCCATGCCGGCACACATATGCAGCAACGGTTTCAAACTGGTCCCGGTGACACCGTAAGGGATGACATTCGGGCTGTGGTTATGGACCACGGCGGTGACCTCTGGTCGTGCCTCATAAATCGCGCCATGGATATGACGTTCGGCATACGGGTCCATGCCGCGCGCATCTATCGGTTTGCCTTCCAGCGTGAATTCAATCAAATCACTGACTTCAATACATTCAGGTGCACGTGAGCGAGACATGATATAGCGATCCGGGTATTGCGGATGGCGTATGCTGATATGTCCGAAAGAATCGACCACACCCTCCTTCGCAAGTATATGGTTGGCGGTGACCAGTTCTTCCAGCGCAGCATCAATCAGAGTCATAAATCATTCCATCAGGTTATTGTTTCAGGATGTGGTGTATCAGAATTCAGTATATTTAATGCGATGGATTTCGCAACCGCTCAGGACATGAAGATACTCAACCCTGTACCTTGACCCTGATTTTGCCAAGTCCGTCGATACTGCCGATCATAACGTCACCTGGCAGCACCGCACTGACCCCTTCTGGTGTGCCCGTCATGATCAAATCGCCAGGCTGCAGACCCTCGTAACGCGTGAAGTGGGCAATTATCTCCGGCACCGACCAGGTGAGCTGGTTGATATTGGAAGACTGACGGATCTGGCCGTTAACATCCAGACTTATCGCCGCGGCTGTCATTCTGCCGGTTTGTTCAGCCGGTAGTATCGGACCTATCGGCGCGGAATAGCTGAACGATTTACCGGACTCCCAGGGTTGTCGATTGCTGCACGCCTCCAGCTGCAGGTCGCGGCGTGTCATATCCAGGCCAACCGCATAACCATAGATATGATCCCACGCATCGGCCTCGGCTATATTGCTGCCGCCCTGGCTGATGGCGACGACCAGTTCTATCTCATGGTGGAAGTTCCTGGTCATCGGCGGATAAGGAATTGATATTTCGTCAATCCCCGCCTCTACCAGCGCACTGGCAGGTTTCATGAAAAAGAACGGCGGTATCCTGCCGGGATCCATGCCCATTTCCCGGGCATGGGCCGCATAGTTTCGGCCTACGCAGATGATCCGGTTGATCGGAAAGCGTTCAGCCTTGCCAATAATCGGAAGACTGTGAATTCTGGCGGGTGGCACAACATAGTCGGGCATGGTCTACTCCAGGACAATTTCTTTAAACGGTTTTTTTGGCCCGGCATTATAAACCAGAGTGTTTGATAGACATACAATCAATATGTCTGAAACACTTGCTCAAGTCTGGTGGCGGCTACCTTGTGGGCGAGTGCCAGCATCAATAAAATTCTGGCCTTTTGCGGGGTCAGGTTATCAGCCGAGGTGAAACCCCGTCCAGTCTGAACCCTGCCTTTGCCACCCCGATGGCTCATTATCACAGCGATACCCTTATCACGGGCCGAGGCCAGTGCGATTTCCATTGCAGGTGAAGCAGACCCTGTCGCAAAACCGGCAACAATAATCCCCCGGGCACCGGCGGCGACAGCGGCCTCGACCAGCTCCGGTCCAGCATCCGCGTAGACATATACGATATCAACGCGGGGCAGGTCAGCGGTTACGCGGACATCATCCAGCCGGAATTCACTGTTAGCAGTATGGCGCCCATAGGGCATCCGG
Organism: Klebsiella pneumoniae; assembly: GCA_945878555.1. Taxonomy (GTDB): domain Bacteria; phylum Pseudomonadota; class Gammaproteobacteria; order Eutrophobiales; family Eutrophobiaceae; genus Eutrophobius. The sequence goes on from CAMDWI010000010.1 coordinate 29,245, forward strand.
TAAAAGCGAATCTGATCGGGGTCGGTCAATCCGAGCACGCCGAGGTCACCGGAATTCCAGGTTTCGGTACGATAGCTGATGGTCTTGGTCACGTCGCGTGCCGCGTGGATCATATCTCCCGCGACCAGCATGACACCACGACCACCTGCCTCCGGATGGGCGGCCACACGGATCGCATCGAACAGATTGCGTGAGCCATCCTCACTTAATGTACCCCGTTGCCGTTGCGCACCGACAACAACAACCGGTTTGTCGGTATCGAGCACCAGATTCAGGAAGTAGGAGGTCTCTTCAGAGGTGTTGGATCCATGGGTGACGACGATACCGTCTATGTCCGGATTCGCATTCAACTGCTGCATGATGACCTTCGCCAGATCGATCCAGTTCTGGATACTGATTTCAGAACTGCCGATACGGACGTAGTCGTGTACCTCGATATTGGCCACTGTGCCCAGCTGCGGGATCTGCGTCATGACGGTTTCCACTGACATACGCCCATCCGGTGAATTTGCGATTGTGCCACCGGTCGCAATGATCTTTACCAATGGCCTGTCGGTGTTGTCCTGAGCGCGTGTAGGCGGCATGGCAAAAATTGTTATCGATAGCAACAACGTGGACAGCCTTGCAATATACGGTCTCATAAACGCCTCCGATAAACGGACCAGACTGCATCCAGGTTTAATGTGAGTATCGATCAACAGATTATCTGATTTTACGACTGGTTCCTATCCTCAACTCCTTCAACGGTTTGCTATCAGCATACGCATACCATCTGTATGCCCGCTTTAATTAATGATAATCTCTGGTATTAAATTAGCAACCGATCTGACCCGGCCGGGTCAAAGAGACTATAACAACAGGAGGGCAGGGTGGTGATGAACAATCCGATTTTTGACCGGTGGACCCCGATACTGGCCAGACAGGTAATATTGTTGATCGGACTGGCTGGCAGCAGTGCACAGGCCCAGAATAGCGCTGAGCCTGTAGTGATACAGCTACAGGACAGTCAACTGACGCGAGACGTATTTGATACCCGGTTCGGAATAGCCGTACGTATGTTGGCAATGCGTCAGGGTATCCAGTACGACGGTAAGGACCAGGAAAAGACCAACACGTTACGCAAGCAGTATCTGCGTCAGCGTGCCAGTGAACTGGTCATGTTACAGCAGGCAGAAAAGCTGGGTGTTGTAGTGGACGAGGCCCAGCTTGACGCAGCAGTTGCAGATTTTTATCACAAGGCAGGCGAAGGCAAGGATCCGAAGCAGGCGCTGCGACAGGTGGGTTTTAGTGATGAATCAGGATTAAGGGACTATTTACGTGAAATGGAGCGGATACGACTGGCCACAGACAAACTGCGTGACCAGATCATCGTGCCACCCGGCGATGTGATGACGATGCATCATGATCTCGCAGACCAGCTGGTCACGCCAGAGCAGATTTGCATGCGCCAGATAGCGGTGGCAGATGAACAGACTGCCCGTCAGTTGCTGGACAAGTTGAAAAGTGGCGCCGACTTCGAGACGTTGGCGAAGGAAAACAGCACAGATAAAAAGACCGGTGCGAAAGGTGGTGACATGGGTTGTTTTGAAAAAGAGGGCATGATTGCCCGCACCGAATTTGAAAATCTGGCGTTTACTGCAAAACAGGGTGAAGTCGCCGGGCCGGTAAAGTCAGAGTTTGGCTATCACCTGATACTGGTCTATAACCGGATAGCGGCACACACGCCTACACTGAACGAGGCCTACGCCGATCTGGAACTGGAGATACGTCATGAGAAACTGCCCGATGTGCTGGCCGAGCTTATTGATGCGAGTGGCGTGCAGACCTTTCCGGATCGGCTGGGTATAAAGGAATCACAACCTGCTGAAGAGTAATTACCTGGAATAAAAAACAAAAGGCCTGGATAGTGTTACCTGTCCGGGCCTTTTGTTTTCTGCCAACTAAACGGCAAGTACAGGACTAGAATATCGAGTAACCGTTCCAGACCTGGTAGACCAGACCCTTGTTCAGGGCGATGCTGAATACCTGTTCAAACAGCAGATAGATTGCAACGGTAACACTGACCGAGATGGTAAGAGATAGCCCCAGTTTTTCCTCGGCAACCATATGCAGCAGCATGAACATGAATATCATCATGCCGGCGTAATGGCCAACCAGAAATATCAGAACCAGCAACAATATCATCCAGGCAAAAAAACCGGCCACTCCATTAAACTCGGTATATTTGCCAGTGATCATTTTATTGAATGCGAGTGCGATATCAGCAAATCCTGCCGCCTTGAACGACTTTTTTATCTGTATCGCAATCATAATCAACATCGGCACCAGGATGACAATCGGCGTCCTGGCCGAGACGAAGTCATAAGTCAGTGCCGAAGCAAAGGCACCTGCCATTAATGCGCCGATAAACAGGATGAAACACAGGTCCAGTGCGGCCATGTGCCTGTCGGCCTGACCTTCTTTATGGTTATTTTCCATTTGCTGCCTCTTTTTTCTCTTGTATCAGTTTCCAGATATTCCAGGCCATGAACACGACAGTGAATATCGCCAGCGTCAGTGGTACCGGGTCAAAGATGAAGTACGGGCCGGACAGCTGGAGCGCCAGATACAGGTTCTTCTCGATGGCAAATCCGAGAACGAAACCTATCAGCAGTGCAGCGCGCGAGTAACCCAGTTCCTTCATCAGGTAACCCACGATACCAAACACAACTGCCACACCGATATCAAACCAGGCATGGTTGATTGCATACGCACCGGTCACAATCGTACAGATCAGTACGGGGACGATGATCTTTGCGCGGATAGCGGAGACCCGGGTCAACGGATTAATCAGGAACATGCCTCCGGCCATACCAAACAATGCACCTATCCAGATGGTATGGATCATGACAAACACAAGGTCAACATGGTCTGTTACCATCTTCGGACCGGTTTCAACTCCCATGATAAAGAAGCCTGCCAGCAGGATAGCCATTGACGAGCTGCCTGGTATACCGAACGCGAGTGTTGAACCCAGCGCACCGCCCTCAACACCGTTGACCGAGGCCTCCGGCGCGATGACACCTTTAACATTACCCTTGCCAAAGGTGTCCTTGTCTTTCGATATCTGTTTGGCATGGGCATAGCCTATAAATGAGGCCGATGCGCTTCCAAGTCCCGGGATAAGACCGAGGACAACACCAATTGCACTGCTGCGCATGACGATATTCCAGTTTGCAAAAGCGGCCCTGACGCCCTGAAATATCTGTTTCTGGGTTTCCCTGGCACTTAACGGAGCGCGATCCACCTTGCCGACCAACGATCCGCTTTTTGACCATAACTCAAACATTTCGGATATGGCGAACAGTCCCAGAATGACGGCCACCAGGTCAACGCCGTCATGCAAGGCCAAAAGACCAAATGTAAAACGTTCCTGGTTGGTGACGTTGTCCAGTCCAACCATCGCCAGTAACAGGCCGGCCATTGCGGCGATGATACTCTTGAACAGATCCCCTTCTCCCAGTACCGATACAAACGAGAGTGCGAGGAGGACAAGTACGAATATTTCAGCTGGGCCAAACAACAAAACAATGTAACGTAGCGCAGGAAGCAGCAAGGCGATGACCACGCAACCAAACAGGGCACCCAGGAAGCAGGCCGTCATGGCTGCCCCGACGGCGATACCGGTTTCACCCCTTTCGCGCATCGGTGTACCGTCAAACAAGGTTGGCACGCTGGTTCCGGTGCCAGGTATGCCAAACAGGATCGCTGTCAGACCACCACCTTGTGCCACGGTAGAATGTGCTCCGATCAGGAAGGCAACGCCAGTGGCCGGTTCCATCGTGTACAGAAACGGTATCAACATGGCCATCGCAAAATGTCCGCTCAGTCCCGGAATAACGCCGACGATAAACCCGAATATCGCACCACCCATCATGTACGGTAATACATCCAGACTTATTGCCTGGAAGAACCCGCTGATCATCCCCTCAACTATACCCATAGTGCAGTCCCTGTTTTAAGTATGTAACTGGAAGTGAAATCATCATAAGAATTAACTGAAAAATCTCCCCCGACGAAATTGAAATATGATTCTGATTAATCCTATAACTGGCCGTTAATCGCCTTCACGAAAAGATCCTTGATGTCCGGGGGCATGTTCGTGGCGTTATTGGTAATTTCATGGATCTCCGCACCCGAGGCGTAGTCAAACAGCCTGCCGGTACGCAGGCCCAGTGCAATCAATTCAGGGTCATGCATCGCCTTGTCAAAAGCGTCCCGCAGGAACGCCAGTCTGTTTTCCGGTGTACCGGGTGGTGCGGCAACTGATCGGCCAACTGCAATCAGTGCATCCCAGGCCTTGAGGATTTCACGAGTGCGCTGGGGATTGTCGGTAATATCTGCAAATTCAAAAACGGCCGGTACATCCGGAAGCGCATCCATTCGCTTGCTGCCACTCTGCAACATAACAATCTCGGCACCGCCATCAATACCTTCTTCTGCGCTACCGTATGACCCCCATGTACCTTTGATGTTACCGCGCAGCATTTCCTGGCGCACGACGGATGAACTGTCAAAACCATGAATGATCTCCACATTCATTTTAAATGCCTCTTTGGTGATCACGGCATCTACATAGGTACTGCCACCAAGTCCCGTCGCGCCAATCTTCACAGGGGCAGGACTCTTGACGATATCTGCAAATGTATTAAAGCCGGCCGCCTTCGACATGACCAATACGCGTGGGTCAGCGACGATGCGCCCGAGGTACGCGAACTTATCAAGCTCGTAATTGGCACCTTTGACGCCAGCCAATTCGCTGGTTACCAGCGCACTGCCATTGATCATGCCGATAACCAGACCGTCATTCGGTGCTATGTAAAGTTCATTGACACCTTTCATGCCACCGGCACCGGGAAGGTTTTCTACATCAACACGCGCACCGGTGTATTTCCGCAGGTACGGTGACAGCAAACGGGCGTATTCATCATAACCACCACCCGGTGCATAAGGAATAATCCAGGTAATAATCTGTCCCTTGAAGAAGGCAGCCACATCCTCGTTTTCATCGTGGACTACACCCTGGTTTCTGATCGTACCAACCACGAGTAATACACCGATCACAGCAAAGATCGTGACGAGACTGATCGCAATTTTCTTGTTCATAGGCAAAACCCTGGATTATCGAAATATAATAATTATGAGAGTGGGACTTATTTTTGTCTGAATGATACACATTAAAACAAACTCAAGCCAGCATATCACGGTAGCCAAATAGGGAAAAGTGAGGGAATCTGGTGAATAGGGTTTGCCGCTTACCGGGTGTGAGGACTAGAATAATTTCAGTAAAATTGTCCAGTATATATTCTGTAACATCGCATCGAATCAGAGGAGCAACAATAGATGAAAATTTCGAGGGGGAGAGTCGCGACTTTAATGGCTACCGTTGCTTGTGTCGTGATGCCTGCAATAGCCGCCGCCCAGCCACAGCTGGTCATGAATTATGCTGACACCGTACTTTATAACGGCCAGATAATTACGGCAGACGACGCCTTTTCCATCAAGGAGGCGATTGCCATACGCGATGGCAAGTTTCTCGCCGTAGGCAAAACCGACGAAATCATGCCGCTGGCAGGTCCTGAGACCCGCAAGATAGACCTGCAGGGGAAGTCGGTGACACCCGGTTTTATATATTCGGATGGAGATAATGCGGTTCCCGGTGGTGATCTGGTCAAGGATTCACAATGGAACGGCACGATCCAGGGGCAGATTGGTGGAGATACACTGGAACAGATTGAGCAGACCATCACCCACATTGCCGAGAATGAGGCGCTGCCTGGCGAGATCGTCTTTATCAAGACGGCAGATAACTGGGCCGGCAAGATACTGGAGACCTGGAACAAGGATACGCTGGACGAGTTATCCCCGAATAATCCCACCCTGCTTTTACCCGATTGTTGCTATGCAATAGCGAACAGCGCCCTGATTAAGTTGATGCTGGAAAAAGGATTCCCACCCGATCACCTGCATCTGATGAAGGATGCTAACGGCAATATTACTGGTCAACTCGGGGCGAACGCCGTTGGTTTTGTCGGTCGCGAGCTACGCCCGTTTCCGCCACCGGAATGGATACAGGAGAATGGCGTCAAGGCAGCCAGGGAGATGATTAAGGAATACGCTGCTGAAGGAATTACGCTGGCGACTGGGCATATGACCGGACTGACAGTGCTGATCCTGAACCACCTTTTCAAGGACGGAACGCTGGCGATGCGTGTACACCCGGCACTCGATCTGATGCGTCAGAATGCCTTCCCGGAGCGGACGCTGGGCCGGGTGGGAAATCTGATGGACTTTGCCTTGTCTGATAAACGTGGGCCGATGGTACAGATTGTCGGTACAGCTGTGGGGCCACACACTGGCGCACCCGATGCCGCCATCGGTCTGATGACGCTGGAGGCGAAGACCAACATCCTGCCGGAACTCGGCAAGAACGCACACGGTTATGACCGCTGGAGTGGTCAGTTCTTCAACGACAAGGGCACAATGCAACTGACCGACGAACAACGCAAGGACACCGAATACCATAACTTTATGCTCGCACGCCAGTACGGATATAACGTGAATGGTGTTCATAATATGGGTAGCGGTGGCATCATGCTGTCAATGGAGCTGATCGTTGCGGCAGAAGCCCAGAAGCAGCTGTATGAACCAAATCTGTCGAGGGCACAGGCACTGGATCATAACATCGACTGGATGCCGGAGAATTTTGAATATTTCAAACAGCACAAGGAACTGCTGACAAAATATCTGCGGGTCGGTGTCAGCCTGAGTACCGCAATGAGACAACGCGATGCGAAGATGTTTGGTTATGAAGACGTCGTTTCCGCCCAGTATGGTTGGGACGGTCTGGAACGTATGGCACCGTTACGTTCGCTGTTGGAGGCCGGTATTCCGTTTCATATAGAAGGAACAGACCCGAAGAACAAGCCATTGTCCATTGTTAAGGACGCGGTCACGCGTATTGACCGCAAGGGCAGGGTTGTTGCCCCGCAAGAGGCATTGACGCGTGAGCAGGCTATCATGGCGATAACCCGTTGGGGTGCCAGGTTTATCAGTGCGGAACACCTGTTTGGCACGATTGAGGCCGGGAAATATGCCGACCTCGTTGTATTTGATGGCGACGTGATGAAAGCGCCAATCGAGCAGATTGATCAGATCCGTCCGGTGTTGACACTGGTGGGTGGCGAGGTCGCCTTCGAAGCCAAACCGTAAGGTTCAGAGAGGTCGAACAGGCCCTCACTTCCATGCGGGAGTGGGGGCTTTTTTATGTTGGTGATTTCCTGAAAAACAGGCTGGCCAGGCCAAGACTGAACAGCATCAATACAGCCGTGAAAGGGGCCTTCATAGACTGTAACGGCAAAACTGGCTGTGTACCCGCAGCGCTGGTTATAGCAGGGGGCTCAAGACTTCCAGCAGAGGGACCACTGACTGCTTGTGCATTGGAGTCCGGTTTTGTTGTCGTATATTTACCAGTAACCGGGTCGACATAGATCAGGTAGGCGGGTGTATCACGATCACTTGCAGCCGCCGGGCGTGGATAAATTGCGCCACACAATACCAGCAGCATCACCGACAGAAAAACAGCTGTCTGGACTACTCTGGACGAATGCTGTCCGTTATCAACAGACAGAAAGATCAAGCTCATTGCGCTGCCGATTCCCAGAGTTTGGCGTCAAATACCAGTTTACCCCCGATATAGGTCAGATCAATACCAAGCTTGTCGATGTCGGAATCCGCGACTGCTACAAAATCTCCATTGAGTACGCTGATATCAGCCCATTTCCCGGGTTCCAGCGAACCCAGTTCATCTTCTTCCCCGATAAATCGCGCAACATTGATCGTCAGCATCTTCAGCGCGGTCATCCGGTCTATCGCCTGATCGGCACCCCATACCTTGCCATTATGGTCGGTACGTGTCACAAACCGTTCTATCAGCCAGGTGGGATGGTTATGCGGATCGGTCCCTTCAATGTGCAAACTGTAGCCGCGAGCCAGCAGGTCCTTGACCGGCTGCATCGTGTGCATTTTTTCGCCATATTGAGATTCCAGCAACGGGCGACCGTTGACCGACATGCGCTGGTCGAAGATCTCCGGGCTGAGCGCCATGGCGACATTGTCCCGGTATTTGTCGATCAGGGGATAGTTCGACTCATGCCAGACCAGATTGTGATCAAAGGCATTCGGCTTGCGTGCCTTGAAATACGGCTTCACACTGGTATTGAAATTGTCGATGGCGAGCAGGTTGGTCCGCAGGGCCGCGCTACCCATGTTGTGGTTCCCGCTCATATTCCAGCCGTATTTCAACAGCAGGCTGACAGTATTGTAGTCGGTCTGGGCCTTCAGGTCGTCCGTCATATCGTCCCAGGTCAGGCCGGTCCAGACCTCGCCGGTCCATTTGTTCAGCCCACGTGGTGTACCACCAATCTCCGGGTCGACCTTCTCCTTGTCATCGATGGTCAGCATGCCGAACTGGCTGTTGGAACCGTCATCGACCGGGCCGGTGGCAGCACCCACGATCTTCACCATCGGGCCGCGTACCGCGTCTGTCAGCGCAAAATTGACCAGATTGCCGACCCGTTTCAGATACTGTTCTGCGAACGGATTCTGGCGAATGAAGTCATGTCCCGGATACACACGGATATCGAGCTTGCCATCATGAAACAGCGAGTTCAGCAGACTGGTGGTCAATCCACTCATATGACCGGTTATTGTCGTCACACCCACGGAGAGATAGCCGCGCAGTACAGCAACGGTTTCTTCGTGTGCCTTTTCGATATATTCCGGGCTGGGCCAGGGCCTGACCTGCCAACCGATAAATCCGGCAGCCTGCTGGAACAGCTGTCCTGTCGGTTTGCCGTCGGCGTCCTTGACGACACCGAACATATTCGGGTCCAGACCGGATTCCATAGCACGCTCCATCATGGCACTGTTTACGACTGCGACGGAGTCATTATAAAACAGCGCAATCGGATGGTCCGGGGATACCTCATCGAGGTCATTTGCGGTCCATTCCTCCGCCTGCCGTGGTGAGGCCTTGGGCATGTTAATGAATACCGGTTCTTCGGGTCGTGCCTTCGCTATCACCTCGCCGATAGAGTTCAGTAACTCGTCCATTTTTGCGCCGGTGATACGTTCTGTCGAGAGGGCACCGTCCACCTGGGTCATCTTGTAGATATCACCCGCCGGTACGGCGCTGTCGCCGTCGTTATAGATAAAACCTGGCGTAACGGTCCTGCCCGAGAGGTCGACCTTTTGCGTCTGTGGACCGGCCAGTTCGAGTATCTCGATTGTCTTGCCTGTAGCAAGCACACGACCGTCACGTACGGCAATGGCTTCGGTAATCGTATTGTTTTGATCCAGTGTCAGCACCTTGCCGTTGAACATGATCAGTTCAGGATATTTGATCAGGATTTGGGGCTGGGCATGGCCAACAGTGTTATACAAGAAAAACAGCAATATTGTAGTAATTGATAACTTTACTGATGGTATATGCATGACTGCGCCCCCCGGTTGTCAGGCTACTCAGATATGAAAGTTTGAAGGGCAGGTCTCGCCCCGCCACGAGACGATTGTATGCCCTTGATAACTCGAGAACAGTAAGCATCATAATTTGACATGCCAGTCAGAGGCAAGGCCGCAATTTACGATAAATTTACGCAGGATTTGCTGGCGATTTGCTATAGTTGACACTGCATATCATGTTTAATAGTATCGTTGAACTGATCAGCCTGATTTATATCAAAAGTAATGAACTTATATCGTCCATTAAGCAATGTGTCCTGACGGGGGAACGAGTGTATAAAATGAATTTCAAGAAGCTGTTTGCCAGCATCATTTTACTGGCGGTCTCAACATCCCCGACTTTTGCGGCCTTTCCGGAAAAGGATATCAAGGTCATTATCGGTGTCAGCCCGGGTGGCGGTTTTGACACCTATATGCGCGCACTTATACCGATACTCGAAAAGTATCTGGGTAATGATGTAAATGTGCTGCCAATTAATTCGCCGGGTAGTGGTGGCAGGCGCGGCGCCCTTGAAACATTCAAGGCCAAACCGGACGGTTATACCATCGGCATGTTTAATATGCCGGGTGTATTGATCCCGCAGTTAACGGAAAAAGATGTGGGCTATGATCTGGAAAAGATTACCTGGCTGGCCACTCTGGGTAACGACCCGTATGCATTTATCGTCAACAAGAACAGTGATCTGAAAAGTTTTGAGCAGGTTCTGGCACAAAAGTCGCCCATACTGTTTGGCGCGACCGGCCCATCATCAACCTCCTATGTTGCCACGATAATAATGAATGAAACACTGGGTATCCCATACGAAGTGGTGACCGGGTACACCGGTAGCAGTGAATATGCGATGGGTGTGATGCGGGGAGATGTGGTTGCCGCATTACTCAGCATGTCCACCGCGCGTGGTTATATCAAGTCTGGTGACGTGAGGGCACTGGCGATGATTGGTATGAAGAGCACGGGTCCGGGGATTGCGGATGCCGACAGTCTGGGCAAGCCTGATCTCGGCAAACTGAATGTAGTCCGTATGATAGGCGCGCCTCCCGGTTTGCCGGCAGACATCCGGGCTATCTATGAAAAGGCCTTTATGTCAGCGATGGCGGATCCTGAGTTTACCAAGTGGCTGGAGGCTACCGGAAATGATGCATCGCCTGCCGGTGGGGAGGCAACATCTGCGACCGTGAGTGGACTGGTCGAGTTCTACAATAAATATATAAATGTGTTGAAAAAGTAAACCAGGTTCACGCGGTCACCCTACAGTTGTGCCTCGACACAATTTGTCACTCCGCATTTCTATAAACCCGGACACACGGAAACAAACTGATGCTAGAAGTATTGCTTGGCGCAACTGCTGATATTTTCACGCTGAGAACCCTGTTATTCCTGCAACTCGGAGTGTTTGCAGGGTTGATCGTCGGTGTTATACCCGGGCTCGGCGGAACAACGGCACTCGCTATCCTGATGCCTCTCACATTCGGGATGGAACCTATCGATGCATTTGCCATGGCGGGTGGCATCATGGGATCTGTAGGCGCGGGTGGGGCTATCACGGCGATCCTGATTAATGCGCCTGGTACTGCACCGAATGCGGCGACCTGCCTTGATGGTTATCCGATGGCCCGTCAGGGACGGGCCGCAGAGGCGCTTGGTGCCACATCTACTGCCTCACCGCTCGGCGGCCTGTTTGGCATGGTGACCTTGTTAATGGTGTTGCCATTTGCCAAGGAGCTGGTGCTGATGTTCAGACCGCCGGAGTTTTTCCTGCTGGCTGTGTTTGGACTGATATCAATAGCACTGTCTGACACCCGGAATATGATCAGGGGGTTGGTCACTTCCTGTGTGGGGCTGATGCTGGCCTTTGTTGGCTACGACTCTGTCAGTGGTGGTGACAGGTTCACGCTCGGCTCTGACTACCTGTGGGACGGTATTCCGCTGGTCCCGTCGTTGATAGGCCTGTTTGCGATGACCGAGATGATACGTCTGACCATATCCGGTGGCAGTGTGGCGGCAGATGCAGACTCTGTCCAGTTGGATGGGATCATGAAGGGTGTGTGGGCAACATTTCGGCACTGGAAAGTTGTGTTACGCGGCTCGATCATCGGCACGATAGTAGGCGCAGTACCCGGTGCCGGCGGGACAGTTGCGACTTTCATCTCCTATTCTTCGACGAAAAACTCGGACCCGCACCCGGAGACGTTTGGTACGGGACGTATTGAGGGCGTAATCGCGCCGGAGGCCGCAAATAATGCCAAGGACAGCGGTGCGCTGTTACCAACACTGGCCTTTGGTATCCCGGGCAGTTCAGAAATGGCGGTATTTCTGGGAATTCTGGTTTTACACGGTATGCAGCCGGGACCGACGATGCTGCTGGAGCATGAACGCGAGATTTATGGACTGATTATAGCGTTGACCCTGAGTGCTGTCCTGTCTGCTGTGCTGGCGCTGGTACTGATACGCTGGCTGGCACTGATAACATTGGTTAAAGGCCAGATCCTGGCACCGATAGTGATTATTACCAGTCTGGTCGGTGCCTATGCTATTGATTCGCGGCCGGGTGATGTGATGGTTGCAGCGGGCATGGGTGTTATTGGTTATCTGATGGTGCGCTTCCATTATCCACGCCTGCCTCTGGTGATAGCACTGGTACTCGGAGAGACCGCCGAGCGTGGCTTTATGCAGTCGATGATGATAGGCCGGGGTAGCTGGGGCATTTTTGTCTCCTCGCCTGTCTCCATCATTATGGTGTTATTGATCGTAATAAGCTTGTTGTGGTGGTTGGTACCTGTGACCCGGAACTGGCTGCGAGGGGAGAAATAATATGAGTACACAACGTACAGGCAGGTTTATTAATATGCTGCCTTCATTATTGCTCGCCGCATTTGTGCTCGCCTATCTGGTCACCGGATACCAGACACTGGAGGCAGAGTCGCGTCAGGTGCCAATTATGACTGCCTGGATTACCCTTTTCTTGCTGGCGCTGGATTTGTTTACCAGTTGGAAGGGTGGGAATGAGGAGAACCATAAGAAGACTGAGGTAGACCTTCCCCTGTTTATCGAGCTCCGGGCACCGCTGTCTCTGTTGGCGCTCATCGTAATGATCTACTTTGTCGGGTTCTATATTGGTGGCAGCATCTATCTGGTGCTCGCCTTGTGCTGGTTGGGTGATCAGAAGCTGCGGTTTTCTATCATTACAACAGTAATTACATTTTTGTCCATCTATCTGTTGTTTGAGAAGGGCTTGTCGTTTCAGCTGTTTCGGGGCGTCCTGTTAGCCAGTTGATGCGGTACGGGGTGGTCAGGACAGGTTCCTGACCACCCTCGTGCAAACTACTACTTATCGACTACGAAATAACCACCTTTGATAGCCTGGTCCCACTGCTCAAATACGGCTGGACCTACCCCGAATTTCACCCCATCGACAAACTCACCTGACATGTAGCCGTGTGTGCCGTAGGGATACTGTGTTAGTGACACCCTGGGTGCCGGCTGCATCTTTTTAAACAGGGGGATGATCACTTCTTCGTAGACATCCCGGCTGTGGTCCCGGCTATGGGCGGTGATCTGGAACATGATCGGCGGTACCGGTTTTACCCCGGCGCCTTTCAGTTCGGTTTTAAGCCCGACATAGTGTTCAACCATAGTCTCGGTCTCTTCCTCGTCCAGATTCAGCCGTTTTGCGGTGACACGTGCGGCCTCGCGTAATGAATCTTCGATGTCATGTGTGACCACATATTCAGCCTTGAATTCAGGGCGGGGCTGTACATCGCCCCAGTCCTCAAGGATGTCTTCCATGATCATCGGTAGCCGCATCATTGCCTCCGGGCCCTCCTGGCCCAGCAGTTCTGGACCGACATAGCGCGCATCATCACGCCAGCTGCGTATATACAGGTCGTTAAACGGGTCAGTACGCGACTCCAGACCATAGTCATCAACGACACGTTCATATCCATCAATCTTGCCCAATTCACCGCCCCAGGCATGTTTGGCGCGATTGATATAGCCAAACGAGGAGTTTTCCACGGCCAGAACACCGGCGATATTCGGTACGCGTTGTGACAGCATCATCGTGAATGGACCGCCGGTTGAGTGGCCATGTACATAGACGGAGTATTCGCCTTCAGGAAAATGCTTACGCATGACCGCGATACCGCCCTGCTCAAATGCAATCGGCCATCCGGCCATCCGGTTATAGAAGTTTGTTCCCGGCTTTGCCCTCGCCAGTGTGCGAATGCCATAACGCGGACGCTGTTCATGGTCTTCAACGATATCGTACTGGTCGCGCGTGATGTATTCGCCCTGTAACCAGATGGGGGTGCGGACCTCGAGTGAATACTTGTGATGGTCATAAGCGGTCACGTTCCTGCCCGGCCAGTCCCGGCTCTCTGTATGGAAGGCATGGCGCCCGGGGTAACTCATGCTGATGACCTTATAGCCAAGTTTGCGCGCAAGCAGACTGGCCTGACGGTGCATCGACTTGAAATCACCCGAACCACCGTGTAACAGATATATGCCTATCTTCTTGCCATCTGCACCGGTGGGTATTTTTGATGGGTCTTCAGGTTCATGTACCGATATACCAATGTCCCAGTCCATACCTACTGCATTTATGCGTACGATGTCCTCAACATATCCCTTCTCACCGCCCTTCAGTGGCAAATCAGGACGAGACATGAAATTCCGAATCATGGCCTGGGTGTCCTCTTCTGCAATATCGCTGGGTGGCACATAGCGTTGGGCAAGGGTGGGTAGGGACAGGGTAATAATTATCAATGAGCAGAGTACCCTGGCCAGGGAGGGCCATAATACTGCTTTGGGTTGATTGGACATGACAAAACCTCCAGAGTATGAATTTTACGTGCAAATTTACAGCATCAGTCTAGATAAGTTTGGAGGAGCCGACAACCATCCGGACAAAGAAACAGGGATACAGATCAGATAAACAGGATTTCAGTAGAAGTAATGAATGAGGCAGGATTTAAATGCAGTGGGTATCTGCAAAAATGGCTCTCGCTGGCAATCAGACGATTGCCAGCGAGAGGTAACAGTGCTAGTTGTAGTTATATCTCAGCTGGATTCCGTAAGTCCGGAAAGAGTTCGAACTGATGGTTTCGTAAAGTATCGGATCCGGTAACAAATCAAATTCCGGGTAGTATTTGATTCTTGGTTCGAGCAGGTTACGTCCGTATATGGACAGTTCCCAGGTATCATCCAGGTCAGCGATGCCCAGGCTGAGGTTCAGGTCGGAATGGGTCGGCATGCGGACAATCTGATCGAAGCTTTCGATATTGGTTACATAGCCGTCTGAATACTTGAACCGCCCGTTAAAGGTCATCTTGTAGCTGTCCAGGATCGGCCACCAGTAATCTGCGCCGATGGTGAACACCCATTCTGGCAGGCGTGGCAGTCTCTCTCCGGTACGGTCGATGGTATTTTCCAGGTCGTCATTTCCAACCAACGCAATCGACTCAGCAGCGCTGATACAAGGCCCACTATCGGCATTCACGGATTCAAAGGTGGTACAGCCCGCGTTGCTAAAGCTTCGCATCTTTCCGTCATAGATGGCACCGTTAAAGCTCAGTGTCAGGCGGTCGGTAGCGGCAGCTAACAGGTCTGCCTCAAGGCCCTGTACCCGCAATTTGCCAGCGTTGACAGTCTGACTGGCTACACCTGTATTGGTGACTACAGCGAGAGGCAGGGTAGTACCGATTTGCAGATTGTCGACGGTGGTACTGGAGGCCGAGACACCACCACGGGCGCGGCCGTCCCAGAAGGTTCCGCGTGCGCCAACCTCATACATGGTTGTCTTTTCCGGACCGAATACAAAGTTTTCCGGTTGCGGTGTACTCTTCAGTTCGACCTCGAACCCACCAGCCTTAAATGCTTCGGCATATTTGGCATACAGCGAAACATCTTCCATCGGGCGATAACGCAGTACAACCTGGGGATCGAAGAAGGTGCCGTCGTTCGTCGCGTCATTACGTGCGACACCGTCGGCTGGTGCATTGCGTTCCGGTGTCATCCCGATCGGGGTAGCGCCGACAAACCGTGAGTAGTTCGGGGTGGCAGTCAGACTGCGGAAGCGGTTATGAGTGGTCTCATTCGGTATGACAAATGGAGTTCCCGGTGCAAGTGGGTCGTCAAAGATCCACTCCTGAACGAACTGGATCTGTCCGCCGTGTTTTTTAACATCGGAGTAACGACCACCCAGGTCCAGTGACATCTTGTCATCAAAGAAGTTGAACGTTAGTGCCGCGAAGCCGCTGAGCCACTCTGCATCCTCGAATCCGACCGGATTACGTGCGGGCCTACGTACATTCGAACGCAGACCGATGGTCTTCAGGTCGAGGTCGTTGTTGTGATAGTAGGCACCAATCATCCATTCGATCATGCCCCCGGTCGGCGAGCTGAGCTTCACTTCCTGACTCCACTGATCCAGAAATTCGGAACGGAAGGTGTAGTTCGACAGGAAGTATTGACCGCTGTTGTCTTCAGAGTTTTTGCGGACATAGCGGCTATAACCGGTTGTGGAACTCAGTTCTATATCGTTTGCGAAGGTGTATCTCAAGTCGAGATAGCTGTCCCACGGGCTCAAATCGTCATGGGCCTCGATACTATCCGGACCCTGTGAACCCCAGGGCGAAGTGCGCATGTAGTCGGGAAGGAATCCGGACAGGTCGATGCTGGTCCTGTCTGAAGAGTTCAGGAAGACGAGCCCGTCGACTGCCGGATTCAGATATTCGAGAGACGGACGGATACCCCATTCGCCGAATTCTGCCGGTATCGGCTGGAAGTTTGCATTACTTAGCCCCGTTATTAACGTATGTCTTGCATAGCGTTCGGTTGGGATAGGATTCATATCAGAGCCGATGCTGCGCGCGACCGCATTACCCTCTCCCTGGGTCTGCTTGTTGGCCATCTGGAATTTGGCAGTAGCCTGAAAATTTTCCGCTGGTGTCCATTGAAGTATCGCCCGTCCCATGAATACCTGATATTTCGGGAAGGTATCGCCGGTAAGGATGTCTTTCATATAACCTGAGGATCGATCATATTTTCCGGCCACGCGTATTCCCAGGGTATCGCTGATAGGGCCACCGACACCAAACTCAACAGCATTCTTGTCCTGGTTACCTGCTTCAGCACGTAGATTGCCTTCCCATGTAGAGGTAGGCTTACGCGTAGTAATACTGAATGCGCCGGCATTCGCGTTCTGTCCGAAATAGATCGGTTGGGGGCCGCGCAGGATTTCCACCCGCTCAGCGTCCAGAAATGCAGCCAGTATTTGTCCTGACCTTCCAAAGTGGATGCCATCAACAAAGGTAGGTGCAGACTGTTCCAGGGCCTGGTTGTTTCCAGCAGTACCCACGCCGCGAATTGTGATATTAATTCTGTCTTGTCCCGCATCAATCGTGGCGCCAGGTGAAAACTGGGTAAGGTCTACCATGTCCCGGAAACCCTGTTTATCAATTTCAGCGCCGGTGAATGCCTCGATGGATATTGGCACTTCCTGAAGTGATTGTTCACGACGCTGGGCCGTTACGACAATTTCTTCCAGTGCCTGAGCCTGAACCTGAACCGATGGCACCGAGATAATTGCGCAGATGGCAGCGCCAATAATGGAACAGAATCTTGAACTGGATGGCTTTAGAAGCTTAGCCATAGACATACCCCCTTTTGATTTGTTAAATAGGCAACAGTGTTGTTAGTACAACATAAATTACAATAATACAACTGTCAATGCGAATACAAAAGCCCCCCGGAGGTAAATTCCCCCGTTATTCCTTATTAACTCAAGGAATCTGGATAACGTATTAGCACTACGGGGGAGCTTGTGTCGTTCAGTGGCGTTTATACCTGACCCAGAGCGGCGGTAGAAGGGAATACCAGTGATTTGATTACAACGGGTACGGCACCGGAGGTCGCTATCATCGCACCGATGTCGATAAAATCGAATTCCTTCAGTCTGATACCATCAATCGACACGACAGGGTTTTGCAGGTCACAGTCTGAGTGGCAATGCAGGCCTATCAAGCCGCCCACATCGCCTTCATTGACCAGTACCAGAGGTGTGTCGGCAGAGAGCACCGCTGACATACCCTTGATCACACCACGACAGAACGCATCCAGTCGCGCGTAGGTTGCGGAACCCTCCCACCGGAAACAGACCGCCACAGTCCGGCTACTGTCTGTCAGTTCCGAGCGGACCAGCGCCTCTGATACCGCATGGGCAATATCATCTATGACCAGCGTCTCGGTCTGCAGCGGTAAATCCGGGATAATGACCGGCATATTACGCAATGGCAGGCTGGCACCGGCAGAAACATATATGGTGTTACCACTGACCTGGATGGTGTACTGCGAGGCACCGATAACCGTGGCTCGTATACCTTGGGCAGGTATGGCCAGCCTGGGTCCCCAGTTTTCTGCACGTTTTCTCACTGCAGCGGCAAGCAGCGGTCCGAGATCCCCGAAATGACCACTCTCTTTACCGTAGATATATTCTGACACTCCGCCAGAAAAGGTCATGATATCCGGTATGACACGCGTGTCTTTAAGCGGCGCCAGACGTAACAGCGCGCTTGCTGCCTCGTCCAGTGGCGCGGCCCCCATCGCCTGCATTACGCAATCTGCCATCCGTTCAACCAGTGTATTGAGCTGGTTCGGGTTCAGTTGTGTACCAATTTCAATGTCGATACCTGCCTCGCTG
Organism: Klebsiella pneumoniae; assembly: GCA_945878555.1. GTDB lineage: Bacteria > Pseudomonadota > Gammaproteobacteria > Eutrophobiales > Eutrophobiaceae > Eutrophobius. The sequence continues at coordinate 47,505 of CAMDWI010000010.1, forward strand.
GCAAATCGTCGGCCTGCCTCTTCCAGCCGGTAGACCCGGCCGTTTTCATCCACACAGATAATACGTGCACCGACATCAATAACAGTCATGTCTGCGATATGGCCGGCATGACAGACCGAAATCTTCGACGTTCCCCCGCCGATATCGACATTCATGACCCTGACATTATCACTGCGGGACATATCAACCGCACCGGAGCCGTAGGCTACCAGCGTAGTCTCCAGCGCGTCACCGGCACTGACGGCAACAAACTTGCCTGCCTGATTGGCAAACAGTTCACCTATGGCGCGGGCATTACTGCGTCTGACCGCGACCCCTGTCAGTATCAATGCGCCGGTGTCAATCTGATCCGGTAACAGGCTGGCGAGCTGATACTGCTGGCTGATAAACCGCCCCAGCGCATCTGCGTCTATGGTCGTTTCATCAGAGTAGGGTGTCAGCAACACCTCGGATTCGAATTCGACTTCACGTTTTGACACCAGATACCGGTTCCCGAATCGTTCCATCGTAATCCGGGAAAAAATGATGTGTGAAGTCGAGGATCCGATATCGACACCAACACTGAGCAGTTCGATCTCGTTTTCCTGTTCCAGTGTGCGACCGGCATTTGTGAAAATGATGGTATCGGTTGAAATATCTGACATAGGGATGGTGGTTATTCGCTGGTGGTAGTTGGAAAAATCCCGGGGACGTATCAGGAGACTGTCCCCGGGACATGCATAGACAAATTATTTCTTGTAGACGTAGTCCTTGTATTCTGGCGGAACGTCATACAGTGACTGGTCCATACGGGTGGTATCGCCCTCTTTCGCGAGGATACCTTCGTACTCCTTGCGCAGATACGGGTCTTCCATCCAGTACGGGATGGCGGTACCGCCCTCTGGCAGTTCCATGCCGGTATAGTCCATGTGTTTCTCTCCGGGAGGACCCGGGTCACGGCCGGGATTGTGCGGGCCGAACCAGGCGGTCAGTCGTAACGGCTCCTTCGAGGCGCTGAAATGCTGGTGATACCAGCGGGCTCCGCCAGGTGCGGCGGTTACCATGCCACCGGGTATATAATCTATGCGACGGACCTGATCGCCATTGCCGTCCTTCCAGGGGGTGGGTCCCAGATGTTCTGGCCAGGTATAGGTGTAACCCTTGCCTTTCAGACAGATCAGGATCGCGGCGGAGGTATGCGCATGCGCCTTTGAGTAGCGCCCACCTTCGTGCTGACCAATCCAGAAATAGAAGGAGTTGCGTGTCATGTGCGGTTCGATGCGGCGCCAGCCCGGTGAGCGGCGGTTATCCAGCGGCAGGTCGCAATTGATGGCGTCCGGGATAAAGTTGGTGCGACGCATGGCCAGTCCGCGTACAGGGTCAGTTTCAACATCGGCCTTGTACTTGTAAAAATCGTCCTCGGTGCTGAAGCGGTCGGAAAATACGAACGGGTTATTGAACACCGCATCAATATTCTGCAAGGAATTAATTACTACCGGTGCGGTTGTGCCTGCCTGCATCAGCGCAGGTGTATTGGTAGCATTCACTATCCGGTGCCAGGCATTCATCGGAATCGAGAATAACGAGCCTTTCTGCCATTCAAAGATATGTTTTTTGCTTTCCAGGCCATCCAGCCACACCTCGGTTGACCCGCGACCTTCGACGACCAGATAGATCTTCTCGAACATGTGGCGTTCCGGGTTCAGTGCGCCAGCGGCAGGAATTTCAACGGCATAACCGCCCCACTTGCCTTCGGTACCATATAACTGGATGTAGCAGCCCTTGCCACCCACCCGTTTCCAGGGTTTTAAAGGTAGTTCGCGTATATCGCGAATACCGAGCTCACGGAATACCGGGATGCCTTCGGATTCCATGAATGTATCGTAAGCCAACGGCAGTTTTTTGAACTTGCCGAATCCTGCCCGTTTGCCTTCGGTCGGTTCGACCCAGGGTTTATGCTCGTCTGACATGAATTACTCCATTTGAAGGTGACAAATTTAAACAGGGTTGGATGATACCTAGTAAGTGAGTTTATTTCCAGTTTACAGCGAAATCCGTTCAATCTTTCATTCAGCTCCTGATAAAAAAAGGCCTGACGCTACAGCCGGGTAAAAAAAGATGGTTACGACTTTATCACCTGGTCAGAGTGGAATCCTGGATTAATAATCCGGACACCCAATCCGGAGACAACAAGCCTGATCCGTGCGAAATTCTTGCACAATGTTGATCTTAGTAATTTATTGACACTCTTATTTTTTTATACTAGGTTAGCCCGCTGATAACGGGTTGATATTGTTGTCTGGTATAACCTGTATTTGCAGCGGTATTGAGGGGAACGAGAGTTATGGGCAGGGTCATGTTTATGTTACAGATAACAGTATTGTTGATACTGCTGTCTGGCGCCGCCAGTGCATCGGATGGTGATGTCGATTACTCCTCGCCTTACATCACTGTTGACCCCAAGACGGGTCAATTGATCACAGTAAACCCCGGGCCACGTCTAAAGACTCATTCAGCCGAGGACATGCCGGGGATGTCACAGATGGAGACGGAACAATCACCAGCCCAAACCAGTCCGGTTGCAAGTCAGCCTGTTGCAGACCAACCGGCAACAGCGACAGACCCTAAACAATCCGGCTTTATCGCCATTGTTGTGGTTGGACTGCTGGTTTTCGCAACTATGGCATACCGGCGATTAAGGCACCGTCAGCCGGGCTAACCGAAACAGCCATTTTTTCCTGTACACAAGCAGAATTATTATTTCAGTTTAATTATCAGGGGGTAGTCAGATTATGAACAGATACAGATTTTTCCCGGCGATGCTAGCATCGACCTTACTGGCAGCGATGCTTGCACCGGTAGTACCGGCGCAGACTACCGCGACCGTACCAAGTGAGCTCGTCAGTTATCCGGAGACGATTGTCGTCAACGGCAAGATATACACGATGGATAACAAGTCGGTCTTGTCGAATGATCCAGGTACGGTAGTCGAGGCAATGGTCATCCGTGGTGGCAAGGTCTTCGCGACCGGGAACCGTGCCGACATGATGAAGTTTGCAGGTCCGCAGACCCGTGTTATTGACGTAAAGGGCAAGACAGTCATACCGGGCATCATCGAAACGCATGTACACCCCGAAAGTACGATGAATGCAGTCCGCCTGTTCGAGGCAGAACGGGATCAGTATTCATTACCGCCAGGTCTCCATACTGCGATCCTGTTGCCAAGTGACAATGCAGCGGATACCTACGCAGCCGTGGCCGAATTTATCAAGAAATATCCACCGGAACCGGGCGAATGGGTCCACATCCGTCTGGTTGAAAATCCCGATACCAATTACCCTGATATAGGTGCTTTGACGAACGGTATTTATAATGATTTTCTGACCTTGGGTGAATTCAGCAAGGCCATACCGAATAACCCGGCCACGCTGGCCAGTGGTACCACGCCAAGCGCGATTGAGCAGCCTGGTCTGGTTGTTCGGGTACGCCTGGCCGATGATGGCAAGGCGAAGATGGAGCCGTTGAGTGTACCGCAGGCGCTGAAAGAACTGACCAATCCTGCGGTCTATGCGGACGCACAGGATCCGTTCCGTCAGTTGTTCAAGGAAAACGCCGACAAGGCACGTGAAGATTCCTATCACGCCCACCTTGCACAGGGTTGCGGATATTCTGAACTGTACCCGCACCATATGCAGCATTGCAGTCACAGAAATATCCTCCTGAATCAGAAGGGTCTGGACAAGACGCTGGAGTCCTGGCCGGGCTTCAAGGTTGCAGCGAATGACATGACCGGCCTTAGCAAGTTAGGCAAGGAAGGTGACAGAGGTATTGTGGGTGGAGTATTCCAGGAAAGTGGTGCCTGGGAGCGGGTGATCAATCCGCCAAGGATGCCAAGGCAGTTGACCATGGACCTGCTCGAAGGTGCGCTGAAAATGTACACCAGTGCCGGTGTGACCATGCTGGCGTCCAGCGTGGAATACGGCACAGCCATGACCGCTGTTTATGACCTGCTGCGCCGTGACAAGCGTCTGCCGGTCAGGTGGGGTTATGGGTTTGAAATGTTCAGAAGCCCGGTGATGTACCCGAACAATGCGCTGACAGTGGTCGAGATGGGTGCGCACCACGGCTCTATCGATACGAATGAATGGTTCTGGCCGATGGGTATCACCGACGGCGGTGTGGGTGACTCCCGTCAGGTGGCCTGTTTCGGCGATGATTTGCCCGGTCCCGAGATGTTAAAGAGCAGGGAGTTATGCTGGGAAGAAGACGCCTATCGTATCAAGAAGGTCCTGCAGCCAGCATTGATGACAGGCTGGCGTCCATTCAGTCTGCATTCATTTGGCAGCGAGGCGTTCAGAAAGCATGTGGCCTGGATTGAAGAGGCCAGGGTAATGGGTCGTATGTCAATGGATGATATCCGTGCCTTACGTATTGGCTTTGCCCACGGTGGTGCTATCGGCAAGGTGCCCGAGGTTGTTGAGTTGATGAAGCGTTACAACCTGTATGTGCCTATCCAGCCGAATGACGTATCAGCCTCGCTGACCCAGGTGAAACGCTACGGACCGGAAGGCCTGGAGTTTCTGGCCCCGACCAAGACATTGCTTGAGGCCGGTGTACATATCGTCGGCGAGACCGAGTACAGTCATCCGCGCCCGGACATCTATTTCAATGCGCTGGACATGTTTGTAAATCGCCGTGTAAGACATGAAAGCATGCCGAAGGGTGAAGGCGAGATAGTGATGCCGGAAGAGGCTGTCAGCCGAGCAACCGCATTGCGCCTGTATACCAGCAAGGCAGCAGAGTGGCTGTTTGCCGAACATGTGGCCGGAACACTGGAGCCGGGCAAGTTTGCTGACTTTACCGTGCTGGAGCGCGATTACTTTACGGTACCCGCAGATGAAATCCTGGACAACAAGGCCATCATGACACTCGTTGGTGATCAGATTATCTATCAGGATCCTGAATACAAGCCGGGAATTGCCACCGCGAATGCGACGGCGGCACAGTAAGTTCAGTATGGCAGCGTTCAGAGGTATCTGAACGCAGGTAGTAAACAGTAACATCAGCCCGCCTGTGCCGGACAGCAGTTAACTCCGGTGCAGGCGGGCAAATGTTTGTTAAGGGTGGGGAGCGTTGATGCTGTGGCCTGGAATTACATACCACAGCGTGTAGAGCTGACAGGCAGATGGCGATATAAATCCTGCTGTGATTCCGACCGTAATTTGTTGCCCCCTGTTGTTTCCCTGGATGAAAGTCGCTGATTGTCTGTGGTCGCCCCTTGGTGAGGGTGCATCAGGGTTTTACAGGCTAACGTAATAAAAATTTTTAACAGGAGATTGATCTGATGTCGATGACGACTGAACAGCAGCCTGCTGCCGACCTGCCGAAGCTGGAGCAGGTGCATGACAGTATCGTTGCACTTGAGAATGAGGTCCGGAAACGTATTGTGGGTATGGACAAGGAGATGGATCAGACCCTGATTTGTCTGTTTGCCGGTGGTCACATCCTGCTCGAAGGTGTACCTGGACTCGCCAAGACCCTGTTTTTCAAGACACTGGCCGAAGCGGCAGATGTCGAGTTTCGCCGTATTTCGTTTGCAGCAGATCTGTTACCCAAGGACATTATCGGAATCGAGCATTTTGATTTTGCCACCAAGAAGCTGGAGCTGGTGGTCAAGGGGCCGCTGCATACCAACTTCCTGTTAACGGATGAATTGAACCGTGCCCGTACCAGCTCAAAGGGTTCTGTACTGGAGCCGATGGAAGAAGGCCAGGTTACGACGGAGTTGGGGGGGACCTATAAACTGAAAGAACTGTTTATGGTAATCGCCACCCAGAATCCGGTGGAGGAAGAGGGTACCTTCGGCCTCGGCAGGGCAGAAAAGGACAGATTTCTGATGATGGTACCGCTCGGCTATCCCTCGCCGGAAGACGAGGAGACCATCATTACCCGCTACGGAGTTACGGGTGGTATGCCGGTTATCAAGCCGGTCATCCATGAAAAAGAAATACTGGCAGCACGCAAGGCCATCCGTTCCGGTGTGCATGTCGAGCCGTCAATCGTGCATAAAATCCAGCAGATCCTGAATGAGACCCGCCCGGAACGTACGGGGATAACCAGTATAAAACAGCTGGTTCAGCGTGGTGGTGGCGCGTCTCCCCGTGCTGGCCTCAGCATGATCCAGGCAGCACGCGTCCATGCCGTATTGCAGGGTAATGCGTTTGTCCGACCGGATGATATTGCTGCCGTTGTATTACCGATATTGCGTCATCGTCTGGTCTTCAAGCCAGGTGAAGTTGAACTGGAAGAGACGGAAGTTCGCCTGCACGAAATTATTGATGAAATAATCAGCAAGGTGCTCTGACCTTGGATAGCAAGCAACTTCTGTTGCAGATCCAGCGTCGGCCCGTCACCTTTGTGCCGGGCAAGAAGGTAGTTAGCATACTGCCTGGCGAGTGGACCAGCCCGTTTTCCGGCAAGGGGTACGAGCCGATGGGCTATCGTGACTTCCAGCTGGGTGATGATCCGCGCCGGATTAATCTGACCGCCTCTGCAAGACGGGGAATTCCGACCATTGTTGAACGTGTCGCGCTGCGTGATTTTAATGTCATGGTTGTGGTCGATGGCTCACCGTCAATGCGGGTGCGGGACAAGATGGAGACCCAGATCAGCGCGGTCGCGCTACTGTTGTATTCTGCCTGGCAGGCTGAAACTACCTTCAGCTTCGGTATCCGGACTGAAACCGGTATACGCAGTTTTGGCCTCGGTATCGGTTCGCGCCATTTCTATCATCTTTACCGCGCATTATGGCACTTTTATTCCGGTACCGATGACGGACGCATGAAGGGTGTGCGGGTTCCGTTGAACAGTTGTCTGCCACCAAATGCGATGCTGCTTTATTGTTCAGACTTTCTTGAGGGCGACGGCAAGCTGATTGATATGGCAAGGTTATGGCGTTCAGTGCAACGATATGACTTTATACCCGTAATCATCCAGGATGAACTTGAGTACAGCTTCCCGGACTTGCCTTCGAGTACATTCATACCCTTCTCCAATCCTGAAACCGGTGCAAGGGAAGAGATCTGGATATCACCGAAAATCGCACGTGACATACGCTCGGTCCATCAGGCGCGTTTTGCCGAGCTTACAGGCATGATGGCATCACGTGGACTCAGTCCCCTGCATTTTGATTCGGCAAATGTTGAAACACACAGCCGGGAGATTGATCGGTATTTCCGTAAACGCAAGGGCCGGAATGCGGCATGAACAGGATCTTGTCCGCGCTGGATAGGGTCTCCCTCAGGCTGATGCTGCTACCGGCACTCGCTGTAATGTTTATATGTGGCTTTATCTTCATAGCATCGCTGGGTGGCACTGCCGGACATCTGGTCCGCTTCGAGCCACAGCAGTCCGGTGATTTGCCAGCGGATCAGCAAATCGGCGGCTGGGCCAGTCTGGACAAGGACAGCTATATCCTCGGTGAGCAGGCCGGTTTCAGCATTCGCATTCTGTATCGACCGGCTGCTGTCATCCCTGACTTTGATACCTTCAAACGTAACATCGGCTTTCTGCCGTTCGATCAGTTAAATTCCAGCGAAACTGAGCACGATATTGGCAAGGGGATCCGCGAGTATAGACTGGAATATACCCTGCATGTGATCGGCGCGAGAAAACCAGGCAGTTATCCGTTTAATCCCGCCGTGCTTCCGTATTCAAATGCCGGGGCCACAGGCAGTGATCTGCACACACTGAGGATCAACCGCCCGGAACTGCGTATCGGCTCGCTCTATCACTGGGATGCGGGACTGATACCATTGCGACCGATCCGCGGTCACATACTGGAACAGCAAGCCTTGCGTCAGTCAGCCATGCTGGCAGGCGCTGTGGTGTTGTTGAGCATGCTGGCATTTTTACTCTGGCGATACGGAAGGCGCCGTCAACTGCATGAAATGAGCAGCGCTGAACAGCTCTGGTTCCAGTTCAGGCAACCGCGAGACCCGGCGATGGACAACCGGTCCGTGATGCTGGCATATGAACGGATCTTTACCCGCCTCTTGCAAGAGCAGATATCGATGGATCCGGAAATGTTCTGGTCCGGTCATCAGCCCGCAGATGATGCCTGGTGCGGCAGTGTCGATCAGGCGAGGACGCTGTTATGGCGTTTGTATCAGCCGGGAGAAACAGTGGATGACGATGTTCGTCTCATGCATGTATTACTGGCAGACAGGCTTGCTCTCAGTGTAGAGGAACAAAGACTGGTCGTTGAGCAACAACCTTCATTGATCGAGCGACTGAAGTTGCAACAGTCGGTGGCAACGGTAATTATCATTACAGGCATTAGCGGAGTGTCCCTGCTGGCACTTGCGGTGACGCCTGACATGTGGCTTGCCTCTGAGGTACGTAATTACAACCAGACTGTTGACCTTATCAATGCGTCCCATGGTTACGACGAAGACCTGTTGCTGGAATTACAGTCTTTTGCGGCAACTGCGGAGATACCGGAGATCCGGGCAGCGGCTTTTTATAATAGTGGCACGACCCGGGCCAGATACAGTTTTGCTGACAGTGGTCCTGCGGTCCAGTCCCGGATACTCGAACTGGTGTTTCAGGCAGAGACGGCGGAAGACCTGATGCAGACACTGTTGCTGAGTGAGATGTCTCCTTCGGAAGAAGACGTGGTCAAAATGATGATAGCGGCAGCCGAGAAATTGTTGCAGGCCGAACTCGATCTTCAGGCGGCCACACGTGGACTGCGGGCCAGTGACGATGTCCTCAGAAATCTGGAACTGGTTACACGTTGGCGTCACGCGATTCTTACCCGTCTGTTGCAGTTACGTGAATTGTTCAGTACGAAGCCTGGCGAGGCGGGTGATGAAGAGATAATTTCAGATCAGGGTGTCGTTGATATTATCAACGCAAAGATACCGGAAGAATATGACGATGCCGAGATGGCCAAAGACAACAGCCACTACATAATCTTTGAGCGGTTCTGACAGGGCAGTATGAACGCGCTGGCAGCGATAGTTGAATCAATCAGTTTCGCTACTCCCGAACTGGCGCTTTTGATATTGCCGCTGGTAATGATATTGATATGGCAGTTGTATGGGGATCGGAGGCTCGGTGCCCTGCAGCTTACCGGGCTTGAATATCTGGCAGGCTCCGGCATACGCAACAGCCAATCCAGAAAACGGTTACAGGTTGCGATGCGGTGCGTGATGGTTGCCGGGCTGGGACTCTTGCTCGCCGGGCCTGTTTATCGCTCCGCCACACCACTGTTTTCCCAGGATACCAGGGTATTACAAAGGAATTTTGTGGTGGCGTTTGATATGTCACCGTCGATGAATCTCCCTGCCAGTTCGAAAGGTTTTGGTGGTGATGATTTGAAGGAAGGTGATGGTGGTGTTACCCGTTATGAGATGGCCAGAGATGCATTTCACGATTTTCTGGACAGGTTTCGGGGCGAGCGATTTGGACTGATCCTGTTCAGCACCGAACCCTTTTTTGCACGCTGGCCGACGATTGAGACGGAGAACCGTTTTGATGAGGTGCTGGAAAGCATACGACGTGGGTCGGGTACCCAGCTGGAGGCGTTTTCCTCACTGACAAATATTGACAAGGGTTTGCTGATGGCACGCAAGGCCTTTAATGGAGAGGAAGGCGCGATCATCCTGATTTCAGATGCAGAGGACGATCTGGAGAACCTGGGGCGTGGTGTGCGTAGCCTGCGCCAGGCCGGAATTCGTTTATATACACTGGGGGTTGGAATACCGGACGATATCCTGGCAAGGATATCGCAGGAATTTGCCGCGGACCCGGGTTTCCGGATATTCCGTGCAGATTCCGGGCAGGACATGGAAGAGGCCTATCGTGTTGTCAGCGAGATTGAGGAGTCGCCACAGTTTGTTGATGAGACCCGGGTCTTTGAGACGGATTTACGGGCCCCGTTAGCTGCACTACTCGCAATAATTGCGGTCTTGTTGCTAGTCATCAATGAAGTTATGTTCCATCAGACTGTTAGCATGAAACTATCATCCCGCCCTGTACTGAAGGTCAGCGATGGGTTTTGATTATCCCTGGGTCCTGGCCCTGTTTGCAATGCTCGTACCACTGGTATGGGCGATGCGCAAGAGCGGGACAGTGACCAGGACAATACTGCTGAAGTTCCGCAGTGCGCCACCGACATCCCGTTATTTCAGGTTGCGTAATCTATTTACCATTCTGTTTACTTCTGCGCTGGTGCTTGTCGGTGCAGGTCCGTATATCGAACCACAACAGACAGCTGACTACCTGTTTCTGGTTGATACCTCACGCAGCATGCATGCACGCAACTCCTGTGACGAACCGACGTTTCTGGATCGCGCAAAAAATGTCATGTTCGATGTGATGGATGATGTACCCGAAGCCAGATTCGGAATCGTGGCCTTTGACAGGCTGGCTTTCCCGGTAACACAGCTGACCTTTAATCACAGTTATCTCCGCTCTGCCATCAATAACGGTGTGTTTGTAGGCATGACCTACCGGGCGACTGACACGGATCTGTTCAACGCACTAAAAGTGATTGCTGCCAAAAAGCAGACCATGCCGGAGTTGTATGGAAATGTCGAATATGCCGTGCTGATAAGTGATGGTTATCTGGATGAAGAGGACTGGCGACAGAATATGGAACAGCCAATGAAGGACCTTTTGGCGTCCGGTATTACGCTTCTGGTCGTTGGTGTGGGTAATCCTGTCGACACACCAATCCCGGTAACGGATATTGATGAGGTATGCAGTGATGCCCTGACTGAAATCGATGGCAAGACCATCCGGATCCCGTTGCGCAAGGATATCCTGCAGACTATCGCTGCAGGCGGGCAGGGTGAATATTTTGATGAGACGACCACGGGGGAGCTGGTCAACTATCTGCGTGGCCGAACCCTGAAACAGGCGACCGATGATGTGCAGTTCGGAACCGATCAGCGTAAAAATATCGGACTGATGTTTTTGTATCCGGCAACGCTGGCGCTGGCCGGTTTGTTACTTCTGTAGAAAGTCAGGTAGCCGCCGGTCTACGGACTCCGACCTGCAGCCCTGAATTCGGGTATTGTTTCATTCAGAATGGCCAGAATGGCAGTGCGGTCTACCGTATTTAGGTGGGTAAACTCATCCGTGTCCTTGTTCTCGAGGATCGTAGCCAGTCTCTGATAGATATGCTGTTTGACCAGAACAGGCAGATTATCAAATGCAGCTGAATAGATCAGATAACTGAGCGGATAACGGAATAATCTGGTTTTCAGGTCAAATTCGCGCAAGGAACGCCCCTGACTGTCACTCGGACCGAGTCCGGTGAACCATTCCGCATAAGCGGGATTACCTTCTAACGTGTCTGTCAGTGGTACCTCATCTGCCATCAACAACGCCCCGATCAGTGGTGCGGAAATATCATTTATTAACCGGGCAACAACCTCAGGGATTTTATTAATGTCCTGTCCGGACCCCGCCAGTAATTCCGGGTTTCCGTTCAGTGCAGAGCGAATGTCATAATTGACCCGTGTAATCAGGTTCTGTACTTCAACCTGATGTTCAATCACCATCAATGCGACAATATCACTGGTTTTAGCGGGATACGGATCGGTATTCAGCAGTGTATCCAGACTTGTGACGTTGCCGATTCGCAGGCTCTCCAGCTGGAACAGGTCAGCAGGGTCATTTACGGCGATATTACCCAGATGAACCTGTTTACCGTGTTTGCCGGTCACATACCATCCGCCCCATCGGCTTTCCAGCGGGGTAGAGGTGTCTGTGAGTATCCAGCCTTCATGCGATACCAGATTACCATTCGCACCGGTATAACCTGAACCGAGGATAAAGCGAGGTACACCTCCTCCCGTCATTGAATAGGAATCGTGACAACGCAGACACTGGCCGGTTTCTTGTACAAACCGGGGGGTCGACTCTGCGTTCTGCTCAAGTGTATAAAATACCGGACCCAGATGCGGATCCATCGACGCAATTTCGAGCACACCCGATCCGGGCACCATTGCGATATAGGTTGTGTCGTTAAAATAGATGGCCCGGGGCGTTTTCGGTGTGATATTCGCGATATTCAGACTGGTACGGGAAAATACCAGTACTTGTGAGGCTGGACTGATCTTTAGTGATTCCAGCAGAGCATCCAGGTAACCCCTGTCTGCATGAAATTTCAGTCCGGAATTATTACCTGTTTCAATTGTGGCTATCGGATCGGTACGTGCTGTACTTGAATAACGCATGACACCGTACTCGATATCACTTTCTGTGTCGGAGTCAGACCCATACGGTGAGGAGGAGTTATCATTTGATTGTCCTGCCACAGGGAGTCCGCTCAGCAACAGTCCCATCGACAGGAAGATTGACATCATTCTTGAATAGCAGGTATCAGGTGTCATCAGTATAAATGGGTCAGGACAAACCGGTTTATCGGGGTATCTATACAAGACCGGCCTGACAGGTATCGCTCCTGCAGGCCGGTTTGTGTGTCATCGCCAAGTCTCCGGTCAAGAGACTTGTGTCCGCTTATTTGCCTCCGGAGAGGTATTCAGCCAGATGCTCGATATCTTCATCAGTCAGTGTGCTAGCCATCGGATTCATGGTCGGCCCTGCACGTTCGCCGCTACGGAAAGCAGTCAATTGTGTCTGAATATAGGCTTTTTCAAGCCCTGCCAGCTTGGGAAACATTTCCGGCGCCTGGCTGTCACCCGCAGGTCCGTGACAACCGACACATCCCTTGGACAAATAGGTAGCTTCACCAGCAGCGGCGTCCGCCTGTACAGTAGATATTGCAGAGACGGTAAGTAGTCCTGACATAAACAGAACGTGTATGCTTTTCATCAGATTTCCTCAGTAATGTAGTTCAAAAAATTTGGTCCGGTACATCAGTAGGCTGCAAATTGCCTAACCCCTGTCCAGTTCATCAATTAGGCTGTTACAGCTCCAATCAGTTCATGACAAACCTGCTTTTTTTTGTTTATCAGGTCTGCCTGCAACTACGCCGGGTAATATTCTACTTTATCATGCACGGATTAAACAGGGGGTATCCCGGTCTGTATCACAGGATTGTGACCTGGGGTGGAGAATTACCCTGTTCAGGTGTTTTTACGCATTCTGGACAGTTCCTCCTGTCAGATATCATCTTTGTCCCATAAATAATGGTTGCTAAAGAATCTGGCGAGGTCGTAGTATTTGCGAGGCAAAATTACACTGGCTGGATCTATATAAACAGGTTCAGTTTTTTTAAGTGAGGTGAGGCGCCTTGAATCGCAAATATTGGGGGGCAGCGTACACAGATTTTGCAGAGGCGGGTCCGGGTGAGACCTGGCCATCTGAATATCATTCTACGAGGAGGGAGTTATGGGATTAATGGGTAAAATAAGCGGTCATACCGCAAAAAGGGGTGTTTTTTCAGCATTTTTATTGACAACTTGTGCACTGTCGGTATTTCTGAGTACCAACGTGTCAGCCCAGTTGACACCTGACAGACTGGATTCCGCAAATCGTGCCAACAACGAGGATCAGACTCCGCGCGATCCGATCCAGATTGCCAGCAATATCTGGTGGGTTGGTCATTCGGAAGTCGGTTCATTTCTGATAACTACCTCGGAAGGCCTGATCCTGATGGACACTACGTCGCCTGAACACGTGACATGGGTAATCGACAGTATCAAGAAGGCCGGTTTCAAACTTGAGGACATCAAGTATATTCTCAATTCACATCCTCATGCAGAACATATAGGAGGCCTGGCCCAGTTCAAAAAGGTCGCACCGAATGCAAAGGTAGTAACCTCGGCAGGAACAGCGGCAATCATTGCCAGCGGCGGTAAAAGCGATTTTCGCAATATGATGCAGGGTGATGAGGGGGCGGAATACTTCGAGCCGGTTCAGGTGGATGCCACGATTGGTGATATGGAAGAGATAAAACTCGGTGATGTGACCCTTGTTGCTCATATTACATCAGGCCATACCCCAGGAGCCACAACCTGGACGATGAAGGTCATGGACAACGGTAAGGAATACAATGCTGTTTACATGAGTGGCATGTCAGCCTCGGGCGTCGACCGCGGCCCACTTATAAAGAACGAACTTTATCCGGAAATAGCAGATGACTTTGAAAAATCCTTTGCACATCTGAAGACGCTGCAGTGTGATTTCTATTTGTATGCACGTGCGTCATCAATTGATCTGGACAAGAAAGTCGCCCTGAAAAAAGAGGGCAGCACCGCCGAAAATCCGTTTATTGACCCGGCAGGCTGCGCACATTACATCAATTTTTATGAATCCAGATACAGAAAGCAGCTTGAAGAGGAACAGGCTGCCAAGATGTAGTCAGGACCGTGTCATTACGGGAAGATAGATGGAAAAATCCTGACTGCAGCGGCCTCGTGCCGCTGCAGTCAGTTTGGAACAGGCAAAAGTACAGGAGCCGGGGGTGCGTATGAGCATATACAACACAGTAAAAAGCATTACAGGAATACTTCTGGCGTTCGGACCCGTGCTGGTGTGGGGGCATGCCCAGTTACTCGTGGCTCCAGCACCGGATGATCCGACACCAACAGCCTTTGTTTCACCCCTCCCTCGGGAAGATAACGTTCGTATGAAGGACTTGTTGCCGTGCGGTGGATTTCGCTCACAGCCGCCGGCCAGCGTAAAAGGGGAACCGCAGCGGTCATATACCACGGGTTCTACCATACGGGTACAGTGGAAGGAAACCAATGACCATACTGGTGTATGGCGTATCGATTTATCTGCAGATGAAGAAAAATCATGGCAAGTCCTGTTCAATATGAAGGATGGTGCTGATGGGGAAATCAGTGAAGAAGCGCCAAAGTATTACTGGGCAGATATTACCCTGCCCTCCGGGATAAAGTGTAAAAACTGCACGTTTCGCCTCACCCAGTCAATGGGGGAAATTGATGATGGAAATGACTATTTCTCCTGTGCGGATATCACAATAAATTGACGAATGTATGAGTCGGATGAAATGACTTTTCGCCCGGGACTATCAGGTGGTGCAGGTTAATATGCAGACGGGACAGCGTCCGCTCAAATCCATTATTGTTTGATTTGGATCAAAAACGGAATTGCTTGTTTATATATACTTTAGGCTGGGCATCTTCAGCAAAACACACCAGACAGATGCTAAGATGTTGAATTGTATATAAAATTTGTTTTTCTGAACCTGTCTGCTTCTCATCGAAATGTGATAGCAGCTTAGTGAACAACTATAAAATATGTAGTAGACTGGTCGCGATTTATTCAGTAACAATTTTGGAGGGGTTTTACGTGAGATTACGCCTTACTTTATTAGGCCTTTATTCTGTATTTTCCGTGGCAGGGGTGCAGGCGCAGGAGACACCAGCGGCTGAAAATTCGATTGCTTCATACCGTTCTGTTATGGATCGTTATTGTGTTACCTGTCATAACGAAACCCTTAAAACGGCAAACCTGATGCTCGACAAGGCCGATATAAACGACCTGAATGTTGAGCCGATGGTGTGGGAGAAGGTGTTGCTTAAAATGCAGACACGTTCCATGCCGCCGGTCGGTATGCCCAGGCCAGATGAGTCGTTTTATATCGGATTTGGTGAACATCTTGAACGTGAACTTGATCTGGCCAATCAGGCTGATCCAAACCCAGGCAAGACTGTCTCTGCCCATCGTCTGAACCGTACTGAATATACCAATGTAATCCGCGACCTGCTGGCAGTTGATGTTGATGGTGCCTCTATGCTTCCTCCGGACAATTCGGGTGGTTTTGATAACCTTGGCGATCTGTTATCGGTATCACAGGTGCTTATGGAGAAGTATATGGCTGCGGCACGGCAGGTCAGCCGTCTTGCTGTAGGTGACCCGACAATCGACACGGACGTACATGAATACGTCGTATCCCCGTTCCTGCTCCAGAACGAACGGATGAATGAAGATCTGCCGTTTGGTACTCGAGGTGGTATAGCTGTAAACCACCTGTTCCCGCTTGAAGGTGAATATGAGCTGAATGTTCGGCTGCTGCGTACCGATGGCACCGGTCTGGTCATAGGTATCGATGAACCACATCAGCTGGATGTACGTGTAGATGGTAAGCGAGTTCAGTTGTTAACCGTAGGTGGTAAAAACGTAGCTCTTGCAATGGGTGCAGGGCGTGCAGACAAGACCCCGCCGGTATTTGAGCAGGCCCAGTATGAACGTACGGCTGATGATGTGCTGAAAGTGCGATTCCCGGTCAGCGCAGGGGCGAAGTCGGTACAGGTAGCATTTCTGGAAGAGAATTTCGCCTGGGAAGGCCAGATACCCCAGCGTTCATATGATAGCTACATGAAATCCAGAATGGAGAATGATTACCAGCGCGCATGGACCGAACCTTCGGTCTCGAGCGTCACCATCACCGGGCCGTTTAATGTCAAAGGTGCCGGAAATACTGCGAGTAGGGAAAAAGTATTTATCTGTAACCCCAAAACCAGTAAAGCCGAGTCGGCGTGTGCAGAAAAAATAATCGCCAACCTGGCACGCAAGGCATTTCGCCGTCCGGTCAAGGATGCCGATATCAAACCGCTGATCTCGTTATATGAACAGGGTGCCAAAGAGGGTGGTTCGTTTGAGTCAGGGGTACAGATGGCAATTGAAGGTCTGCTCGTCAGTACGGAGTTTCTGTTCCGTATCGAGCGTGAGCCTGCCAATGTAGCAGCCAACCAGAATTATGAGTTGAGTGACATCGAACTTGCATCACGATTGTCATTTTTCCTCTGGAGCAGTATCCCTGATGAAGAATTGCTGAAGGTCGCCGAGCAGGGCAAGCTTGGCAAGCCGGCGGTTCTGGACCAACAGGTCAAGAGAATGCTTGCTGATGAGCGTTCTACAACACTGGTAAGTAATTTTGCCGAACAGTGGCTGCTGTTGCGTAACCTGCCGCATACGGAAAAGAACCAGGAAATCTTCCCACAGTTTGACGAAAACCTGCGTAAGGACTTCCAGAAAGAGACGGAGTTGTTCCTTGGCAGTATCTTCCGCGATGATCGTTCGATACTCGACTTGTTCAGGGCAGATTACAAGTACCTGAACGAAAGGCTGGCTCGCCATTACGATATCCCGGATGTCTATGGTAATCGTTTTCGCCGCGTATCTGTCTCGGATATAAATAAACAGGGGCTTTTAGCACAGGGTGCTGTACTCGCGATCACCTCCTATCCAAACCGCACCTCGCCGGTATTACGAGGAAAATGGGTTCTGGAGAATATTATGGCAGCGCCGCCACCGCCGCCACCGACTGTGATACCACCACTACAGGAATCTGATGACAAGGGTAAGGTTATGTCGATGCGTCAGGCAATGGAGAAGCATCGCGCCAATCCGGTATGTGCAGTGTGCCACAATCGTATGGATCCTATAGGATTTGGTCTGGAGAATTTCAATCCGATAGGCCAGTGGCGTACCGAAGATGCCGGTAGCCCGATAGACTCGTCTGGTATGCTACCAGACGGAACCAAGTTCCAGGGGCCAGCAGAATTGCAGAAGGCATTGTTGAACCAGTCTTCGGTCATAGCGAGTGCATTTACCCAAAAACTGCTGACCTATGCATTGGGGCGTGATATAGCCTATTACGATATGACATCAGTGCGCAAAATTGTGCACGAGTCCAAAGCGAGTGATTACAGGTTTTCATCAATAGTTACCGGAATTGTTAACAGTTTACCATTTCAGATGAGGAGGACGGGCTCATGATAATTTTCAAAAAGGCGATACCCAGGCGTACATTTTTGCGTGGTTTGAGTGCCTCGGTCGCATTACCGATGTTGAGCGCAATGGTACCGGCACTGGCGAATCCGAACGATCCTGCCAGCAAGATGCCGATTCGTGTTGGATACGTATATACACCGAATGGCATAATCCGTGACAGGTGGACGCCTAAGGTCGCGGGCGCCAATTATGAAATGACCGACATCCTGAAACAGTGGGAGCCGTTCCGTGACCAGATGCTGGTACTCAGCCATATGGATAACGGTGCTTCCGAGAGCGTCAGCGGACACTCGGGTGGAAGTTCGATGTTCCTGACCGGTATCGAGCCGAACAAGTCATTAAGCGAAGTTCGATGCGGAATTTCAGTGGATCAGGTTATTGCAGCCGAATTCGGCAAGCACACACCGCTTTCCTCGTTACAGGTTTGTATCGAGAATGCTGCAGAACTTGCTGGCCAGTCTGCTGCCGGGTATAGCTCGGCTTATACCAACACCATATCCTGGGCCAGCCCGACTACCCCATTGCCGATGGAACATCGTCCTCGTGAAGTTTTCGAGCGTTTGTTTGGTGATGGTGGTACTGATCCTGCGGCCCGCCAGAGCCGTTTGAGCAGACAGCGCAGTATTCTCGACTTTGTTCGAGAGGATATGGCAAGGGTAAACAAGACACTCGGGATGGAAGACAGCGCCAAGTTGAGTGAATATCTTGATGCAGTTCGTGGCGTGGAATTCCAGATTCAGAAGGCAGAAGCAAAAACAGATATGGAGTTGCCAGAAATGAATCGTCCAGTGGGTATCCCTGCCCATGGGGATCATCTCAAGTTAATGTATGACCTGTTATTACTGGCGTACCAGACCGATATGACCCGGGTATTTACCTTTATGGTGGCCCGTGAATACAGTGAAATGGTATTTACCCATCTCGGTCACAAAGACCCCTACCATCCGCTGACACACCATCGCGGTGATCCGGTCAGGAAACGCCAGGCTGGTGAAATTGATGTATACCACGCCTCATTGTTTGGCGAGTTCCTGGGCAAACTGAAGGCAGCCAAGGATGCAGACGGTTCCTCAATGCTGGATAACTCGCTTCTGGTTTACGGTGCGGGAATGGGTGATGGTGACGTACACAGCCAGTGGAACATACCAGTTGCGTTAATCGGTGGCGCTGGCGGCATAAAGGGTGGGCGTCATATAGCTTACAAGCAGGGTACACCGATGTGTAATCTGCATGTGACTATGCTGAACAAACTGGGCATGCCTACAGAGACGTTCGGGAAGTCTTCCGGAGAGCTTGATCTGAGCCTTTCCGCATAACAGTAGATATTTAAAGAGGTTATTAGATGAGCATGAAGGGGAAACGTTTGTCCGGTTGGGTGGCTCCATTACTCGTACTGTGTTCAGCAGCCAGTCTGGCTGCTGAACCTGATTACCGCCTGGTTGAATCTGCGCGAAATCAGAACTGGCAGCAGGTGCAGGAACTAATCAAGGACAAGGCAGATGCAAGGTCTGCGCAACCAGACGGGGCGACAGCGTTGGCCTGGGCTGTTTATTGGGATAATCTTGAAACAGTTAACCAGTTGATTGCAGCTGGCGCGGATGTGAATGCTGCGAATGACTATGGTGTAACTCCGTTGAATCTCGCTTGCAAGAACCGCAACCCCCAGATCGTGAAGGCCTTGCTAGAGGCGAAGGCAGATCCGAATATTGCGCTCTGGAGTGGTGAGACACCGCTGATGACGGCTGCACGTACAGGCGTTGTCGAGGTTGCACAGTTGTTACTGGAACATGGTGCCAATATCAATGTTCAGGAACCAAAGCGTGGCCAGACCGCATTAATGTGGGCTATCTCTTTCCGAAATCCGGAAGTGGCGAAGTTGTTGATTGATAAAGGTGCAGATGTTGCGCTCAAGACCAGAAAATATCAGGAAGCAGGTTACGCACCTATGGTGCTGGAGGCCTATGCTGGAAATGTTGAAGGCACTCCCCAGGGTGGTTATACCGCATTGATGTTTGCTGCCCGTGTAGGAGATATGGAAACCAGTAAGTTATTGCTGGCGCATGGCGCAGTCATTAATGAATCCTCCGTTGAAGAGGGCCCGGCGCTGGTTATTGCCAGTGCGGGAGGATTTGAAGACCTTGCCTTGTATCTGCTTGAACAAGGTGCGGATCCCAAGAGTGCTGATAGTAATGGCATGACCTCTTTGCACTATACAATGCGAGATGGTCTCAAGCTGTTACACGGATATGAGATTGTCGCCGCCACCAGGGTATGTGGATATGCGGCTGATTCCCGTTGTAAACCGATTGAGACAGTTAGTCCGGAAGAACTAGAGAAAGCAAATACACCAGGTTCAGGTCTGTATATCGTTGAAGGTACGGTAGACACGAATAATAATAACGACGGTGAAAGTATGACCGACGAAATTTTACCTGGTGGCAATATGTATGAACTGGCAGAGGCCTTGCTGGCAAAAGGAGCAGACCCGGATGCGGAGATGAAGTATCCACCTTCCAGGTTACGTATGGACAGTTTGCCCTGGCTAAATCTGGAAGGTGCTACACCTTTCTTTCTGGCGACAGCATCACTGGATACCTCTGCAATGGAGATGTTGCTGGAACACGGTGCAAAACCATTGGTTTCAACCAGACCCAATCCCGCCGTGCTGGAAAAACAGACGAAGGTCTACGCTGACGATAACCAGATTCTGGGTAACGGTTCTTCATTGATGGTAGCTGTAGGTCTGGGTAAGAAGAATGACTTTACTCCTACGGAAGAGAAGAGTGCGCTTGATAGTGCCAAACGACTGGTTGCCCTGGGCGCAGATGTTAATGAAGCCACGGCTACGGGCTGGACAGCATTACATGCCGCTGCCTTTGTGGGTGCAAATTCGCTGGTCAGTTATCTGGTGGATCAGGGTGCAAAGGTCAATGTTCAGACCGGTTGTGGACGCACACCATTAAGCCTTGCGCTGGGAGTAAGCGTAATTGGTCTGCTTGACCGTACTGTGCCGCATGAGTCTACAGCAGACTTGTTAAAGTCGCTCGGGGCCGACGATGCAAAGGCCTCTGCGCCTGCTGGACAATGTGTGCTTGGCCGAGGTGGTCTGGAAGTTGATATCGAGTTGAAGAAGCAGATTGAGCAGGCCAAGAGCCAGCTTTGATTTTACTCTCGTCAGCAGTCCATCAGGACTGATTGAGAAAAGGCACCCGGTGGGTGCCTTTTTTTTCCCAGGAAGTATTACGGGGGTAAATTGACTGTAACGGTATGAATGATATATGTTTGGAAAGTATCTGCAGGCTGTACAAGGCGCGACACAGGTTATGATTTAAATACATGCAGGAGCGGGGGCATTGAACAGGTTTTTCACCACAATCATCACCGGTATTGCCGGCGGCGTATTAATTGTTGCATCCGGAACGAGTCAGGCACAACAGGCCTCTCCCTATCGTGCGTTACTCGACAAATATTGCGTAAGTTGTCATAACGAAACCCTGAAGACCGCAGGCCTGATGCTGGATAAGGTGAACGTGGATGATATCAGCCAGAATCCACAAGTCTGGGAGCGCGTGATTATGAAGCTGACATTACGCGCCATGCCACCTGTAGGTATACCTGTTCGTCCTTCCGAGGATGAATATGACTCCATGCTCACCTATCTTCAATCCGGCCTCGATCATCTGGCTGAAGAGAATCCGGAGCCAGGCCGTGTGACCGTACACAGGCTGAACCGGACAGAATATGCAAATGCCATCCGTGATCTGTTGGATATGCAGGTAGATACCACAAAGATGTTGCCCCCTGACAATATTGGTCAGGGGTTTGACAATATTGCAGAAGTACTCGCGGTGTCGCCGCTGCTTATGGAACAGTACATGTTTGCCGCAGGCAGGATCAGCCGTCTTGCCGTCGGACCTGCGGAAATGCAGCCCGCCAGTGAAACCTACAATATACCTGATACGTTCCGACAGGATGCCTATATGGGTGAGGACCTTCCATTTGGTTCCAGAGGAGGTTCGGTCATCCGCCATCACTTCCCGATGGATGGTGAATATACCGTTAGCATCAAAATGCACAGAAGCATGGAAGGTTATATCCGCGGGATACAAAACGAACACAAGCTCGATGTGCGTTTGAATGATCAGCGTATTGGTATGATGAGTATAGGTGGCAAATTTATTGCCCGTTCAGGTCCCTTGTTCAATGAAAGCCAGAACCCGCAGTACGCAGGTGACCCCGAGCAGACTGGTTATGAATTTACGGCGGATGAAGAACTGGTATTGAAATTTCCGGCCAGCGCAGGTACCCATACACTGGGCGTTACATTTGTAGATGAATCAGTCAAACCGACCGGGATTATGACACCAGCATTGCTGTTACCCGATATTGGCCATTACAAGGGGGGTAATCCAGCGGTTGCCAGCGTTACTGTCAGCGGTCCCTATCAGGTCAAGGGTCCCGGTGATACACCGAGCCGTAACAGGATATTTACTTGCAAACCCGGGTCCACTGCCCCGGACAAGGACAAGCAGGCCTGTGCACATAGCATACTCGCAATGTTGGCGCGTCAGGCCTATCGTCGACCGGTAAATGATGAAGACATGGCTGATCTGATGTCACTATACAATACCGGGGCGAACGAAAAGGGTTTTGAAAGCGGAATTGAACTGGCCTTGCAAAGTATTCTTGCCGGTCCCGAATTCCTGTTCCGGGTTGCGCAGGACCCAGCTGGTGTGACTGCAGGTACAGTTTATCCAATCAGTGATATTGAGCTGGCTTCCAGACTTTCATTTTTCCTGTGGAGTACCATCCCGGATAAAGAATTACTGGATCTGGCTGAGCAGGGCAAGTTGCGTGAGCCGGGTATCCTCGAGGAACAAATTCGCCGGATGATGGCAGATACCCGCTCGGGTGCCTTGATAGATAATTTCGGAGAACAGTGGCTGGTGTTGCGTAATGTGGATATCGCTGCGCCACATCCGAATATCTTCCCTGAGTTTGATAATGAACTACGAGAGGCGTTCAAACAGGAAACCCGATTGTGGTTTGAAAGCATGATTCGCGAGGATCATAGTATTCTGGAGATGCTTACCTCGAACTATACATACGTGAATGAGCGTCTCGCGCGTCATTACGGTATTCCTGACATATATGGCAGCCGGTTCCGTCGCATAAGTCTGGATGGTCTGGAAGAGCGCAAGGGATTGCTGGGCAAGGGCAGTCTGTTGCTGGCCACCTCGTATAACAACCGGACTTCACCGGTTTTGCGCGGCAAATGGGTACTGGAAAATCTGCTGGATATGCCACCACCGCCGCCGCCTGAAAATGTCCCTGCACTTGAGGTAAAAAGTGGTGACGGCAAGGCGCTGACACTGAAACAGGCGATGGAGGCTCATCGTGCCAACCCGGTATGCTCAGCCTGTCACAAGTTGATGGATCCTATCGGATTTGCCCTGGAAAATTTTGATGCGGTCGGATCCTATCGTACCCGTTATGCCGAGGCAGACTCTGATGTTGATTCATCCGGCATTCTGTTTGATGGCGCCCAGTTTACAAATACCGGCGGATTTCGTGCAGAATTCCAGAAACACTCGGATCGTGTAGTACACACCGTCGCTGAAAAGCTGTTTATCTATGCGTTGGGCCGGGGCCTGGAATATTATGATCAGCCAGTAATCCGCGATATCGTCAGAAAGATATCTGCTGACAATTACACCTGGTCTTCACTGATTCTCGCCATCGCCGAGAGCCGTCCGTTTCAGTACCGGAAGGCGCGATGACCATGGGGAAGTGGACCGTGATTTTTCATATGTATTAATAGCAGGTCAAGGCAGCAATCTGATACAGGAGGGAGTTTGCCATGTTTATATTGAAAAAAGCATTACCTCGCCGTACCTTTTTAAAAGGCGCAGGGGCATCACTCGCATTACCGTTTCTTGATGCGATGGTGCCTGCATTTGCGGCTACCGCGGCAGAAAGACCACTGCGTCTGGGGTATATCTACCTGCCTGTAGGACGCATCATGTCAAACTGGACCCCCACAAAGGCCGGATCCGATTTCGAATTGACTCCTTCACTGGAACCACTGGCCGCATTCAGGGACCAGATGTTGATCCTGAGCGGGCTTGATATCAAGGCTGCCGACCTGTTACCCGGTGAGCGTGGTGGTACTCATGCGCGTCCCTGTGCGGCCTACCTTACCGGTGTCCACCCGTATGATAATTCGGTCGGTATATCGGTAGATCAGGTTGTAGCAAAAGAACTGGGCAAGAACACCCAGCTTGCCTCCCTTGAACTGGGTCTCGACCCGGCAGAGTGGGCAGGTGGTAACGAAGTCGATTATGACGGTTTTTATCGCAGCACGATCAGCTGGCGTACACCTACAACACCGTTACCTACACAGGATAATCCCCGCAAGGTATTCGAACGCCTTTTTGGTGACACCGATTCCGTAGACCAGGAGGCCATGCGTAGCCGTATAACACGGCAGGGGAGCGTCCTTGATTCCGTTACCGGTCGTGTCAACAAGTTAATGAACAGTGTTAACGCGGACGACCGTTACAAGCTGGAAGAATATCTGGATGCGGTACGTGATATCGAGCGCGGAATCGAGGTGGCGGAATCAAAGACAGTTTCTGGAGACGGTGTTGCTTTGGATATCAAACGCCCGTCTGGAATACCGGGTAATTACGCAGAACATGCAAGGCTGATGTTTGACCTGATGTATCTTGCCTACCAGACTGATATGACCAGGGTGGTATCCTTCATGCTGGGTCACGAGGGTACCAATCGTAACTATCTGGAGCTCGGAGCCCAGGACGGACACCATTCGATGTCTCATCACAAGGGTAACAGTGCTGCAATTGAATTATTAAAGAAGGTAGACAGACATCAGTCAGAATTACTGGCGGCCTTCCTGCAGAAGATGCGTGCAACAAGGGACGGTGACGCAACACTGCTTGATAATACAATACTGGTGGCAGGCAGCGCGCTCAGCGATGCCAACCTGCATGATCATAATGCCGTACCGATCGCTATTTTTGGTGGAGCCCAGGGCAAGGTCAAGGGCGGGAGACATGTCGTTTACAAGGGCGATCCACTCTCGAACCTGCATCTGGCTGTTATGGATATGTTTGGTGCACCTACGGAAGAGTTTCTCTCGGGGAAGACCAGTGATGCGACAGGAATACTCAAAGGTCTGGTTTAATTGATTCACCATTGCAGCATGTGTGAGGGGGAATGGTAAAGATGTGGCAGTTATGCAGCAATAAAGCGGTTTGTGCCTTGTCAGCGATGTTGATGCTTGTCCCGGTAGTGGGCAAGCCTATGGGATTACTGGATGCATCCAGGGCAGGTGATTTTGCAACTGTGGCATTGTTGCTGAAGGACAAGGTTGATGTGAACCAGACCCAGGCAAATGGGGCCAGCGCGCTGTCCTGGGCTGTCTATCACGATAACCTTGCTGCTGTAGACATGTTGCTTGCCGCCGGCGCAGATCCGAATATAGCAAATGAATACGGTGTAACTCCCTTATCTCTCGCCTGTGCAAACCAGGATGCAGGTGTCGTCAGTAAATTGCTCAGTGCAGGGGCCAGACCGGATCTGGCAAAACTGACGGGCGAAACCCCGTTGATGACCTGCGCGAATACCGGTCAGGTTGACGCCGTCTTGGCACTTGTTAAAAACGGGGCGAATATCAATGACAGTGAAAACAAGCAGCAGCAGACGGCATTGATGTGGGCGGCAGCAGAACGTCACCCGCAGGTGGTCAAGGTGCTGGTCGAAAACGGCGCGGATGTGAATGCCAGGTCAAAGTTGATCCCGGAGCCAGAACCTTACTTTACCAAACTTGCACCCGGTGAGAGTGTCTTTGGTACGAACTATCCCAAAACCATACGCTTCCCCGAAAACTCGGGTGGTTTTACCGCCTTGCATTTTGCAGCCCAGCAAGGTGTGGTAGAAACAGCAAAGATCCTGCTTGAGGCGGGCGCTGATATCAATGCCCCGCATCCAGAACACGGAAGTGCCTTAATCATTGCTATTGCCAGCGGCCATGAGGAAATGGCGAGTTATCTGGTCGAACAGGGTGCGGATGTAAACGTCAAGGATGGCTGGGGTGTGACACCGCTGCATTACGCCTTGCACAAGGGTGTGCTGATACTGAACAATTTCAAGCCATCGAACACCCATCGTTTCGGTTGGGAACGCGGTAATATGCCGGCACTGGTCAAACTGTTACTGGATCATGGTGCTGACCCGAACGCAAAAATAGAACATTCGTTCGCCTATCACAGCAATCTGTTTCTGGGCCGTTCAGGTGAGGAACCAGCCCAGGTCGATCCGGTTGGTGCTACCCCGTTATTACTTGCTGCGGCCTCGGGTGATGTTGAGTCGATGCGGATACTGGTAGAAAGTGGTGGTGCTGACAAGAATGCAAAAACGGTCGGTGGTGCAACCCTGTTTATGCTGGCTGCAGGCATGGGTGCCGAACGTGGGGCACGCACACAAAAGGACGCACTGGAAGCAGCCAGGCTCGCAGTGGCGATGGGCGGTGGTAATATAAATGCCCGCTTGACCGAAATTGCTGCGGATGGTCCGGGCAAGGGCAAGGAAGATGGTAGAACGGCACTGCATGCTGCTACCTATCTGGGCTGGACCGATATGATTCAGTATCTCGTGGAAAACGGGGCTGATCTGAATGCGGCGGATCGTTATGGGATGACACCTTTAAAGCTGGCAATGGGTGATCCGGAGGGACTCTATTACCGGAATATCGGCTCGGGTAATTACGATGAGCGTTATCGTCGTCCCGCATTCGAGGGCAACCAGAAAGTAACGGATCTGCTACTGGAACTGGGTGCCTCACCGTTTACCGGCCAGCGCAGGGACAGGTCGGGCGAATAGATTAATTTTCTGTCGGGCACATAGCTGACCGGCCGTTTCATTGCAGATATATACTTCAATCGTGGGCTGAGGGGGGCAAGTTTATGCACGGACTTTTTATCAGGATTTTGACACTGTTGATACCAGGGTATCTGTTTATATCAACAACAGTAGCACAGGACTTTGAACCGGTGACCCGGGAAATGCTGGAAAACCCGAGCCCGGATGACTGGTTAATGTTGAGCCGTACCTATGACGAACAGCGTTACAGTCCGCTGGATCAGATCAACACGAAAAATGTAAATGATCTGCGTATGGCCTGGACACGTGGTTTACCGACAGGTACGCAGCAGACGATACCGCTGGTGTATAACGGGGTTATGTACATCGCCGCACCCATGGCGACGGTAATAGCAATAGACGCTACAACCGGTGATCTGATCTGGGAATACAAACGCAAGACAGACTCACGAACCAGTCCAACGCGCATAGCATCGACCAGTACCAAATCACTGGCGATTTACCAGGACATGATCTACTACACCGCACCCGACGGGTTTCTGGTGGCGCTGGATGCCCGCAACGGCAGCATACGCTGGGAAATATTGCCACACGACCCTGATGCCGGTGCCAAATTTTCGTCCGCCCCGATTGTTGTGGAAGGCAAGGTCATAACCGGTCGTGCCTGTCAGGACCATGCCAATTGTTTTATATCTGCTCATGATGCCATGACCGGCAAGGAAGTCTGGAAATTTTATACCGCCGCCGCAGAAGGTGAACCGGGTGGCGATACCTGGGCCGATCTGCCTACCGCAGAACGGACGGCCTCACTTTGGGGATTACCGGGTTCATACGATCCGGTACGCAAGACGATTTATTGGGGTACAGCCAATCCACAACCCTATACCCGACTGATGCGGCATGGCAGTGCTGACGCAATTTCCCGTAGCGCACCGGCGAATCTCTACAGTAATTCCACGTTGGCACTGGACGAGAAGACCGGCAAGCTTTCCTGGTATTACCAGCATCTCCCCGGCGATGACTGGGATGCCGATCATGCCCATGAACGCATTTTGCTGAATACTAAACTTGATCCGGACCCGGCGCTGGTCAAGTGGATTAACCCGAAGATTAAACGGGGTGAAACGCGGGATGTCGTGGTGTCGGTTGCTGAGGCAGGCGGACTTTGGGTACTGGATCGGCAGACGGGTGAGTTTTTGTGGGCAATGCCATTTCCGGAAGACGTACCAGACTTTAATATTGCGGACATAGATGTCAACACCGGCAAAACCACCATCAATTTCGACAAGGTATTCAAGAAGGACGGCGACAAGACGTTGGTTTGTTTCCACAATACCCGCAGTTACTGGCCGTTGGCGTACCATCCAGGGACGAATTCGTTATTCATACCGTATCATGATTACTGTCTATCCATGCAGGCCGAAGTTGCCAGTCCGACCGGTTATGGTCTGCGCGAAGGCGTGCTGCGCCCCGGTGTCCCTCTGGAAAAGGCGCATGTATTTG
The DNA here is from genome assembly GCA_945878555.1 of Klebsiella pneumoniae. Classification (GTDB taxonomy): domain Bacteria; phylum Pseudomonadota; class Gammaproteobacteria; order Eutrophobiales; family Eutrophobiaceae; genus Eutrophobius. The sequence goes on from CAMDWI010000010.1 coordinate 75,636, forward strand.
CCAAGGTCAATCTGACCACCGGCAAGATTACCCGATTGCATGAGAGTTCATACCCGGCGAACGGTGCCGTATTAACAACAGCGGGTAATCTGGTGTTCTGGGGCGATATGAACCGCCGATTCCGTGCCTTTGATGCCGAGAGTGGCAAGATAGTATGGGAGACCATAGTGGGTGGCATTATCCAGATGAGTACGATTACCTACGCGGTCAATGGCAAGCAGTATGTTGCTGTTATGACGGGCGACGGCAATTCGGCTACTCGTAATCCGGTTGACCTGGCGGGAATAACGTCGCCAGAAGGACATAACGCCGTATATGTATTCGCATTGCCCTGACGGAACATGCGGAAAAATATAATTTTTTGACTGACGTCCTTATACCAAACGGTTCAATTGCCGAACCGAGCTGGTTGCTGCATTGCAACAGCCTGTGCGGGTATATAATTGGGTGAAACTTTATGGTGATACTTTGGTTCAAAAGACATTAATCAGGTACAATTCAGAAGAGTTACCCGTATTGAATCGGGGTAGAATAAGTTTAATATTATCGTAGCTGGGGATTACAGGTAAGTAAGTTGCCTGTATAGGCGGTCTGACAGGGATGGCGTGAAAATTTGCAAAATTCTGTGCAGGTAATTTAGGGGGTTGAGCTTGTATAATCTTTCTGGAGTTAAGCGGCTGCGAATAATTACGGCAGCACTTTTTATAGCAGGGTGTTTCAGTGCTACACCTGCAGCGATAGCGCAGCAAACCGGTAAGGACGTGACGAGTAGTAAAAGTTCCTATCGCGCTGTCCTGGATCAGTACTGTGTGACCTGCCATAACGCGACACTGAAGACGGCCAATATTCTGCTAGACGAAGCCAATGTGGATGACCTTGGTCAGAATCCACAGTTGTGGGAAAAGGTCGTCACCAAGCTTACACTCCGCGCCATGCCACCCGTCGGCTTTCCGGTCCGACCCAAGGAAGATGAATACCAGGATATGCTGGGGTATCTGATGACGGGGCTGGATCAGCTTGCTGCCAATGATATAAATCCAGGCAAACCGACAATTCATCGTCTGAACCGTAACGAATATACAAATGCCATACGTGACCTGCTGGACTTGCAAATTGAGGGATCAGCCTATTTGCCGGCAGATAATGTCGAGGAAGGTTTTGACAACATGGCCGATGCACTCGCGGTGTCTCCTCTGTTGATGGAGCAGTACATGCTCGCGGCAACGAAGGTAAGTCGCCTTGCTGTCGGGCCCGCGGAAATGTTGCCGGTCAGTGATACCTATACCTTCCCGGACGGTTACCTCCAGAACTCGCGTATCAGTGAGGATCTGCCGTTTGGTTCCCGGGGTGGAATCGCAATAAATCATCATTTTCCGATGGACGGCGAATACACGCTAAAGGTACGGCTGGATCGCAATATGGAAGGGTATATCCGTGGTATGCAAAAGGAAAACTTTCTGGATATACGCTTGGATCACAAGCGCTTGCAACTGATGACTGTGGGTGGTGAGGTACATGGCCGCTCGGGTCCGATGTTTACCGGTAGTCAGAACGTGGATTTTTCCGGTGATGAAGATCAGGTTGGTTATGAGTTTTCTGCAGACAACAGCCTTGAAATCCGTTTTGCTGCAAAGGCAGGGAGAAGACTGGTTGGTGTAACGTTCCTCGATGAGGAAGTCAAGGACGCCGATTTTGCTGCTCCGGAACTGACAGTGACCGACATCTCCGCCTACAAGGGGGGTGAGCCCGCCGTGCTCAATGTGGTAATTACCGGACCTTATGATGCAAAAGGTGCGGGTGAAACACCGAGCCGGAACAGGATATTTTCCTGTCAGCCCGCGACGGACATGGATGAGGCCTGTCCGCATTCTATCCTGACCGGTCTTGCGCATCTGGCCTATCGTCGGCCGGTAACCGCGAAGGAAAACGAGAGTCTGATGCGACTGTATCGCAAGGGTCGTGAACACGATGGTTTTGAAGGCGGTATCGAACTTGCATTGCAGAGTATCCTTGCCGGACCGGAGTTTCTGTTTCGTATTGAACAGGATCCTGCCGATGCAGTTGCAGGCAAGGCCTATCCGGTATCCGATCTGGAACTCGCTTCCCGACTGTCCTTCTTCCTGTGGAGCAGTATACCTGACAAGGAGTTACTGACTGTAGCCGAGCAGGGCAAATTGCGCGAATCATCCGTCCTGAAACAGCAGGTACAGAGGATGATGGCAGATTCGCGTTTCCAGGCGGTGCTCGATAATTTTGGTGCACAGTGGCTGTCTATCCGCAATGTTGACATAGTTGCACCCCAGGCCGAGATATTTCCCGAGTTTGATGGTGAACTGCGGGTGGCGATGAAGCAGGAAATGAAGTTGTGGTTTGAGGATATGGTCAGGAATGACCGCAGTGTGCTGGAAATGCTGAATTCGGATTCAACCTTTGTGAATGAGCGTCTCGCCAGACACTATGGTATCCCGGATATATACGGTGACAAGTTTCGCAAGGTCAAACTGGATAACCCGTTACGACATGGAATGCTTGGCAAGGCCAGCTTGTTGACGATTACCTCATTCAATAACCGTACTTCACCGGTAGTACGCGGTAACTGGGTGCTGGAGAACATGTTTGGTATGGCACCGCCTCCACCACCGGCAGATGCATTCCAGCCTGAGCTGAAGGTAGCTGACAAGAGCGGCAAGATTCTGACAATGAAGGAATCGATGGAGGCCCATCGTACCAACCCGGTGTGCGCCAACTGTCACAAGATGATGGAACCGATAGGCCTGGCGCTGGAGACGTTTGATGCCATTGGCTCTTACCGGACACGTTACCGGGAGGCCAATGCCGATGTTGACGCCTCGGGTATCCTGTTTGATGGCAGTCCATTTGAGGACACCGCCGGTTTCCAGAAGGAACTGTTTAAATATTCTGACCGCTTTGTGCTTACCGTGACCAGAAAGATGCTCACCTACGCACTTGGTCGTGCCGTTCAATATCACGATGTTCCTGCCATCCGAAAGATCGTCAAGGACGCCAGGCAGGACAATTATACCTGGTCATCCCTGATACAGGGGATTATCGAGAGCACACCATTTCAATACAGGAGATCCTGATACCATGATGATCTTTAAAAAAGCAATAGACCGTCGTGCATTTCTGCGCGGTGCAGGTGCCACACTGGCATTACCTTTTCTCGATGCGATGGTTCCGGCGCTGGCCAGGGCCAGTACATCCAGGCAACCGTTGCGGGTGGGTTATATCTATTTGCCTACTGGCCGGCAAATGGACCAGTGGATACCAAAAACGGTCGGTGCAGACTATGAAATGCCATCAACGCTGGCACCGTTGGCCAGATTCCGTGATCAGTTTCTGGTGCTGAGTGGCCTTGATTTGATACATGGCAAAGGTACACATGCGCCGCCTTGTGCCGCATTCCTGACCGGCGTGTCACCCTCAAAGAAAGACAATTCGGTTGCCATATCAGTCGACCAGATATTTGCCAAAAAATACAGCGCTGAAACACAATTGGCGTCGATGGAACTGGGTGTTGATCCGCCGGAATGGGCGTTTAACCGCGTTGATGGTCTGTCTGGTTATTACACCAGCACGATATCCTGGCGTACTGGTACAACACCTTTGCCAAGACAGATAAACCCGCGCCAGACCTTTGAGCGCCTGTTCGGAGATACTGATTCACTGGATCCGGAAGCTATGCGCCGTCGCATGGAGAAAAGGAGCAGCGTACTTGATGAAGTCAGTGACCGCGTCAGGAACCTGATGAACTCGGTCAGCGCAAGCGACCGACACAAGCTGGAGGAATATCTGGATTCAGTGCGTGATATCGAACGCAGTATACAGATTGCCGAGGCAAAGACGGACAATGACGAGGATCTGGCCAGCGTTGATATGGCGCGTCCATCCGGCATTCCACCGTTGTATGCTGACCATGTCAAACTGATGTTTGATTTAATGGTGCTTGCCTACCAGACGGATATGACCCGTGTGGTCACCTTTATGCTCGGTCATGAAGGCAGTAACCGCAACTACCTTGAACTGGGTGCAAAGGATGGTCATCATTCGCTCAGTCACCACAAGGGCAAGCAGGAATCAATAGAACTGCTGAAGAAAATTGAATTGCACCAGTCAGAGTTGCTGGCCTACTTCTTCAACAAGATGCAATCGATCACCGATGGCGAGAGTACCTTGCTTGAAAATTCACTGATTGTTGCAGGAGGCGCCCACAGTGACTCAAACCTGCACTTGTCTGTCAACGTGCCTATACTGCTGTTTGGTAGCACGCAGAACGGAATCAAGGGTGGCAGACACATTCATTATGAAAGCCAGCCCGTATCCAATCTGCATTTGTCCATGATGGATGTAGCGAATGTTCCCGCAGATGAATATCGTACAGAGCAATCTGATGCGACAGGAATCCTGCCGGGTCTGGGTAATGCATAGGCAATTACGTATGTTTGTGGTGTTGAGGAAGCAAATCGGGGGGAGAGATGTACCTGTTGAATGGTAAGGCCGGAAGGCATGGATTAATGGTACTTGTTTTGTCTGCTGTACCCATGCTGGCATCAGCGGCAGAAGACTTCGTTCAGGCTGCAAAACAGCGGGATGTCAATACTGTCAAGCAGTTGATAGAGCGCAAGGCTGACGTAAACTCCACACTGGCGGATGGCAGTACAGCTCTTGCCTGGGCCGTTTATAACAATGATATGGGCATGGTAGAAACCTTGCTGGGTGCCGGTGCTGATGCCAGGCTTGCAAATGAATACGGTGTCAGTCCGTTGCATCTCGCATGCGCAAACCAGAATGCAGGAATGGTCTCAATATTACTAAAGGCCGACGCTGATCCCAATGCAGCAAAGTGGTCGGGCGAAACCGCACTGATGTCCTGTGCAAATTCCGGGGTGGCTGAGGCGGTAAAGGAGATGTTGTCCAGCGGTGCGAACCCGAACCTGAAGGAATCACGACAGGATCAGACGGCACTGATGTGGGCGGCGGCAGAAGATCACCGTGAAGCGGTAAAGGCTTTGATAGAGGGAGGCGCGGATGTAAATGCCAGATCCAGGCTCATCCCTGCGCGTGAACCGTTTATTGTCAAGGTGCCCAGTTCATTCGGCCAGAATTTTCCGAAGACGGTCCGGTTTCGCAAGGAGTCAGGAGGTTTTTCCCCTTTGATGTTCGCCGCGCAAAAGGGCGGGGTCGAAACAGCTCGACTTTTGATTGAGGCCGGTGCCGAGGTCAATTATGCGACGCGTGAAGAGGGCAGTGCTCTGGTCGTTGCTACTGCTGCCGGATATCAGGATTTTGCGCTGTTACTGCTGGAAAATGGTGCCGACCCGAACATCAAGGACGGTTGGGGTATACGTCCGTTGCATTACGCTGTACATGAGGGTGTGCTGATCATGAATGGCTATGCCCACACCAGCACAGATCATCTGGGCTGGGAACGCAGGAACATGCCTGAGCTGGTGGAGGCCTTGATCGACGCCGGTGCCGACCCGGAAGCGCGTATAGAGTCTTCATTCTCGTTTCTGGATCACAAGTTTATTCGTGGTAATGAAGACCCGCCGCAGATTGATATAATCGGTGCAACCCCATTGTTGCTCGCGGCGGCATCGGGTGATACAACATCAATGCGCATACTGGTTGAAAAGGGCCAGGCTGATAAAAAAGCAAAAACAGACAGCGGCGCCACACTGTTTATGCTTGCAACAGGGGCCGGTGCTGAAATGGGTGTCAGGGATGAGAAAAAGGCGCTTGAAGCCGCGAAGCTGGCACTGGCAATGGGTGATGTCGATGTAAACGCCCAGCTGACAAATGATGATGCCGTCAATGGTCCTGGCACTGGCAAGATAGACGGGCGGACGGCTGCACATTTTGCTGCCTATCACGGCTGGAAAGAAATGATCAAGTTTCTCGCCGAAAATGGTGCAAACCTGGATGTTGCTGACAGATATGGACAGACACCACTGATGATTGCCATGGGTGATCCGGAGGCACGTTATTACAGGAATATTCCCGTAGGCCGATATGATGACCGCTATCGCAGACCTTCGAATAATCCGAACAAGGCGGTAGTAGAAACCTTGTTGCAGGCAGGTGCAAAACCGTTCACAGGTACGATAGTCGACAAGGGTTCGGTCAACTGATTATCCTGATTGTCGTAGCGGCAGGGTGAGACCTGCCGCTCTTTCTCCCGGTATTCTCACTTTGCTACGGCAGACTCCTCCTGACACTGAACCTGTGATAATCTCGTTCATAGCTGTGGCTGATTTTTCAGGCATATCTGTATAACAACTTCACTTCCAAAATAATTCCGAACCAATACCAGGAGAAAATCCATATGAAAAAGAACATGCATGGATCGATCATGGTGCTGTTTGCAGCACTGGTCATATTTGCCAGCCATGCCGTGACTGCACAGCCCAGCATCCTTATGAACTATGCCGATCTGATCATGCTGAACGGCAAGATTCTGACCATTGATAAGGACTTTACTATTACTGAAGCGATCGCCGTACGCGACGGACGTGTACTCGCCACCGGCAGTAATGCCGATATGATGGCCTTGGCAGGCCCACAAACCGAACAGGTCGATCTGAAGGGGCGTAGCGTAACACCCGGCTATATCTACAACGACGGTGATAATGCCGTGCCTGGCGGAGACATATACAAGGACACGCTGGTAGACGGCTGGTTGTCCGGCCGTATCAAGGGGGAAGAGCTGCAGGAACTGCTGAAGTCGATTGATGAGGTACTTGCCAAGTCCCACGAAGGTGACCCGGTCTTTATCAATATGCCCAAGGACTACCCGCTGGAGGCGCAGGCATGGAATGCCGATGATATTGATGAAATTGCACCCAACAATCCGCTGGCCCTGTTCTACACGAGCAGTGATGTCCGTGTTAATCATGCGATGCTGGAAAAGGCATTTGAGATGGGATTGCCTCAGGACCATTTCGGTGTAGAAAAAAATGAAAAGGGTGAGCCGACCGGTTCCCTGTTTCATGAGGCAACAGGATTTATCGGCTGGCAGGTACGCCCCTATCCCAGCCGTGCCTATATTGAGCAGGGTATGGAAGAAGCGAAGGCCTCATTCATGGGCTATCTGAGTTCCGGTGTGACAACCTCTACCGGACATATGAGCGGGCTTACCATCAGTATGTTGAATGAATTGTTTCATTCCGGCCAGCTGGTCATGCGTGTTTATCCCGGTCATGACTTTACCCGCCAGAATCCATTCCCGGAACAGTACCTGAAACGCATAGGTAATCTGGTCAACTTTTCCCTGTACGATCCTGAACGTGGACCCATGGTCAAGATCGTTGGTGCGGCACTGGCCTCCGTTGACGACGGTGCCAACAGTCCTTCCGGCATGCTGACGATCCAGGCGAAGGATCGTATCTTGCCAGATCTGGGTGGCTCTCCGCATGGATGGAACAAGTGGTCAGGTGAAGGTGTGACTGGCCTCGGCTGGGACCAGATGAGTGAAGAAGACAAGTTGCAGACAGACTGGAATACGATGCGTCTGCTGAACAAGTATGGATGGAACACGAACGGCAACCACAATATGGGCAGTGGCGCGATGAAGGTGGTGCTTGACGCTGTTGATAACGCCTATTCCGGCGAAGTCCTGTTCAAACAGACCAAACCAAATGCCTATGATCATAACGTCATCTGGCACAAGGATAACTATCCGATGATCATGAAGTACAATGACAAGCTGCGTTTCGCATTGAATATCGGTGAATTGTTTGAACCACGTGAGGTCAATGGCACACCGGTTATTTTTTATGAATACGGCAAGCAGATCGACAGCCTGCAACCGGTCAAGGATTTGATCGATATGGGTGTTCATGTTCATTTTGAAGGTGGTTCAGGCAGCAACCATCCGATGAAGATGATGAAGTACGCTGTGACCAGGAAGGACGATAACGGCAAGGTCATCGCACCGGCACAGGCGATTGATCGGGCGACCGCTCTGAAGATGATCACCGTGAATGCAGCCGTGTTCATAGAAGAGCAGGCCAATCTGGGTACGCTTGAAGCCGGCAAATGGGCCGACATGGTTGTACTGAGCGGGGATTATATGGCTGTCCCTGAAGACGAACTCGACAAGCTGGATATTGATCTGACATATGTCGCCGGTAAGCTGGTGTTTGATGCCAGCCTGATGCAAGAATAGTCCGGCATATTCAGAGTAATAAAACAGAACGGGGACGGCTATTAACCGTCCCCGTTTTCTTTTGTTGCCTGTTAGCGGATGAAGCTATACAGATACGTGTGCCTTGCCTGGTTTGGTACGCAATGCATCCTTAGCTGCCTCGTTATACGGCTTGTCACGCGGTAATAATACAGAGGCCGAACGGATCTTTTGCGACTCCGGGTCTACACCGGGCGGTGTTTCACCCTTTTCCTGCAACGCTTCGATGGCGGCGAATATCTTGCGACGAGCCATCATGATGCCACGGTCGGTCGGTGCCAGGACTTCCTTGGTACGGTCACAGATTCCACCCCAGGCAACTCTCTCTCCGGAGACCGGATCGATACCCACCATACTCTCCTGCAAGGAACCATCCTGTATGGCGATACCTTCGACACCGCTGTAGGTTGAACCCATACGCTGGGCATCACGGTTCATCAGATAATTATTGCTGCGATTGGCCTTGGGGATATAGGTCCCAGGTACATATTCGCAATGTACGCCCTTGCCCTGCTGCATGGCCCAGCGCTCCTTCTCGGTCAGTTCGCGGTTCGGTTTGTAATCATAGCTCCATGCATAGCAATGGCTGTCATCAATAGGTATCCAGAAGTGTCCATGTACCGGGTAGTCGCCACGTGGTGGTACCATGGTAAAGCTGGGCATTAACCAGGGTGTGATACGCCAGTAGTACTGGTTGTCCTCGGCCATACGGCGGGCACCGATCAGCAGACCTCCCGGGTGATCAACAACCTCGAATACCGGCTGCAGGTCCTGAATATTGTATTTGTTACCCGCAGTACCTTTGAACAGCGGATCCTCTTCCAGATTGGCACTGTGCAGGAACGAGACATGGCTGGAATCTATACCACCTTCAAGTGCCTGCAACCAGTTGCTTTCCTGATAACGTTTCGAGATGTGACGATGGGTCGCAGGAACAGTACAGAATTCGTATTCAGGTAATGCTGGCTGTTTCTTCGGGTCACCCATGTAGGTCCACAATACACCGCCTTTCTCTACCAGCGGATAGGAAGTCAGCTTGATGTTCTTGCAGAAATCCGGCGATTCTGACGGTACATCGACGCACTGGCCAGTAACATCAAACTTCCAGCCATGATATGGACAACGCAGGCCATTACCTTCATTGCGGCCGAACCACAGCGATACGCAGCGGTGGGCACAGAATTCATCTATCAGGCCAAGTCGTCCCTCGGTATCACGGAAGGCTATCAGGAATTCAGACAGTATTTGTACGCGCACCGGAGGGCAGTCATTGTCCGGTAATTCCTCAGCCAGCAGTGCCGGAATCCAGTAGCTGCGATAGACATTACCCATGGGGGTGCCCGGGCCGGTCTGGGTGATCAGGTCATTTTTTTCTTTTGTTAGCATCGAAATACTCCTTATTGGCTTGCTTGTCTCCGGACTTTATTTACCGGATGTTTTCTGCTTCCTGCCGCCCTGATGACAGTGTTGAGGTTGCAGTTGTTTATGTACTTATGGTTATCAATTAACCAAACAGGCAGTCTGTACAGACCGGGGATACCTTGAGTTTTACGACTCTGCAGGTCGGCACCCGGAATGCGGTTGCCTGTTTATGTGGGGAGAAAATTAGCATGGCACAGACCCGGGCATCATGATCCAGATCATGATTTAGGCAGGTAGGAAACAGGTACTGATCGCCGCAGCGATTTGTCAGCTTTCTAGGAGCCGGTCTTGTCTATACGTGTGACCATTTCCGGCTCAGAGCACGCATTTTTCAGTCCGATTGAATCCAGGATATGGATATATTTGTGGTTGATACTGATAAGGCCCTGCTTCTGGAACTTGTTCAGACTGCGGCTGACCGTTTCAAATGTGAGGCCGAGATAGTTGCCGATCTCCGAACGTGACATCGCCAGCCGGAATTCGGTCGCGGAATATCCCAGTCGGTGGAAGCGGGTTGATAAGGAAAGCAGGAACGTGGCAATACGACCGTCGGCATTTTTTTTGGTAACTGTAAGCAGAAGCTGGTTGTCATGGCTCAACTCACGCCCCATCAGACGGAACATCTGTTCATTCAGTGCTGGCAGTTGTCGACACACATCAGACAGATTGTGGAAGGATATGGCACATAGTGAACTGGTATCAAGTGCAACAGCCGTGCAGGCGTGGATCCCTTTCTCGATACCGTCGAGTCCAATAATTTCACCCGGAAGATAAAACCCGAGTATCTGTTCATCACCTGCATCGGAGCTTGCAGTCAGTTTGATGCAACCGGTGCGTACAGCATAAAGATTGCTGAACTTGTCGCCGGTATGAAACAGGACGTCTCCCTTATGCAAGGGTTGGGTCCGGGTCACGATCCGGTCCAGCTTGTCCAGGTCCTCGCCATCAAGGCCGTGCGGAAGGCATAACTCATGCAGGTTACAGTTCTCGCAACTTACCTTGATTTTCGTAAAATCAATAACGTACATGGCTGTTCACAGGGTCATCTATTATGGGTATTAGATACATCTACCTACAGATTCCATATTATCAGAGTCCGTACAGAAAAGGCGTCCCATTAGTGAAATTTTAGCGGATTTTCGAATTTCGTGCAGGTGATCCTCGCGTCAGTAGCGAACGACAAATCGTGCTGATAAGATGCATATAAATTACCCGACAATTATCATTATCCAAGGGGGGCCGTTTATGTTTAAAATCCGAGCTAAATCTGTAATATTACTGGGTGCGCTGCTTTATGCAGTATCGTCTGCCAGCGTGCAGGCGGATGCTGAAACGGAGGTGCTGTCCATGCTGGCGCAGGACCAGCCATATCATAGTGTGACACCTGAACAGTTCGCCCAACTGGGCTGGGACTTGCCGGATGGTGGCAATACGGTCAAGGCACTGGCCGATGCAGCCCCGGGTTCCGCCTTTGACCCCCGCGATCTGGAGAAGTTGTCAGCAGACAAGCTCGGATATACGGCCAGTTGGCATGTACTGCGCTATCCGGTCTACGGGATGGACTGGGACATCTCCGGGCTGTATCTGGTCCCGCAAAATCCTTTGCCTGACATGCCCACGCTGGTCATTATTCATGGCGGCTCCTCGAACTGGTATGAATTCTATGTCGACCCGTTGAATCGGGCCGGCGTAGGCCAGTATCTGGCGCAGAAGATACCCGTATTGCTTGTTACCATACCAGGTAACTTCCGCTACGGCGGCTGGACCGAAAATGCAGATTACGGTAAACGCGTACCCGGTTACCTGCTTGATCGCGATGTCTCCGGTGATGAATTAAAGGTGAGGAATGCTGTTTACACATTCCGTGTAGTCACAGACGGTGTGAAAAAGCTGGTCGAGCAGGTGACCACCGGCCCGATCGTCATGATCGGTCATTCTACCGGCGGCGAAATCCAGTACATCCTGCACGATACCGATCTCGGTGCGCGTATGCAGGGCATGTCGCTGGGGTGGGGTACCGGCGGCCCGGCGGGGCTTGACGTGATGAAACAGTTCCGTGGTAATCGTACAGCAGCGGATTACCTCGATATGTGGGAAGTCCGCTCCCGGCCAACAGAAGGTTATACCAGAGGGTATCTGGGACCATTAAATCCGGTCTGGGACCCGAACAAGTCACGACTGGAAGTTGCCGAGCACTGGCAGGGACTGGAACGCCGTCGCCGTCCCAACTTCAAGCAGCCGCTGCAGGATATCGAGCATAACAGCGCCGATAATCTGCGGGAACATGTATCCGCCCAGATCAAACAGACAATTGGTCAGAGTGGATTTGATGTGAACACCGATGAAGTGCTGGCAGACCTGTTCTCCACAATGCGGTCTTCACATACAGGTTATAAAAAGATGATCTGGACAACCGCCAGTCTGGATGATGGTCACTGGAACCCGAAGGTCGAAGAGGCACGGGAATTATTGATAGCGAATGAATTCCGCAAAAAAAACCCGGGCATACCGATCCGTGTGCTGCTGTTTAATGTACCGATGACGCACTATGGCCACATCGAAAAGCCACGTGAACTTTCCGGCGGCATACTGGCGGCCATAAAATGGCTGGCAGCACCCTGACCAGTTAATAAGACCGGGTTCATCGCGTCGGGGGCCGGGACTTTTATGCCGTGCGGGCAGGAAGTGAGCAGCTATGCTTGCTCTGTAGTACCTGTAGAAAAATGTTTAAGCCGGTATTATTCGCATGTTGACCCCATACAACTTGTTACATTATTATCAGTTGTGGTTTTTATGGATAAACTGTTGTTTGTCCATAAAAAAACGCCGGTGTTGTCTCTGGTAACACGAATCCAGATTCCGGCTGGCTGAAAAACAACTATTTGGGGGGGTCAATGCTAAGCAAACAACAGTTTAATAAACTGGGGCTTTATATTGCCATCAGTTCTGCGTTAACACCGGTTGTACACGCACAGGTGCTGGAAGAGATTACCGTCACCGCACAGCGTCGTGAACAATCAATACAGGAAGTACCGATCTCGCTGGAGGCCTTCAGTGGTGCAACGCTGGCGAAGGAAGGTTTTCGTGCCATAGAGGACCTCTCCAGCTTTTCCCCCAGTGTCGAAATCGATGTACGCACCCAGGATCAGGACGTCTCGATCCGTGGTATGGGTACGACCGGCAACAACCTGGGCCTGGAACAAGCCGTCCCAATCTTTGTTGATGGCGTCCATTTTGGACGTACCTCCATGGTCATGGGGGCATTTCTGGATCTCGAACGGGTAGAGGTATTACGGGGACCACAACCGATCGCCTTTGGTCAGAACGCGACCGCCGGTGCCTTCAGCTTGACCACGAAGAAGCCGACTGCGGAATGGGAAGGCGATATGACTGCGGAATACGGTAACTGGGGCCGTATGAGTGTAGACGGCGGTATAGGAGGCCCTATTACCGATACGTTGGGTATCCGTGTGGCTGGTCAGTACGATGAGTTGGACGGTTATATTCGCGATATTGTTACGGCGGATATGTTTCCTGGCGGTAAAGAGACGGCAGGTCGGGTGACCTTGCAATGGAATCCTTCTGAGAATTTCGAGGCGACACTGAAGGCAGAATATGCCGGCAGGGCAAAGGAAGGAGATGGCAATGCACTTTGCCGCGTTGATGGCGTGCCAGAACTGTCAGAACGTGCGGTAACCATACCCGGACTGACGGCTTTTGATGATGTTTTTACATTGTTGCCAATACCCGGAGGATGTGAGGACGGATTTAAACGTGTTGGTATACGTGAAGCAGGTGATACCAGTTTTGCCCCGATTCAGGGTATTTTTCAGGAAGATACACGGGCAGGTATTATCGACCTGCGCACTGTGCCGTCCAATATCATGGAAGATAACAGTTCGCACGATGATATGAAGTCCTATAACTATCGTCTGGGACTGAACTATACCTTTGCTAACGGTATCAACCTTGATGCGTCAACTGGCTATGTTGATTATAAGCGTTCAACCAACTACGATAATTCCAGTTCACCGATATTGACCAATATTCAGCATCGCGGTGAAGTATTCAATATGTTCAGTCAGGAACTACGCGTCCTCTCCGAGCGTGGCGGTACATTCGAATGGGAAGCAGGCCTGTTCTATCAACAGGAAGACCTGGATCTTGGTAACACAGGTGATCGCAAGTATCAGACAATAACGATTCGTGGCAACCTGCGTTCACCGGCGCGTCACTCGGACAACTGGCAGGACACCGAATGGATGAGTGCATTTGCGGCATTCACCTTCAATTTTATGGATGAAAAGGCCTCTATTGACGTCGGGGCGCGTTATAACAAGATTGACAAACAGTCCTATGTCCAGGGTTATGGCGCTACCTATATCTTTGATATCGATCCGGATGGACCGGGCGATCTGGTGCCGGGTAATGGTGCAATCAGTTCGACGGATATCACCGGAACAACCAGGACAGTCACGAGTAGTATAATCAATTGTGCGACCGGCAATATTGCCTGTGGCAGTTATGGCGCGGGATTCTGGACCCATACGTGGAACCTGCGTGACACCCCGAATGCATGGAATACTCAATCACCTGTTGATGTGGGGCCGTTGCTGACCAGTTTAAGAACGGATAATCCGAATGGCGATGGTGTTACTGCTCCGCTGTTTGGGCAGCCGTTCTATCGTGACTATAACGACAATAGCCTGGATCCGCAGATCACCTTGCGTTATCGCCCGACCGACGATACATCCCTCTACGCAAAATGGGCACGCGCATTCAAGGGCGGTGGTGGCGATCTGGCAACGGGCACCATGCCACGTGACTACAGGGAGTTTTTTATCCAGCCTGAAACTGCCGAGAATTTCGAAATCGGCGCAAAGGGCAAGTTGCTTGATGGTGCTGCCAACTACAACGTCAGCCTGTTCCAGATTACGATTGATGACCTGCAGATTGCAACGTCAATACCGGAGAATCTGGGAGGTGGAAGTACAACCGCCAACGCAGGCAAGCAGCGTACCAAGGGTCTGGAGTTTGATGCAACCTGGGCTGCCAGTGATCAACTGACGCTGGGACTGGCGGGTGCACTGATGGACGGTGTGATGGTCTCGTTTACCGGAGCCGGTTGTACCGACTTTGAATCGGACAATGCTGATACGGGCCCGTGTGTAAGCGCAGCGGAGGAAACAGCCTCCAATGGTAATCTGGTTGAGGGTACGATAGACCGTAGTGGTGCGGACGCGCCACGTACGCCGGACTGGAAGTTTGTATTTGATCTGGAGTACTGGATGCCGGTGGCGGACAGTTACAAGGCGACATTCTCAACGAAGAACACCTACACGGACGGATATATCAATAACGTGGAGGACTTCGACCAGATCATGGCCTACGATACCCGCCTGATTACCAACCTGAACCTGGGCTTTGGTGATATGGATGATACCTGGGAACTCAGCTTCTGGATGCGTAATGCATTCAATGCTGGTCTGGAATATTTTCCGGAGTTTAATGCTGCACCGGAAGGCAGGGTCGATCCGTACCTCAGCCCGCGTAACTTCCGCAGCTACGGCGTGCAGTTACAGTATAACTACAACTAGTTTGTGCCGATTTCTGTCGTTAACCCGGCAGCCGATCAATTCAAAGGCCCTGGACTCTCCAGGGCCTTTTTTTTCGACTGTCATATATGATGTAGCCTGACGTTGAAAACCGGGGATCAACAGGGGATGATAAGCCGGTATTGGCGATCAAATAAAATACGAGGGGGACCTGAATGCTGTTGATTAACAATGAAGTAGTCGAATCAGTCCTGACAATGGATCTGACGCTTGCCGCGCTGGATCAGGCCTACCGGCAACACGTGCTACGCGAGGCAGTCTGTCGACCGCGTATCGATATCCAGATTCCAACAAATGATCCGAAGAAGGTCTATCGCTGGGGCACGATGGAAGGCGGCTCGATGTCAGGGTATTTTGCCATCCGTATGAAGTCGGACATCATTTATGAAACGGAATACCAGGGCGCGGTTACACAGGAAAAGTATTGCAAGCAGCCGGGCACCTACTGCGGCCTGATCCTGCTGTTTAGCGTCGATAACGGGGAGCCGCTTGCCATCCTCAATGACGGTGTGTTACAGCATATGCGCGTTGGAGCAGACGGCGGTCTCGGAGTTAAATATGCGGCCAGACAGGACATCCATACAGTCGGTATGCTGGGGTCCGGTGGTCAGGCGCGTTCGCACATGGCCGCGTTTATGCAGGTACGTCCCGGAATTAAACGCCTGCAGGTCTACAGTCCGACACCGGCGAACCGGGAAAAGTTTGCCGAAGAGGTGCGTGAGTTATATGGTATTGAGGTCAAGGTGTGTACGGCACCGGAACAGGTATATGAAGATGCTGACATACTGGCAGCGATCACCGACAGTGCCGTTCAGGTCATCAATCCGGACCTGATCCAACCGGGCATGCACATCGTCAATATTGGCGGCGGTGGCAAACCCGGCAGCAAGCTGTTTGAAAAGGTGAACCTGTATTTGCGCTTCGGCAATGTCACTCCCCCCTGGGGCCTGCCGGACTTTCCGGTCACGGACGAGTATCTGACCTTTGCGGCAGAGCCGGCCTCTGTTGCGATTCCGAAAATGAAACATACCGGCAGGCGCGGGCATGGATCACTCGTGGTTGAAGGGGCTGTCAGTTTTGAGGATATCGTCCACAAGGATTTGCAGTCGGCCCGAACTGATGACACGCAGATATCCTATTCAGAACGCGGGAATCTGCAGGGGCACCAGTTCTGGTCGGTCGCAGGCAAGGTCTATGAGCAGGCGCGTGCGCGTGGATTGGGGAGGGAGTTACCGGAAGAATGGTTTTTGCAGAATATTCGTAACTGACCTGGTCTCACTGCATCGCAGGCCTTGTCTGGCGAAAACTATATGTGCGAATTCCGGACATTTCAGGCAGTCCGTTATGGTCGTTCAAGACACGCCGTGAATACGTCCATGTAGGCTCGGGTGCCGCGTCCTGCGGCACACGGTCTTTCACGACCATACCGGACTGCCTTTTCCAGACTGGAAGTGAGCAGGTTTAGATTACAATACGCCCGGGATCCAGCGTTTTACCTTTTGCATGTAGTCGGAATAGGCCTTGCCGAACCTTTGTTGCAAACGTTGTTCATCTTCCTGTACCCGCTTTTGAAACCAGAAGAAATGAAAAACCAGCAAGGCGAGAGCGGGTATTGAAAGCAAGGTAATCGCGAGGCCGGCCATAAAGATCAGATGACCCAGATACATCGGGTTGCGGGTCCAGGCATAGATACCGGTGTCGACGATTCTATCCGGAGGTATATCCACCCCGGGACCACCGCCGCCGTGACGGGTGCGGTAATTACCGCCGAGGCGATATTGTAAATATCCCCAGGGCAACAGGGGTAGGCCCCAAAAAAAAAACAAATCCGGCATGCCATTGTGAATGAGGCATTCGAGTGCAAACACCAGCACCGGGTATACGATAAAGGTGCGGTTCGATGTGCTTTTCAGCCAGCGTTTCACAGTAAAGGGTCGCTTTGGTTTCACGGGTACCATGTCCTCATTGCCGGGACATCTTGTTGTTCAATAACTGGCAGAGGTGCCGGTCTTGATACCTCCAACGTATTACTGGAACAGTCGGGATCCGCTGTCTGGGTTAGATTGTGACAGACCGTTAGCCGCATGGATGCGGCGCTCGAGCGTACATGGATGTATTCACAGCGTGTCTGGAACGATCTAACCCAGACAGCGGATTTGGCAAGATATCCGGCACATATGTCTAGAACAATCCCGGAATCCACCGCTTCACCCGAGCCTTGTAGTCCAGGTAGGCCTGGCCAAACATTTGTTCCAGCCTGACTTCATCTTCGCGTACCCGGGCGGTATACCAGAAGCAGTGATAAATCAGCAGGGCTACACCGGGCAGGGAGCTGAAGCAGATTACAAAACCGGTCATATATATCATCTGCCCGAGATACATCGGGTTGCGGGTCCAGGCGAAGATACCGGTTGTGACCAGGCGTTCCGGAGGCACATCAAATCCTGGCCCACCGCCACCGATACGATTACGGTATTTTCCGCTCAGGCGAAACTGCAGATAACCCCAGGGTATCAGTGGCAAGCCCCACAGTACGACGCCCGGTTTGCCAAGATCAATAAGCAATTCCAGTATTATGATGGCCAGTGGGTAAACGATAAAGACGCGGCTGGACGTCTTTTTTATCCATTTCTTCAGATTAAAGGCCTTTTTTTCCGGACTACTCACAGCTACCTCCTGACACGAATTTTCAGTTTTTGAGTGGAATTTCCGGACGAGCACGGATACGTTCGTGTTTACGCGGTCCTTCCGCAATATCGTTAAATACCAGCGATTTGATGGTGACCGGGACCGTCGCCGAGGGCATGCGCATCTTGCCCAGATCGATGAAGTCAAAGTCCCACAAGGCCACGCCATCAATGACCATGATGTCATTCTCAATCTCACAGTCCTCACGCAGTACAGCGCCGAGTGTCAGTGCAATATCAGCATCGAGGATCACATACAGCGGTTTGCCACGCGCGAGTCTTTCTGCCAGACCACCCTGTATACCCTCGGCCAGTGCCTTGATGCGGTAAAAATCGGGCAGGCCCTGCCAGTGTAGTGATAACACCAGGTCATCCTCTGATCCGGCAAGATTGAATCGTACCAGTTGCAGGCGGATCGCCTCGGCCAAAACGCGGGCCTCGAACGTTTCGGTAAAACTGAATTCGGTGTGCAGCACCTGCAGATTGCGTCGTGGTAACAGGACCGGCGGGTTGCTGATGTAGCAGGTATTGCCGCTCAATTGGGCGGTATATTCCGACGCGCCCAGAGCGGTCGCACGTATACCCTGGCTATCTTCAAGGAGTGTCCATGGCAATCTGCCCGCCTGAATACGTTTGCGGATGGCGGCACCCAACCGTTTGCCCAGGTCGCCAAAGTCGCGTTGTTCACGATCATAGACGTATTCTGCAACACCGCCGGAGTACAACATACTGCTGATATTGTTTATCTCAGTCAGCGGGTCCGTCAGATACAGTGCGGCGACTTCGGGTACGGGTGGCCGGTCTATCAGTGCATGGATCAGGTCTTCGGCCATGGATTCGGCTACCGCATCCAGTTGAGCGCTGTTGACCTGATCGCCGAGCGTCCAGTTGAATCCGGCCCGGCGTGCATGGTCCTTGCCGGCCGGTTCTATGCGGATAATGACACCCTGTTCATCCACGGCCAGCAGGCGCCCGCCGATATGGATGGCGGCGGTAGATAATACCTTGCCCTTGTCTATCAGACTGAGTTTGGTGGTGCCACCACCAATATCGATGTTGAGTACCCGCTCACTTCTGTCATAGGCGGCTTGTGCCGCGCCGGAGCCATGTGCGGCGAGCATCGCCTCGATATGGTGACCGGCGGCCACGCAGACCAGCTGACCACATTTTTCAGAGAGGATACGGGCGATACGTTCGGAGTTTTCGCGGCGCAGGGCCTCGCCGGTCAGGATGACCACGCCGGTGTCGATTTCATCCGGGTCTACCCGGGCGGCGTTGTAGGCGTTGTCAACAATTTCACCCAATGCCCGGTCATCAATCAGGGTTTCGCCCTTGTATGGCGTCAGGCTGACCGGTGACACATACCAGGTTTCACGCTTGACCACGAGATAACGGCTGGACAAATCAACGGCCTGGCGTTGCAGGTGCAAATGGGAAAACAGGATCTGGGTCCCTGACGATCCGATATCGATACCGACACTTTGCAGGATGACGTTATCGCGTTGCCACAGCGGGTGGTCTTCAATATTCCCCTCGATATCAGGTCCTTCATAATGGTCATCATGGTCATGGGCGTGATCGTGTCCGTGCTCATGGTCATGGCCGTGGTCCTGTTTTTGCAGCAATGGCGAGTTATCCGGTGTGACCGCATGAAACTGCCGTTGCTTGCCATTATTCTTGTCTTGTTCTGTCATTGTGTCAGGTATCCATCGGGTAAATATCAGGCCTCGTCAAACTGCACTGATATATGTACAGCAGAGAGTATTCAGGACGCAGGCCAGCGGGGTATAAAAGCTGCCCAAGTCTGGTATTTGCCAGGGTAAATGTCAAGCAAGCGCACGGTTCCCATCACGGCCCGAATTGCAAAGTGCAGCAAGAATATCGTAACCTGTTCCCGGGCCACTCCCGCAAATCAGAATCTGGAATCCATCACCATGCATATTATCAATAATGAAATTGTCACGCGTTTGCTCACCATGGATGATTGTATCAAGGCGCAGGAACAGGCCTTTGCGAAACTACCGAATGGGGGAGCCATACATCGTCCACGGGTGGACATGTATTACCCTTGTGATCGGGATGATGGTTATTTTCGCTGGGGTACGATGGAAGGGGCAAATGATGGTTATTTTGCGATACGTATGAAGTCAGACATCATCCATTGGCCCCGTGACGAGCAGGGTAACTGGACCGAGGAAAAATATTGTCGCGAACCCGGTACCTATTGTGGCCTGATAATGCTGATTTCAACGGAAAATGCGGAGCCGCTCGCGTTTATCAATGATGGTGTAATGCAGCATATGCGTGTGGGTGGCGGTGCCGGGATCGGTGTCAAATACCTGTCCCGTGAGGACAGCCATGTGGTGGGTATGCTCGGTTCAGGCGGAATGGCGCGGACATTCCTGGAGGCATTCATGTGTGTCCGCGATATCCGTCAATGCCGGGTCTATTCACCGACTGCGGAAAATCGCGAGCAATATGCCGAAGAGATGTCACGCAAGATCGGCATAGAGGTGATTGCGGTAGATAATCCGCGTGATGCAGTCCGTGGCTGTGACATCCTGTCATCCTGCACTGATTCAATGCAGCCTGTTTATGATGCCGACTGGATTGAGGCCGGCATGCACGTGACCAATCTGGGACGTCGTGAGATGCCAGACGCCGCCGCCGGGCGTTTTGATGTTGTAATTCGCCAGGGCACGGCCGGTCTGCAAATGAAGCAGACCGAACGTTTCCAGGCTGAACGCGGTCTGTCGCCTGCGGCATTTATCGGTGGGACACCCGAACAGATGCAACGCATCCCCGCCAGAAACCCCCAGCCAGGTTTTGGCGGTGATGACCCGGAGTTTAATGATCGGGGGCGGGGTAGCAATAAACCGGATTTTGCCGCACTGGTGTCAGGCCAGGTCCCGGGCCGTACCTCGGCGGAACAGATTACCTTCTACCGGAATGTGGGTAACCAGGGGTTGCAGTTTTCCGCCGTGGCACAACTGGTCTACCGCAAGGCGATGGCAGAGGGCCTGGGCAGGGAAATACCGACGGAATGGTTCCTGCAGGATATACGTGATTAAATTTATCAGGAACTACTCAAAATTCGCCCGGACCCAATTAGGGTAATAACGAAAAAACTTCACCGGTCAGATTGATAGTGGTCGGCAGTTGTCGCATTTTGCAAGGGTAGTTGAATTTTTTAAATCAAAATATGACGTCAACCTGAATGGCCAGGTAACATCCGGACTGATATCCTCGTATTCCCGGTGCTATATTTTTGCAGACTGAGTATCACTACAACTGATGTGCATTAAAAAAGCCGGAAAAAACCCCTGTGTCTAGAGGTCACTTTTGTCCGGTGTTACCGCCGATTTGCGTCGAGTTATGGCGACGAAGAGGCCGATAATCACGATGGCGGCGACCGCGATAAACACTGAGGTGTCAGGGGCGCGGGCCGGCACGGGTGTTGTGCTGGCCCCGGTGGAAATGGACGCAACACTACCACCGGAATTCGCTGTATCTGCCGCCGGTGTTGCTGTTGCATCTGCTGACACGGTGGCTTGATGTTGTGCCTGCTCCATCGCTGCCGGGTCCTTTTTAGGGTCGACCGTAATCAGTTTTCCTGTTTTCGGATCCAGTGTGACATAAGGTGCCGAGTAGTCCACATCGCCGTCATAGCTGTAGACTGGCCCTGTTGACAGCGCACTGGCAGTTAAAACTCCGGCCAGGCAAAACATGGTCACGTTCTTTCTGATATTCATCATTCACCTCGTTAAAATATGCCGGGCCATAACAGTGTGTCTCATATTCCTGTTTGGGCCCGGCTGTGTTTCTATTTTTGCTACAGCCCCGGCGCCTCGAATGCCACCTGGCCGCCTACCAATGTCAGCACCGGTTTGATATCTGCCAGATCGGCAACCGGTACATCAAGCAGGTTACCATCAAATACAACCAGATCTGCCAGCATGCCCGGCTGAATCGAGCCCATTTCCTTCTCGGAACCGATAAAGCGTGCCGCCCAGCGGGTCAGCGCCAGCATGGCTGACTTGCGGTCCAGTGCCTCTTCCGGTGCAACGACACGGCCGTCACCATCAACGCGTGACTCGGCTTTTTGCATATACCAGGTCGGATAGTCTGCATCATCCTCTGGTGAACTGCCCTCGATATGGAACGGAATACCTTCTCTTAACAAGGTGCCCAGCGGGGCCAGGCGTACCAGACCCTCATAGCCATATTGCGCCTCGATCACATTTTTTACACCCATCGATTCGCGCTGGTTGATGACGCTGCCGAGGCTGACGCCAAACCGTATCAATTCTTTCAGCTGCGGATGCGCGTTGTAATACTGATGCACTTCGGCTGGCCAGTCGACGTTATGATCAAAGCCTTGTGGTCGCCACAGCTTTTTCACATACAGTTTTTCCTGATTCTCCGCTTCCAGTACATTCTGCATCGCGAGGCGTATACCCTCACTGCCACGGTTATGCACGCCGGTTACGTTCCAGCCGTGCTGGCGTGCCAGCATCACGTTGTAGTAGTCGGTCTGTTTCATTTGCTCCGGTGACAGATCATTCTGGCCCAGGCCGGTAAACCATTCGCCGGTCCAGCGGTTATAACCGTTCAGGTTCGGGCTGATATCGGGGATGACATTTTTTTTCGGTGAGATGGTCAGCAGACTGGCGCCCGCATCTTCTGAACCGGCATGTGGACCCACCGAGGCACCAACAATTGTGACCATCTTGCCACGTTCATCGATCAGCGAAAAATCCACCAGGTTGCCCATGCGTTTCAGATACATCTCGGCGTTCGGATTCTGACGCAGGAAATCCAGGCCCGGATAGACCCGCACCGCCATCTCCCCGGGTGATTCGTGAAATATCCGGTTAAGTACGGTCATGGTAGGTGCACTCATATGACCGGTTGCGACTGTCACACCGTGTTTTGCAAATCGTTGCAAGGTCTTTTTGGCGCCCGGGATGGCAACTTCATCAAACCAGACCGGATCCGGCCACGGCCGGATCTCGCGGCCAATAAAGCCGACCAGCTGCGCACCGCCGACACCGGTCGGTTTACCGCCCTCATCCCGATCAAGATGGAAATGATCAGCAGGAAAACCACTCTTGATCGCGAGTTCTATCATCGCGGTATTCATCAGGCCGTAACTACTGTCCAGATAGACAATAACAGGGTTGTTCGGGGCCACCTCATCCAGCGTATTGATATCCCAGCCCTTCATTGCGACGGATGCCATCTGGTCCATCAGATTAAAAAATATCGGCGCACCGGGTTGTCCTTCGTTCTCGACGATATGGGCGAGAGTTGCCAGTGCCTGGTCCAGGTCCTTGCCGCCCAGATGTGGATGGGTTACACCGTTCCACTGGCTGTCTTTCAGGATATCGCCGGCTGGAACTGCATTGTCACCGTCGTTATAGATAAAACCGGGTGTCAGTGAGCGGCCTTTCAGGTCAATCGAGCGTGTGGCGGGTCCGGCCAGGCGTTGAATCTCTGCACTGCTTCCGACCTTGAAAATACGATTGCCGCGTACCGCAACCGCTTCGGCAATGGTGAAGTCCTTGTCTGCATCGGCCGTTAATACCTGACCGTTATAGAATACAAACTCGGGATAGTGGATCAGTTCATCCGGTACATTGACCGTCTGTGCGTTCAGAACGCTGGCGTATAGATGTACTGCCAGGCACATCCCGGAAACAAGTGAGGCCCGCCGGAATGGCGAGCCTCGTTTTGTGGATACAATCGTTGTGTGTCCTTGCATAATATCCCCCTCTGATACGGTGCGTTAATCGGTCATGCGTAAGCCACCTGCGGCCATCCTTTCACAGAACAAGGGCCAGAGGCAAATCCCCGGGCTACAGCCCAGGGGCCTCATAGGCGACCTGACCGCCAACCAGCGTCATGATCGCCCTGACTTCCGGCAGTTTCTCTACAGGCACATCCAGCAGGTTGCCATCAAAAACAACCAGATCGGCCAACATACCCGGCTGGATCGAACCCATGTCCTTCTCTGAGCCGATAAAACGGGCGGCCCAACGTGTCAGTGCCAGCATCGCCGATTTACGATCCAGTGCCTCTTCCGGTGCGATGACGCGGCCGTCCTTGTCGAGGCGGGTGACTGCACGGTGCATATACCAGGTCGGATAGTCGTCCTTGTCGCCTGGCTCAGTACCTTCGATATGGAAAGGGATCCCCAGTTTTTGCAGTGTGCCGAGCGGTGCCAGTCTTTCCAGCACATCATAACCATACTGCGCCTCGATCACATTTTTTACACCGAGCGAATCACGTTGCGAGACCATAGTCGCGATACTGACGCCGAAGCGTATGACTTCCTGTAATTCCGGATGCGCGCTGTAGTAGTCATATACCTCTTTCGGCCAGTCGATATTGTGATCAAACCCCTGTGGCCGCCACAGTTTCTTGATATATAACTTGTCCTGGGTTTCAGCCTCAAGCACGTTCTGCATCGCAAGCCGTATGCCTTCGCTCCCCCGATTATGGACACCGGTCACGTTCCAGCCATGCTGACGCGCCAGCATGACGTTATAGTAGTCGGTCTGCTTCATCTGCTCGGGAGACAGGTCACCCTGGGACAGGCCGGTAAACCACTGTCCGGTCCAGCGGTTATAACCGTTTGTATTCGGGCTGATTTTGCTAATGACATTCTTTTTCGGTGCAATCGTCAACAAGCTGGCCCCTGCATCTTCTGAACCAGCATGCGGTCCTACCGAGGCGCCGACGATGGTAACCATCGGGCCACGCGAATCAATCAGTGAAAAGTCGACCAGATTACCCATACGCTTCAGATACATTTCTGCCTTGGGATTCTGGCGCAGGAAGTCGAGGCCGGGGTAGACACGTACGGCGAGGTCGGCCGGTTTTTCATGAAACAACTTGTTCAGCACCGTCATCGTCAGCGCACTCATATGACCGGTTGCCACAGTCACGCCATGGCGTGCATAGTTTTTCAACGACTCGGCGGCCTCAGGGATGGCCACTTCTTCAAACCAGGCCGGTTCAGGCCAGTCACGGACTTCACGACCTACAAATCCAACCAGCTGTGCACCACCCACACCGGTGGGTTTGCCAGACTCGTCCCGATCCAGATGGAAATGGTCGGCCGGGAATCCTTCCTTGATCGCGAGATCAATCATCGAAGAATTCAGGATACCGTAGCTGCTGTCCAGATAGACGATGATCGGATTGTTCGGTGCGATCTCGTTCAGTGTATCCGCGTTCCAGGCCTCCATCGCACCGGAGGCCCACTGGTCCTGTAAATCGAAGTACATAGGCTGGTTCGGCTTGCCCTGTGTGTCGACGATACTGGCCATTGTTGCAAGGATTTCATCGAGCGTCTGGCCGCCGACCTGTGGCTGGATCCTGTCCTGCCACTGGCTGTTCTTCAGGATATCGCCAGCCGGGACAGAATTATCACCGTCGTTGTAGATAAACCCCGGAGTTACCGAGCGGCCTTTCAAATCGACGGTACGGGTGGAGGGACCGGCCAGACGGCGAATCTCTGCACTGGTACCGACTTTCAGTACACGGTTACCACGTACAGCCACGGCCTCGGCTACGGTAAAATCCACGTCCTTGTCAGCGGTCAGCACCTGGCCGTTATAGAAGACAAAATCCGGATAATGAATCAGTTCAGCAGGCACGTTGTTCGACTGTGCGCTGACAGACACGCTATACAGCTGTGTTGCCAGCGTCATGGTTGCAAGCAGCGGTGTGAATATTGTTGTACGTTTAATCATTGATACGGCCTCATTACATTACAATAGTATGGAGATACAGTGCACTACAGATCAGGCGACTCATAAGCCACCTGACCGCCAACCAGTGTGAATACCGCACGCAAGTCCGCCAGTTTTTCGACCGGTACGTCGAGCAGGTTGCCATTAAATATGACCAGGTCGGCAAGCATGCCAGGTGCTATCGAACCCATTTGCTGTTCCGAACCGATAAAACGTGCGGCCCAGCGCGTCAGTGCCAGGAAGGCTGTCTTGCGATCCAGCGCTTCGCTGGCAGCGATGACGCGGCCACTCCGGTCGACACGATTTTCTGCCTTTTGCATATACCAGGTCGGGTAGGCCTCTTCATCTTCCGGCTCGGTACCCTCGATGTGAAACTTGATTCCTTTCTGCTGCAAGGTGTGCAGCGGTGCCATCCTCTCCAGTCCTTCCATACCCCACTGGGCCTCAATCAGGTTCTTGATGCCCAGCGGTTCAGAATCACGCTGGTTGATCATCGTACGCAGGCTGATACCGAAGCGAACCACATCCTGCAATACAGGCTGGGTGTCATAATATTCAAAGATCTCGGACACCCATTCAATATTGTGATCGAACCCTTGCGGGCGCCACAGCTTTTTCACATACAGCTTCGGCTGGTTTTCTGCCTCAATGATATTTTGCATCGCCAGCCGGATACCCTGGCTGCCCATATTATGTACACCGGTGACGTTCCATCCATGCTGACGTGCGAGCATCACATTATAAAAGTCCGTCTGTTTCGTCTGTTCCGGTGACAGCTCTTCCTGACTGAGTCCATGCATCCATTCTCCGGTCCAGCGATTATCACCATAGGGATTCGGAGCGAGACCTTCAATCATTGTTTTCTTCGGATGTATTGATAACAGACCGGACAGGCCGTCGGGTGTGCCTGCATGGGGGCCTACCGAGGCGCCGACGATCGTGACCATCGCCCCACGATTATCTTCCAGCGTAAAGTCGATCAGGTTACCCATGCGCTTCAGATACATCTCGCCATTCGGGTTCTGACGCAGAAAGTCGAGGCCAGGATAGACGCGTACCGCGAGTTTTTCCGGTGTCTCATGGAACATACGGTTCAGTATAGTCATTGTGGGCGCGCTCATATGCCCGGTCGCGACCGTCACACCGTGTTTGGCATAATTGGCCAGTGATTTGACAGCAGCAGGAATACCGACTTCATCAAACCAGACAGGATCCGGCCACGGACGTACTTCACGACCGATGAATCCAACCATCTGTGCTCCTGCCCGTCCGGTGTAATTGCCGTCCTTGTCCTTGTCGAGGTGCAGATGCTCCGGCGGGAAGCCGCTCTTGATGGCGAGATCAATCATCGCCTGATTCATCAGGCCTTCACTGCTTTCCAGATAGATAATGATTGGGTTGTTCGGTGCGATCTCGTTCAGTGTATCAATGTCCCATGCGTTCATCGCTGTACCGGACAACGTATCCTGCAGGTTGAAATAAATCGCCTCGCCGGATTTGCCTTCGGTCTCGATAATCTTCGACATCGTCGCCAGCGCATCATCAACAGTCTTGCCGCCGACCTGTGGACGGGTCAGCCCGCCCCATTGGCTGTCTTTTAATATGTCACCGGCAGGTACAGAATTATCGCCGTCGTTATAGATAAACCCTGGCGTCAGCGAACGGCCTTTCAGATCAATTGCGCGGGTCCCAGGTCCGGTCAATCTCTGTATGTCTGCACTGGTGCCGACTGCGAGGATGCGGTTGCCACGCACAGCTACGGCCTCGGCTATCGTAAAGTCCTGATCGGCATCGGCCGTCAGTACCTGGCCGTTATAAAAGATAAACTCGGGATAGTGTATCAATTCATCAGGAACGCCTGATTGTGCCTGTGCATTCTGTGTGGTCAGAGTAAAAACTGTCAGCAATATCGTGACCAGACTATTGCGGATATTGGTATATCGACGAACCGGCAATGTAATACTGGTGGTATTGAATTGATACATGGTGTCCCCTCAGCGCTCTACATCACCGGGTGGTGATTACAAAGGATTATAATTAGCGCGCACAGGAAAGACTATAGAATCGGGGGCCGGAATGATTCAAAAACGTTGTGGGTCAGTGTGAATCCACTATTTAACCTGAATCATGTTCAATTGTGCAAACATTGTGCATCCGCGGGCGGTTTATCCTGCCGACACCAGGATAACACCTGCTGTCGCAATTGCGGCTGCGAGCAAGGTCATCGGGTCGGGACGACGCTCGGTATGAAATACAAACACTGACAGAAACGAGGATACAAATACCTCCAGTGAACCAATCATTACAACGGTGGAGACCGATTCATAATTCAGTGCCGAGAACGTCAGGATTTGTCCGGAAGAGGCACTGATCCCGGCCAGCACGGACCAGCGGTTCAGATTGGAAAACATGTTTAACAGCCTGTCGCGATAAGATCGCAGGAACAGCGCCGCAATAACAAAGAAAGCAAAACCACTAATCGCGCTGATCATCGTGCCGAATACCGGTGCATCAAGATGAATCAGGCCAAATTTGCGGGCAATATTGGCAAACGCATAGGCGAGTGCTGCGCCTACGCCCACGGTATAGCCGAGCATGGACAATCGTTCATCCGCCGGGTTGAGGTAACGGTAGCCTCCGATATTGCGGATCAACAGTACGAATGCGAGCCCGATGGCGATCATGCCTATACCGTCCCAGCCGGTAATTGGTTCAGAAAGGAGCAGCCAGGCCAGCAAGACAGAGAAAAAAGGATTCAGGCGTTTGACGGAACTGGAGCGTATGACACCGAGATATTTTATGGAGGCATATACAAGGGTGCGTCCGAACACCATGGCGAACAGACCCGCGGCGATGAACCAGCCTATCCCGATCCACCACTGCTGATCATGCACTTCGGCGACATTATCACGTTCCATGACCAGCCAGAGCACACAGGAAAATACCATCGTAGTAAATATGGAAAACAGCACACCGGTATCACCACGCTGCTTGGACGCCTTCGAGATAAATACGCTGCCGAATGAAAAGAACAACATCGACAGGGCGGCCAGTAACTGGCCCAGCTGGGGATCAGACATGCAGGAATCCTTTATGGACAGAACCACGATTGAGACTACGGCTGTCATCATACGCTTGGCATGCCTTGCTGCCAAAGAAAAACATGCATTGCTGATGTTTGGAGGGTGACACGAATTGGTGCAGTTTTTATCACAGTGGATACAGGATCAGTAATGAGAAATAAGGGCCAGTGCAGGCAACGTCAGGCGCACTCGTTTGTCGGAGAATCTACTTTGATGTTTAAAAAATATAATGTAGAGTTATGAATGTTATGGGGGATGTCGGATTCAAAAGTCTTCAAAGGCTGTCCGCCACATAAAATTCCAGTTTGTATTTCCTGAAATCACTTAATCGGAGGGGTTCTTTTGGACTTTAAACAAGCCGTTGCGAAGGCGCAGGCGCTTCGTGAAAACCTGGGTAAGGTTGTAAAGGGGCATGAAGAAGGTCTGGATATGACCGTGGTCACCGTGCTCGCCAGGGGCCATATGTTGCTCGAATCAGTTCCCGGCGAAGGCAAGACCTTGCTGGCTACCGCACTGGCGGCATCTATCTCCGGTATTACGGTCGGTCGAATCTCCGGACAGCCGACACTGAAACCGTCTGACATGCTCGGTGCTGAAATTGTCGGCAAGGAAAGCGGACGCTTTGAACTGATCAAGGGACCGATTTTTCATAACATCGTGCTGTTTGACGAGCTGAACCGTACCGATCCGCGAGCACAGTCCGCCTTGCTGGAGTCGATGCAGGAGGCGCAGGTAACAATAGGCGACAAGACACATTATCTGCCGCAACCGTTCCATGTCATCGCGACCCAGAACCCGCTGTCACAGGAAGGTACCTGGGAGCTCGATGCGGCGGCCAGACAACGCTTCCTGGTCAAACTGCACTGGCATTCACCGCCGCGCCATATTGAATACAAGATTGCTACCGAGGCCAAGGCATTCCTGAAGGAAAACCTGAAGATGTTGAGCCCGGTGTTGACCAAGGAAGAACTGGTCGACATCCAGACGATCGCCCAGACCCAGGTCGAAGTGACGGACGATATCATCCATCTGATTAACGCTATCATTGTCGCAACCCGACCCAATGACGAGTCCTATCCTGCCGAGGCGCTGGATGCAAATGACGACTTCGGCCGGGAAGTCATCAGTCCGAACGGTGGTGTCAGTTCGCGTGCGACCAGTTTCTGGCCGCCATTATTGCGTGCACATGCGCTGTTTCATGGCCGTGATCGCGTTGTTCCCTACGATGTGTTTGCAACGGCCTATCCGATGCTGAATCATCGTATCGAAACAAATTTTCCGGTTGATGTCGAGAAGCTGATCCACCTGATCCTTAGTGAGCGAGGGTATGCATACTAGGGACGAGCAGGCGGCCAGAAAAACCATACTCGACAAAAGGCGTCTGCAGGCAATCGGGGTACTGCTCCCGATTCGGCTGAGTGCGTTGTCGTTTCTGCCCGGTCGCCATCCGTTGGGCCGCGCCGGTCAGGGTATGCGGTTTCTGCGCAACCGCGCCTATGAACCGGGCGAGGACAACCCGCGTGATATAGACAAGTTCAGTACACCAGACAAGCTCTGGATCAACGAGTGGGAGGCCGAGGTACAGGCGTCCATCAACCTGTTTTGTGATA
The DNA here is from genome assembly GCA_945878555.1 of Klebsiella pneumoniae. Taxonomy (GTDB): domain Bacteria; phylum Pseudomonadota; class Gammaproteobacteria; order Eutrophobiales; family Eutrophobiaceae; genus Eutrophobius. The sequence continues at coordinate 106,019 of CAMDWI010000010.1, forward strand.
ACTCCGCGTCGATGTCGTTTCCACCGAAGGCGGCGGTACGAAATCTGGCACTGATGCAGCTGACGTATTCATTATGGCGTGCCTGTGATCTGGTCAGCACCGTATTTTTCAGCAAGGACAATCGTGAACAGTTTTCCGAACGCAACCTGAAGACACAGCTGGAGAAGCTCACCCAGCGTATTGCCTCGGAGAAATGGGCTGAAGGCATTGATGTGATCGAGGCGCTGGAAAAGTCCGGAATGGCCATGCGTGGTATGAAGTCGGATATAACCTTTCTGATCTCGGATTTTGCCCCGGTCACCGCAGGTGATGATGCGGGTTCAACCCAGCGCTGGCGTGCCATCATGCGTCGTATCCCCGGTGATCTGGTGCCGGTCATTATCAGTTTTAACCTGCCGCGAGATGTGCTGGGTATGGTCAAATTATGGGACCCGGAACGCAACACCCAGCGGATGACGTTGTTGACGCCGGGCCGCATTGACCGCATCAATGAAAAGGAGAGACTGCGGGTCGACAGGCTGGAAAGCTTTTTCAGAAAACTGGGCCTGGACTATCTGATGCTGAGACAGGAACGTGATGTGTATCCACAGCTGGCGCGTCTGACCGGGCTGCGCAGGAAACGTAAATAATGCATCAGTTCCGGACCTTGCTGGCGGGTATTCTTTCACTGTTGTTGCTGTCAGCGCAAGTGATAGCTCAGCAGCAGGGTTCCGAGGTTTACCGGGACGAAAATATCGTGGTTATTGCCGCGATTCCGGATGCGGACAAGGCGGATTTGCATTTTGGTGATGTGATGACGCTGGATCTGCAGATTCGTTATGATGATGAACGTGTGCGGGTACCTGCTCCAGACAGCAAGTTTTTTGCGGCAGCCTGGCCTGATTCAAACGGGGCGTTTTTCAAGGATGTCCAGTCAGAACAGGAATCCGTCTCTGGTGATATGCCGGTACAGGATCATCATCTTGTTCGCTTCCAGATACTCGCCTGTCCCGAGGCGTTGCCCTTGTGTCGTGGTGAAAGGAACTACAAGGTTCCCGAGTTCAGCCTGACATATGAGTTGATTGATAAGGAAGGTGTGGTGTTGTCTGAAATGACAGCAGTGTTTCAACCACAACCACAAAACATTACGGTCCAGTCTACCCTCGAACTCGGAGAAGAAGGCGAGTTACAGGGATTCCAGACCTATTTCCCCAACGGCGCCTGGCCGTTGCCCTTGTCGGGTAACGACAGCAGGTATTCGTCGCTCGGGGTAATTTTCGCAGGTTTGTTTTTATTACTAGGAGGTGTGTTCATGTCGCCATTCAGCTTTTTCAAACGCAAAACAGAAGTGACCCGCAACAGCGATCGCTGGGAGCCGGTACTCGAACAGCTTCGTGCAGGTGGCTATCCTGATGACGCACACCAGATTGATGCGCTGCGCCGCTGTCTGGTCTGGTATTGCACGGACAAACTGGGTGTGGACCCGTTCTACTGGGTCAAACACGAAGAAGAAGTGTCCGGCCATCAACAAAAGGGTGCCGGTGAGTTCGCGCCTTTCCGTGAGTTGTTTCACGACATCCTGTTGAGCCCGCGTGGTCAGGGTAAGCAATTGCTGGATCGGCTTTCGCAGCTGATTGCAAAGGCACGTTAACAGGCACGCTGGCAGAGGAATGATGCATTGAACTGGTCCGGTATCCAGGTGGGGGCATGGTGGCCCCTGTTGCCCGGCATCCTGGCAATCGTACTGTTGCTGGTGGTCTGGTACCGCCGCAAGGGTGCATTGTTTCCGGACTCCTCGTTACTGGGCGAGACCGCTATGGCCGGTGGCCTGGCCGACCGTCTGCCCGTGATCCTGGGTATTATCCTGCTGGTACTGATGGTGTTGTCGTTGATGGATATCTCGACCACACGCTCAATAACGATCGACAAGCGTGCCCGGGATTTTCTGGTGATTGTCGATACCTCGCGATCGATGCGTGAAAACACATCGTTATTGCGTGACCAGTTCAAGACCACCTATCCGCGCCGTGCAGGCCTGTATTCAGGACAGGTTGAGGACCCGAGCACCATTCCTGAAATCGCCCGTTACGAACTGGCGCGTGAGAGTCTCATAACGTTTATAAATTCCATGAACAGGGAAGAAGATCGGGCCGAACTTATATATTTCAATTCTCAGGTCTACCTGATGTCCGGATTTACCTCAAATTTTGATTTCATCAGGCAGCAGCTCGGCAATATGGACCCCTATGTAACCTACGGTACCAATATCCGTTGGGCACTGGAGAAAGGCCTCGACATGCTGGAGCGCTATCCCAGCCGCAACCGTCAGGCCGTTATACTGATTACAGACGCCGAGGCTCGCAGTACTGAACATCTGCAGACCCAGCTGGATCGCCTTAATAAACTGGACGTATCCTACTATCTGCTCTGGATTACATCTGACGTGGGCGAAGTTTCCGAGCAGGCCCGTGAATTCCTGCGTATCTCCAGGGCGATAGGCAGTGTCTTTACCATCGCCGACCTGGCACAGGGAAATATGGACGAGGCCTTGAAGGAGATTGGCAAACTGGAGAACTATGCCTATGAAGAAGTCCGGCATGAACGTGTGGACTTGTCGGAATCCATCCATGATGTGGCACGCTGGTTGATGCTGTTGTGGATCCTGTTACTGGCCACACTCTGGCATCCTCTGGGTGCCTGGACATTCAATTCAAGGGGCCCGCAGTGAGAAACGAGTCAGCCGCAGGTCGCCGCGCCGCTGCCGCCCGTAACCGGCAGGCACTCCGCCAGCTAAAGCGCAGGAAGGCCCTGTCGATTGCCCTGTTTGTTATTGCCGGTCTGATTATGGTGATGGGAGTCCAGGCGCTCGGTTATTACCTGCACTTTGTCCCGCGTGTCGATGCTGTGAATCAGAAAATGGCCGTCTTCATGGATGAACGAACAAAAATGACTGTGCAGAGCCAGGTACAGGAACAGTTCCGTAAAATCATCGAGGCGCTCAAGCCGGAAGAAGCACACGCCAGACTGGTACTTGAGCAATTTGAACTGCTGGTCAAGTTCTTCAGGCAGACACCGGTACAGATTGCCGAGGAAGTACACGATGCGATTCTGACTCTGGGCGAACAGTTCAAGGCCGAGGGAGAAAAGGACGCCAAACCGCTGTTGACGACGGCGAGTACGGATCTGCAGAACCTTGCGTTGACACTACAAACGCTCGGTGAGATCTATACGATAGAGTTCGACCGTTTGCAGGCCGATCTGGACGGTCCACCCTGGTATATGTGGCCGACCAGCAGCCTGATACGTTACCGTACCGGCTATCTACCGGCAGTCACATTTAACAGGGCCATGTATCTGTCCCAGATTGGTGAAACCGGTACCGCCCGTGTGTTGTTGACCGGTTTATATGCCTCGGCGGAAGATGATGTGATGAAAGGTCTCGTCTATTACGGTCTTGGTCGACTGCAATGGGAGTTGTTCATCAACCAGAATGAACCTGAAAACTATTTTCAGTCGCTCAAGTATATACGCCAGAGTATCCAGTCAGATCCGCAGGTAGACATGCCCAAGCAGGTGCTGGATTTCATGATGTCACTGGATCAGGGAGACTCGGCACCGCGGGCGGGAGAAGGTGACCCCACCAATCCGTCCGAAGGTGAATCGGCCTCGGTTTCAGAAGGCACCCCGTTGTTCTGAACACTATGGAGACACTGTGATTTATTTGCTGTCCATGATTGTTGTTATAGCACTGACCGGCTGGTACTGGTACCTGCGCTGGAGTGCTGCACCGGACATATTGAAGCGCTCTGTCTCCGTTTCGCTTGTTGCACTGATCGTTGTCAGCCTGGCGGTGCTGGTCTATCTGGAGCGTATGGATCGTACTTTCATGAAGGACGATACCCCCATACTTGTATCTATCGCGATCGATCTTTCACTCAGTATGGGTGCGGCGCCGGATCCCCGCAGTGAAGGCGAGATTGGTACCCGTATGGAACGGGCGCAAAAGGTGTTGCTGCCGATTATTGATGCACTGGACGCTGCGGATGCCGGCGTGATGGTCAGTGTGACCGGTTTTACTGCCGTGCCGGAAACCGTGCTTGGTTGGGATGATAATCTGCCACAGGTACGTGAGGTTATAGAATACGTCATTGCCCCCGGTATGTTGACTGAACCCGGTTCAGACCTGGGTGCTGCCCTGCAGGGTATTGTTCCACAGTTTGACAACCTCCCGGAAAACTACCAGGACAAGGATGTGAGGAAGTTTCTGCTGGTTGTTACCGACGGTGAACAAACGATTGAAAAGGGTGATCTACCTTCGGCACTTGCAGACCTGCGTTCACGTGGGGTCAAGATTATTGCGTTACATGCTGGACTTGCCGATATTCCCGAAGGTATCCCGGTGCGGGATCAGACTGGTGGCTTCCTGGGGTTCCAGGACATCAGTGGGCAGATATATACAATTCCGGACAGGGAGACGATGGCGATGGTCGCCGGTACCGATCCTGCGGAGGGTCTGTACCTGAAGCCGGAAAACCCCGGTACAGTAAAACAGATAAGTGATTTTATCGGGATCCAGATCTCGGCGGCAGCTGCATCAAGTCCAATGTATACCGGATCAGTATTGCTGTTGCTGGTACTTTGTGTGGCGATGTTACTCTGGTATGTCTGAGGTAGTTCGGTACTAAAAAAGCAGCTGTTGTGTTTTAAACCGGTTTAACATCACAGACCGGTATCAGGCAACTCCCTCGCTTGCCTTGTTCTTCTCCGGTTTCAGTATCATCGTGACCAGAGCACAAAAACCCAGCCCGCCAAACAGGTATAACAATACCGGAATCGCGGCGGTCTCCGCTATCGGAGTGGTCACGGGTATTGAAGCGCCTGGTGTCCCTGGAGGCGAAGGCATTACATTAAACAGCGTGCGGTAGATATCCATTTTTTCACGCTGTGCAGTCATCAGATTGTACATATAAGCGGCCTTGCCACCGGTGTAGATTTCCTTGATAAACGCCTGCTGGTTTTCCAGCGTTTCCATATACTTGACCAGATCATAACTGGTTTGTACCAGCTGATTGGCCGCGACAGTGCGTCCGGCTACCGGATTTTGCAGTAATACCTCCGCCGACTGGGTGTTTAGTCCCGTTGAGAGAAAATATTCTATCCCCATCTCGGCCTCTTCAATCTGGTGCATCATGTCATCACGCATCGCAGATAACTTCAGGTCAGGCCAGCGATCCGCCATATATTTTTGTTTGAACATATCGGACAGGAATACCTGCAGCTGCAATACGCTGGTCGAGGCGGTGTCATTGGCGCGATCGATCTGGTACTCATTCAGAGTGGTATAGGTGTGGGCACTCGCATCACCGACCAGCAGCAAACCGGACAACACCAGGGCTAACGGGCTACCGATGCGGAAATACTTGCAGATTATGTTCATGAGGATCTCCTGTTTCCGGGCGCCGGAGCAGGCCGCTACGTACCCTGTATTATCAAGATCCATCATATATGAAAACAGCCGGGGACTGTATATTTCTGTCGTCCATCCCTGGTAAAGACCCCCATTTCAGGCTCGACACAGGGAACCGGTTTCCCGTATCCTTACGAGATAAATTTGTAATGTACTGCTATTGATTCAGGAGAAAAAAAGATGACCATACCCAGACTTAAAACGGTGACCCGTACGCAGGGAAACAACGCAGCATTAAAAAACGGTACAGTCACGCCAACAGGATATCAACTCGATTTTGAGGAGGTCCCGGTACTGGTCAATGCATTCCGCCGCATGGTACGCGGACTGGAATTTGATGTTTGTGAAATGGCGATAACCACTTACCTGTGTGCGAAGGAACACGGCGTCAAGTTTACTGCGCTGCCGATATTTCTGGTACGTGCATTTCATCACGAGGCGATCCTGCAGAATATCAATGCACCGGGCCGTGTCAGTGATCCGAAGCAGCTGGAAGGCAAGCGCGTTGGCGTTAACCGGGGCTACACGGTAACGACCGGAGTGTGGGCACGCGCAGTCTTGCAGGAAGATTACGGAGTTGATTTGAGCAAGGTCACCTGGGTATTGTCCGGTGACGAACACGTACAGGCCTATCAGCCGCCACCGAATGTCAAACCCATCGAGGCGGGCAAAACAATTGAGGGCCTGCTGAAGTCAGGTGATTTGGCAGCAGCAATCAACATCAAGGCAGAGGACCCGGAAATTCGTTCGATGATTGAAAATCCGACCGATGCCGGAATCGCCGCCTACAAGCGAACCGGTCATTACCCCATCAATCACCTGATCGCCGTGCGTGACGAAGTGCTGTATGAATATCCGGATGTGGCCGTTGCCATATTCAATGCATTCGTGGAGTCAAAGAAGCTGTATCTGGAAAAGCTGCGCAACGATAAAATCGAGAAGCCTTCCGAGATGGACCACCTTTACAAACGCATGCTCGAACTGACCGATGACCCCTTGCCATATGGTATCAAGCCGAACCTGAATGTGCTGAATGAGCTGATTAAACATGCACACACCCAGCAGATACTGCGCAAGCCCGTCAACTTCAAGGATGTGTTTGCACAATCAACCCTGGATCTGGTCGGCTGATCCGAAATTCAGTAAAGGTATCAAACTACAGGCAACACGTTATCAGTTACTAGAAGCAGTCCGTGGCGTTTGTGTAAGACCGTGTGCCGCAGGGGCAAACGGCGGGTTAAGGAGCCGTTTGCGCCCGGTACATGGATGTACCGGGCTGGACTTTATGAGCGTAGCGGGACGCGTAGCGAATAAAGCGGCACCCGAGCCTACATGGATGTATTTACGGCGTGTCTGAAACAAACGCCACGGACTGCTTAACCCTGCTGAACGAGGCCAACGTCCTCAGTTTTAACGAGGCAGGTGTTTCTCAAGAAACGTACTGATCCGCTCCGGCGTATTCGCCTCGGTCTGCGCATCCGGCGGCAGATCCCAGTATTCCGCACCCGGGATACATTCCTCCAGATAACGAGCAGCAGACGTCGCGTGCGCAATGTCCTTGCCCGGGATGATAAGCGTCGGGATAGACAGGCGCATCAGGTCTTCCGGTTCGGCACCCGGTGCCGTGTCCCGATCAATCAGCGTCTGGGCCATACCTTCAATGATTAACTTGTAGTGTTCCACATTCAGCTTTGCATACTGCTCAGCAAAGGCCGCATCACTGCGGATGACCGGCGCCCACGGGCCTACCTGTGGTTCCTTGCCAAAACCGGCCGTCGACTTTTTCGCGGCCTCAACCACACCGGCCATTCCCGATTGTTCCACCAGTGCCAGATGCCGCGAAAAACGTCCATGGGCGCGGATCCGGAAACCGGCGCCTCCTACCGGCCAGAACAGCACCATACTGGAGACCATCTGCGGATATTTAACCGCAAAGGCCGTGACCGGACATACACCCATGCAGCCGCCGAGCAAATGCGCCTGATTGTGACCCAGATGGTCAAGCAGACCCTTACCCTGTTCCACATAATGGTCCCAGGTTATCCGTTCCACACGTCCGCCGGATTGCCCGGTCTCGCGACGATCGAAGATGATACAGCTGAATTTTTTCGGCAGATATTCAAGCAGCTTGATGCGTGCATACACACCGAGATCCGCCCACTTGTCGAGAGATGCATCAAAACCGCCGGGCGAATACATCAGTAACGGTGGTCCGTCACCATGCACTTCGTAGTTCGTCTTGATTCCGTTAATAATTGTAGTTGGCATAATGGCTGTCCTCGCTTATTTCTTTACAGGGGATGCACTCTTGATCTGCTTGCCGGCACGGACCTCACCGATCATCGTTGTTAATGCATCCAGCATTGTCCGGGACACATTTGCGTAGGTATCAAATTCATCATCCAGAAACTTGACGCCATAGCCGATAGCGGTATTGGCCAGACGCACCCGGCCATCCAGCCAGGGGCCGCCACCCAGTCCACCAATGACCGGTATGGTGGCAACTGCCATCACCGCAGGACCGGCGATAGGGCCTGAGTTGGTGAAGTCGAGCAAGGCAGCGCCGGCCGTTTCCAGCATCTTCGCTTCCTTGACCAGATGTTCTGTCATTGCCGCAGGTATTTCTACGCCTGGCTTCGATACCGCCGCATAGTCCATGCCGTACTGTAAGGCAGTCTGCGGGGTGATACCAAACTGGGCCCATACCGGGATGCCTGCGCGCGTCAGCGCAGTGACCGCTTCAGGGAAGTCAGCGGCGCCATCCAGCTTAATCATGTCAACACCGGCCTCCTTGACCATGCGTATGCCGGCACGTACAGCGGCATCCACGCCTTCCTGTAACGGACCATAGGGGAAGTCGGCACTGACGATGGCACGTTTGGTGCCGCGGCGCACGGCCTGGGTGACAGTGATCATCTGCTCCATCGTAACCTCCAGCGGGTTGGTCTGGCCCCACATGTTGATACCGACCGTATCACCAACAGAGATGATGTCTACCCCGGCACGATCCGCGATACGCGCCATATGATAGTCCCATGCCACCACGCCTACGATTTTTTGACCGTCCCGTTTCATCTGGTGCAGGTGTGGAATGGTTATCTTGTCTGCCATGCTACTGTCTCCCGTTTTATAGGCTGATAAAGAGGCGTGCAGACGGCCCACTGGGCTGTCTGTACGCCCGGAAATCTGGTCTGGTTATTTCCGGTTGATAAACCCGGCCGGAAAGGTATTTTCTGCCAGTATTTACTTCACCGGATTGGCCCCGTGTCATCATGTCCGTCTTATTGTGACGGTGAAGGATAGATGGTAATATCCGGTGCAATTCAGGCAGGGTTCCATGATCGGAACTGCCGGTTTAATCATATCATGTGTATTGTCACAGCCGCATTCAAAATTTGGGTTGCTGCGGGCGTGTTTGATATGAACATCCGCAGGTATTTCACTAATTAATGTCTGGTCATCCGGTCAATCCGGTATACAGACAGGCAAGTTTAAAGGAGTCATATTCAATGCTTCAGAAAGACAAAAATGACCTTATCACCCAGACGGGTCCAGGCACGCCGATGGGAAAAGTTTTCCGCTGCTACTGGATTCCGGCACTGCTGGCGGAAGAGTTACCCGAACCCAACTGTCCGCCTGTTCGTGTGCAGTTGTTGTCCGAATACCTGGTCGCGTTTCGTGACAGTGAAGGCAAGCTGGGTCTGATAGACGAATTCTGCGCCCACCGCTGTGTCTCGTTGTGGTTTGGCCGCAATGAAGACAACGGTCTGCGTTGTCCTTACCATGGCTGGAAGTTTGATGTGACCGGCCAGTGTGTGGATGTGCCATCTGAATCACCGGATTTCTGCAAGAATATCAAGCTGACCTCCTATCCGCTGGTCGAGAAGGGTGGTGTACTCTGGACCTATATGGGTGACCCGGCCAAACAGCCACCGTTACCGGAATATGAGGCCTGTACCGTCGGTCCTAATGCCCGATTCTTCTCCAAGCGTTACCAGGAGAGTAACTGGTTGCAGGCGCTGGAAGGCGGTATAGACTCCAGCCACGTATCGTTCCTGCACAGCAGTAATCTGGAATCTGATCCGTTGTTCAAGGGTACCAAAGGTAACAAGTACAATCTGTCAGACTTAAAGCCGGTATTCGAGGTAGTTGATAATCCCGGAGGTCTGTTGATCGGCGCACGACGTAATGCCGAGGACAACCAGTACTACTGGCGTATAACCCCGTGGTTAATGCCGAGTTTTACCATGGTACCACCACGCGGTGATCATCCGGTACATGGTCATTTCTGGATCCCGATTGATGATACCCATTGCTGGGCCTGGAGTTTTGACTACAAGACCAACCGCGACCTGACTGAACAGGAACGCTGGTCGATGGAACAGGGCAAGGGCATACATTGCGAATATGTACCGGGTACCTATATACCGAAGGCCAATCGCAGCAATAACTACCTGATGGATCGCGAGGCCCAGCGCATGGGCTCGACCTACAGTGGTGTAGAGGGTATCGCCATCCAGGATTCCTCGTTGCAGGAGAGTATGGCCGGAATTGATCCGGCAACCGGACAGCGCGTAGCCTGGGGTGGTACCTGTGACCGTACCCGGGAGATGCTGGCGCCAACGGATCGGGGCATCATGCTCGCCCGTCGCAAGATCTTTGCAGCGATTGAGGCGGTGGAGCGCGGAGAAACACCGATGGGTGTCGATCCCGAGACCCACAAGGTACGTTCAGCATCTGTACTTTTACCGCGTGAAGAGGCCTATGCCGAGGCTGCCAAAGATGATCTGCGTTCGAAACCCGGTGTGGCGCACGCCTCGGTCTAGGCCAACGGGTTGATTAAACTAAAAAGCCCCTGACCGGATACCCGGTCAGGGGCTTTTTTTATGTGCTGTAATTACCGGGTTTAACCGAATAACCACTCCAGGATCAGACCGGAAAACAGCGAGATCTGGAACCATTTGACGAAGGTAAAATAGATCACCGCCCAGGTAGATACTGCAGATATAAGCGATACCTTGATTGATTCCTTGCTACCGAAGTAGAGGAAGGCGAAGACCAGTGCAGGTGACGCCGCTACAAAGCCGAATAAAAGAATTCCTGCAAAGAACAGGGTTGTCCACAGGATCATCTGGTATTCACCTTTCTTCCCTGCCTTCTCCTGCTTCTCCGGGGTTATTTCAGCTATTGTCCCTGACCTGGAACTGGCCAATACGGTACGGTATTCCATCACCAGTTGGATCAGTCCCAGCAGTACTGCCGGTATACCCACCATTAACGGCATTAATTTACCCTTGGATGGAAAATCGAATGCCAGCAGGGTCATGGTGACAAAGATTATCAGCATAACCAGCGCGGTCAGTACCCGACCATTCATCAATACTTTAGTCGACATGGATTTGCACTCCTGGCTTGTTAAGCAATTTACGGGTACGCCAGATATAATAAGCGATACTGCCGATAATCAGTACGATCATCGTCAAAGTGCCGGGTCGTAACAGGAAACTTGGTCCCCACAGCGCCATGGCCTTATGATATGAGTCTTCGGCTATCGGTCCCAGGATCAGACCAATAACAAAAGGTGGCCTTGGCCAGCGGTACTTTTTCAGGAAGTATCCCAGCATACCGAACAGGAACAGGAGGATGATATTTTCCCAGGCCTTGGCCCCGAGGTAGGCCCCGAGGAAGGTAAGTACCAGTACAAAAGGTATCAGCAGGTTACCACGTATATAACTGAGATAACCGAGCAGCGGGACGACGGAAACAATCATGATCACGGCGACCACGTTTGCAATTACGAGCGCCCAAATCAGTGTATAGACCAGGTGCAGACCGGTGATGGCCATCGCCGGGCCGGGTTGTATACCGAGCATAATGAAGGCACCGAGCATCAGCGCCATGCCGGAAGACCCGGGTACGGCGAAGAAGAGTGTAGGTAGCAGTGAGCCACCTTCCTTGGAGTTATTGGCCGTTTCCGGTGCGATGACGCCCTCAACCGCACCCTTGCCGAAGCGTTCAGGTGTCTTTGACGACTGGATAGCATGACCGTAACAGAGCCACGAAGCCGCATCGCCGCCCAAGCCGGGAACCAGACCGATAAACGCACCGATAATCGAGGTGCGGATCGTCAAACCCCAGTGGCGGAATACATCCAGGAGCCCCTGGAATACACCCTTGTAATCCATTTTTGCCTTACTGGTATCCATGGCAATTGATCCACCAGCAACACCGAGCGCCATCATTTCCGGGATGGCGAACAGACCGAGGATAACGGTAATAATGTCGATGCCGTCCCACAGGAACAACATGCCAAAGGTATAACGTTGCGCGCCGGTATTCGGGTCGAGTTCGATGAACGCGAGCATCAGCCCCAGAAATCCGGTCAATATACCCTTGATTAACGAGTCACCCGACAGCATGGCGATAAAGGTAATGCCGAAGATCGCCAGCATGAAAAATTCCGCCGGACTGAAGGCAAGGATGACCGGTCGTAGCAAGGGTATGACGGCCAGCAGGAATAACGCGCCAATCATACCACCTACACCGGAGGCCCCCAGTGAGGCACCCATCGCGCGACCTGCCTCACCCTTCTGGGTCATCGGATATCCGTCTACAATGGTGGCTGCATCCGCACCGGTACCGGGCACACCAAACAGAATACTCGGGATAGACCCGCTGGTATGGACAACCGAATGCATCGCCAACAGGAATATCGCACCGGGAATCGGGTCCATGCCGTATACAAACGGGATCATCATGACGATACCAAGCTTGCCACCGAGTCCGGGGCAGGCTCCGAAGAACAGCCCGATCGGTACAGCGATAAGCAATAACATGAGGTGGTAGGGGTCAGCTACCACGGTAAAAAAAGCAGTGATAATTCCGCTCAGATCCATACTTGTCCAGCCCTGGTTAAAATTACGGAGGTTGTCATCTTACTTCAAAAAACAGTTTTGAATTGTGGTTTTTAAGTGAAAACTGGATGTAAAAAAAAGCCCGGCTGTAGTTACAGCCGGGCAATGCATCCATGGGTACTATTCTTCTTCAATCTTCACTGTTTGCGCCAGTAGTTCAACTGTTTCCGGTGCCTGGTTCAGGGCGTTGACCACCAGATTGGTTACCTCGTCGCCAAAGGCGGTCTCGATCGGGTATCCGAGCTTCTGGGCTTCTGCCAGTAATTCCGGATCCGTCAGCGAGGATTTGTACGCGGCCAGCAACTGCTCATAAAGGTTTTCAGGCAACCCGGGAGGTGCAGCGGTAATGCGTCCAAGTTTTGCCAAGGCCTCAACCAGGGCGACAATGCTTTTCGCACGTTCATCCGTGACGAAATCCCACACATTCGGAACGCCTTCAATTGAACCGCCGACGGTCATGATGAACTTGCCTTCTCCTGCATTGACAAATGGTTGCAGTGAACTGGTAGTACCGAACTGGCCACAGACCTCTCCGCGCATCATGGACATCTCACCTTCGGTTCCGTCAAAACCCGGCAGCACTTCCAGTGGAAGTTTCAGCGCCTCTGCCAGCAGTTTTGTATCGGTGTAGGAAGCAGATCCGATGCCGGCGGAGGAAAACTTGACCGTTTCTTTTGAATTGATCAGGTCTTCCATAGACTGTACGGGACAGGATTTCGAAACCACAATCGAACGGGGTTCACCAGCTGCCTTTCCGATCCAGGTGAACTCTTTCAGGTCGAACTGCATCGTATCTCTATGCAGTATCTGGTTATATATCAGACCGGCATTGAAGGTGCCTATGGTCAACCCGTCCGGTTTTGCCTTCCACAGTGTATTTGTACCTACAATATGTCCGGCACCCGGAATATTCTCAATGATGACATTTTCAGCACCCAGATATTTCGCCATAAACTTGCCTATCAGACGTGCATAGGCGTCGTAACCGCCACCGGCGTTTGTGGTTACGATATAAGTGACGTTTTTTCCTGCAAACGGGTTTGCCGCCGCCTGGCTTGACGACTCGGCAGAAACAGCCGGTGTGGCTGATTGCGTGGAAGTAGAAGTAGGGGCTGAAGAATCACAGCCCGTCAGTGCGAGCAGGATCAGTGTACAAATCAGATTTCGGGTAATCATGGTTGGCCTCATTGGTAATAATCCGGTGATCAAAAATTCCAGGCCGGCAACCAGAGAGCTGCCGGCCTGGATGAGCTAGTCAGCAGGTGGTACCCACAGATCCTCGAAACCGGCTGCTGGTTCGAGCTGGTCATACCAGTCAAAACCAATTGCCTTCATCATGCGGCTGTTCATCACCACGACACGAGCCTCGCCGTTCGAGTCGGTATTAAAGCGTTTGTGTGCGCAATAGGGCGGGATGTAGATGAAATCACCTGGACCCCATTCGAACTTCTTCGGTGTGGTTTCCCACTCCCATTGAAATTCCACCTCGCACTTGAACTTGACGTCATAGTGCAGATCATAGCCGTTGCCTTCTATAACAAATGCAACCTCTTCGGTCAGGTGACGGCTGGTGCCCGTCGCCCCGCCAGCAGGAATAAACTGCATGTAAATATCCAGGCAGTATTCCTTCGTATTCATTTTTTCGTTGATGATGTGTTTGATCAGGCCGTCAGCGGAACGCTCCATCGGCATCTCGTTCCATTTGACCGCATTTTTCTTCTGCGGGTATTCCTGGCGGAATTTTTTCGATTCTTCCAGTGCCTGGGCATAAAAGTCGGAATTAATCCCGGAACGTGCGCGCTGGCGCTCGGTTGCATCAACAAAAGGTATTTTTGTACTCATGATATGTCTCCGTAAATTCGGATTGGAGTTTCGGCCTAGAGGGAGGCCGGTGGTGTATAGTCTTCCTGACCTGGAACCGGCGTTTTTGGCGGGAACTCAACCATCTGCTGGAATATCAGGTGCATGAACAGGAACAACGGTTTTGCCTTCATGATAAGGACAATACATTCGCCATCCGGATCATCGGAAAAGTGCTGGTGTACACAACCGTTTTCCACAATCAACGCATCTCCCTGCTCCCAGTCTATGCGTCGACCATCGTGTACATCATGGCCCTTGCCTTTCAATACGAAAAATACCGCACTGTTCATGTGCCCGTGGCGCTGACCGTGTCCGCCCGGGGAATACACGTCAATATGGGTTTCAATCGACTGGGCAACCTTGGCAGATTGGGGGTTGATGACCTTTTTGCCGTAGTTTTGCGGCCCGCCCTTCCATTTCAGATCCTGGGTTGGATAGATACGGGGCTGGTTGAATAATTCCTTGACCAGTTCGCCATAATTACCTTCGAGGGCGCGCACAAAGGTGCGTTTTTTTGTCCAGCGCTCCCAGACGACTTCCTTATCTCCTTCGTGCTCTGTGTGTGTTGTGCTCATACTACCTCCTTCTACTTGAATCGGTAAATTACGTCTGATACGGTTTGCAGGGATCGACCAGCTGCCAGTGTCTGGCTCATGGTACAGTCAGGGATATCAGTTCAATTGCTGCCAGCGCCAAGATACCCGACACCACCGGCAGAATCAATACAGAAGCCAGCCGCAGACGCAGGAATGACATGCCCAGCAGCGGAATTTCATAGATAAAGATACGGTGTGCAGAAAACAGGCTCCAGGCGGTCAGGAAAGACATGATCGCAGGTACAGATGCACCTGCATCCAGCAGCGTGGCTGCAATTGAAAAGGAAATAACCGGTCCGGACGGCACCATCATGCCGATAACACTGCCTATCAGGATAGCGACAATTCCGGCATCGGTCCCCAGAAAACCACTGATTATTTCTGTTGGTATCAGCATCGCCATGAATTCTGCCCCGATCAGTGCACATATCATACGTGGCAGGATGATCATGAACTGTTCGAAACCGCGTAGCAGACCCTGCTGGAAGCTTTTGTCCGGTCGAGTCAGTGCATAGGCCCCAAGTGCGACCGGCGCGGCGTACATAATCATGTTCATGATATTCATGTCAGTTTGTTGCCACCGGTTTGCGGTGTTTCACCAAATGTGAGCGTGAATGGCAGCTTTTGCGCGATCAGTCCAGCCAGTATAGGTAGCGGCAGACTGACAAAAAATCGCATGGTGGTATTGTCGGCACCCATGAAAGGCAGGTCCCATACGATGATACGCTGGATGCCGAGCAGGGCCCAGCTGGTGATATAACATACCAGCACACCGCGATCGGCGCCTGCACGGCCGATTATGGCAAGAAACGGGAAGGCCGAGGATGGGCCGCCCGGTGTAATAATTCCGGCAATTTCGGCGAGTATTAACCCGCTAAAACCACGGTAACGCCCGACCAGTTTTGAAAACTTGTCTTTTGGCATCAATATCCATATAAATCCGGCCAGTGTCAGCGCGGCGATAACACGGGGTAATATGGCAATCAGTTCGGCCACATCATTATTCACGGCCTTGCTGAATGCCTCCGGACCGAGGATGTTGTAACACAGCGTTCCCATCACGATGGCGAATCCGGCAAACAGCCAGAATGACATGCCAAAACTGGCGCGTAGCAGTAGTAACCAGCGATTTGGTTTGGAAGTTTCAGACATTAGCGTGATGGAGAATTCAGCATAATCAAGTCAAACAGTAACGGGTCAATTTAATCCGCAGTGTTGGCAAATCAGACAACTCAGTGATCGTGTTCAACGCTGGCGGGTTCATTGTAACCCTGCATTGTTGCGCTGATGACCGTGTGAAACTGGCCGGATTCAACAGGCAGCAGTCCGGCCAGCACGCCAGCGAGGCGGGCAAACACAATCGCCTGACCGGTGATGATGTCCAGACGTTCACCTTCGGTGATGTGCGCAGTATCATTGACTGTGCGGGTCAGCGCTGCCCGGAACAATCCGTCCAGGTAGGCTGTGCGCATTTTTTCATTTTCCAGCGTAACAGGAGTATTCCCGGCACTGGCATCCGGTGTCACATTATAATGTGATGCAAAATGTATCAACCGGTGGAATGTTTCTGTCTCAAGTTGATCGTGTTCGTGGTCATGATCGTCGTGGTCACCGCACATGGTTTAATGCTCCTGAATCGGGATAAATCGGTCTCAAGGCTGTCCCTGAAGTCCAAATCGGGCGACGTAATAACTCCAGCATTTTTCAAACAGGCCGCGTTTGTCCAGACTGGCCCGCAATGAGGCGGTCTCTTCCTGTGTAAATACGTAGGGCATACCCAGCATGCCCGCCCTGACCTGACGCTCGGCATTTAATTCCAGATAGATAGCCATGACAGTGGTCTCAAGCACGTCCTTGCCCGTAACTACAGAACCATGAGCCCGCAACAGTGTGGCCCGGCCTCCCGCCAGCTTGCTGGCCACAGCGCGGGCGATCCTGTCATTATTAACAGACATTGGCGACTCAAAAACCGGAATGTTTCCGAGCAAGGCACCTTGCGGCAGCACGACCTGATAATCATTCCCGGTACTCGACAACAGTGTCGACCATTCGGGGTGTCCGTGGACTACGGCATGTACATCCGGTCTGGCTTGATATACGGCGAGATGCAGCGGCAGTTCTGCGGGCGGTGCAGGTGCGTTATCCGGGGCGTTGCCGTCTGGGGTGACGACTACAAAATCATTTGCACATAGCGCGCAGCGGACAGAATTGCCGGAGTTAATCAGGATATTGCCATCCGGCAGGCGTACACTGAAGTGGCCGTTGAAATCGATGATTCCTACACGCTCCAGCAGGGTAACTGCAGTAGTCAGATCTGCCCGGGCGCGGGATTCTATAGATAAAGTGTTTGTCACCATTGTTACAGCACGGCCCAGTTTTCCACCAGCAGGCCGAATCCGATAATCACCGCTGCACAGCCGACCGAGGCCATGCCGGCTGTATTCATCCAGCCGGCATGTTTATCGAGGAATCGCAATGGATAAGAGGCGACAAATGAGAGAACTATCATACCGAGGATAGACCCGGTACCAAATGCGAGGACATAACCCAGTCCATTGATGACGGAGTCTGTGCCAGCCGCAAGTACCAGCAGTCCGGCGGACCCTGCGGTACCGTGTATCATCCCGACCAGCATCGCCCGTCCCAGCCCGAGACTGTGATGTGGGTGCGGATGCGGGTTTCTGGAATGAGGAACCAGATCGAACTGATGACTATGGGCATGGACATGATGAAGACCGGTATCATGCTGATGAAAATGGAAGTGTGTACGCTTGCGCCAGAGACGTACAAGTACATTCGCACCCAGCATGACTATCATAACGCCGACAGCCAGTTGCAGGATTGCCTGGGTCCGTTCAGAGATAGTGCCGCCCCAGATCAGCAGCATACCGCATATTGTTAATAGTGTGATGGTATGACCCAGGCCCCACAGGCTACCACGCAATATCAGTGCCCGCCGGGTGCTATGCCCCGTGCCCAGCGTTGCCATCGCAGCGAGATGGTCGGCGTCCAGCACATGCTGCATGCCTACCAGGCTACCTAATAGCAACAGGGTGTAATATTCCATGCGTTACTCCAGTGACAGCTTGTAGATAAAACGTCGTGCAGTCGACGGCCGATACATCGATCCCGCCTGCCGGCAACCGGTACTGTAAACCTGATGGTGTGCAGGGG
>CAMDWI010000011.1 GCA_945878555.1 Klebsiella pneumoniae
GGCAGGACAAGGAAGGCAACGAGCGTTATACGACCGAAATTGTCGCCAATGAAATGCAGATGTTGGGTGGTCGGAGTTCCGGTGGTGGTGGCTCAGGCGGCAGTCCGGAGCGGGAGCGGCCTGCACCGTCTGAAGGCGGCAGCAAACCATCCAGATCTTCTTCTGCGCGCCCGGCTGCAGATCAAAACTTCGTAGACGACGATATCCCGTTCTAGTCGTCTGCTACAGCATTCCCGGGACGGAATTAAATCCGTCCCGGTTTATTACGCTTGATGTCCCGTAACAGTACCGGTCGCCCTATCCCGTAACCCTGGGCATAATTCACCCCGATTTTTGCCAGTATCGCCCGTATCGCATCATTTTCAACAAATTCTGCGATGGTGGCCTTGCCCATGACCTGACCTATCTGGTTAATCGAATGTACCATCGACTGATCTATCGGATCCTGAACAATATTACGGATAAACGACCCGTCGATTTTCAGGAAATCGACCGGCAGATTTTTCAGATAACTGAATGATGACAGCCCGGTACCAAAATCATCCAGCGAAAAACTGCAGCCGAGGTCCTTCATTGTGCTCATGAACTTGATGGCATGTCCGAGATTGATAATCGCCGCCGTCTCCGTGATCTCAAAACAGATTTTCCTTGCCAGGTCCGGCTCTGCAATCAGTTTGTTTACCAGATAATTCATGAAGTGCGCGTTACTGATCGAATGGCCCGAGAGATTTATTGAACAGAGATGCAGTGCTGCCATCTCGGCGGGATCGTTCAGCAACCAGTTGAATACCTGATCGACGACCCACTGATCCAGTTTGCCTGACAGATTGTATTTTTCCGCCGAGGGCAGGAATGTACCCGGCATAATCAGTTGCCCGCCCTTGTCTTGCATACGCAGCAGGATTTCGTAATGCTTGCCTTCGGTAACGCCGTTTGCCAGTTGCAGGTTCACAATCGGTTGCAGTGCAAGCAGAAACCGGTTCTGCTCGAGTGCATTACTGATCTCCGTCACCCAGTGCATCTCGCTACGTCGCATCGACAGCTCGCTGTCTTCCACATTATAGACGTGGACACGATTGCGGCCGGCGTCCTTGGCCGCGTAACAGGCGGTATCTGCCGAACTCAGGATATCTGACAGTGTGCCGCTGTCACGGCTAATCGGCACCAGCCCGATACTGGCGCCCAGCGTAAAATGCTTGTCCTGCCATTCAAAACGAAATGTTTTTATCGTATTCAGCAGATTTTCTGCCAGTTCCTGCGCCTTGTAGAACGGACAATGTTCGAGTAACACGGCAAATTCATCGCCGCCGAGTCTGGCCAGCGTGTCACGTTTGCGGACCACGGTATTTAAAAGATCACCCAGTCGACGCAACAACTCATCGCCGGCCAGATGGCCACAGGTATCATTGATGACCTTGAACTGGTCCAGATCCAGATAACACAAGGCATGTTCGGCATTCTCCGAGGTCAACATCAGTACGCGCCGCAAGCGTCGTTCAAATTCACTGCGGTTAATCAGCCCGGTCAGTGAATCATGCATCGCCTGGTACTCAAGTTGTTCAGACAGTATCCTCGCCTCGGAGATGTCCTCACAGGTGACCAGCAAGGTGCGTTCCTTTTCGTAGACTATCGGGCGGATGGCAGCACGCACCCACAAGGCCTCACCAAACTGGTGGATCAACCTGAATTCAATACGATGGATCTTGTTCCGGGTCTCCGTACATTTCTGGAGCTCCTGCTCGAAATTCTCGCGATCTTCCTTATGAATAAAGTCCATAATCGACTTGTCCAGCATGGAGTCCACTGAACTACCCAGATGTCCGGCACCAAAACGGTTGACCGAGATAATCCGGCCTATCCTGTCCAGTGTAAAAAACATCGAGGGTGAGTCGTCGTAAAGCGTCCGGTAACGCCGCTCATCCTGAAGGATTCTTTCCGGGTCGGACTTTGAGTTGTCAGGCCCGGACTGAGCATGAGACGTACTCGCCATTGGATCTGACTGTTCCTGAAGCACAGCAAATAAAAAGTCGGCCCCTTCCATACGGATCCGGTTGGCAGATACACTGACCACGATCGGGTTACGATCGCGTGTGAGGCAGGATATCCCGGCTATCTGGCACTGTTCGTTGCGGACCAGCAGGTCAATCATTGCGTCTATTTCATCATCACCCTGAAAGAGATCAGCAATGGAGACAAGTCCGACGTCCTGCTCAGTGTAGCCGCACAGGACAAAAAACGCCCGGTTGAAAAACAGAATCTTGCCGTCATCCATCCTCGCAACAAACGCGGGCAAGGGGTTATTTTCAAATAACCGGATGAGACCGTCGAGTTGCCGGGATGCACCCCCCGCGACGTTCAGTAATTCTGCAGTACTATGGATCAATCGCGACTCCAGTTGTTTGTTTTTGGCCAGTTTCAGTCAGCTGTTACAGTATATATCGCCAGAATATATCATTTCCTGTAGTGAGGGCATATGGCCTTAGCTGCGCTAGCGGGGCCGGCGGAGAATAATGGAAAAACGTTGCAAATATTCGGGAAAAATGAAGAAAATCAATCCGGTTACCAGCAGGTTCAGCATTCCAATCAGCAGGTAAATCTGCGGGATGGTCATGGCCAGTTTGATAAAACCGATGACCAGCAAGGCGGAAACAACCATAAACAGGGCATTCAGAATATTGTTGGCGGCGATGGTACGCGAGCGGAATGCCGGAATGGAACGGTTCTGGATCATCGCATATAAAGGAACGATATAGATTCCTCCGAAGAATCCAATACAGACCAGATCGAAAATAATGCGCCAGTTTGTCATCCCGGACAGGAACTGCATTGGCCCCATCACACCGGTGCCGACTGACGCCGGGTTACCGACCAGAAACAGGTCTATCGCAAACAGCGTCAGGCCGAGCGCACCGACCGGTACCAGACCCGGTTCAATATGTCCTCGCGAGAGGCGTTCACATAATAATGAACCACTGCCGATACCGAGCGAGAATGCCGTCAATAACAATGTTGCGACCAGTTCATCGCCACCCAGCACATCGCGGGTATAGGTAGGCACGAGTGACAGGTAACTGGCGCCCAGAAACCAGAACCAGGATATTGCTACCATCGCGATAAAGGTGTCCTTCTCACCGATAGACTGACGCAAGATACGCCAGGTCTGGCTTAACAGGTTCCAGTCTATCTGGATGGTGGCGTCCGCAGGTTCCGCCTCCGGGATAAACCGGCTGGCATACCATCCGGCAAGTGCCGTGGCAACCACCAGAGTGGACACCAGATAAACACCATATCCCTCTATTGCTATAAGTACACCTCCGATGATGGTCCCACCCAGTATGGCAAGATAGGTCCCCATCTGCACCAGACCGTTGGCCCCGGTCAGCTCATGGGTGTGTAAATGCTGTGGCAGGATGCCGTACTTCAGTGGTCCAAAAAAGGCCGACTGTGCGCCCATACAAAACAGTATGGTCATCAATACGGGTACGCTTTGCGTAACAAAGCCTACGACCGCAAGACCCATAATCACAATCTCGGCCAGTTTTACCCGCCGGATTAAAACGGATTTTTCATATTTATCCGCAATCTGTCCGGCCAGTGCCGAGAACAGGAAAAACGGCAGGATAAACAAACCGCCCGCCATAATGACCAGGATACTGCTGTTGATGGTCCCCTGATCCGCCAGTGTAAAGGCGATAAAGATGACCAGAGAATTCTTGTAGATATTGTCATTGATCGCGCCCAGAAACTGGGTGCAAAACATCGGCATGAAACGCCGGGTGGTGAGCAGATTAAACTGGCTCATGGACTTGAATATTCTTTAATGCCATATTGGCGTGTAACAATGACATTCATCTGCCCGGTCGGAGAATAATATGGCGATTGTGACACATATTAATCTGTTAAAGAAACGCAGAACTAAAATCGTGGCCACCATCGGGCCGGCCTCGGCAACAGTGGAAGTCATCGAACAACTGGTCAGCGCCGGCGTCAATGTATTCCGCCTGAACATGTCCCATGGTAACCACGAATTTCACCGTAATAGTTACAGACTGATACGCGAGCAAGCTGCCCGCGCTGGCCTGCCCGTTGCCATACTGGCTGATCTGTGTGGCCCGAAAATACGCGCTGGCAAATTTAAAGATGGTGAAATCCAGCTCGTCTCCGGTACGACTGTGACTGTCACGACACGTGATGTTGAAGGTGGGCCCGGACTCATCCCGTCGCAATATTCCGCACTGGCGGGCGATGTGAGGCCCGGGAATCGCATCCTGTTGAATGACGGCCTGCTGGAACTGACGGTACTCGCTGTGAATAACACCGAGATTTCCTGCCAGGTGGTACACGGCGGCATACTGAAAAATCACAAGGGGATGAACCTGCCGGGCGTCAATGTGTCTGCACCGTCGCTGACTGACAAGGACAGGATTGATGCGCAGTTTGCACTCGAGCTGGGTGTGGATTTCCTCGCCTTGTCCTTTGTCAGAACGGCAGATGATATTGATCAGTTGCGTACACTGATAAACGCGACCGGAAAAAACTGTGCTATCGTCGCCAAGATTGAAAAACCCGAGGCACTGGAAGATATAGACCGGATTATTGATGCCACCGATGCTGTCATGGTGGCCCGAGGTGATCTGGGCGTCGAACTGAATCCGGAAGAAGTGCCGGTGGCGCAGAGCCAGTTAATAGACAAATCGCGTGCAAAATTCAAACCAGTCATTGTCGCTACCCAGATGCTGGAATCAATGGTCGAGAGTGCCAGACCCACGCGCGCCGAGGTCGCCGATATCGCCCACTCGGTCACACTGGGGGCAGATGCCATCATGTTATCTGCCGAAACTGCCTCCGGAAAATTTCCTGTCGAGGCGGTGCAGATGATGGATCGCATTGCCCGTCAGACCGAATCACATCTATGGAAAAACGGCGCCTACGGTGCCAGCGATACACGGCGGGTAATGCCGCCCTTGCCCATCTGGGACGTGATGGCCAATGCGACGGCCCATATTTCGCACGACATCATGGCCCATGCTGTCATCATCATCTCGTCCAGTGGCATGTCGGCTACAACAATGAGCTCTGCCAGACCTGCTGCACCGGTTATCGCCATTACCGATCGTCCCGAGGTGTACCGAAAAATGGCGATATTATGGGGTGTGATACCGGTCTATATGGAAGATGCAGGAAAAACTGATCCGGTGGAACTCGCCCGCAAGGTCGCGGGCAATTCGGGGATAGCTGCACCAGGCGACTATGTCTTGCTGGTTCGTGGTTTCAGCAGCAATCCCGCGCAGAATTCACCGTCCATCACCTGTCTGATGGTCCAGTAAAAAACCGGCCCTGTCCTGCGGACGGAGTCAGATACATCCACACACTAATCCAGACAGCGTGCGCAGACCATCAATGCATGGCTGATATGTTTCTCAACCATCTTGACCGAGATATTGCAACAGTTTGCAATTTCAGCATAGGTCAGATTCTCCATGCGACTGAGCAGGAATATTTCCCTGCAACGAGGTGGCAGGTTTTCTATGACGAGCATTACCCGAATCAAGGTTTGTTCCGCTTCAAGGATACGTTCTATGGATGGTGCATCTGATACGAGGTCGACTTCATCTATACTGCAATGCAGGTCTTCTTGATGTGAACGTCTAGTACGACCGAGGTCATAGGCCACATTCAATGCTATTTTCTGTAGTACTGCCCATGCCGAACGAATATCAGCAGAGCCTTCATACTTCAGCAATTTGATATAAGATTCCTGTGCTACATCGTAGGCATCTTCAGCCACCATCAGTCTTTTGCCCAACCATACAAGTAACTGACGATGATGTCGCCGGATTACTTCATGTGCCGACAAACGATCCTGATTTGCAAGTGTGTATTCAACCACACAATTATTTACTGCAACTTCAACACCCGGGTCCAGCATGTCCATCTTTTTTACATCTCTATTGTTTTTTATTCCCCCTGATCTAACGTCAGGCTCTCCAGCCATATGAATTACGCAAGCTTGACTATCCCTGGTCTGTGTAATCCACTCGTTATACAAACGCAAGCTCTATGCCACTATTACTCATCCAGTCAGGTTTGCTGAAGTACCTACTGAGGTCGTCTGATAAAACACCATATGTTAATCATCTGAAATTCCGGGCAATTCCCGTATTTTGTAAATCACGACATCAAGTTTATTGTTGCGTGGTATGCTGTCAGTTAAATCATTGTTAACCTGGTCCGTGCACAACTCTGGATCAAAAAAAGTCGCATCGTATAATCCATTCAGGTGCACTTGATACAATGTGTTGTATTTTACTGGTGCATTGTTTTGTTGTTATATTCAGGTAAGGAGTATCAACAAAAGGATTTATACCTTCTATTTCTACAGGAGATCATGATGCGACCCGCACAACGAACGGACAGGGCCAGACCCCTGCAATTTCTGAATTTAACCAGGCTGGTTATATTGATGGTTACACTACTTGTTCCGGTCTTGTCTCCGGCACAGTCAGGCAAATTCAATATTGAAGAAATTACTATAAAAGGTCTGCACACCGCTATTCAGAATGGTGATACTACCTGTACCGAAGTAGTACAGAACTACATTAACCGGGCCAAGGCCTATAACGGCGCATGCACGGTACTGGTTACCCCGGATGGTAATCCGATAGAACAGGCCCTCGGTAATATGCGCACCGGGACACGGGTCAAATTTCCGACACAGACCGTGGCCGTAGACAAGGTCCTGCCGGATCTGGACAAATATGAAGGTCTGCCACTGGATCTCGGACGTATGGAGCCCACCATCTCTGACCCGAATGTACAGCAGCAGTTTGGTATGCGCGTTGGTGTACCCAAGGCCGGGCAATTGAATGCACTGGAGATGCTTAACATCCGTGGTGAGCGTTCAGTCTCCTGCCAGCTTGAATGTGATACGCATCCCTCTAAGGGCGCGTTACCCGCAAGTTGCCCTGCAGAATGTGACGCCTTCAGAAAACAACCGGATGCACTTGAACTGGCCGCCGAGCTTGATGCGAAATATGGCAAGAACCCGCCACTCGCCGAAAAGCCCTTGTACTGTGTCAACTTCTCTTACAAGAACTGGTATGACGCAACTGAAATGCGCGCCACTGGTGGTAATGATGTCAACTTTGCCATGGATGCACCGAAGGTAGATTCACCTGATATCAAGAAACTGAAAGATGCCGGTGCCATTATGTTTGGCGTTGCGACCGCAGCAAGAACCGGGTTAGGCTACGATGGACCGGAAAAGGCCAAGACCTATCTGCCTGGTGGTAACTATGCCTATGCAGCCTGGGGTGGTCAGGCATGTAATCCCTACGATACCGAACGTGTCACGCGTGGCACCAGCGCCGGCTCAGGTGTATCCGTCTCGGCAAACCTGGTGCAGTGTTCCATTTGCGAACAGGGCAGTGCTTCCTGCAAGGGGCCGGCATCCAGAAACAATGTGGTCAACATGCTGACCACGCGTGGCATCATGATGCACGGTGGCATGAACAGCCAGCGTCTCGGTGACCGCGCCGGTATTCATTGCCGGACAGTGGGTGATGTGGCTACTGTGCTCGATGCGATCAAGGGCTACAAGGATGGTGATATGTATACCGCTATTCCAAAAGGCCTGATACCGGATGAACCCTACACCACGTTTCTGGTAACAGCAGACAAGGTCGACGAGAAACCGCTGCAAGGTCTGCGTCTGGGTATGGTGGCCGAATTCATGGGCAGACATACTAAAAATGACGAGGCCATCATCGACCAGATCAGCAATGAGGTGAAAACCGTATTACGTGACAAGCTGGGCGCTGAGCTGGTGCAGTCGACTGATCCGCAATACAAGCCTGATCCGGAAATACCGGTGATGCGTTATACCTTTGAAGATGCCATCTCGGAGATACTCGCGCATAACGTACCTGAATATTTCTGGCAAAAGGACCGCAATGGCGAACTCGAGTTTGCGGTGCCGGGCTGGGACGTCACCACGGTTGACTATGCCATCGCACTCGCAATGGGCAAGGCGCCCTTGTCTCCAGCACTGAACCTGCGCAGGCTGAGCAAGGACCTCGACAACTTCAAGAGCCCGTTCACCGTCAACAAGTATCTGATGGAACGCGGCGACCGGCGTGTATTCAACTGGGAGACCTTTGTGGCCAATTCAAAGTTCCAGGATGAGGCGCACCGTGCCGAGTCCGTCAACGCGATAGGCCAGCAGGATCTGCGAGGTGACATTACCTCGATCAGTTATCTGAAGATGCAGACGGCATTGCGCCTGATTGTACTGAAGGTCATGTATGAAAATGACATCGATGCCTTCGTCAATCCGGAGGTCACACTGCCACACTATAAACTGGGTGGCGCGGGTGAACCGTCAGTGGATGGTCGTGATGTGGCGAGTTGCTGTGCGCAATTCACCGCCCTGCTGGGTGGACCGGAGATTGATGTACCGGCCGGTTACAACCAGATCATTTATGAGCCAAAATATCAGCTCAGCAAGGACAAGAAGCGCTACATTTCCGTGACGGGGACAGAGAAATCCTTGTTGCCGGTACCGATGCCGATCAGCATGATGATCTGGGGCGGTCCGGGGACGGACGCCGACATTATAAAGATAGCGTCGGCCTATGAGTCTGCGACACAACACAGGGTACCACCACCCGATTTTGGACCAGTCGCTGATAAATAAAATATGAAACTACTGTCGACCAGTCATGTGCCTTCCGGTTACATGACTGGTCGATAGTTATTGAGAGGATTTTGATAGCCCGCTGTACACCCGGGGGAACAGTAGAGGATTATCTTAATCTGTAGACAGGAAGGGCACCGTCAGCGGCCGTCTGGTATTTCACGCTAAAATCATTAAAGGCCTTCAACGCATCGTTGATGTCCTTGTCATGACGGATGAAGAATGAACTGAATCCACACCGCTTCAGATAAAACAGCTGGTCGCGGAGTATATCCCCCACAGCACGCAGGTCGCCCTTGAATCCGTATCGATCACGTAATAACCGCGCATGACTGTAACAGCGGCCATCACGAAAGGCCGGAAAATCCAGTGCTATCAGGTCGAACTGTCCAAGGTCAGCGGCCAGATCTTCCACCCGGTCATCGCCGTTCAGACATACCGCCAGGTTGCCGGCCCTGCCCTTCAGCGCATCGCGGTTCTGTTTCCAGTAACTGAACGGTACGATAATGTCACCTTCCGGCAGCACTTGTCCGGCCTCAACGGTGTCGATACGGATCCAGCTGTCCTCGATTATCTGATTGTCCTTTATAACTCGCACCTGACCTATGCTCCTTCCGTCTGTACCGCAGCACTGTTGTAAACGCGTTGTTTGAACGGCTCTATACCCAACCGGCGATAGGTTTCGAGGAACCGCTCATCTTCATGGCGATGTTCCACATAAACCTCGAGTATCTTGCCTATCGTGTCAGCCACCTCACGCTGGGCAATGGCCGGACCAAGACGGTCGCCCAGGGTGGCATCATTTGACGGAGAACCACCGAGCGTCAGCTGATAAAACTCCTCACCCTTCTTGTCGACACCCAGAATACCGATATGACCGACATGGTGATGGCCACAGGCGTTCATGCAACCGGACATCTTGATCTGGATATCACCAATATCGTGCAGATAATCCATATCATCAAACTTCTTGTTGATCTGGTTTGCGATCGGGATCGAGCCGGCATTCGCCAGCGAGCAGAAATCCAGACCCGGGCAGCAGATCATGTCGGTCAACAGACCAATGTTCGGTGTGGCCAGGTTCTGTGACTTCAAAGCCGTCCACAGCGCATACAAATCACCCTGTTTGACATGGGCGAAAACCAGATTCTGATCATGAGTCGCACGGATTTCACCGGCGCTGTACTGATCAGCGAGATCAGCAATAAATTCCATCTGCGTGTCGGTCACATCGCCCGGGGGAATACCCGGCATCTTCAGGGAGATAAATACACCGCGATAACCGGCCTGCTTGTGGGGCTTCACATTACGTTTCACCCAGTTGGCAAATGCGGTGTCCGCCGCCAGTTTCTCGTCAAAGGATTTATCAGCCGCCGCGTTGCTGTCATAGGCGGGATCGAGGAAATACTTCTTCACCCGATCTATTTCCTTCTGGTCAAGTAACAGGACGGAGTCCCTGATTTGCAGCCACTCCTGCTCAACCATTTCTGCGAATTTTTCCGGGCCGATGGCCTTGACCAAGATCTTGATACGCGCCTTGTGGATATTGTCACGGCGTCCAAACAGGTTATACACCCGCAGGATAGCCTCCAGATAGGACAGCAGGTATTTCTTCTCCAGGAAGTCCTTGATGAACGCACCGATATACGGCAAACGACCCAGACCGCCGCCGACGAGTATGCGAAAACCGACCTCACCCTGTTCGTTCTTCACTACATAAATACCGATGTCATGCACCTGCACGGCGGCGCGATCAGTTGCAGCGCCGGAAACCGCAATCTTGAACTTTCTGGGTAGATAGGAAAACTCCGGATGGAAGGTCGACCACTGACGAATAATTTCACAATACGACCGCGGATCCTCTATCTCGTCTGCGGCCACCCCGGCAAAATGGTCCGAGGTGATATTACGTATGCAATTACCTGAGGTCTGGATGGCGTGCATCTCGACACTGGCGAGATCGGCCAGGATGTCCGGCACGGTCTCCAGCCTCGGCCAGTTGTACTGGATGTTCTGGCGGGTACTGAAATGACCATAACCCTTGTCATATTTACGGGCGATATGGCCGAGCATTCTCAATTGTGCAGAAGAGAGCAGTCCATACGGTATCGCAACACGCAACATGGGCGCATAACGCTGTATATAAAGACCGTTCATTAGTCGCAAGGGCCGAAACTCCTCTTCGGACAATTCACCGGCGAGAAAACGCCGGGTCTGATCCCGGAACTGCTCTACGCGCTCGTTTACTATCGTCCTGTCATATTCGTCGTATATATACATCGTCGCTCTTTAATCTGTCAGATTGTGGTGTTTATCAGGGCTGCAAAAGATAACAATAAATTTATATTCATTAAAGTAATATATCCAAATATAGATATAACCATAGTGATCAGCTGTTGTGGCAACAGTCCTGACCGGCTTTTATACCGGGAATTCTGAATGATTACAAAAAATCGCGGGCGTCTGTCTTCAGGACAAACGTAATCAGGCACTGGGCAAACCAGGATCCGGTTGAATCCTGTGTGTGTTCTTATCCTACAGGAATTTATATTGCGCCATCAGCGCACGTCCCTTGCGGGTAACGTAGCCTTCTGCATCGATAAAGCCGCGCATCTTCGCCTCGGAATACAATGAATTCGGTTTGTGTTTGGGCAGATATACCAAACCGTCACCGTACCGGTACTGCAATATCATCGCGATCTGGGACTCTGGTTCCTGCTGTTCTACTGGATTTTGTTTTAATGCCAACATATTTGCTACTTCCCCGCCTCCGGACTTTTATACTGATTTCTCAAGTGTTTTCAGTAAATTACGTGATTACATGGGTTTATATAATTCATCTTATTAATATTGTCAATAGAATCATGTAAATCCTTGTTCGAATTAGGATAAACCACCTGAAAATTGCTGCACCTGCGAAATGACTTTAAAGATGGTTTCAAGATAACGGTGCCAGCTTCTGGAAATTCCAACGTTATTGATATTTGCTACTCAGGCTCGTGTTGCAGGGCAAGGTACTCATGGCTCTGCATCTCTATCAGGCGGCTGATTGTTCTTTCAAAACTGCTGGCCAGACGCTTGCCAACATACAGCGCCTGGACCGGGACCGCCGCCGTCATGATCAGCTTCACGTTACGATCATAAAACTCGTCGACCAGCGTCATCAACCGTCTGGCCTGGTCATTCTGGTCCTCACCCAGCTGCGGGATATTCGCGA
This sequence comes from Klebsiella pneumoniae, assembly GCA_945878555.1. Lineage (GTDB taxonomy): Bacteria > Pseudomonadota > Gammaproteobacteria > Eutrophobiales > Eutrophobiaceae > Eutrophobius. The sequence continues at coordinate 11,913 of CAMDWI010000011.1, forward strand.
TCAACACGGTCTGGAACAACCTCGCCAGTTCGATGTAATCGGCCGGGCCACGCGGACCGTCACAGATTGCACGAAAATCAAACCAGACCACCCCGTCTGCACAACGTACGGTCTGTATTTGGCGGCCTTCAATCTCGATTGGTGCGGCGACGCTGCCTGTGTCCGGTGCCAGATGGGTAAATGCCGATTCGAGCACCTCCCCTGCCCGCGCATCCAGCGGGTAGTGAAAGATCTCCGCGCTGTCGAGGAAGCGCAGACGGTAATCGATACCGGAATCGACATTAATCACCTGACATTGTTGCATCAGCAACGCGATGGCGGGTAGAAACCGGTCGCGTTGCAGACCACCGGCGTAGAGATTGTCCGGATGCTGATTCGAGGTTGCTACCAGCGTTACCCCGCGCTCATACAAGGCCTCCAGCAGTCCACTGAGCAACATCGCATCGGTAATATCGGACACATGGAATTCATCAAAGCAGATGACCCGGGCTTGTCGCGCAAATCCGTCGGCCACCTTGTGCAGAGGGTTTTCAATATTCTTCAGCGTCTTCAGCTCATGATGTACACGCTGCATGAAACGGTGAAAATGGATGCGTAACTTGCGATCAACAGGCAGGCTGTCAAAAAACGCATCGACTATCCGGGTCTTGCCGCGGCCTACCCCGCCCCAGAAATACAGACCGCGCACAGCCGTGCTGCGTCCGCCAGGCAAGTATTGTCGTAATCGTGCGTAGATACCTGTACCGGTCTCTTCACTGGCCAGCAGCTCATCATAAAGCTGCTGTGTCGCCTGCACCGCCAGCTGCTGGGCCGGATCGGCTACAATCTCGCCGTTCTGCAATCCCTGCTGGTAACGCTCCAAGGGTGTTTGTCTGTTCATGCCTGGGTCTATCAACTTAATCTCATCAATCACGCCGACGGATTATATGCGATTTGGCCCGGGCATGTAGCCATGTCTTGAGGCGGGGGCTAAGATAAGGCGAGACGCTATACCGGGGGACAGCAGACACACTATGGACAAGTTTGATCGTATATTTGAACTGAATAAAATCCTGAAACAACGCAAGACGCCTGTTTCCCGCGCTACCTTGCAGGAAAAACTGGAATGTTCCCGTGCCACAGTCGGGCGGATAGTCGAGGACATGCGAAACTATCTCGGCGCACCCATCATCTATAGCCGCGAGAAAAACGGCTATTATTATGATCCGGAACAAAAGGCCCAGTATGAACTGCCCGGCCTGTGGCTGAACTCCTCCGAGCTGTATGCACTGCTGGTCACCCAGAAACTGCTGACAGCGGTCCAGCCCGGCCTGCTCGATTCGGCACTCGCACCGATACGTGAACGGGTCGACCAGATCCTGAAACACCGGCATCTGGGTCACCCTGACATCGACAAACGCCTGCGTATATTACAAATCGGGGCACGCGAGACCCACCTGAAAAACTTCCAGACGATTATTACCGCCCTGCTGGAGCGCAAACAGCTCCATGTGCTCTACCATGGCCGCGCCCGCGACCAGACCACTGAACGTGATATCTCCCCCCAGCGTCTCGTCTATTACCGCAGCAACTGGTATCTGGACGCCTGGTGTCATCTGAACGAAGGTCTGCGCAGCTTTGCCCTTGATCGTCTCCACCCGATCTACACCAGTTACAGCCAGGCAATACAGATCGATGAGGCGACGCTACAGGAACATTACACCGATGCGTATGGCATATTCGGCGGCAAGGCCGACAAGACCGCACGCCTGCGTTTCAGCGCCCGCGCGGCGACCTGGGTTGCGGATGAACAATGGCACCCGAATCAGACCGGGGTTGTTTTGCCCACCGGCGAATATGAACTGACGTTGCCTTACCATAATCCGACGGAACTAATCATGGATGTCCTGCGTTATGGCAAGGAGGTGCTGGTGCTGGAACCGGCGGAGCTGCGGCAGGAGGTGATCAAGCGGCTGAAGGAAACACTGGATAATTATACGGCACGGAAATGCAAATAAATTGTTGTCTGCCGCAAGTTTTGAGCCCCTGTTCAGGTTAGCATGACTGAATAATCAGTATCAGACCGGGGAAAGACATCGATTGAACTCAGATAATCCGCTACCAGGCTGGCCGCAAAATACCTTCGTACGGGAATCTGAAGGGACCGTATACGATACGGCATCGCATTGGTATCCATTCCTTGATAACCCGACTGACATACTGAAAAAATTACCAGAAATTGCAAAAAGGTATATACCGTTACGTGGTTATGGCAGTTTCTATACCGCATCACATGAAATGCCGCCAGATTGGGCACAGGGAGCCCACTTCGGATGGCCTGATAACCATCATGGCCTCGTAGTTACCGTCAAGGATGAAGTTCCATTTCGCAAAATAACAGCCGTTTATCCTTACTGTGAATCAGGGATTGAGGTTTCGATGACCCTGAAACAGGTTACGGTCAGGGAAAATGGCGTAGAGGCATGGATAACTGCAATGTGGGATGGAACGCCGATCACTTTTTTTGACACCCGTTTTCTGAATAACCGCTGTTGGTATGAGACAGATAAACTCTTCAATTTTATTCTGGTCGGCATAGCGTACGACGCTGGAATATCTGAAAGTCCCCAATTTCCATTTAATCCGGATTCGCAGGTCGTGAACTGGCTGGAGAACTATTCGAGAGAAAACAACCTGCCACAACCGGTTTTTACAGGCACCCTCAGTCTGGAGGGTATGGGCCTGTTTTTGCCAATCACCGACGGGGGTAGAGATGATTATCAGTTTCGAGGCACGGTGACCTCTGTAAAAGAGGCCCCTCAGATTCTGGGACAACCCGGATGGCTGGTTCGCGCAACCGTGATGCGATATGGAAATCTGGATGAAGACCTGGAAATTCTGATTATAAAGCGTATCTGGAAAGGCGGCCATCCCCCGGCTAAAGGACAAGACATAGAGGGAACCCTGTGGCTGCAAGGCTATCTTTGGTCCAGCCATGAGTGGGAAATGCGGGGGAGTAAATAGTCCAGATAATTTTTTTTAGATACCTGTATGGACAACCTCACGAAATGAGCCTGTGACAGGTGCAAACTCCGCAATCAACCACTTTTGTGAGGGTTTGCCATGAACCGTCGAGGATTCTTTAACCGTATCAGCAGCCTGTTGGCTGCCTTACCTGCCGTCGCCACGGCCTTGCCTGCCGTCACATCGACCTACCCTCGACTTCCGGCTACCACGATACTGTCACTGGTCTCTACCAAGGTCGCCGGATTTCAGTATTACCAGGGAGAACAGATATGGTACAAGCTCCAATCCAGTCAGGCTTTGGAACTGAAACGACAGCCCGACAACACCCATGATCGCCGGGCGGTAGAGGTTTACTGGCAAGGCCACAAGCTGGGATATGTTCCGCGCCGGGACAATGCCGTCATCGCCCAGATGCTGGACAACGGGACGACCTTACAGGCGAGCATTACAAAGCTGGATGAGGATGAAGACGACTGGAACCGTATTCGATTCACAATTCTTGCGAAGTTGTGATGATGGATATCGGCTAAATTGCTATAAAAAAACCGTCTCTGCGACAGCGACTATCAATAATAAAAACTCTCTCGGTGAGTAAAAGTCCCATTTAGAATGGATATTATCAAACTGAAAACCGCAGTACGTAAAGCCCTGATGGCTGCTGACGCCCGCTATTATTCCTGGACGCCTGAACAACAGGAAGGATTCCGGGCCACTATGAGTGAGGACGCAGGCAACCGGGCAGACACCGTGCTGTTGAAAGAACTTCTTGGTATCTCTTGCACGGCAAAAAACGCCGGGCAAGTCTGGAAAGACCTGCCAATCTCAAAACTCGATAAACTGAATTGTGCAAAACTGCTCACCAGAGGTATCGGTGCAGACATGATCTTCCTCAACGAGTCGATGGATGAAAACACCAGTCTGCTTGATTTTAATACCCTCTATGACTACGACTTCAATGATCACCTGTTTCAGGAACAGGCAAACAATAGAGACTTCAAAGACTATCAAGCCCGCGATTATTACGCGTTACGCTTTTCACGCTGGGCCAGGCTTATCATTAACGACTGCTTTCATTACGCCACCCTGTATTCGCTGGCCGGGTATGTGATCGATCAGGCCGAAGACAAAGGGTCCGACATAATCCGGATCCTGATACCGCATGAATTTGTCGAAGGGAAAAATCACGGCAAGACCGAAAAGAGTGGCGTTGTGTGGGACATGCAAATCGATGCTGACGGCCAGGAAAAACAACTGGACGAGCTGAAAAGCCGCTGGCATCAATACACTCAGCAACGCTGGGTGGAACTCAGTCAGGCATTACTCCACACCGACCCGGCCGTTTATATGGTGGACATCGACCAGCACGGTGAACAGCACCGTAATTTCATATTCAACAATGAAACCGCCCTGAAACAAATCCGCTGGCGGCATTTTCTTGCAGATTGTGAACAGATTAAAGCAGATTTTGCAAATGTCACTGACATGGAGAAACAGGAACTGGTGCAGGCAGAGAGCTGGTTGCGGGGAATGCACAAAAACATCATTGAAAACTTTAATCCTGATGTGATCAGACTGAGAAAAATACGGAAGGTTGTTGTGGCGCCAGGGGCGTTCGATGTTCTGATGAATGTAGATAACGTCGAACCGGAGTAAAGGAATGACGCGATTATGGGAACAAGTGTTGGGCTTGTAGAAAATGGAAGACTCAAAAAACGAAAGGGAAAATCAGGGTACATGACCACGAAACAATCAAAAAAATCTGCCGGAGGTAAACAAACGGCAATCGCTGCGGCGCGGAATATTGAAAAACAAATATTGTTGATCCGGGGTGAAAAAATCATGCTGGACTTCGACCTGGCAGCACTTTATGAGGTTCAGACAAAAGTGTTGATCCAGGCTGTCAAGCGGAATCTGGATCGGTTCCCCGACGACTTCATGTTTCAACTGACAAAACAGGAGCTGATAAACTTGAGGTCACAATTTGTGACTTCAAGTTGGGGTGGACGCCGTTACCCTCCCTATGCCTTCACTGAACAAGGCGTTGCCATGCTTTCCAGTGTATTACGCAGCAACCGGGCAGTGCAGGTCAATATCGAAATCATGCGTGCCTTCGTCAAACTGCGGCAGATGCTGGCTTCACATGCGGACCTGGCGAAAAAATTCGAGGACTTGGAGCGTAAATATGATAAACAATTTAAAGTCGTATTCGAGGCCATCCGACAATTAATGATTCCACCTGAACCCAGACAGAAAAGCCAGATTGGATTTGTCTGGGATAAAGAGAAATAAATTAAAAATGGATTATTCAGACTTTAGGATAAGGCAAACATTAATATCGCTGAGGATTATGGCGACAGTTTATTTAATCATCTGGATCAATTGGAATAATATGAATTTTCTCAAGCTTAAATTATGTAAACCGCCCCCTGATTCTTCGCATACCTGAAACGCGTCGCGCCCCGCACGGGGCGCGTGGATTGACAGCACAGGTAGCAAGGAATGAAAACAAGCGCAACATAGAAGCGGGGCAATTCTAATATCAAATAATTCACGTTTTATCCCCAGAAACCGCTATTGACAGCCCTCGCATCTGCTCCACTTTTTATGTGTACACATAATAAGTGGAGAAAGTTATGAATTTAACCTTATCGCTTGATGAAAAGCTGCTTGAGCGTGCGCGTGTCGCAGCCCAGGCCCAGGGCAAAAGCGTTAATCAATTAGTCAGGGAATATCTGGAACAGATGCAGATTCTGTTCAGGTTGAATATTGTTCAAATTACACCGGATGACGTGCTGGCTGCAATTGACCTGCACCGCTTGCATGTTCTGTCTTTCTGGGATGCTTTGATCCTGCATGCCGCCCGCAAGGCCGGATGTTCCGTGTTGTATTCCGAAGATATGGGGCATGGACAGATTATTGAGGGAATCCATATACGTAATCCGTTCATTCGGGCACGTGCTGGAGTAGACCCGGTTTAGTGTAAGCTTGATAATTGAGGCAATTTCAAAGCTGATTCGGAAATCGTGGATGAACTGGAAAATGTAAAGTCAGGTCAGGCCTTCATGGACTATTAATCCCGATTGTTTCGCCGCCCGATTCAGTTGTCCATCAAAGCAGGCGAATACAATTGGCACCCGATGATTTTCCTGCTGCAAGGCGTGGGCCGCCGCAAGATGCATCGCGTCATAGGCCTTCAGGGGAAATTGCTGTACCAGCCTGACGGCATCGACGAGTAAACGGGCATTGGTGGCGATCACAAGTGTCGAAGCCCAGTCCTCCCGGAACTGTGCGTGTACCTGCTGCAATTGATTTGCGCTCAGACGCCGCTCCCGGCCTGCTCGCTCAAACGCCGCCGAAATTTCAACCTGCGCCAGTTCATGCGCGGCAATAACCTCGGCCTGGTCCATCAGACTCAGGATCATCTCCCGCCCTGGTTCGAGTATATAGTTCTTGATATAGGCAGAGGAATCCAGGTAAAGAATCACTGCCGGTCATCCAGTAGCGACTCGGAAAGTGACCTGTCCCCCCGTTTTGCGGCGATACCGGAACGCGGCTGAGGTTTGCCTCCAGACCAGCGTACCCAAGGTAATGCCTTCAGCCGTTCCATCATGACCTCTTCCGTGATTGCATAGTCCTCACCGACCGCATCAGGCGGGACCAGCTTCGCCACAACACGTTTATGTGAAGTAACCCAAACTTCCTCGCCTTCCTCTACACGACGCAGATATTCCGATAGATGATTTTTCAGTTCGCGGACGGAGACTTTCATGGATTCACCATATTGTGGCCACAATTACACAGATTGTGGCCACATATTAACGCATACCTGCTACCGGTCAAGTCGTATCTTTGAATGGTATCAATCACTGGATGAAACGATTATTTCGATCTCTCCTGATTAACAACAATAGTGTGAAACCCGCAATACCTGCCCCGACATAAAATGTCATCCCCGCCCCATAAACATCCCACAATGCCCCGGCAATCACACTGGCGAATAACAGCGCCACGCCGCTGACCAGATTGAAAAAACCATACGCGGTGCCACGCAGGTTTTCCGGTGCACTGTCTGCAATCATGGCGGCCAGCAGGCCCTGAGTCATGCCCATGTGCAGGCCCCACAACATGACTCCGGTGAAAACCATTGTCAGACTGTCGGCTCGTGCAAGGATGAGGTCGGCAATGATCAACAACAACAGGCCCGCGATCAACAGGTGTTTCCGGTTGATGCGATCGGCCAGCTTGCCTGCGGGGTAGGCAGACAGTGCATAGATGATATTCATCACTATCAGCACAACAGGTGCGAGACTATTCGATAAGCCTGCCTGTTGTGCGCGTAAGATCAGGAATGCCTCGCTGAACCGGGCCAGTGTAAAAAATCCGCCGATACAGACTACCCACCAATAGGCATTGGAAAACAGTTTCAATGAGCTCCAGCGGATGGGCGGTAAAATGGCAGTGCGTGGACGGTCGGTGACAGGCTCGTGCACACCGGCAATCAGCAAGGCCACGGCCAGACAGGCCGGGATCGTGGCAAACCAGAATACCAGCCGGAAATCACCGGCAAACACCAGCATCAATACGACGGCAAGTGCAGGACCGGTGAATGCTCCCACAGTATCGAGTGACTGGCGCAAGCCAAAGGCGGCACCGCGCATGCCGGGCGGGACCATGTCCGCCACCAGTGCGTCCCGCGGTGCGCCGCGTATGCCCTTGCCGATACGATCCACAAACCGGGCGAGAAAGGCGGCGGATACGGTCGTGGCCAGTGCAAACGCCGGTTTCGATAACGCGCTAAGACCATAACCAAGCACGGTCAGGCCCTTGCGGCGGCCCAGCCAGTCGCTGATAACACCGGAGAAGACCTTGACGATCAGTGCGACCGATTCGGCGATCCCTTCGATGATACCAACGGACAACATGCTTGCACCCAGCACGGTCACCATGAATACCGGTAACAGTCCGTGTATCAGCTCGGAGGAGATGTCCATGAACATGCTGACAAAACCCAGCATCCATACGCCACGCGGTATTTTATGTAGCGTTGTCATCTACCCGTGATCAAAACAACTCCATCTGGTTTTTCTGTTTCACCGTGCGCCGGAACAGCGCGGTCTCCAGCTCTACCTCCGTGCGGTTCAGCCCGACGCGTTCACATATCGCACGAAAGCGCTGCTCGATGATCGCCGCGTAGATCCCGGTGCCACGCATGCGCGAGGCAAACTCCGGATCGTTGTCGCGCCCGCCACGAATATCGTGTACCCGGTTCATGACATGGCCGGCCTTCAGCGGATAATGCGTCTGTAACCAGGTACGGAACAGTTGTTTGACCTCATGCGGCAAACGCAGCATCACATAACCGGCACTGAGCGCACCCGCATCAGCGGCGCGGGTCAGTACCTTTTCCATCTCCGGGTCATTCAGCACCGGGATGACCGGGGCAAACATCACGCCCGCCGGGACACCGGCCTGTTTCAGTCTGGCGATCGTCTCCAGCCGCCGCCACGGGGCGGTTGCCCGGGGTTCCAGTTTGCGCGCGAGATCGATGTCCAGTGTAGTGACAGAGACCATGACCTGGACCAGCCGTTTTCGCGCCAGCTCGGCCAGAATGTCAAGATCTCGTTCCACCAGTGAGGATTTGGTGACGATGGTGAGCGGGTGGTTGAATTCGTTCAACACCTCCAGCAGGGAACGGGTAATCTTCCATTCACGTTCGATGGGTTGGTAGGGGTCGGTATTACTGCCGAGCGCAATCGGCGTACATTTATAGTTACGCTTGCTGAGCTCTGCCCTTAATAACTGTGCCGCGTCCGGTTTGGCAAACAGCCGGGTCTCAAAGTCGATACCGGGAGAAAGGTCCATATACGCATGGGATGGACGTGCATAACAATAGATACAACCATGCTCACACCCACGATACGGGTTGATGGACGCCTCAAAGGGAATGTCTGGCGACTGATTATGGCTGATGATGGTCTTCGGGTGTTCCTGTGTGACAGTGGTTTGCACTGGATCGGGCGGATCCATGCCGTCCCAGCCATCATCAACCGCGTTACGGGTCGTGTCCAGAAAGCGTGCATCGGGACTTTCTGACGTGCCCCTGCCACGGATACCATTCTTGATGTTGTCTTTTTCCACCCGGATTCCTGCCAGATACCCTCTGTACATACATTTATTGATAGGGTAGTGTCTGGGTTTGAACTGAAGAATGCATTATAAAGAATTTATGCTCCCACCCATAGTGTCTGATATCGCCCTGCTTGCCATTCTGGTGCTGCTGATCTGGCTGCTGATCCGCCAGAAATCGGCCGGCCAGGGTGAGACCACGCGGCTGGATGTGCGGCTGGAAGAGCAGACCCGGCGACTGGCCCAGCTGGAAGACCGGCTGGGTGATCTGAAACTGTCCCAGCAGGATGCGGCGGCGCAGTTGCGCGAGCGGCTGATCACCTCGTTTGCCGAGCTACGTGAGGAATTACGCGCGATCCTGTCGGACCACAACACCCGCTTTGAACAGCGTCAGGCCGATTCCGCCAAGACACAGTCTGAATCGTTGCAAACCGGTATCAGCAACCTGCAAAAACAAATCGGTGACTATCTGAACCGTTACAGCGAGGACCTGGGCAAACGCATGGAAGGTCTGACCCTGAAAACCGATGAACGGTTGCAACAGATCTCCGGCCAGGTCGAAAAACGGCTGACCGAAGGGTTCGAAAAGACCACGGCCACCTTCGCCGATATCCTCAAGCGTCTGGCCCTGATAGACGAGGCACAAAAGAAGATTACCGAACTGTCCACCAATGTCGTCAGTCTGCAGGAGATCCTGGCCGACAAGCGTTCACGCGGGGCATTTGGTGAAGTGCAATTGAACGCACTGGTCGCCAATGTGATGCCCGAGCATACCTACAGTATCCAGTACACATTACCAAACAGCAGTATCGCCGATTGTGTACTTTTCCTGCCGGAGCCTACCGGTACGATTGCGATTGATTCAAAGTTTCCGCTGGAGTCCTACCGGCGCATGACAGATATCTCCGTGGCCGACGCAGATCGAAAAACCGCCGAGCGCCAGTTCAGGCAAGACATCAACAAGCATATCCAGGACATCTCCACGAAATATATTATTCCGGGCACCACGTCTGACGGCGCCATGATGTTTATCCCCGCCGAGGCCGTGTTCGCGGAGATCCATGCGCATTATCCGGACCTGGTGGAGAAGGGGCATGTCGCGCGGGTGTGGATGGTATCCCCGACGACATTATGGGCGATACTGAATACCTCGCGATCGGTGCTGCGGGATGCAGCCACGCGTGAACAGGTCCATATCATCCAGGAACATCTTGGCCTGTTGGGCAAGGATTTCGGCCGGTTCCAGAAACGGATGGACGATCTGGAAAAACATATCAAGATGGCACATGAAGATGTTGAGAACGTCAACATCTCGGCGCGCAAGATCACGGCACGATTTGAAAAAATCGAGCGTGTGGAGTTGACACATGAGAAGACCCTCGCTGCCGGGCTGCTGACGACTGAGGATAATGACAAGGCCGGGCAGGATTGAACAAAATGCGTACACTGAAGGCCATCATCTTTGATATGGACGGTACGATTGCAGATACCGAAGACATCCACCGGCAGGCCTTTAATATCGCCTTTGATGAGCTGAAGGTTCCATTCCACTGGAGCCAGAAGGAATATAAACAATTGCTGGCAATCTCCGGTGGTCGCGAGCGCCTGCGTCAATATCTGCTGATGCATATGACCTCGTCGGGCCGGACCGAATCGCTGCTGGATCTCGCAGATCGGCTGCACAAACGTAAATCAGAAATCTACCGGCAATTGTTGATCGATGGCCGTGTGGGTCTGCGTCCGGGCATACGCAGATTGATTCACGAGGCAAAGGCGGCAGGGATTACGCTCGCGATTGCCACCAGTTCCTCGGCAAAAAATGCAGAGACACTGCTGAAGGTTGCGCTGGGCGAAGACGCACTGGACCTGTTCAGTACGATCGTGACCTGCGATATCGTCGTCGAGAAAAAACCGGCGGCGGCTGTATATCTGTTTGTCCTGAATAAACTGGAACTGGACCCGCGCCATTGTATTGCGCTGGAAGACACCCGCAATGGCAACCTCGCCGCGATGGGGGCCGGTTTAAAAACCGTGATAACCACACATTTATTTACAACTGACAATGACTTTACCGGTGCCGCACTGGTCGTAGACCAGCTGGGAGAACCCGACCAACCGGCCGGCGTTATTTCCGGGAGCCTGTTCGGACAGTCCTGTGTCGATGTGAACCTGCTTGAACAGTTGCTGATGCCATCTGACGGGTTATTGATGTCGGGTTAATCATCCAGACTGCCAGTGATCTGATTAATGCTATAATTGACAGCATAAAAATAATGCTACTTCGAAAATAACAGACCAAGCTTATGACACTGACTGAATTACGCTATATCGTAGCCGTCGCCCGTGAATTGCATTTTGGCAAGGCCGCCTCTGCCTGTTTCGTCAGCCAGCCCACGCTGAGTGTGGCCGTAAAAAAACTGGAAGACGAACTCGGTATTGTTTTATTTGAACGCCACAAACATGATGTGACAGTCACACCGGTGGGCAAAAAGGTCGTCGAGCAGGCACAGCGCGTGCTGGAACAGGCAAAAACAATCAAACTACTGGCCGAGGAAGGCAAGGACCCGCTGAAGGGCAATCTGAAACTGGGCGTGATCTATACTATCGGCCCGTATTTACTGCCCAAGATTATTCCCAAGTTGCATCGTAGCGCACCGGACCTCAGGCTGATTATCGACGAGGACTTTACCTCGAACCTGGCCGACAAACTGCGGCAGGGTGATCTCGACATGATCATTGTGTCCACCCCGTTTGATATACACGGGATAACCACCGAAGTTCTCTACAGGGAAGCATTTGTCGTGGCCATGCCGAAGGACCATCCACTGACAAAAAAGAAATTTATCAAGATGGATGATCTCGCAGAAGAAACCTTGATGTTGCTGAAATCGGGCAACTGTTTCCGCGACCAGGTCATGGAGGCCTGTCCTGCCTGCAGGACAGGTTTATTTAACAAGGACAGTATTCAGCAAACGCTGGAAGGCAGTTCTATTGAAACCATACGCCAGATGGTGATGGCCGGGTCGGGTATCACCGTGTTGCCAAACTGCTCAATAGGTGACAATCCCCATGCAAACCCACTGCTGGAGTACCGGCCTTTCAGCAGACCGGTACCCAAACGTGAGGTTGCGCTCGCCTACCGCGAAAGTTATCCGCGTAGAAAACTGATACAGCTGGTCAGCAACATCATCGCCAGCTGCGAGTTTCCGGGACTCGAACCTCAGTAGCGACTTTCAGCGGATTACCAGAAACGCGGCGCTGTTGCCACGCACGATACGCAATAACAGTCCCCTGTCATTGCGGCTGAGCAGGTCAAAAAACTGTTTTGTTGAAGCCACCGGTTCGCGGTTAATGGAGGTGATGATGTCGCCTTGTCTCAGACCGGAACGCCACGCCACACTGCCCTGATCAATCTCACTGACCATCACCCCTTCTACCACACCGTAATACGGATTGTTTCTATCGATATCGCTGAACTTGATGCCTTCCAGCCGGCGGTTCTCCACCGGGGCCATCGTTGTGCTGAACTGTTTTCTGGAACTGACCTGTGTCGTCAGTTTCTGCCGTTTACCATCGCGGACGATCTCGAAGCTGATATTCGTACCTACAGGCATCAGGCCTATCCGGTTGCGTACATCGGCGGCACTGTTAACAGTCTCGCCATTGATGGAGACAAGGACATCACCCGGTTGCAGGCCGGCCTGTTCAGCCGGGGAACCCTGGGTGATATTGACTATAACAGCACCACCCTGGTTGTTCACACCCAGCGCCTCGGCCAGCTCCGGACTGAGATCCTGGGTTGCAATCCCGATGAATCCGCGGTCCACCTCTCCGTTCGAGACTATCTGCTCCATGATATGTAAAGACAGGTTGATCGGTATGGCAAACCCGATGCCGATATTGCCGCCGGACTGCGAAAAGATGGCGGTATTGATGCCGACCAGTTCACCGCGCAGGTTGACCAGTGCACCACCGGAGTTGCCCGGATTGATCGATGCGTCAGTCTGGATAAAATCCTCGTAACCTTCGATACCGAGGCCACTACGGCCGAGTGCACTGACAATACCCGAGGTCACAGTCTGTCCGAGGCCGAAGGGATTACCGATGGCCACAACATAATCACCGACCCTCAGCGCATCTGAATCGGCGGGCTTTACCGCTGTCAGGTTCTCGGCCGGTATCCGTATCACAGCCACATCAGTCTCCGGATCCGAACCGACCAGCTCGGCCTCGAGCTGGCGTCCATCCCGCAATGTCACTGTGATCTGTACGGCATTTTCAATTACGTGGTTATTTGTCAAAACCAGACCACGCTCTGCATCAACAATAACGCCTGATCCCAGACTCTGGGTCTTGCGCTGGACATTCTCGGGAATGTTAAAGAAGCGTCGAAAATACGGATCAGCATATAGCTGGTTTTGCTGGACCGTCACCCTGCCCTCGGTCGCAATATTGACCACCGCCGGAGTGACCTCGTCGAGCATCGGCGCCAGGCTGGGCAGGTTATCGTTACCTGCTATCCCCGGTATAGCGGCAGAGGCTGACCAGGCGGTCAGCAAACTGAATAGCGCCATAATAAATCGGCTGGATCTGATATTACCTGTCATGGATTTTCTCCTGTACTTGAGACACGGTTTGTATGACACATTGCAGCTCATCCACTCTGCAAAAAAACAAAGGCGGAATAAATTCCGCCTTTATATTCGTACCGGGTTAATCAGCTATTCACTGTAATCCGGCGCGGCTGGGATTTTTCAAGTTTGGGTAATACTATCTCCAACACACCATCCTTGCTCTTCGCCTCTACCTTCGCCGCATCAGCGGTATCCGGCAGACTGAAGCTGCGGTAGAAAGTTCCTCGTACCCGCTCAACCCGCTTGTAACCGTCCCGGTCTTCGGTCTTTTCGCTGGCGCGTTGACCTTTCAGCGTCAACATTCCGTTTTCCATCGTAATCTCGATGTCCTTTGCCTCCACACCGGGTAGATCGGCATGTATGACATAGCGATCCTTTTCTTCCTTGATGTCGACTGCCGGACGCCAGTGGCTGACAGCGATCTCGGCGTTATCATCCGCCACCGCCTCACGTGCAAACGGGTCGCGCAGGCTGGATTTAAAAAACTCTTTCTGTAACTGATCAATCAATGAATAGGGTTCATAACGTATTACTGACATGATATTTCTCCTGTTGTATGGTTTGTCTTACACCTGGAGAATAAATGGGGATGGTACTGTCCGCTTTCAAGACGAGACATCGTCCCGATCGCAGCAACGGCTCCCGGCAAGCACGACTGTCACCGGAACTGATTCAGATTCGGTAGGCTGTCACCGTCATCACTTTTGAACAGAGCTGCATCATACTGCGGACTAGACCGGGTAATTCTGCCGCGCCAGATTCTATAGCCACAGTGGCATGATGACTCTCGTCCTTGCGCATCTGTTCCAGGATGGCCCGACTTTTATGATCAGGCCCGGGCAGCCTGTCGAGATGGGAGTCCAGATGGCGCACGACCTGGTTTTCTGTTTCGGCGAGAAAGCCGAGGCTCCAGCGGTCACCAATTAGCCCGGCGAGGACGCCAAGCGCCAGTGAACCGCTATACCAGACCGGCCCGAAATAGCTGGTATGCGAACCGAGTTCATCCAGACGCTTTTGGCACCAGATCAAGTGGTCGACCTCTTCATCCGCCGAGGTTTTCATGATTTGCTGGATATCAGGGTCCCGGGCCGTCATGGCCTGCCCCTGATATAATGCCTGGGCAGCGACTTCCCCGGCGTGATTGACGCGCATCAGCCCGGAGGATACCGACTGCATCGCAGGTGTAAGCGTACCGTCAACAACATTGTCTGCGGGACTGGGACGGGAAACCGACTGGTTTTCAGGGGCAAGCTGGTGTAAAAAACCATCAAAACCGATGATTATCCTGTCCAGCGCAGTGTATTCCCGTCTTGTTTGCATAGAATTTTATAACTTTCCGTCAGAAAACAGGCTGTTAATATTGACAGTATTGAGGGCAATCCGTACCATTGCCCCTCTTTTTTCACTGGTTTTAACAGACAAACTGTAATGAATACTTATACCGCAAAACCCTCTGACATCAAACAGGACTGGTACATCGTTGATGCCACCGGTAAAACCCTGGGTCGCCTGGCGACCGAACTGGCCCACCGTCTGCGTGGAAAACACAAACCGGAGTATACCCCGTCGATGGATGTGGGTGACTATATTGTAGTCATCAATGCCAAAAATGTCAGGTTGACCGGCAAGAAAGAAGGCTCAAAAACCTACTACCAGTATTCAGGTTATCCGAGCGGCATGAAGGCCGAGACCTTTGATAAAATGGTCGCACGCAAGCCGGAACTGGTCATCGAGAAGGCCGTGAAGGGCATGCTCCCCAAAGGTCCGCTGGGTCGCAAGATGTACAGAAAGCTCAAAGTCTATCGCGGTGCAGATCACAAGCATACTGCACAGCAGCCACAACCCCTGGAAATATAATTCTATGTCAGAACAAACCTATTACAGCACCGGCCGTCGCAAGAGTTCCACCGCGAGGGTATTCCTGAAAAAGGGTACCGGTACTATCACCATCAATCATCGCGATATCGGTATTTATTTTGGACGTGAGACAGGTCGCATGATCGTGCGTCAGCCGCTCGAAACCGTCGATATGAAGGACAATTTTGATATCATGATTACCGTTTCCGGTGGTGGTATCTCCGGACAGGCAGGCGCCATCCGTCACGGTATCACCCGTGCACTGATTGAATACGATGAAACCCTGCGTAAACCGCTGCGTAAAGCCGGTTTCGTTACCCGCGATGCCCGTGAAGTTGAGCGCAAGAAAGTCGGCCTGCACAAGGCAAGAAAGAAACCTCAGTACTCCAAGCGTTAATCCGGGCAGTATATTACGGGCTGGTGCACTTACGGTGTGCCAGCCCGGTTTTAACCGGATAGTAATCGCAACCATTGTTAACAGGCTCCACATCTACAACAAAACAATGGTAATTTGTAAGTAGATATACCCATACTTGGGGGTTCGTCTAAGGGTAGGACTGCGGACTCTGACTCCGCCAGTAGTGGTTCGAATCCATTACCCCCAGCCATTTCACATTAAGATTCAATATGTTAGCGCGGGTATGGTTACCTAATCTGAGAAATATCCTGAATTGCCGGCAGTAGTGATGGCAGTTGAATACGACATAGCTCATCCAGAAGCAAACTAAAACGGCTCCCGAAAGAGCCGCAGTAAATAATACTGTGATTCGTTATATCTTCTTACGCCTACTAATCCCTAGTCCGACTAAACCCAGTCCAAGTAATGCCAGTGTAGTGGGTTCTGGGAGATCTGTGGTGAATTTATGCCATGCCCCATATCCACTGACGATCGATGTGTCCCCGATTGTTGCGTTCCATTCGGACGCAAATAGTTGAGCTTCTGGATGGCCATTTATATTACATATTCCAGTGCAGAGGTTGCTATATGAGACTGTTTCAATATCATTAAGGTAGAAGTTCTTAAGATAAAGTCCTTCCAAATTACTGGATGTGGAATGGTTACTAATACCGTCAGTCCAGGTAAAGTCCCACGCATCAATTACAAAACCGATATCGATGCCATAACCTAGGGCAAATATGGCAGTGTATTCGATTGAAACATTTCCATGCATAGTCCATTCTGAGTCGTAAGAAGATCCTTCAAAGGTATATGTTATAGGAGAAGCACAAACATAGCTTGAACTAAGCATTAATAAGGATAAGAGAAATTGTTTCATGTTGATATTCATTTATGCCCTCGATAAAAATTATAATTCTTGTAACTGTGTCAGCTGATAATACGAACAAAATGGGGTCTTTCACGCATACTTAAACCGAGCCCTAATAAACCCAGACCTAGTAAGGCAAGGGTAGATGGTTCGGGGACTGAGGCCAATGTTAATGATGTAAGCTCTGCGCGAATATCAAAATAATTACTGCCACCTCCAGCCAGCCGGACCCTAGAGATGACATCAAATTGTGACAGGTCAGGAGGCTCAAGCAACAAGTCTGTATTTAAGAACATAGATGAATCGGAGCTCCCTAAATCCAAATCAAATATGACTCTATCAACACCAAGTCCAAACACATCCATTCCATTTTGCTCTGAACGAATAAAATATCGATCAGGATCGAGAGTTCCCAAATCATTATTAACATAAATTGAATAAGTGGGTGGAGATCTATTTGGATCTGGGATGACATCAAATGAGACTGAACCTACATTCCCAGTTATCCCATAAGGGGAATTAAAATAATGAAATTGACCCTGAATATCAGGGGACGTTGATGAATTAGGAGTTAAACTATCGAAGCTATATTGACCGTAAAAAGTATCACCAAGTGATACGCCTCCACCTAACAACTCATCAGAATCGGACAAATAATTTACTGTTGCTGCGAAATTGAATGTAATGATAGCTGCGGGAGATAAAGATGGTAACAAGAACAGTATCAACATAACTGTAAATACTGATGAGTATTTCTTGTTCATTTATAACCCATGTCAAACATAAGTGGATTTTCAAGACATAACCCCAACTGTGTCAGCTCAGAGCACTATCATGTAAATTCTGCATATTTCACGCCATAATTTAGTTTCTCATTAATTCAATGTGTTAAGGAATTTGCTCATACACATACTGTAAGGAATATCGACACGTTGAAATGCCTCTGAACTAAAGAATATTGCAAAAACACGAGGAAATAGTGCAAATAGGCACAAAATCAGCAACGGTAAGAAATCTCGACACATTAATATTACGCCCCCTTTCGAGGGCGCAACCTCAACTGTCTGGGTATCAGCCTGGGCCATACCTCCTCAGTATTAGCATGACCAATGTATCAGTTCTATCCGTGCTGTACATACCCTGTTTGGGGTATGCTTCATCAAAATAAAAACAGGGGGAAGTCATGGATTCATTTGGCGGAGTAGCGTTCGGTGGTGTGGCAATATTTGTTTCGTTTTTCCTGTTCGTCCTGTTTCTGCTTTGGTTCATTCTCCCATTTCTGATAGTCGGCACAAATAACAGACTGAATCGACTGATCACACTTATGAATGAAAACAATGCTATTCAAGATGAAATACGGGCCGACATAAAACGTCTGGCCGGTGAAGCGGAAAAAAGTCTTAATAAGTAAATATTGTTTGGGTAATCTCAATATCGGATTAGAAGACAAGTATGGAAAGTAATCTCAAATTTAATTCGCATAAAGACATATATGCTTTGATTGGATATGCCATAGCAGAATGGCAAAACATCGAGACTGGCTTGCTTATCAACTATTGGGGTTTTATTGGAGATGCAAGTTTCCCTGTAGTTACTTCTGCTTTCTTTGCAGTTACATCATTTAGCGCTAAATTAGAAATGACTAAAAAAGCGGGTGTAATGGCATTACAGCATAATCAAAAATTACAAAAGGAATGGGAAATACTTTGCAACCGATGTGAGAAGTTGAATAATAAACGCAATCATATAGCGCACTTCTCTTTACATTCTGCCCCATTAGAAATGCCTTCTGGGAGTGAAGCCATAGTTGGCCCGCATTTCCTCAATACGGCAGCTATATTAAGGTGGGGTAATAAACCTCCCACATACAACAAAACGCAATTAAAATCTTTAATAAATGAAACTGACATATTGTTCAAAGATCTTATGGAGTTCTCAGAAATAATGGGGAAGCAAACATCATCTTGATACAATCGCACTGAGTTATGAGGTAATCATGCTACCAATCCATAAGAATTCAGTAGTCATAATTAAATCGGCAATAACATATGTTTGAATCAAAAACTGCAATCATCTTAGGGGCTGGAGCAAGTTACTTATATGGTTATCCTTTGGCATATCAATTGCTAGATGAAATCACTGATGCTGGCAGAAAGTCATTGAAGCAGATAGCGGAAAATGAGATAAATTTTCGTTCCCATTCTCTGGAGGATATTTCGCGCAAAAAGCTGCATAACGCAATAATGACCTATAATCCCACAAGTATTGATAGTTTCCTGTCACATTATGCTGATGATGATGAACTTATACTAAATGCAAAGAAACTCATTGCAGAAATAATTTTAACCCACGGAGATTTGTCATATTTCAATAAAGATAATCAACGCATTATTAATAATGATGTCATCTTAAAAACCAACTGGTATAGATTTCTGTGGGACGCTATGGTGAGCGACATCCAGACAAAAGAACTGGCGGATTCAGACATGCCGCTCAATTTCGATATAATTTCATTTAATTACGATTTATCTCTGGAGTATTTTTTGAACTCAAGAGTCACGGATGAAAACTCAATGTTTAGCGAAGAGCAGCAACCAAAGATCCTTAATAAGTTAAAATCTTGCATCCATCATGTTTACGGCTGCGTTAATACATTTACTTGGAAGATAGGCGATACTCTAAATTCAAAGTTAATTTACAATCCAAGGGACTCTGATTTTAAAAAAACAGTTGAATCCGCAATAGACAAGATATTGTTAATTAATGACAGGAAACAAATAGATTGCTTAACAATACAGAATATAATCAAAGGCGCAGATCAGGTAATTTTCTTAGGGTTTGCATTTGATGACACCAATATCGGCAAAAAAGTATTGAATCTAGAAGAGACATTGAAGCCCAGATGGATAAATAACAGGCGTTTCCCGGTGATTAAATACACTAACTATGGAGATAAAAATATCATCAACGCAAAAATAAATTACATACTTGATAATCATACACAGCACTTAATGGAAGATGGTAATGTATTAACACTCGACCCTCGCGATGATAGAGTGAAACAACGTACACTAATTAAATCACCATTCTCCATATACGAGGCATTAGAAAATGATTTCACACTTAATCGAGTCTGAATTCTCATTTATTCCTTACACTGTTGATTTGCATTTTAATCTGATCCGGCATTTGCTTCCTAATTTAACCAACTACTGTATTACCTTACATAGATGGACTGGAGAATAGGCTCTAATATTATGGGTCAATATTCAATGCAAGTTATCCCGCCAGGTGGATCACTTTTGGGTGCAATTCGACATGATTAGATCGTAAATCATTAAAAGAGCACCAAATCCTGAACCTGGCGCCCCTCTATATCTTCTTCTAATTCAATTCCATCACTTCCATGCGGGTATACAACTAAGCGAAATTTAGGACCATGAACTATACCGCCCGCAACTATAAATATTGAATAAATTATGTCTCCAGTAGCAATCTGATTCGCAACTTGGTGAGCTTCAACTTCGTTAGGCTGTCCAATCCATGTATTGGAAGCTCCATCGATTTGCTGAAGACGTGCCCTAACAATTCTACCTAGTTCATTAACATGTACACCGGTAATCCCGTAAATTGACATCGTTTAGGCCCTCCTGATGTTGTTATCAACCCCATACTGTTGATTTGCATTACCTGGGATTGTGGCAATAACTTCAGTAGAAATATCAATCAACTCGTTCGTCAGTTCCCATCCGTACGTAAGTGCGTCAAGTCCGAGTTCAAATTGAAAGTCACGTTGTGATTTTGCCTCTGGATTGTCTGGAATTCTAAGTAGTAGCGACCATGTGCCCCCGTTAACTTGGTTTAGAGTTGCGGTTTCGATTCCAAACGAAATGGGTACGTAATGTTGGATGCAATCACGGTAAGCTGTCAATTTCGTTCCATGAGTTTCCCAGCTATTGAATAAGCGAACTCGTAGCTTCTCCGACAAATTTCCACATAACTCAAGTGTCTTAGGGAAATTTCTAGGCATGGATCCACCTGTTCCGAATACTGGCCAAATAATATATCGAAGTGCGTCATATGTACGTCGTGCCGCAGTAATGAGCGCATCAAATTCATAGTATGCTTCAGATTGTCCTTGACAGGTCATTGTCTTATCTTTCATAGAGAATATCTGGCTGAATCCAACTGCTGCATCACAAATGCTGGAATATTGCAGGGCAAGTTCTTGGCAATGGTAGACCAACGCACCTAAGACATATTGGACATTCATCCTTGGCCTTAAGAGCGATACGTACACATCTTCCGGCAATCCTTGCGGAAATTGCAGTGACGACACGATGATGCCCAACGGGTCTTTTTGCCAGTTGACGTTCAATACCAAGTGACTCTCGCGCAGGCACTTCGAGTCCCCGATCACAGGCACATTTTCTGTTAACAAAACCGGGCGAACCTTGTATTCCTCCGATATACTCGCACAAACGTCTGCAAATACGGCATTAGCAGTGACAAGTTTTATACTATTACGAGCACGTCCTATCTCGATGCCATTCTCAAAAAGGATCCTAGTAAATGGCAAAGTTAATCTCTTTGGTGTTTTCTTGCATTTTAAAACTGATCCGGTATTTGCATCATAAGTTAACCCACTGCGTTATTACCTCTATATTAGAGGAACTGGAGTGTAGGATCTATTACTACGGGTCAATATTCAATGCAAATTATCCCGCAATGTGGATCACTTTTGTGTGTAATTCGAGAATCTAATAGTCGCCGCTATTCTTTCAACGACACTTTAAACAACTCTTAATGTGCGTTAATTTTCCAATAACTTTCCGCCCACTCAAGTATTTTCAACTCACGATCATTTAAAGTTCGAATATTCCACTCATCTTGTTCTGCAATTTCTCGAATCATTCTCAGATATGAGCATTCCCCATAAATTATTTTCTTATCAAGAAAAGATTGATTACCGAGTTTTGAATTAACTTCTGGCGGGATCAAGATAAGATTGCCTAACCTATGGCAAAGGACTTTGGCTTCTTCATTTGATCCAAACTTTCCTTTCCAATCTTCAGAATTTATATCTTGAGGAAAAACATGCTCAATTGACTTTGCGGCTGAGTCCTTCCAAATACGTTCCCAGACATCATTTGGAAGTGCATAACCGGATTTTTCAGCTAGGTAAGCTTCATATTTATACAGTAGATTGTTGATTTGCATTTTAATCTGATCCGGTATTTGCATCATCATTTAATCCACTACGTTATTACCCTTAAATAGATGAACTGGAGAATATGTTCTGATACTACGGGTCAATATACAATGCAAATTATGCCGCTAAGTGGATCACTTTTGGGTGCAATTCAACATCGGGACAGCCGCAACAGGCACTGGACTTGACGCTGGCTGTTACCCTCACAGAGCAGTAACAGAGCGTTGGCTCGGCGGCGATAGTTAGGATCAGGATACTTCTGTACCACGCGTTGCAGGCGGCGTCACGTTGGACGCTCCATCTCTTGTATACTGTGTGTCATCTCGGGCGGCCTCCTTTGACCAGTCAGGTATCCGCACCCGATCTGATCTTTGGGAGTCGCCCGAGTTCCCTGGTGGTACACTGATTCGGAACTTTTATTTAGACGGATGAGGTCAAGATTACAAGGCAAAGCCGGCAAACAATATGCCCATGCTTTCACAGTAACTCAGGATTGTATGTAGTCGACAGATAATACTTTTCTTCAGGTGGTATAGAGCATACATGAACAGGATTATTGTAAGATTGCAAAATTTAATCTCGGTGGAACGGATGGAAGAATACTCTACCCGCTACTTCTGGGTGCTACCCCTGATTGGCTTTTCGATGGGTTGGGGCAGTTTTTTGATGATTCAGCGTGGTGAAACGCTGGCAAAATGGGTGGCTACGCTGGCCTTGGTGGGGTTGCCCTGGATACTTGCCGAACCCTTCATCATGAGCCGGCTGGTAGGTGGCAATAACCCGCGCTTAAGTACCTTGATATCGAATTTTATTAGCCAGTCGATCCAGCAGGAAATCTTCTTTTTCACCTTGCCTTTTTTGGTCGCAGCTACCCATATAGAAGATAAAGGACAGTTGGCCTTTACGCTTGTTTTCATCCTCGCTGCCCTGATTAGCACGGTGGATCCTATCTATGACAGATACGTCTATAAGAACAGAATAGTCAGTCTGGCATTTCACTCACTTTGCTGTTTTGTGGCTGCCCTGGTGATATTGCCGATAGTCGTAAAACTTCCCACTGATGAAACCCTGCTGTTTGCACTGTTATTTGTGGTGATCTGGCTGGTGCTGGTGCTCCCTCATATGCTATTCAAAATAACTGGATTCAAGCGTAAAGCCGGAGCATTGCTGGGGATGATGGCCATACCTGTATGTATATGGGCGTTCAGATCCAGTATTCCGGCAGCCGGCATTCTGGTGTCTCATGCCGCCATCACCACAGATATTATCAACAATGAGCCAGCTAATGAACTTACTTCACTCTCCATGGCAGAGCTTGCTGATGGCGTATATGCATATGCAGCAATCAGAGCGCCAATGAACCTGTCACAGAAAATTTTATTCAGATGGCAACATGAGGGTTGGGTAGAAGATATTCCTGCTGAAATTACCGGAGGCCGTGCGGAAGGCTTTCGAACTTATTCCCATAAGCAGGTTTTTGTTACGCCGGTCGATGGCAGATGGGATGTCGACATTCTTACCAGCCAGGGACAATTATTACAGCATTTGAGCTTTAACGTTCTGCCATAGTAAGCGTTTTAATGATGAGCGAGTCTGCCTCTCTAAAATTATCAGGGACAGACCATAGTTATATTAGAATTGGCGCACCTGGCAGGACTCGAACCTGCAACTCTCGGGTTCGAAGATTTTACATAAGAATAATGGCGCTTTATAAATCAACACCTTGCGATGCTCGCAAATTCTAGACTTAGTCTGAATATAATCTAGACTAGTCTGAGTAAGTCACAGTAAGTTACGAAATGGCTACGGGGAATCTTTAAGATATATGAGGTACATTGATGAATTACCAGGCGTTCCTCCAGCTTTATTATTGCTCATTCGAGAGTTATTTGGTTCTACGTCATTGCAGGATATGCGGCGTCGAATTAAGGGCATGCTTGTTGATTTGCATTTAAATCTGACCCGGTATTTGCATCATCAATTAACCCACTACTTTATCATCCATAAATAGACGGACTGGAGAACAGGCTCTAATATTATGGGTCAATATTCAATGCTAATTATCCCACCAAATGGATCACTTTTGGGTGCAATTCGACACTCCTGGGCATCCCTCACCGGATTGTCATGAATGATAAAGGGCTGGATGCAGGAGAATGACTAGGGTAAGGAAGGGATTACCCCTGGAGAAATATATGACATCAAATTACACGAATAAGATATATACACTAATCCTGTTGATACCGGTTTTGGGTTTTAGTAATGAAACCAGTGCCCGTGTGACGCGCATCGAAGCTGAGCCCCCTGTCATCATCGATCTATCAGCATTCGGGGACACCGGGCCTTATGAAAAGATTGTGGGCACTTTCGAGGGCGAGATAGACCCTGCCGATAGACGCAGTGCCGATATCGTTGATATTGAGCTTGCACCGGTAATCGATGGCAAGGTCCGTTATCGATCTACCTTTTTTATCCTAAGACCCGCAGACCTGTCCAGGGGCAACGGTAAACTCTTTTACGATTTTGGTAACCGGGGTAGTAAACGCATGTTGCAATGGTTCAACGATGGTGATGCCTCCGACGATCCGTCCGGGGCAGACGATTTCGGTCACGGGTTCCTTATGCGGGAAGGCTACATTGTTGCCCAGAGTGGCTATTCGTCCCATGTCAGGGGTGGCTTGAACGTCCTGGGGGCAGAGCTCCCCATTGCGATCAATCCCGACGGTAGCCCTGTTACCGGGGCCGTACTCGTCGAAATGGTAGCCGAAGGCGAGGCTAACACGCGTATCGTCCTGCCCTACGCCGCTAACAGCACGGAAGTATCAAACGGCACCCTGACGGTCAGGGAGCACGGAGACGGTGTAGGCACACCCGTGACGGGCTGGCGCTACACGGACGCGTGGACGATTGTATTTCCCGGTCCCGCAAGACCCGGCTGGATCTATGAATTTGTTTATACCGGGCGGGACCCATATGTCATGGGGATTGGTCACGCGGTCACACGCGATTTCCTCTCGTTTCTCAAGCATGCTGCAGTCGACGATTTTGGTAACCCCAACCCCGTGGCAATGCGCGACGGACTCCGCGCTATTTATTCGTGGGGGCGATCCAACGGCGGGCGCAACCAGCGCGATTTTCTACGCTGGGGTTTTAACGAGGACGAGTCGGGGCGAATTGTGATCGAAGCCATGATGCCCTACGCTGCGGGCTCCGGCGGTCATGTCTGGATGAACGCCCGGTTTGCCCAGCCGCTGGTGTCTTCCCGGAAACACGAATACCATAATGCCCCCGAGCATGAATTTCCCCATACCTTTCCGGTATTGATCGATCCACTGACAGAACAGACGGACGGCATTCTCTGGTCTTGTCTTAGGACCCGAACCTGCCCGAAGGTCTTCAATATTGATGGTGCCAATGAATACTGGAACAAGTCCTCGTCTCTGAATCACACGGACGCGAAGGGTAATGATATAGACATTGATGTTCTGTCCCCCAACGTGCGGATCTATTCCATTGCAGCCATCGAGCACAACACCACCTTCGACCAGGTACCGGAACTGATAGCAGAATGTCAGCAGATGATCAACCCGCTTTATAACGGCACAATCTTCCGGGCTTTGCTGGTGAAACTGGACCGCTGGGTCACTGAGGGCACCCCGCCACCAGCCAGCATCGTACCGCGCAAACGTGATGGAAGCCTGGTGCCACCAGAGGCGATCAAGTATCCGGCCATTCCCGCGCTTCATTATGATGGCTGGCCAGCATTACCGGCATTCGTCTACACGCCTGCCACGATGTTCCGTTATGCGCCACTGGATTTTTCGGCGGTCCCCTTCAAGAGGTTGCCCGGACCCGAATATACCGTGCAGGTCTCGCAGGTCGATGCGGACGGAAATGATATTGCCGGTATCCGCCTGCCTGAACTCGAGGTGCCACTTGGCACCCATTTGGGCTGGTCAGTACTGAAAGCGGGTGCGGGTTTCCCTGACTCATGCGGACAGAACGGTACGTACATCCCCTTCGCCAAAACCCGGGCCGCACGCATGGCCGCCGCTGATCCTCGGCCTTCACTGGAGGAACGCTACGGCGACGAGCAGACCTTTGCTTCGAAAATAGAGGCGGCAGCGGCCGGCCTCATGGAGGCAGGTTTTCTGCTGGAAGAAGACCGGGCGCGCATCGTCAAGCGTGCAGGGGATCATGGGTTTGATATGTGGCATTTTCCGTTACCACGCTAGAAATTAACCCGTAATTATTACACCTATAGAATCAACCGCTGGTCAGTTGACAACCAGAATCGGTAGGGCTAGCCTCGACAATTAGGGTGTCACAAGGGTTCTACCCCGATCTTACGGACACTTCAAAGAAGCCTCCGCCCAGTAGAGTTTCGAATCCATGCCCCCTGCCATTTAAACCAATCAGTTAATGCAGGAAGAATAAACCGCAGTTATTCAGGTGCAGTACCCGCTTTATGCGGGTTCTTACCCGGAATTCAAGCGATAACGGGAATAAACGCCGACGGGCGTGTTGATGACACTGGCATCTGGATATTCAGGGATAAGGTAGATGCAGCAATGGCGACAAGTTCAAACCAGAACACGCTGCCGACACCCACACTACTGTCGACGCCGACTTCGCCCCCCATTAAACCGACCAGACGCTTGGAAACCACCAGCCCGATGCCGGTTCCCTCCTCCTTGCCTGCCTCCCGCCCAATCCGGTTAAACGGTTTGTACAACTGCGCCAGTTCCTCCGGCGCGAGGCCCTGGCCGGTATCCCTGACGCTGACGCGTATGCGCCCGGGTGTAGTCTCGGCGCAGTATACTTCGACTGACCCATTCGTTCTGTTGTACTTGATCGCATTGGAAAGCAGATTGATGACGACCTGCTTCACGCGCATGCGGTCGGCCAGGACGAGCAAATTTCCGTCAGCGACGGGGAATTGCATGTGGATGCCACGCCGCTGAGCCTGCGGTTCGGTCATTCGCTCGCATTCGTCCAGAACCTCCGCCAGCGATACCGACTCCTGCAACATCGGCACCTGCCCGGATTCAATCTTCGACAGGTCGAGAATCTCGTTGATTAGCGTCAGCAGATGCCAGCCTGCCAGAAGAATCTGCGTGATACTTTCTTTCTGCGTCGCGGAGGGCAAGGGGGAATCTGACTCCATCAACTGGGCAAAGCCGAGGATGGCATTCAGTGGAGTGCGCAGTTCATGGCTCATGCTGGACAGGAAATCGGATTTCGCCTGATTGGCTTTTTCCGCCACCAACCTTGCGGCGTCCAGTTCGACATTCTTTTCCTGCAGGAAGTCGCTCATGGCCTTCAACGCCAGATGGTTCTTCACGCGTGCCAGCACGATGGGGGCGCTGATAGGCCGCGCGATGTAGTCCACGGCGCCCAGTTCCAGTCCCTTCTTCTCATCTTCCATTTCGGCGCGTGCGGTGAGAAAGATCACCGGAATGTTCATCGTCCCCGGATTACCCTTGAGCTGGCGGCACACTTCATAGCCGTCCATTTCCGGCATCATGATATCCAGCAGGATCAGGTCGGGGGGCATCTCCGAGGCCGCGATCTTCAAGGCGCTCTGGCCGTTGATTGCGATACGCACCTTGTACTGATCCTTGAGCAGCCCGTTCATTAAATCCAGATTTTCCGGCGCATCATCGACCACCAGTATCGTGGCCTTTTTGCTGATATCGTGCCTGTCCATTACGTTTTCTTTCACACCGGTACCGTGTTGGCGGTGCGCAGTACCTCGCGCGCGGCTGCAAAGTTGAAGGATCGAATCCCCTGGGAAATTGCCAGGTAGTCCGCGGGGAATGCCGCGTTCAGCAGGTCGGCATTGGCGGTCAGGACATCGCCCGCCTCGGCATCATCTCCGGCGAGCAGCCCGTCCAGCTGGTCGCACACCGCACTGAGTAATGTCCGGTCCACAACCACCGGCACCCTGACTTGTTCCTGCGGTAATTGCCGCACCAACGCTTCCATCAGCGCGTCCAGCGGTCCGCTCAATTTATCGAGCAGACGGTTTTTCTCTTCGAGCGGTGAGTGATCCCGGATAGCGCTCTCCAGCTGTTGGGCCATCCCTTGCAAGCCGACGGCGCCGACGTTGGCGCACCCGCCTTTCAAGGTGTGCGCAAGCCGCTCGGCCAGACTCCAATCTTCATGTTCCAACGCGGTCCGGATCTCAGTCACCGCGGAGCGCTGACCGGCAACAAATTTTTGCAGCATCGACAGGTAGAGCGGACGTTTGCCGAGCACGCGGCGCAGGGCCGTGGCAATGTCCAATCCATCTATGGCTGAAGGCAACTGAACGATGTCGACCTCCGGCACAGCTGTCCCTGTCACACTTGCCGGCACAGCGGGTGGAGTGGCGGGGTGAGGTTTGATCCATTTCAGCAGCGCCTTCCACAGGTCTTCCGGCTCGATCGGCTTGGCCACATGGTCATTCATACCTGCGGCAAGGCAGCGGTCGCGATCGGCCTGCATCGCATTCGCTGTCATGGCGACGATGGGAAGATCCTTCATCCGTGGGTTCTTGCG
The DNA here is from genome assembly GCA_945878555.1 of Klebsiella pneumoniae. Taxonomy (GTDB): domain Bacteria; phylum Pseudomonadota; class Gammaproteobacteria; order Eutrophobiales; family Eutrophobiaceae; genus Eutrophobius. Next base: position 40,559 of record CAMDWI010000011.1, read on the forward strand.
GATCTCACGGGTCGCTGTCACACCGTCCATGACCGGCATTTGCATGTCCATCAGGACAATATCGAAAAGGTTTTTTTCGACCATGTCGATGGCAATCTTGCCGTTTTCAGCCACATCGACCAGAAAGCCGGCCTCGCGCAATAGCTCGGTGGCCACTTCCTTGTTGAGGTCATTGTCCTCGACGAGCAGGATCCGGGCGCCACGCAGTGGTGCAAGCTGCGCAAATACATCGGTCGACACTTCACTGATGGTGCGCGAGCCATCTGCGGTCGCGCCACCCAGCACACCCACGACACCATCAAACAGCATGGATGCGCTGACCGGCTTGATCAGCACATGCTCGATACCGGTCTGATCGGCCGCCTTGATCACCTCCTCGCGACCATAGGCGGTAACCATGATCAGGTGGGGGGCGCGACCCAGCGCAAGGCCCTGCAGCCGCCTGGCGGTATCGATGCCATCCAGGCCTGGCATCATCCAGTCAAGAAATACGATTTCGTATGGCATACCACCAGCGTCCGCCCGACCAACGGCATCAATGGCCGCCACGCCGGAATCGGCACGGTCAACGCTGAAGCTCATACCACCGAGCATTTCACTGAGTACCAGACGCGCATTTTCATTATCATCCACAACCAGCACGCGCTTGCCCTGAAGGTCGCGGGAGAGCGCCAGCTTGCGCTGCGGAACCGAGCTCTTGCTGAAGCGCGCGGTGAACCAGAACGTGCTGCCCTTTCCGGGCTCACTCTCGACACCCACTTCTCCCCCCATCAGCTCCACCAGCTTTTTGGAAATGACCAGACCGAGACCAGTGCCGCCATATTTTCGCGTGATCGATGTATCAGCCTGCGAGAAGCTCTGGAACAGACGCGCCGTTTGTTCACTGGACAAGCCGATGCCGGTATCGCGCACGGCACAGTGCAGCACCACCTCCGCTTCGGACTGCTCCTTCACGCGTATAATAATGTGTACCTCGCCCGACTCGGTAAACTTGACCGCATTATTGCAGTAGTTGATAAGGATCTGGCCCAGACGCAACGGGTCGCCGATCAGGTTTGGCGGCACATCCTTCTCCACATCAAAGATCAGCTCCAGGCCCTTCTCAGACGTTTTCTCGGAGATCAGGCTCGATACATTGTCGAGCACTTTCTCCATCTCAAAATCGACATGCTCAAGGGTCAGCTTGTCGGCCTCAATCTTCGAGAAGTCGAGTATGTCGTTGATGATCCCGAGCAAATGTCGTCCGGAATCCTGGATCTTCTTGATGTGGTCGCGCTGGCGTGGCGTCATCTCGGACCTCATCGCGAGGTAAGACAAACCGATGATAGCGTTCATCGGAGTGCGGATCTCGTGGCTCATGTTGGAGAGAAAATCCGATTTGGCAAGGTTGGCCTTATCCGCCACCAGTCTGGCGTACTCCAGCTCGATGTTCTTTTCCTGCAGCATTTGATCAAAGCGCTTGCGCTCGGTGACGTCACGCGCCGCAGCGAACACGCCCTGCAATATGCCGTCCCGGTCGTAGAAGGTGGTGGCGTTGTAAGACACCACCGTTTCCTTGCCATCCCTGGTGCACGCGGTGAGTTCGTAGTCGGTAACGCGCTTGTCGGCCAACACCCGCTGGATTCCGGCAGAGGCCCGTTCGGGATCAGTAAAGTAATCCTTGAACGAGGTGCCAATCAGCTCGTCACGTGTGCGGCCGGTTAACAATTCCATTTGCTTGTTGACGTCGGTAATGATTCCGCGCGGATCGGTGGTGATCAGAGCGTCGATGTTGGATTCAATGAGCGAGCGCGTGTAGAACTGCTGGTCGCGCAAGGCCCGCTGCACGGCATATTCTTCAGTGACATCGCGAAACACCAGTACGGCACCGACTACCGTACCGTCGCGCGTGCGAATTGGCGCACAACTGTCAGCGATAGCGCACTCGCTGCCATCGCGCGCGATCAGTATCGTGTGGTTGGCCAGACCCTGTACTGTGCCACGCGCCAGGGTTTCCTTGACCGGCACAGTGGCGGGCAGGCGCGTTTCCTGATTGATGATGTGAAAAATGTCGTCGACCAGTCGATTGGCAGCTTGTTCCTGCGTATATCCGATTAGCTTTTCGGCCAGCGGATTAATCAGTGTCACGCGCCCATCGGCATCCGTGGCCAGTACCGCATCGCCTATAGAGTTGAGCGTGACTGCGAGTTTTTCTTCGCCGATCTGAAGGTTGACATTAGCCAACTGCAATTGTCTGTTCGTCTCCTCCTGAATCTTGAGTAAATGCTGTGTTTCGAGATGAACCTGATCCGTGAGCCGCTGCTGTGTTTCTCGATAAATCAACCCGACGAAGGAAATTGCAAACAACAGGGTAAACAGACTGGCAATAGCGATGAGGACTAAAAGTCGGCGCATGCTTGTATGGAAATTTGCATCGCGCTGATCCTGTGCGTTTTCCTGTATCTGGATGAAGCCACGCATCTCGGCACGAATTGAATCTGTCAACTCCTTGCCCTGATTACTGCGTACAAGAGCCTCCGCCGCTATCTCGTTATTATTGCGATTCAACTCAATGATCCGGGATATATTCGCCAGTCTGGCGTCCACCAATGGAACCAGTGCGTCCAGGTGTTTATCGCCTGAACGGATTAAGGTAAGTTGACGCAGTTCATTCAGATCGCCAGTGATGCTATCGCGTACCGCCATATACGGTTCCAGATAGGCCTCGTCACCGGTATACAAATAGCCACGCATAGCGGATTCGGCATCTATAAATGCAGCAAGAAAATCGCCTGCCCGGTTCAATACAATGCGGGAATGCTTGCGTGCAGCGGCAGCTTCCTCGACCTGGGTAAAAGTCGAGAATGACTCTACTATTACGAGTGCAACCAGCAGGGCCGCTCCAACGAGTGAAGCAACAATTTTATAAGTGACCTTCAAGGACATTTTATCTCCGCCTGCAGTAACACCTGTCGGGAATGCAAACGTGCGTTTACATCGCACGCACCAGCTCCATGTTTAATACAGGCAGTATCTGCTGGTCTGGTGACCCCGTATGTACGATATGCAACACTGCTCGAATTCCTTGCCACCGGCCATTTTTCATGTCCCGATACCCTCTCCTGGTGTGCTTTGGCATTCTGCACCCGTACACCTTCACGCACGCTTATTCAAGACAAGCTTCCTCCCGAAATCGCGATTTATTTCATGGAAAATCAGTTAATTTTGCGGTTAGCAGGCCTATAATAAAAAAACACCCCCAATTTGGTGCAGACAAGGTAGAGGCAAATGCGAGAGTCCCTTCCACAGAACAGACCTGATCATCCATCTGCAACCGACCGGGTCGGGAAAAGCCTGGTGCAGGAAGTCCATATTCTCTACAGACTGTTACCTGCGACCCAGTGGATAGATATTGCGGCGGTCGGACTTGTTTTTGGCCTGCTCATTAAATACATCAATATTACCTCCCTGATCTCCTGGTCGGCCTTTGTTGTCGTCATCATCTCTGCTCGCATAAGTATTCAGGAACGGTACGCCGCGGCGACTGTTACCCCTGACAATGCGCTCGTCTGGCTGAACTGGTTTCTCGCCGGCGCAGTCTTGTATGGCAGCATGTGGAGTGTAACTGCCATGTTGCTGGTGCCGTCAGACATACCAACCGCAGCGGCATTTACAGCGCTGATTCTGTGCGGGCTGACGGCTGCCGGTGTGGCGGTCTCGTCTGTGAATCTGAGGGTCTTTACCGTATACACGCTGGCCACCTTGTGGCCCTATTCTTTCTTCCTGCTGGCGTCAGGACAAAGTCCCCAGACCATTATCGGCGGCCTGATGTTCCTGTTCTCCTTTGTCATTTACATTATGGCCATCCGCACACATCACTTTTTTACCAATATGGTCCGGCTGGAACTGAAGTCAGACGAACTGGAGAGAGAACTTCGTTATGAGATTCGCAAACGTCACCAGGCTGAAAATGCATTGCTGGACAATACGCTGGAGGAAGAACTGGCTGACAAGATCAGGCAACAGTCACTCGCGCTCCGGGAAGGGACCATTGGCCGGCCTGCCAGAAGTGAACTGCTCAACGTCGATCAACAAACCTACCTGGCCTTGCTGAATTCGAAGATCAGGGACCAGTTACAGAACGTGCTCGTTTTCATAAAGGATCTGGAGGAAGCCAACCTGCCAGAAAACCTGAAAAAAGAGGTGCAGATTATCTCCCGCATCCTGAGCAATATGGTCGGTATCATCGGGAAGACAACGACGAACAATGATCAAGTACGTCAGCAGATGGAAATATTTGACTATGAATCCAACGACACACGGCCTATCAACGTGCGCCGCCTGGTCAATTATCTGGTACAGGCGCTACCGCTGGTTTACAAGGCCAAATTCATCACGATCAACCGGGATATCGACAGTACCATCCCGAATACAGTTTACGGCAGCAAGGAAGCACTGGAGCGAATACTCTCCTGCCTGCTGAATAATGCCGTCAAGTACAGTGACGGCGGAAACGTCAATATCCTGGTGCGGTTGGTTGCTACAAACCATGAGCAGGTTGACCTCCAGTTTACGGTTGTCGATACCGGGGTCGGCATGACCCGCGAGGTAGTCAACTTTCTGGCTACGGGCAACGATGAGGAAAACCTGGATCGTTATCCCGGTCTGGCTGTGGTAAAACATCTGATAGGTAAACATGGACACCAACTGTCCGTAAAAAGCACACCCGGCGCAGGTACCGAGATATCATTTGTCATGCACTTCAAGGCAGAAAGACTGGTCAGCGCCTGAACTCAGATACCTTTGATCCCTTCCTGTATTCGCTGCTCCGGACAGTCAGGCATAAAACACTGTAACAGGTCATTCAGATAATTCATCCCACTGACTGTCGGTCGGATGATACTGTCTTGTGTGACCATCCATCCGGCGGCATGCGCCTGTGCCAGCGGTACCTTGAGTACCTCCAGTGCAAGGCCTGTATGTCTGACAAAAATATCCTTTTCAAAACCGCCGCAAAGGCGCAATGCATTCATCATGAATTCCAGGATCTGATCTGCCTCACCCAGTTGCCGGGTCTCGGTAATGACCGCCGGTTGGCCTGCCAGGGCCATATACCGCTCGGGCAAACGATGCCGCACATGGCGGTAGATTTTGCCCGTATCGTGATCGGTCAGTTTGCCATGCGCCCCCGCCCCGATGCCGAGATAGTCGCCAAACAACCAGTAGTTAAGATTGTGCCTGCATTGCTGCCCTGCTGAGGCATAGGCCGAGATTTCGTACTGTTGCAGGCCGGCAGTGGATAACAGCTGCTGACCTGCCTGCTGGATGTCCCAGATCAGATCATCCTCCGGCACCCGTGGCGGGGTTTTATAAAAGACAGTATTCGGCTCGATGGTCAGCTGATACCAGGACAGGTGGCTTGCACCTGCGGCGATTCCGGTGCCAAGGTCTTCCAGTGCCTCCGCAACTGTCTGATCTGGTAGTCCATACATCAGGTCAATATTGATCCGCTCGAATCCGGCAGACCGGGCAATCCGGATGGCATCGATCGCCCGGGCCGCATCATGGATACGACCAAGGCGTGACAGCTTTTTGTCATCAAAGCTCTGGATGCCAATCGACAAACGGTTGATGCCGGTTTCACGGTAGGCATGAAACCGCTCTGCCTCGAAAGTGCCCGGATTTGCTTCCAGTGTAATTTCCACATCTGGCGCGAGCTGCATGCGTGTCCGCACCGCAGACAAGAGCTGTTGCAATGACGCCGCGCTAAACAGGCTGGGCGTACCACCACCGATAAAGATACTGATGACTTCCCTGCCCTGTAACGCGGGTGCGGCACTGTCCAGATCACGAACCAGCGCGTCTATATACGCCTGCTCCGGAAAGGAGGCATTATGGGTGGCATGGGAATTAAAATCACAATAAGGACATTTTTTGATACACCAGGGCAGGTGTATATACAACGATAAGGGAGGCAGATACCGGAGTGCGATCAACCTGAGGCGACCTTGTTTTCTGATTTGAGTTTATCCAGCAGGACCTGCAAGGCCTGACCGCGGTGACTGATCCGGTTTTTAACATCCGGTGGTAACTCGGCAGAGGTGCAACCGTAATCCGGCACGAGGAAGACAGGGTCATACCCAAAACCGTTCGTTCCCCTGGGTTCATCCACGATGTTACCTTCCCAGCTCGCACTGGCAATGATGGGAGACGGGTCCTTTGCATGACGCAAATAGACGATGACACACTGATAACGGGCCCGCGGCTGGTGGACACCGGTCTTGCGCACATTTTGCAGCAGCAGATCCAGGTTTTGTTGGTCAGTCGCGGATGCACCGGCATATCTGGCGGAATAGAGTCCCGGGGCACCCTCCAGCACATCGACCTCGATCCCGGAATCATCGGCAATCGCAGGTAATCCGGAAACCGCTGTCGCCATTCTTGCCTTCAACAGGGCATTTTCAACATAGGTCAACCCGGTTTCGTCCACGGACGGCACATTAAAGCGGGACTGCGGTAACAACTCTATACCGATCCCGGCGAGGATCTCGCCCATTTCCCGCAACTTGCCCCGGTTACTGCTGGCAAGCACCGCCTGTTTCACCGTAGTCATCTGTCAGCGGTTTAATGCGTCTTTCTGGATATCGAAAAGACGGGCTATGCCGGACTTTGCCAGCGTCAACATACTGTTCAGCTCTTCCTGGCTGAAAGGATGTCCCTCAGCCGTACCCTGAATCTCGATAAACTGGCCGGCATCATTCATGACGACATTCATATCGGTCTCGGCATCGACATCTTCGTGGTAATCCAGATCGAGCACCGGCTGGCCCTTGCAAATACCGACTGACACGGACGCAATCATGCCTCGCAACGGGTCCGTTTTTATCATCTTTTGGCGCTGTGCAAAGCGCAAGGCCTCCACCAGTGCAACATAACCGCCTGTAATCGAGGCAGTACGGGTACCGCCGTCGGCCTGGATCACATCACAATCGATGGTAATGGTATGTTCTCCCAGTTCGCGTGTATCGACCACCGCACGCAAGGACCGGCCTATCAGGCGCTGGATTTCCATTGTCCTGCCACCCTGCTTGCTCGTGGCCTCCCGGCGCATACGCTGGTTCGTGGACCGGGGCAACATACCGTATTCAGCCGTAATCCAGCCCTTTCCCTGGCCCTTCAGAAACGAGGGTACAGAAGTCTCGATGGTCGCCGTACAAATAACCCGGGTCCGGCCAAATTCAATCAGCACCGAACCTTCCGCATGGCAGGTGAATTCACGGGTAATCCTGATTTCACGCAGCTCATCGGGTTTTCTTCCACTTGGTCGCATCGAATATTCTCCTGTTAGACAGGTTTCATTATACCTTTAATACCCTATAATCCGTCATCTCATAATCGATACGGAGCAAATACAATGCTGGCTAGTATGACGGCGTTTGCGCGGGTTGAAACAACAGACCACCGCGGCAGTGCCATCCTGGAAATCCGGACGGTAAACCACCGTTATCTGGACATGTCACTCAGATTGCCTGATGAGTTACGCGCACTCGAATCGATGTTCCGCACCGACATACAGGACCGGCTGAAACGCGGCAAGGTCGACTGCACGCTGCGTATCGAAAACACCGGCTCGACCGTGGGTGAGCTGCCGGTAAACACCGAGCTTGCAGCTCGACTGATACAGGCCGCCCAGGCATTACCACTTGCCAATCCGCAGGCGATCAACCCGATAGACATCCTGCGCTGGCCGGGGGTTATCAACCGTGAGACGGTCGATATAGATGAAATGGGCAAGGTAATCCGGGCGCTGCTGAAACGGGCGCTGGATACGCTGATCGAAACACGGGTTCGCGAAGGGTCGAAAATCCGTGAGATGATCCTGGATCGCTGTAATAATATCGATACCCAGATCGGTTTCATCCGCGTCAGATTGCCCGAAATAACGGCGGGAATTCGTGTGCGTTATGAACAAAGACTGAAGGAAATACTGGCCGACACAGACAACAACCGGCTGGAACAGGAACTGTTATTACTGGCACAGAAAATGGACGTCGCCGAGGAGATGGACCGGCTGGAGGCGCACGTGGCCGAGGTCAGACGGGTCCTCGACCAGAATGAACCGGTCGGTCGCCGTCTCGATTTTCTGATGCAGGAGATGAATCGTGAGGCGAACACGCTGTCATCCAAATCCGTCCATACCGATACCACCGGCGCTTCGGTTGAGCTGAAAGTTCTGATTGAACAGATGCGCGAACAAATCCAGAATATCGAATAAGACCACTGCCCGCAAAAACCATGACCAGAAAATCCGGCAACCTGTTTGTAATCTCTGCACCTTCCGGTGCCGGCAAGACATCGCTGGTACATTCGTTGATCGAAATGGTTCCGATGTTATATGTCTCTATCTCGCATACCACCCGGTCCCGACGTCCTTATGAAAAGGACGGGATAGACTACCACTTTGTCGACCAGGATCAGTTTCTGGCACTGGCAGCGGATGGCCAGTTCCTCGAACACGCAAAGGTATTCGACAATTATTACGGGACCTCGCGGACCTGGGTTGAAAAGCAGATGTCCGAGGGCAAGGACATCATCCTCGAAATTGACTGGCAGGGGGCTCGGCAGGTTCGAAAACAGATCGAAAACACCGTCAATATATTCATCCTGCCCCCTTCCTATCAGACACTGAAATCCCGGCTTATCGGGCGGGGTGACACCCCTGAAAATGTGGCCCGGCGTATGGAAGGTGCCAGAAACGAGATAGCCCACTATCGCGACTACGATTTTCTGGTCATTAATGATGATTTTGACACGGCCTTGCGCGAGTTAAACACCATCATCCGTGCCATGAAGCACGGTTATCGCCAGCAACAGCATTATTATGACCACTTTGTGAAGCATTTGTTGAACGACGACGGAAATTGAGTAAAATACCCACCCTGCTATCAACTACCGAGGATTGAATAATGGCCAGATTGACCGTCGAAGATTGCATGAATAACGTGAGCAATCGTTATGATCTGGTTGTACTTGCCAGCAAACGCGCCCGCCAGCTTGCGCTGGGTGCAGATCCTCTGGTGCCGGAAGATGGCGACAAACCAACCGTCATCGCGCTGCGCGAGATCGCCAATGGTCTGGTAACCGATGAAAATGTCGATAAACTGAGACCAGGCGCGTCACGTGAAGAGGTAGACCTCGGGTTTCTCAGCCAGTCCTGACGTTTTGCTGCCGTAACAACGGCAGTCACCATCCGGAATTTACACCTCCAGCCGGTGGGTAACACGGGTAAATCATAAAGCAGACGGTCGGTTGCTGGGTTACAATTGGCCCATGTTTACCGTCAGTGATCTGGAAAAATTTACCCGCACCTATCTGCCACCCAACGAGGTGGCCATCATACGTCGTGCCTACGAATTTGGTTCGAGGGCACACGAAGGCCAGCACCGCAAAAGCGGTGAACCCTATATCCACCATCCGCTTGAAGTCGCCCGCATCCTGGCTGACATGCACATGGACTACCAGACCCTGTCTGCTGCCATCCTGCATGATGTCATAGAAGACACACAAACGGCCAAGGCCGAAATCAGCACCCTGTTTGGCAAGGATATCGCTGAACTTGTAGACGGTGTCAGCAAACTGACCCAGGTTGAGTTCGACAGCCGCGCCGAGGCGCAGGCACAGAATTTCCGCAAGATGTTGATGGCGATGAGTAATGATATCCGCGTCATCCTCGTGAAACTGGCGGATCGCCTGCACAACATGCGCACGCTGGGTTCGCTGCCCCCGCAAAAGCGCCGACGTATCGCCCGCGAAACACTGGAGATCTACGCACCTATCGCGCAGCGTCTGGGTATCAATAACATCCGACTGGAACTGGAAGACCTCGGTTTCATGACACTGTACCCGATGCGCCACCGTATCCTGGAGCAACAGGTGGTCAAGGCACGCGGTAACCGCAAGGAATTGATCAACAAGATCCGCAATGCATTAAAACGTCGCTTGCGCCAGGAAAAGGTACATGCCCGCATCCTTGGTCGTGAAAAACACCTGTACGGCATTTATCAGAAAATGAAGAAGAACCGGCTGTCCTTTAATGAAGTCTACGATGTCTATGCCTTCCGTCTGATCGTTGACAGTGTCGAAACCTGCTACCGCGTGCTTGGCATCGTCCATAATCTTTACAAGCCCGTGCCCGGCCGGTTCAAGGACTATATCGCCATACCGAAGGCGAATGGCTACCAGTCATTACATACAGTACTGTTTGGACCGTTCGGTGTACCCATTGAGGTCCAGATGCGTACCAAGGAAATGAATGATGTGGCAGAGGCCGGCATTGCGGCGCACTGGTTGTACAAATCAGGCAGCACGAATGAACACCGCACCGCGCAGAAGCGTGCACGCGAATGGCTGAAAAATATCATTGATATGCAGACCACCGCCGGTAACTCGCAGGAATTTCTGGAGAACGTCAAGGTCGATCTGTTCCCTGACTCGGTGTATATCTTCACACCCCAGGGCAGGATCATCGAGTTGCCCCGGGGTGCTACCGCCGTTGATTTTGCCTACGCCATCCATACCGATGTCGGCAACCGCTGCGTGGGCGCACGCATCGATCGCCGACTTGCACCCCTCGGGACGCTGCTGACCAGTGGACAAACTGTCGAGATTATCAATGCACCGGGTGCCCGCCCTGACCCTGCCTGGCTGAACTTTGCTGTCACCGCGAAGGCCCGTTCAAATATACGGCACTACCTGAAGAACCTGAAAACCAGTGAGGCCATCTCGCTGGGCAAACGTCTGCTCGTACGTGAACTGAAATTACTGGGCGTCAATTACGACGACATCGACCCGGCAAGGATGCAGAAGATTCTCTCAGAATATCATCTCGAAAATGAACAGGGCCTGTTTCAGGAGACCGGTCTCGGAAACAGGATAGCGCGCCTGATCGCACGCCAGTTGATCGAGGACCAGGATAACGAAGACAAGAAGGTCCGCACCGAGCGAAAGGAAAGTCACCCGCTGATTATCCGTGGTACCGAGGGCATGGTCGTCAACTTTCCCAAATGCTGCCTGCCCATACCGGGAGACAAGATACTGGGCTTTGTGACGACCGGCCGCGGTATCGTAGTGCATCACCAGTCCTGCCCGAACGTAACCGAATTCCGCAACCACCCGGAGAAATGGATTAACGTGCAGTGGGAGTCGGGTATTGAAGGCAGCTTCCAGACCAATATCCTGATTGAGGTAACCAACCAGCGTGGTGTGCTCGCCAAACTTGCCTCGGCCATTTCGATGGAGGAAGCGAATATCGTTCATGTCGAGATGAAAGATCGCGATGACCGCTATACCTCGTTGAAGTTTGTCATCGAAGTCAGGGACCGGATCCACCTCGCCAGAATCATGCGCCGGGTGCGCAATATCAATAACGTCGCCAGAATATCCAGACGCTGATTTTTAATCATCACTCACACAGGGAACACCATGCCACGCAAGCAAATTACAACTGACCACGCCCCGCAGGCGATAGGCACTTACTCACATGCCATTCGTTTTGGCAATACCGTTTATCTGTCCGGACAAATTCCGCTGGATCCGCAGAGCGGACTGGTCGTCAGCGATCAGATTGAGCAGCAGGTCCGTCAGGTCTTCAGCAACCTGTCCTCTGTTGCCACAGCGGCCGGCGGAACACTGGCTGATATCGTCAAGCTGAACGTCTATCTGACCGATTTGGCCAACTTCCCTGTCGTCAATAGCGTGATGTCTGAACTGTTCAAGCCACCTTACCCTGCTCGTGCAGCCATTGGTATCTCCAGCTTGCCGCGAGGCGTAGGTGTAGAAATTGATGGCATCCTGTGTCTTGAAGACTGAGTCGTAATATCAGCCGATGCCGGCAACCCCGTTGTTAAACTCCCCGGTCACCTCCCTTGCCGGTGTTGGTCCCGGACTGGAAGGCCGCCTGCAAAACCTGGGAGTGAGTACAGTACTGGATGTATTGCTGCACCTGCCGTTTCGTTATGTGGATCGGACCCGTCTGGTGAGCATAAACAGTCTGCTACCCGGTCAGGAGGTGTGTATTGAGGGACGGGTTGAACAGACACAGATCCGGTTTGGCGGTAAACGCTCTTTAATCTGTGTATTGAATGATGGAACTGGCCTTGTCACTTTACGATTTTTTCACTTCAGTCAGTCACAACGTACTGCCCTGAAAGAAGGGACCCGGATACGTTGTTGGGGACAGATCCGTGCCGGCAAACACGCCCTCGAGATGATCCATCCGGAGTACCAGTACCTTAACGATCACGAAAGCAGTGATCTGGAACAGACGCTGACACCGGTATATCCCGCCACCGAAGGTCTGGCCCAGACCCGGTTACGCAAGCTGGCAAAACAGGCGCTGGCCGTACTTGAACGTAATCCGGGTGTACTGGAAGAACTGCTGCCCGGCTCAGTCAGCGCCAAAGGCCGGTTTCCGCTGCTGGCCGAATCGCTGCGCTATCTGCATAATCCGCCAGCGGATGCCGATCTGGAGCAGCTCCGTTCCGGCATGCATCCTGCACAGCAACGACTGGCCTTTGAAGAACTGCTGGCTCACCAGATCAGCCTGCGGCTGTTGCGCCAGCAGATCCGGCAGGCGAATGCATTTGAATTGAAGCAGGGGGATAATCGCCTCACCTCTCGCTTCATCAAGAATCTGCCATTTAAATTGACCGGGGCACAGGAACGGGTACTGGATGAAATAAACCAGGACCTGGATCGTAACGTACCGATGCTCCGACTGGTCCAGGGTGACGTCGGTTCGGGCAAGACCGTGGTGGCGGCGCTGAGTGCCATACGCGTTATAAATGCGGGATACCAGGTCGCATTGATGGCCCCGACCGAATTACTCGCAGATCAGCATTATTACAACCTGCACCAGTGGCTGGAGAAGCTCGGTATCCCGGTCATCCTGTTAACCGGAAAGTTAAAACCGGCGGCGCGCCGTCAGGTAAACGAACAGGTCTTGTCAGGACAGGCCCTGCTGGTCGTCGGCACCCATGCCTTGTTCCAGGAAGCCACCGGATTTGGCAAGCTGGGACTGGTTATCATTGATGAACAACACCGGTTTGGTGTACACCAGCGTCTGTCCCTGCTGGAAAAAGGTAATGAGGGTGATCGCCGGCCACACCAGCTGGTCATGACCGCCACACCGATACCGCGGACTCTGGCCATGTCCTTGTTTGCAGAACTGGATGTGTCGGTCATCGACGAATTACCCCCGGGCAGACAAGTTATCAATACTGTCGTCCTGTCCAACCAGAAGCGCGACGAGATAATCGAGCGAATTACCCGGGTCTGCAATGAAGGACACCAGGTCTACTGGGTATGCCCATTGATTGAGGAGTCGGATGCGTTGCAATGCCAGGCGGCAGTCAAGACGTTTGAGTACCTGTCAGACATGCTACCTCATCTGTCCATTGGCCTGATTCATGGCCGCCTGCGCAGCCAGGAAAAGGAAGCCGTGATGCAATCATTCAAGCAGGGCAAAACGAATCTGCTGGTTGCAACAACTGTCATTGAGGTTGGTGTGGATGTACCGAATGCAAACCTGATGGTCATTGAAAATCCCGAACGGATGGGCCTCGCACAACTACATCAGCTCCGGGGCCGCGTCGGACGCGGCAAGGCCAAAAGTGTCTGTGTGCTGCTCTATCAGTCACCTTTAACTGACCTCGCCCAGGCCAGGCTGGAAGTCATGCGCAATCAAACTGACGGATTTATCATCGCCGAAAAGGACCTCGAACTGCGTGGCCCCGGTGATATGCTGGGCACGCGACAAACCGGCTTGCCGCAGATGCGGATCGCCAGCCTGATAAGGGACGCGCGCATGTTACCGATGATACGCAGGATTGCCGATCAGATGATTTCTGAAAATCCGGCACAGGCTGATAAACTGATGCAAAGATGGTTATCAACCCGGACGGGTTACGGAAACGTTTAATGGAAACGCGCGTTGCTACACTCCTGAAAAATGCACAGGACTGGCTGGTCAGGCTCCAGACCAGAATACGACCCCGTGCGAGTGAAATTATTACCCGGCTGAAGACACAATCGGCCGAATCAGGTGATCACCTGCGCCGCTGGTTCAGGCATAACTGGCCACCATTCAAACAGAGTGTGCAGACTATGGCACATCAGCTGCATGCCGTACTGCGGCGGACAACCCGGCAAATCGTGATGCTGACCGCCCGTTTTTTGTTACAGACCAGGCTGGTAGTGATAACTGTCGCCCGTCATGCCCTCATACTGACATTGCAGATTTATGGCCGTCTGCAGTTATGGCTACACCACAACTGGCCTCCCGTCAGGGACAGACTCCGGCTGTATATCAACCTGACACGACTGGATAAACCGATTGGTATATTGCTGTTGTTATGGCCTACCCTGTGGGCGGTCTGGATCGCAGCAGAGGGTTTACCCACCTTGCACCTGATCGCGGTATTTACCCTGGGGGTCGTACTGACCCGATCTGCGGGCTGTGTATTTAACGATATGGCCGACCGCAAGTTTGACAGTCAGGTCAGACGTACGGCAATGCGCCCTCTGGCCACCGGACGTATCGGCAGCCGCGAGGCCTTGCTGGTAGCCTGTGTACTGCTACTGATCGCATTTATGCTGGTCTTGACGACCAACCGCTACACTGTGCTCCTTTCGTTTGTCGCCATCCCGCTGGCTGTCATCTATCCGCTGATGAAACGATATACCTATGTACCCCAGTTTTTTCTCGGACTCGCATTCAGCTGGGGAATTCCAATGGCCTTTGCCGCACACACCGGTGAGATTCCCGATATCGCCTGGTTATTGTTCATGGCCAATATCCTGTGGAGTGTCGTATATGACACCATTTATGCGATGGTAGACCGTGAAGATGATCTGAAAGCGGGGATCAAATCAACAGCGATATTATTTGACGATGCGGATCGGACGATCATCGGGATACTGCAGGGGATGTTCCTTTCCGTGATGATCATTACAGGCATACAAATAGAAGCAAAAATGCTTTATTATGTGTCTCTGGTACCTGCGGCAGCACTGATGGTGTATCACCAGTATCTGATCAGGCACAGGTTACCGGATGATTGTTTCAGGGCCTTTCTGAACAACCACTGGGTAGGGTTGATTATATTTGTGGGGATATGTTTGAACTATTTATGACGACTACCGGAAAACCGCTACTGATTCTGTTATTGATGGTGCTACTGTCGCCGTCCGCAATCACCGCACAGGAAAACCCTGTCCCGGGAGACACTGCTGCACCAGCCGATATCACCACAACTGACAAGACCGACGAGCTTGCACTGGCCCCACCTGCGGAGGTTATCGTCGACTCCGGCACTGATACCGTGAAAAGTGAATGTCGCCGTATAGATGACAAACTCGGCAGCATCAGTTTCGATGATTGTTTCAATCTGGATCTACAATCAGGCAGTGGCATCTCTGTCAACAAGGCACCTATCCTGTTAAGGGAATTTCCACCTTTGGCCGGTAAACTGCCGCAAGGCAGGGTTTTGCTACTCGGCGGTGTACACGGAGACGAATATTCCTCTGTCAGTATTGTATTCCGCTGGCTGCAAACGCTGGACAAACACCATTCCGGCCTGTTTCACTGGCGTGTCATACCGCTGGTCAATCCGGACGGTCTGCTCAAGGAAGGCTCAACCCGCACCAACGCCAACGGTGTCGATATCAACCGCAACTTTCCAACCCCGAACTGGGATGCAACCGCACTGGATTACTGGATAAACAAGACCAGCAAGAATCCGCGTCATTATCCCGGCCCGCATGCAGCAAGCGAACCGGAGACGGCCTGGCTGGTAGAAGAGATAGAGAAGTTTGACCCGGATGTAATCGTTTCAGTCCATGCCCCGCATGGCGTGGTTGATTATGATGGCCCGGAAGACGGCCCGTATAAACTCGGACGCCTGTACCTGAATCTACTCGGTACCTTTCCCGGGTCACTTGGAAATTATGCCGGTGTCCAGAAAAACATACCTGTCGTTACGATTGAGTTGCCCTATGCGGGGATTATGCCTACGCATGTTGAAATATCAAATATCTGGACTGATCTGGTCAGGTGGCTGACCGGAAACATACCCGGCGATAATGCCGTCGCTCAGGAAACAGATCCCTCGTAAATAATACGCCAGCGACCGTCCTTTTCCATACGCCAGTACTGACGTTTGACAAAATCACGCTTCTGGTTATCACTGCGAAACTGCTGACGGAAGGTGACTACGATTAGATCAGGTTCACCGGGATACTGAAAAATACTTTTTTCGGTGATACCGACCTTGATGAACTTGCTGGATGGATTGATACGCCGCTTGTAATCTACCCAACCCTTGTAATCCATGCCCAGCCCGGCGTATTCCGGTGAATAATGGCTCAGATACAAGCCAGCATCACGACTCTCCCAGTCCTTGCGCCATTGCTCGACCAGCGAGGCATAATTGTCCTGCCGTTTCAGCCACTCGCGTTTGTCCAGCCATTCAATACTCTCGGACAGGATCACCGGCGTATCACCGGCGAGATAAGGGGCAATTGCATCCAGATTCCCGTTACTCAGGATCACACAACCATCACTGTCGCGGGGCGGCCGGTTCAGGGTATAACTCGGGGTACCGTGTAACCAGATACCGGACCCGGTACGCCCATGTCGCTTGTCCCAGTCATTCGGGTAATCGATGGGGAACGCACCGGTGCCATAAAAATCCGGCAACTTTTCAGGATCAATGAACCCGGTAACAAAATAGACGCCTGTCGGGGTTTTCTGGTCACCTTCGGTATATTTGCGCATGCCATTTTTGCCGATGGTTGCATAAAAATCATATACCAGTTCCGGCACACCCTCATTATTTCTGTACAGATACAGTCTGGACGCCTGCATGTCGACGACAATGGCGTGCTTCTGGTTTTCGCTCAGCTTGACCATTGAGGACGGTATCATCTGATCGGCAGGTGGCGGGGACTGATGATATTGCCAGCGCGATCGCGCCTCATCCAGCAAGGCGGAAATCTGCTCATAGGGCGCCGATTGAAAGTTACCAAATTCACGTATCGGGCGACTCTTGGCCAGCAGCAAGTCAGCGTAGACCAGCTGTGCCAGCCTGTAATTCGGGTACGCCTTGACGACTACCCCCAGCTTGGCAAGGGCCGTGTCGATCTCCCCTGCCGCTATTTGGTCCAGCGCATCGACCAGCAGCTGTTCATGACTACTGTCCAGTGCCTGTAAACCAGGTTCACCCTGCGGTGTGGCCATTACCTGCTGGCAGGCACAAATGAGCAGCATACCTGCGAGCTGTTTAATGAGTCTGTTGTATATTAATCGTGACATAAGGCTAGGTTGTTTGCTCCTGGACTATCTGCCATCTGTTATTTTCCAGCTTCAGTATCAGCGTTTTCTTTACACGGTCGCTATAGACATCTGACTGGTAGTTCTGGGTAAATGTCGCCCTTGCATTCGTATTGGTGGTCAGCTCCACGACCAGATCTGCAATCGTAACCTTGATTGAACCGGGCTGGGAGAGCCGTTTTTGCCGCAACAATCGCCATTGTTCAATCGACCTGCCTTCCGGAGGAATAAAATCACCCGCATAAAATGCGAGATAACCGTTAATGTCCTGTGCCGACCAGGCTGCAGACCACTCAATAACCGACTGCTTGACCGCAGCAACCGTCAGCACTTGCGTCTGCGCGCCAGACGGGGACTGCGCAGCAGGCTGTTTGACGGCAACCTCGGACACCGGCGGTGTTACTGCAACCGGCCGGGGTGGTGCATCGACCCTGGCCACCTGTACCTGAGGGGGCGTTTCCACTTCCTTTACCGGTACCGGCGAGGCCTTCAGGGGTACGGGGGTTGCCTCGCTGACTACCGGGGGATTGGCAGGTGCTGCATTGCCTGCTATCTGTACCGGTTCAGTCGACCTTGCGATCTGCGGCTCCGACTCATCGCTGACCGCGACCCGTGCGGGCGCAGCTGCAATGATAGTTTGCGGCTGTGAGAACAGTTCATTCACCAGCGAAAGCTTGGCCTTGGCGGTATTGTTATCCCGGTCCAGTTCCAGCGCCTGGTTGTAAGCCTGACTGGCCAGCTTTGCGTAGATGTCTCCGATATTCTCATGCGCCGTTGCATAGGCCGGATGCGTATTTATTGCTTGCTCCAGTGCGACCCTCGCCTTCTCAAAATCTCCCTTGGAGGCGTATATCACCGCCAGATTGTTATACGGCTCAGGCAGTTCAGGGTTGGTACGGGTTATTTCAGTAAAGATGGCCAGTGCCTGGTCCAGCTTCTCCTGACGGGTCAGGATCAGCCCTTTGAGAAAACGGTAACTTACATTATTCGCGTCTTCGGCGAGCTCGCCGTTTGTCATTACCAGCGCCTGATCGAGCTTGCCCTCGGCAATTAGCCTCTGCACCTGTGCCGGGTCCGCCAGCAATGCACCGGAATATATCGATATGTGCAGGCAGACCAGCGACACCGCAGCCAGTCTGAATTGGGACAGATTCTTCATTATCACCCGGGTATATCCCCTTGATTGCTACGGATTTTGCAGCTGATTCTACATTATAATACAGGGTCAGGGCTATACTCGGTAGCGGATGTGTCCTTGCACGGGACCGGGGTCGATTCATATCTGGCCGGATAGGCGTCGGGAAGTTGTGCAAGCAGGCCACTGGTATCGGCGATTTTTACATCCAGCGTATAGATTTTTTTGACATCCGCGTATGGCACGACGACCGGCACATACCCCTTTTCTTTCAGCTCTTCCAGGCGATTGTTGACTGCCTCGCGGCTGGAAAACAGACCAAGAGAAATGGCATTCTGCAAGTCTCCACGATTGATCAGTCTGAAATCGCCTATGCCCTTTTTCTGCATTTCATCCAGTATGGCCATCGCATTTTCACGTGACGGTTGCGGGGCCAGATAGATCCAGAACAGTTGCTTGCCCTGTTCTTCCACGTACGCGGACTCGCTGGTGGCATTCCTTGCAGTAAACCACTGTTGCAAGGTCAGCATCTGGTCCTCATCCATCAGTGGCCCGTAATGGTAACAGGTGTAGGTGACGATAGTTGTATCTGCCTCGGTCATGTTGATTTCGGGCAGATCTGTGACCAGCTCACCCACCGGCAGACCCGGTTCAGCAGGTTCAGTCATGGCAACGTCGTCCATGCCCGTATCTATCGTCCTCGGTTCCGGAGGTTCTGACAACTCTTCCAGCAGCTTCAGCTGTTGGGCCGAGGCGGGCACCGGCAACACTGAAGCGGCTTGCCGATGACGTATGCCTGTCTCACGGTCAAGTTCCCAGCCAAAATAAACAACGTTAGCTACTAGCAGTAATATGAATATCCATCTCATCTCAGCTATTTCCAACCAGACGCATGCCTTCTATCACCAGCATCGGCTCATGCAGATACTCGATATCCAGCAACGGCATGATCGCTTCCGCACCGCCGCCGGTAATCAGACATCGATATTGACGGTTTGTTGTGGTGTTGACTGATCGCATTATGTATCCGATAAATGCGGTGATGGCACAAGTCGTCCCGTTATAAACACACTCATCCGTAGTACGGCCTGGCTGACCGGTAAACCGGTATTCACCCGTAAGGGTAATCTGTCCCGTGCGCTGCATCAGGGCCTGCTGCATCATGTAAGTACCCGGAATAATGTAACCACCGAGATGAACACCGTCTGCGGTGACCAGATCAGCGGTCACTGCACTGCCGCAATCTATCACGCACACGTCGTCCCTGTATTTATTCCAGCCCGCTATCAATGCCAGCCAACGATCCACACCCAGCCGGGACGGATCGGCGTAGGCATTGGTAACACCACAAATCGAGCGCGTGGAAAGCAGGAATTCCGGTGCAAGCGACCAGAGCTGCTGGCACTGCTCGGTCAGGATATCGGCCACGGCGTGTCCTGCAACATTGGCGATGAGTACCCGGGATGGCCTCTGTATCCCTGAGGCATATTCACGAAACAGGGCGGCCAGTGTTTCCGGTGTGTAGTAACAGGCAATCAGCCTGCCGGGTTGTGTATCATCGGTGACCAGACGAATGCGGCTGTTACCGGTGTCAATATAGAGGTTCATGCAGTGACTCTCAATGATAAATCCCCGCTGCTGAACCGGGACAGGTTGCCATTTACCGACATGATCAGAAATCCGTTTTCATCAATATCAACTACCTTGCCACTAATGCTGCCGGTAGACTGCAACAAGACCGCGTTGTTACCGCAGGTAATGTCGAGTGCACGCCATTTGTCTATGTAACTCCGGAAACCCTTCTGTTCATAACTGTTCAGCAGGGCAAATAAACGATTAATGATACTGGCTGCCAGATGATTACGTGATGGCCGCTCTCCACACACATGTGAAAGATCGGTTACCTTCTGCTGTATATGTGCGGCAAGACCTTCCGGCATCGCCACATTGATGCCGATTCCAATAATGACATCAACGGCACCGGCAAGTTGTCCACGAGACTCTATGAGGATACCGCCGAGCTTCGCAGATTCATGCACGAGGTCATTCGGCCATTTCAATCTGACCCCGTGTGCACCACAATCAGCAAGTGCCTCTGCCAGTACAACACCGGTAGCAAGTGAAAGTGCTGACAGGCTTGCCGGCACGCTATCGAAATGCCAACCTATGGAAAGATAAAGGCCGGCTCCCGGGGCCCCCAGCCAGACGTTGTTACCACGACCACGGCCTTCAGTCTGGTATTCAGCGAATACCACATGTGCATGGATGGGACGCTGCATGGATTGTTCACGTAACAGCAGATTGGTCGAGGCGAGCTGATAAAATACCGAAAGATCTTTCAGCGAGTTTGCGACAGGCACGGTCAGCCCGGAACGGATGGCATTGGTATCCAGCATCTCCACCGGAGCTGCGAGCCGATAACCCTTGCCCCGGACTGCAAGCAGTTCTGCGCCCTTGCCCCGCAGGCTGTCGAGGTGTTTCCAGATTGCGGCACGGCTGACACCCATACTGTCAGCAAGCTCCTGTCCGGAATGAAACCGGCCATCTGCCAGGATCCGGAACAGGCCGGATTCGCTGATTTTCATCCAGCCACACCCGCAGACAGCACGCTGTTACCGATCCTTGTCGTCAGCACCGGTGACGTCAAAGATATCATCTGATGAGCTGTTCACAGAGGGACGCAAGGTAGCGTCATCTTCTTCAATACCGGTAAACTTGTCCGGCATCAGTGTTTCATCATCACGGACGGGACCCGACGCATTGACCAAAGCCGGCTTGGTGACCACGCTGGCGTTGTGATCAGGCATCAATGTGACCTCATCACTTTCCGGGACCAGATCATCACCGGCGGCATTAAAGCCCGGCATCAGTGTCTCGTCGGGCTTGCCAGACGGGGGCTGCACTGGCGCAGCATCACCACCGGTGAAATCAAAATCAAGATCAAACCCGTCGTTACCGAGACTCGATTTGACCGCCTCAATATCAATTTCCACCTGCTCGGCAGCAATACCTCCCGCGACTGCGGCCACAGCGGCCGGTTCGGCGAGTCGGGTCTTGCCGGCCTCTTCCATGTCGGGCATGACAAAATCAAACTCTACCTTGTGCAAACGTATCCGGTCACCGTGCTTCAGGCGAACTTCGCTGGTGATACGGACATCATTGACAAAGGTGCCGTTGATACTGCCCTGATCCATAATCCAGTAGGCATAGTCCTTGTATTCAATGGTCGCATGACGACGGCCAATCGTGGATTCGGGAATAACTATATAATCAAGATGCTCCACATCCTTGCCTGCAACACGACCAAACATGGTCGGTTTCTGGCCGAGTTTGTATTGCGCCGAGGAAGTCACGCCGTTCAGATCAAACAGGTAGGCCTCGCTGACGACAGCTGCAGCGGCCTGTTTGTAAATGCGCCCGCGTTTTACCAGCAGGAATATCAGTCCGCCCAATGTCAACATCAGCATGACGGCGGCGACAAGAATGATTACCGAACGGGTACGTTCTTCCTGTCCCGCAGGCTTTGCAGCGGGCGCGACCGTTGATGATGCACTGATTGGAGGAGGTGGTGGAGGCTCGATGGCCACCGGAGCTGCTACAGCAGGTGATTCTGCCCGGACCGGACCGGCCTGTTGCTGCATGTAATCCAGAACACCTGTAAACGCCCCGGGAAAATCGGCGGCACTGGCTACACGTACAGACTCTCCGCCGGTTTTCAGTGACAGCGTACTGACCAGTTCAGAATCGGCCGCACCGGCAAAGCCCATCCCGTAAATCCGGATCCCGTCCGCCGCAATATCCACTGCCAGTGACTGCTGTAACCAGGCGGTGCGTTGCGTGTCATTACTTTCACTGCCAGTCTCTACATCACCATCCGTCATAAACACGATGTATTTGTCCGCATTACTGCGGCCGCTGACCTTCAGCTCCGAGACGGCGCGTTCGATGGCCGCCGGGCTGTCTGAAAACTGACCGTTGTAGTCGAGGCCCGCAAGTGCACCAATAATACGTTCACGGTTTTCCAGAGTCGCCGGTATCAGTGGCAGGGCCTGCTTCACCGTCTGGTCAAATATGAATATGCCTATGTTCGTTGTCTCGTCCAGTTTCGCCACAAACCCGGTAACTGCCCCGACCAGTTGAGACTGCGGGTCATTCGTTTTCATGCTGCCTGAGTTATCCAGGATCAGGACTATGTCGCTACCCACCGTCGGTAACTGCATTGCCGCAAGTTCGGCCACATCAACAACAGAGGTCGTGTCCGGCAATATGGCCGGTTCCGGTACGACCAGATTCGGCATCGACACCGCCGGGTCTATCGCTGGTGTAGCCTCGTTCTGGGCATACAGGGGAGTGGCCGTGATGACGGAAACAAGAAACAGGCTGGCGGTGATTCGTAAGACTGACATTGTTTTATTATACCTGTAATGTAAGAGCCGTCTAACAATCATATCGTCATGCTCTCCCCGTCACGTTCACCGGGGAAGATCGGTGGCAACCGGACGTCCCGGGACGCTGCACCATTCACTCCAGGAACCGGCATATAACCTGGGCATGTCCAGCCCGGCATAACAGGCTGCCAACAGATTATGGCAGGCAGTTACACCGGAACCACAATAAAACACCGCATCAGCGGGTGCGGTTCCGGCCAGGACTGACATCAGTTTTTCACGTAACTCCGCGGCTGACCGGAACTTCCCTGTCTCATTTATATTCTGTTTCCAGAAATAATTGACTGCTCCAGGGATATGGCCGGCCACCGGGTCTATCGGTTCTGTGATACCTCGATAACGATCCGGTTCCCGTGAATCGACCAGCAAGCTATCCAGTGGAAAGTCTGACAACTGCACCCGCCGATCCGGATTTGCTGAACCCTGAAAAACATGTGGCACGTTATGGTTTATCTGCCGTTCGGTCGGATACGCATCAGCCAACCATGCCTGCCAGCCACCATTGAGTACGGCAACAGAACGGTGCCCCCGGTATTGCAGCATCCACCACATGCGGGCCGCAAACGCACCAAAGGAGGCATCGTAAATTACAACCTGCGTGTCCGGCCCGATACCACAAACGGAAAACAGGCGGTCCATGTCGCTGTCTCCGGGCAGTGGATGTCTGCCACCCCCGCTCGTATTACTACTGAGGTCACTGGAAATATCGACAAAGATTGCACCCGGTATGTGACCCTCCGCATAGGCACGTTTGCCGGCATCCGGATCATTCAGGTCATAACGGGTATCCACGATTACACTGTTGGCTGTCCCCGCCAGTTTATGTAATTGCTCGCAGTTGATAATTGAGTCGTGCATGGAACAATAGTATAACGGGCATAAAAATAGAGAAAGACCTGAATGCCTGCTGCAAGCTCACGAATAACCGGATGCCCGGCTGCTATTAATCTGCTCCGGTTCCTGTTGATACCCTGTCTTGTGCTGATCAGTGCATGTAGTTCAGTTGGTTATTACGCACAGTCAGTAGCCGGCCAGATGGCGCTGGTACAGCTGCAAAAACCGGTCGCTACGATTATAGATGATCAGACTTCCGATCCCCGACTGCGGCAACAACTGGCTGAAATCAGGCAGATACTCGACTATGCCCATACCGTTCTTGGACTCCCGGACAATGGCAGTTACCGAAAGTATGCGGACCTTGATCGTGAATTCGTCGTGTGGAATGTCTTCGCTGCACCTGCGTATTCACTCGAACCAAAACAATGGTGTTATCTGGTCGTTGGCTGCACCAACTACCGTGGCTATTTCAGCAAACAGTCTGCACTCGATTATGCAAAAACACTGCAGCAGTCCGGATGGGAAGTCTCCGTCAATGGGGTGATCGCCTATTCAACCCTGGGGTGGTTCGATGACCCCTTGCTGAATACGATGCTCCACCGGCAACCCTGGGAAATCGCACGACTGTTATTTCATGAGCTTGCACACCAGCATATCTATTTCACGGATGACACCGATTTTAACGAGGCCTACGCTGAAGCAATTGCCCTTATCGGTCTGGACGGGTGGCTGCAGACCCAGACCTCTGAAGTTGCCCGCCGCGTCGACATTGCACTCGAACATGAGGAGCAGTTCTATACACTGATGCTGGCCGCACGTGACCGGTTTGCACAACTCTACCGTTCCGGGAAAGCAGAGCAACAGATGCGTGAGGACAAGGCCAGTCTGCACCGGCAACTCCGCGAAGACTACCTGCGCCTGAAACAAGACTGGGGTGGAGACAACCGTTACGACCAGTGGGTTGACACCCGTATCAATAACGCTGCGCTGTCTGCGCTGGCCACCTACCGCGAACTGGTCCCGGCGTTTCGCGCCAGCTTTCAACAAAGGGGGGCGCGACTACCGGAGTTTATGGCGTGGATAGAGCAGATGTCTGAATGTACTGCGGACGCCCGACGACGCGCATTACGGAATCCGCAGCAGATGGCTATTTGTTAAACGCGGACTTAACAAATATCATCCACGCAGCGGTTTTGTGACGCAGTCGACAGTTTGGATGCATCGACTGCCCTATGACGTGAAAGGCTTATGCAGTGCGGCTTTCAGGCAATTCAAAAAGTAAATCCCGTTCTCTGGAAATCTGGCGCAATCAGCAAATATACGTATAATGAATTCCGGTGGGGTTCTGAGACGTCACTCCAACAAGTGTTTCCAAATACGCAGTAATTGTGGATTTTTTCAGGATATTGGGGATCCTGTTTGTAATCGGTGGCGATTATAGCTACTTTCCCCTGACCCGACTAACGATCTGGAATCATCGCAGATTAAATGCTGAATAAATTTTTTACAAAACCGGTAGAACTGAAGATAGGCGATCAGAATTACAAGTTCTGCTCGGTGGCTGATTTTGAATTCAGCCTTTCCGGGAGGACGGCTGTTCCGTCCCGCAAGATTACCGACATGGTCCAGTTTTCGACTGACCAGTTGAAGAAAGAAGCCAAGACTATCAAGGATATCGAAAAACGTTTTGTTGCTATCCTGTCCAAATCGATCGAAGACCCCTCCAGTATCAACCGTGCAATTCGCGAAATGGATCCTGTCATCTTCTCGCAGGACCATAACTGGCGCGAGATCATATCCAGTCTGAATACTGGCCATGACGAACTGAATCCGTTCCGCCGGATTGCGCTGGTAAAATATATGCAGTATCTCTCCGCGCGTCAGGAGATCATCAAATATCTGTATTCTGAAAAACGCCGTATCCTGAATGAACCAGTTGAGTTGCCACAGGAAAGTTCCCAGTTCAAGGAAACGGTCCTGCTTGATAACACCATTTTTGAACCATCCAGCGAGAACCTGCTCGGTGCTGAAAATTATGAACGCATGCCCAAGGGTGAATCAGTCGTCATAAAAATAGAACCCGGAAGTCATATTGATGTGTTGTTATCCCGATACGCCTGCAAGATAGTCAACACTCCAGACAAGATGCAGTTCATCGATAACAACGGCCGCATATCCGACCTGAAAAACGGTCGTAATGTGGTCGGCAGGGATACGGTCAGCACCATCATGATGGATCCGGTACTACGTGACATTTCCCGCATCCACCTGATCATCGAAAAACGCGACAGCAAGACCATCCAGATTACCGACATGTCCTCCCACGGTAGCTATATCCTGAAGCGCTATCTGGATAGCCATACCGGTTACTAGACAACCGCCTTACCTTATACGATTCACATATAACTGTAGAATCAGTTATTATTAAATCCTGTTAGTATTATCTGCTAGAATCGCGCACCGTTTACACACCGGCATGGCGATTCTGTAGCGCCGGAAATTCACTATAAGGTTGCAGGCATGGGCACTACCAATTTTGATGCAGCAGGACTGGCCGCTGAATTCGACCACCAGGACCCTTCCGAGATCCTGAAGCTTGCTTTTGCCAGTTTTGACAATATCGCCATCTCGTTCAGTGGTGCGGAAGATGTGGTATTGATCGACATGGCCGTCAGGATCCGGCCGGATGTACAGGTTTTCTCTCTCGACACCGGCCGCCTGCACCCGGAAACCTACCGGTTCTTCGAACAGGTCAGGGACCGCTATAAAATCAACATTGATGTCCGTTTCCCCGATGCTGAATCAGTGCAGAAACTGACAGCCGCCAAAGGTCTGTTCAGTTTCTACCAGGACGGACACAAGGAATGTTGTGGTATCCGCAAGGTGTTACCACTGCGCAGAAAACTGCTGACACTGGATGGCTGGATTACCGGACAACGCAAGGACCAGAGCCCCGGCACCCGTGCCGCTGTACCTGTCATTGAACGTGATGCGGCGTTCTCGACCGCAGAACGCACCCTGTACAAATTCAATCCGTTGTCGAACTGGACCTCCGCACAGGTCTGGGAATATATCCGCACCAACGACGTCCCCTATAACGAACTGCACAATCGTGGCTTCATCAGCATCGGCTGTGAACCCTGCACGCGGGCGGTATTGCCGAACCAGCATGAACGTGCCGGACGCTGGTGGTGGGAGGAAGAGACCAAAAAGGAATGTGGTCTGCATGTTGCCAATCCGTCAGCAACGACAGGGAGATAGACGCACCATGTATATCACGATGGTAAAAAAGATCCTGGCAGACGGTAGTCCTTGTCGCAAATGTCAGCAGGTCGTGGACAGGCTGACCGAGGCGGCGTTGCTAGACAAGATAGATAACGTCGTCATTGCTGATGAGCGCGATGCCGGTAGTGAGGGTATGTTGCTGGCCGCAAAACATCAGGTCAGTCAGGCCCCGTTTTTTATCGTCCGCGACGACCAGGGTATTGAAACGGTTTACACAGTCTACTTCCGTTTCGTCAAGGAGGTATTCAACCGCACTGCCTCGGAGAGCGAGGCTGCTGCGGACATCATCGACAGTAGTCCGGATCTGGATTATATCTGACCAGTAGTCAGCATGGTCCGGCAGACCGGTATGGCCGTTCAAGACACGCCGTAAATACATCCATGTAGGCTCGGGTGCCGCATCCCTGCGGCACACGGTCTTTCACGACCATACCGGTCTACCGTTAAAGTCTGATCGCTTTTTACAATTAGATAAACCGCCAGGATTTTTTTACGGCGTGTCTTGAACAGCCATAACGGTCTGGAGTCAACCAGACGGCAATGGCAAGATTTACAACATATACCTTAACAATCCCTACTAGTGCACAGGCAACCGGATACCTTCAAACAGTTTTTCAATCTGATCGCTGTCAGATAGCGCCGCTGCCTGATCGACCAGATCGCGCTTCAGGTGTGGTGCAAACAACTGGATAAAATCATACATATACCCCCGCAGGAACGTACCCCTGCGAAACCCAATCTTGGTGGTGCTGGGTTCAAACAGATGACTGCAATCCTTCGCTATCAGGCCGGTGTCCTTCTCTGGTTCATAGGCCATGCTCGCAACGATACCCACACCCAGCCCGAGTCTGACATAGGTTTTGATCACATCGGCATCGCTGGCAGTAAATACCACCTGTGGCTCGAGACCCGCCGCATCGAATGCCTTGTCGAGCTGTGAGCGTCCGGTGAAGCCGAATACATAGGTGACCAGCGGATACTCTGCAATCTGTTGCAGCGTCAGTCTTTTCACCTTTGCCAGCGGATGGTCCTGCGGGATTATCACGCTGCGATTCCAGCGGTAACACGGCATCATCACCAGATTATGGAACAGCTCCAGGGCCTCGGTGGCAATCGCAAAATCGACTGTCCCGTTTGCCGCGAGTTCGGAGATCTGTACCGGTGTACCCTGATGCATGTTCAGCGTGACCGCCGGATATTTTTCAATGAAGGCAGAGATGATCGGGGGCAAGGCATAACGCGCCTGGGTATGCGTTGTGGCGATAGACAAGCTGCCCTTGTTACTGTCGGCATACTGCTGGGCTATCTGTCTGATGTTCTTGACCTTGTCGAGCACTTCAGCCGCCACACCCACAATCGCCTTGCCAGCGGGAGTCAGCTCGGTCAGGTGTTTACCGCTGCGCCGGAATATCTGGATGCCGAGTTCGTCCTCCAGCATGCGTATCTGCTTGCTGATCCCCGGTTGCGATGTGAAAAGACTCTCTGCGGTCGCCGAGACATTCAGGTCGTGCCTCGCCACCTCCCAGATATATTTCAGTTGTTGCAGTTTCATCGCTTCAGCTCATAGATACTTTTATTATTAGCGCAAGTCAGATCAATTACTTTTAAGTATAGGAAATTCCGCTGAAAGTACAAGCGTCCATATCAAGCTGTACAAACGAACAAGAGTACAGCCTGCATATAAAGGCAGGTATCAGCCGTCTGGCTATAATTGTGAAAGACCGTTAGCCGCATGGATGCGGCGCTCGAGCGTACATGGATGTATTCACAGCGTGTCTTGAACGATTATAGCCAGACGGCTGATCTGGCAGGCAGTCCGGAACAGTTATTTTAGTATTGAAACTATACAGGCCAGATCAGAACAACGCGGGGGAAATGCCGGACACCCGTTGATGTTTGCGGGCGTCCGGCAAATCGGGACTTGTACTCAGTGTGGCGAGTGACGATGGCTATCGATTAATGCCGCCATCCTGTCTTTCAGTAACAGCTTTTCCTTCTTCAGGGTTTCGAGTGAGAATTCATCAATCGACACTGGACGATGGTTCGCGTTGTCGACCTTGCGATTCAGCTGATCATGTTTGTTATACATCCGTCTGAAATCATCATTTTCTTTCAACAGATTATCGACAATCTCTTTTTCAAATTCAAACATACAGGGTTACCTCCATTCTTGAAGATTAAAAATAAAGCGCTTCTATTTGCATGTTATAACTTGCTGCAGAACTTGATAGATATAAGGAACGCTGTGGACCACCGGAACCGGTGTGTCCTGATGATTTTTTCTGCTAATGCCGATTTCAGATTTCAGTTTTATACACCTCCTGATTAAACCCTAGACCAGATTATTCTGCTGTGCAAGTCCGATCTTCTACTGCTGCAAAAACACTACATCAGTGGAATCGTGACAACAAATACGGTGCCAGATCGAGCGCCGTCTCTTTACCGCAAATCAGGTCGGTGATCAGACTTGCAGAGCCGGCGGCGAGTGTCCAGCCGAGGTGGCCATGACCGGTGTTTAACAGCAGATTTTCAATCTCACAACCGCCCAGTATGGGCACCCCATCCGAGGTGTAAGGACGCAGACCTGACCATACCTGGACTGAGTCGCGTTCTACCTGACTGCCCACCTGCGGATAGATCTGTCCAAAAAACTTCAGCAACAGCTTGACCTTGTGTTCGTTGACAGAGGTATCGTATCCGGCCAGTTCCGCCTTGCCTGCTACACGCAAGCGCTGACCCAGCGGGGTAACTGCCACATGGCGCAATTCATCAATAACCGGCAGCACGGGCAATGTGGCTGATAATGAGGAAGTCGGGATGGTCAACGAATAACCTTTTACCGGGTAGACAGGCAAGGCCAGTCCGGCAGTCCGTGCCAGTCGGGGGCTAAAACTGCCTGCGGCGAGTATATACAGGTCGGCCTCAATATCGCCTTGCCGGGTAGATACTGCCGAGATCCGGTTCTTATCGCGGACAAGTCCGGTAAGCTCGGTGCCATACATAAAGCTTGCCCCGAAGCGGACAGCTGCCGCTGCAAGCTCCCGGCAATACAGATAGGCATCACCGGCCTCGTCCTCCGGGAAATATATACCACCTGCCAGTTTGTCCCGAATCGGAGACAGCGCGGGTTCCTGCCCGATGACACCTGCCTGATCCAGCACCTGATAGGGTAATTGTGTCAGGTCCGAGGCCTTCAACATCGCGAGTGCTGTATCCAGTGTGTAGCCTGAACGGTAGATCTTCATCGTGCCGCATGTGCTCTGATCATACTGGATACCCAGTTGCTGACGGGTCTCGCGCAATACCTGCAGACTGTAGAGGCCCAGTGCCGCATTCTTCAGCTGGTTACGTCTGAAGCTACTCATACCGGAATGTCGCAGAAAGGCGGTACCCCATCCGGTCAATGCAGGCAATTGTGAGAACTTCAGCAGGAATGGCGAATCTTCACGTCCGATCCACTTCAGTAGCTGTAAGGCAATTCCGGGGGTATTCCAGGGGGCAGCCTGACTGGGCGTCAGCATGCCACCGTTGGCAAAACTGGTTTCAAGACCCGGCCCTTCCCGGCGATCCAGTACCAGCACCTCGTGACCGGACTTGGCCAGAAAACAGGCCGTACTGATACCGGGCAGTCCTGCGCCAATTACAGCAATACGCATAATTCAGATCCGGACCAATCTGGATGTCTGTCCCACTGTAGACATCCCGGTCGCTGTAGGTAACAAATTCGTATATTCACAATAACTATATTAACATGCGACGTACGCTTAACCTGGTTTTTTACCTGACATTTATGCTCGATACACTTGATAAACTGGTGTCACTGCTCGATCTGGAACCACTCGCACCCGGCCGATACCAGGGCAACAGCTTCGACATCGGTACCGGCCGTGTCTACGGTGGCCAGGTGCTGGGGCAGGCGTTAAAGGCCGCGCAGATGACTGTCAGTGGCGGGAAATACATACATTCCTTGCACGCCTACTTCCTGCGTGAAGGCAACTTTAATCTGCCCATTGAATATCGCGTTGATATCACCCGCGATGGTAAAAGTTTTGCCACCCGTACCATCACCGCCCTGCAATGCGACAATCCGATATTCATCACCATTACCTCATTCCAGATTACTGAAACAGGACTCGAATATCAGCAACCGATGCCGGACGTCCCGGCCCCGGATATGCTGCCTGACCTGCGTGAGCTGGCCGCCTCCGGTACCAATGGACCGGTCGACCGGCTCGAAAGCCTGCTCCGGTTGTCGACACCGTTTGATATCAAACCGATTAGCAATCGTTATACCGGGAATGCCCCGGAGAACAAGGTCCCCCGACTGGATGCCTGGATCCGCACCACGCATCAGTTACCGGACGAAATGGACCTGCATCGCGCCGTCCTTGCCTATATTTCCGATTACGGTCTGGTCAGGACCTCGCTGCTTCCACACCGAACCTGGCTGGAAAATCCTTCCTTGCAGCTGGCCAGTCTCGACCACGGCATGTGGTTTCACCGGCCGTTTCGCATGGATGAATGGCTGTTATACACTTGTGAACCGGTCACCACCGGCAGCGCCCGTGGACTGGCACGCGGCAGTTTTTATAATCAGAGCGGCCAGCTGGTTGCGACCACGATGCAGGAAGGCCTGCTCAGACTGCTCAAAAAGACCTGATAAAGGGTGGTTTGAGGTCTACCGGGTCCAAATCCGGAGATGATGACTGACAATCCGGTTACTGATTGTATATACTGCAACGCAATAACCCGATCCTTTTCTTCAGTTTGTCACGTTGGGCAAATAACATGGCTATGCTGACCCTGTCGTCAGGGATGTGTGGTGTTCCAGTTTCAAAAACTTTAATCCAGGGCAATGAGAATGAATAACCGATTTGAAGAAACCTTATACGACGCACACAGACACGTATTTAATGTCGAGGAAGTGTATTTCGAGCACAAGTCCGAGCACCAGCACATCATTATTTTCCACAACTCTAAATTCGGCCGCATCATGGCGCTGGATGGTGTTATCCAGACGACCGAAAAGGACGAGTTCATCTATCACGAGATGCTGACGCATGTGCCAATACTTGCGCATGGTGCAGTGAAAAATGTACTGATCATCGGCGGTGGTGACGGTGGTATCCTGCGTGAAGTGTTGCAACACAAGGGTGTCGAACGTGTCACCATGGTCGAGATCGACGGCGCTGTGGTTGATATGTGCAAGAAGTTCCTGCCCGGCCACTCTGCCGGTTCGTTCGACAGCCCGCGTCTGAATCTGGTCATTGCTGATGGCGCTGATTTTGTCCGTACTACAAAGGACAAGTTTGATGTCGTCATCGTTGATTCGACTGATCCGATAGGCCCCGGCGAAGTACTGTTCCGCTTTGATTTTTACCAGGCCTGCAAGAACCTGATGACACCGGGCGGCATCATTGTCACCCAGAACGGTGTGATCTTCTTCCAACCGGATGAAGTGAAGAACACCGCTCGTTGTTTCAGCAAGCTGTTTGCCGGCTGGACAGTCTATTCTGCCGCCGTCCCGACCTATATCGGTGGGGTGATGGGTTTTGGCTGGGGTACCGACAATGCGGAACTGAAACAGATCCCGCTGGAAACATTGCAGCAGCGTTATGCGGCCTCCGGCATCAAGACCCGTTACTACACACCGGAGATCCACAAGGCCAGCTTCGCACTGCCACAGTACGTGAATGAGCTGATTACCTCCGCGCTGAAATGACACGACCGCTGGACATCGTCTGCCCGGTAGCCGGCTATGACTGGCCAGACCTGGTCAAGGAGTATGGCTCACCGTTGCTGGTGCTCGACTGCGAGACGCTACGTAACCAGTATCGCCGTCTGAAACGGGCACTGCCGAACGTGGACCTGTACTTTGCTATCAAGGCACTGCCAAATGAAACGGTGATCGCGACGCTGCACAAGGAAGGGTGTCATTACGATATTGCGACCCAGGGTGAGGTAAAACTGCTGGAAAAGAACGGTGTCCCGGCGACGATGACGATACATACGCATCCGATCAAACGGGATATTGATATCCGTTCGACCCTGCGTTTTGGATGCACCACTTTCGTGGTCGATAATGAATTCGAACTGGAAAAATTTGTCCGCTACAAGGAACGCGTAGGCCTGTTGTTACGCCTCAGCTTTCCGAATCCGGATGCCGTCGTTAACCTGTCAAAAAAGTTTGGCCTGTCTGTGGAAGATGCCCCGGCCTTTATTGACCGGGCCGAAGAGCTGGGTATCCATGTGAAGGGCCTCAGTTTCCATGTGGGTTCACAGTCACCGCATTCGCAGTCACATGTGGATGCCATAAACCGATCGATCGAGATCATCACGGCCAGCCGCAGCAAACGCGACACCCCGATGAGCATACTCGACATCGGTGGCGGTTTTCCGATCAACTATGATGGCAGCAGTATTGATATCGAAAAGTTCTGCGCGCCGATCAATGAGGCCTTGAAAGCGTTACCCAAAAATGTCCGGGTGATTGCCGAACCGGGTCGCTATATCGCGGCACCTTCGATGACCTGTGTGACCTCGGTCATCGGCAAGGCGGTACGCGACGGTATCCCCTGGTATTACATGGATGACGGGGTCTACAATTCATTCAGCGGTCAGATATTTGATCATGCTATATACCCGATTTTCACACTGAAAAAAGGTCCCACTCATCCGAGCGTACTGGCCGGACCGACCTGTGACAGTATTGATGTTATTTCTGAAAATATCGACCTGCCGGATCTGTCCATCGGTGACCTGATCGTTGCGCCGATGATGGGTGCGTACACCAGTGCTACGGCAACCGAATTCAATTCGTTGCCGCGGACCAATATTATTGCTGTCAATGTTGAGGAGACGGCGTCTCCGACGATTACCCGGATTAACTGAATCTGGTTTTTTGGCTCCGCCAGCCTGTGGCATCAGCCGCCCGGTATGGTCGCTACAGACACGCCGTGAATACGTCCATGTAGGCTCGGGTGCCGCATCCATGCGGCACACGGTCTTGCGCAACCATACCGGGCGGCTGATATTGTTGACGAATTTAATCGGTATTACATACATCGACTACATATGATTACGAATTCACAAGTAGCGTTGAACCCTGGCGGGGTACTGACCTTGTATGGTATTCAACCTGTGAGCATTACTTCACTCGACATTGGCCTGATTAACCGTACCTGGCTGGTCACTGATACACATCACAAATACATACTGCAACAGGTTAACCCGATGTTCAGCCCTACGGTCCATCAGGACATCGACGCGGTTACCTCATTCCTGTTTAATCAGGGCGTGGTTACGCCACGACTGATCCACACACTGGATCATCAGCTTTACTGCGAGCAGGATAATCGCATCTGGAGGATGTTTGATTATATAGACGGTTATACCGTCAATAGCGTCGAGAAACCTGCCATAGCCTTTGAGGCAGGTGCGTTACTGGCGCGCTTTCATACCGGGTTACACGACATGCCATACACATTCCAGCAGCAACGCACCGGCGTTCATGACACGACACGACATTTACAGGTATTACGCACTGCACTGGAAAACCGGCAGGATCATATACGCTACCGTGACATCCAGCCACTCGCGGCGGAGATACTCGAAACGGCCTCTCGCCTGCCCGTCTTGCCTGACACCGGGCTACGCAAGGTCCATGGCGACCCGAAGATTAATAACTTCCTGCTCGACAGGCAAACAGGCCGGGGCATCTGCCTGCTCGACTTTGACACACTGGGCAATATGGCATGGGCGCTGGAGATGGGTGATGCGATGCGTTCCTGGTGTAATCCGGTCGGCGAAAACAGCACCGACACATTTTTTTCGATGGAGAACTACGGTGCCGGCTTGCAGGGTTATATGTCGTGTGCACCGTCGTTTATCAGCGATGCCGAGTGGGCCTCGATCCTGCCTGCGACACAGATCATCTATGTCGAACTCGCTGCCCGTTTCTGCGCCGATGCATTAAATGAAGATTATTTCAGCTGGGACAGCAATCGCTTCGCCAGCCACAGTGAACACAGCCAGATGCGCGCCATCAGTCAATTCAATGCCTACAAATCATTGAAAGCTCAGATACAGGACGTAGCACGGGTGGAATCACATCTGGCAGATTGTATTTGCTGCCACTGAATAATTTTCAGTCTACCAACACAAGTCGGCATCAGTCGTCTGGTTATAATCGTGAGAGACCGTTAGCCGCATGGGCAAACGGCGGGTTAAGGAGCCGTTTGCGCCGTTACACGGATGTAACGGCTGGACTTTCGAGCAGAGCGGGACGCGCAGCGATGAAAGCGGCGCTCGAGCGTACATGGATGTATTCACAGCGTGTCTTGAGCGGTTATAACCAGACGACTGATGTTGCCGGGATCCCGACCATTATTTAATTGAAACAAATACAATGTGTCTTGAACGAGCATAACCAGACGGCTGATCTTTCGGAGAATCCGAATAGTATACCAATCAATAACTGATCATACACCCTTCAACCACTCGTCCAGAATCTCCTGCGTCAGTTTGCCACTGATACCGATACGGCTGGAATCCGTATCATAGATATAATTGCGCGGCAGCTCGCCGAACCACTCCGGGTCGATACTGTAGCGCAGTTTTTCGATGTTCGGATCGGCAAACAACCAGGAATCAATGTCACCCAGACCATGAGAGTCCAGCATCGCGCTGATTTCCTTCTGCTTGCTGATATCATCCGTCGATATCATCACCACATTGGCGTCCGGATGTGCCTTTTTCAGTTCGCCCAGCAAGGCCATCTCTTCATGGCAGGGGAAACAGCTGATCTCCCACATAACCATCAGGAACGATTTACCTGCGTATTGCTGTTCAATCTGTTTCAGACTGTCTGCCCTGAAGGCCTTGTGATCTGCACTGACGGGTGCGGACAGGATCAGACTGCTACTTAAAAAGAGCGACAGACACAATTTCATTACGGTCTTCACTGGACACCCCCTGCACGGTTCAAGGGAATGACACGAAGTCCTTCCCCGCCGGTATGCCAGCTCAGGAATACCTGCTCATCTGCTGTAATTAACAGCGGGTGATCGGACGCGTCGGCCGTATCTGCCACCACGGAGGCGGGTTGCCAGGACGCGCCTTCATCAACCGAGATCAATAATTTGATCGTTGTCTTTTCACCATCAAACTGTTTCCAGACCAGATATAACCTGTCGCCTACACGGGCCAGTGACGGGTGACTGGCCCCGGCCGCGGCGACTGGAAACAGGTTTTCTATCACTCCCAGCTCCGGGCTGTATCGACCATAAAAAATCCC
The DNA here is from genome assembly GCA_945878555.1 of Klebsiella pneumoniae. Taxonomy (GTDB): domain Bacteria; phylum Pseudomonadota; class Gammaproteobacteria; order Eutrophobiales; family Eutrophobiaceae; genus Eutrophobius. The sequence continues at coordinate 76,927 of CAMDWI010000011.1, forward strand.
CTTGCGCGCGTCGCCGAGTGTAAACCAGCTCAAATGATAAGTACCATCTGTGGCCGTTACCATCGCCGGGCCATGATGAGGGCAGGCCTCAATCTTCCAGTTATCATCGGTAGCACGCTGGGCCGGTGTGACCACACCGTCGGTAGCGAGTTCGGCAAATCCGTGATCGCGTGTGGTTTCATTGTAGATATGGCGCCAGAATGCGGCGACATCTCCGTGCTGTGTCTCGCTCATCGCTATACGGCAACACTCACAACTGTAGTCAGCGACCTTGATGTTTTTGGCAAAGGTCACGCCGTCATCACTGGACCAGGTGTAATACAGGGCTGCACCGATATACTTGCGCCCGGCGGCTTCTGCCGCGACCATATCGCGCTTGTCCAGCCAGGCCATGAAGATATTACCGGTACTCGTCACCAGCATTGATTCAAACCGATGACTGGTCGTCAGACCGTCATCATTGATCGTCCTGACCGGTTCAAACGACTTGCCACCATCCACTGAGCGGGTGAAACGGATATCACCAAAAAATGGCCCGTCGAGCACCTTGGTCCATGACACATAAATTTCGCCATTACGACCGAAGGCGACCTTGGCTCGGTTCTCGCCGTTGGTATACACCGGCTCAGGCTCGGCATTGACCCGGACCGGCTCACTGAATTGTTTGCCCTGATCATCTGACCATGCAACATAGACATGTTCACCAACCACATAACTGACCCACAATCTGCCGTCCGGGTCATAGGCCGTGGTCGGTGTGCGTCCACAATGTACCGAGATTGCCGGTGTAAATGCGCAAGTCGCCTCGGCCGCATCCATATGCATCGTCATCGGTTGGCGGGCACACCCGGCCAGCATAACCAGCAGACCAAAAGCAACCATCCGTAGCGATGGCCGCGCTGTTTGACGTACTCCGGATGGTACCTTGCAGTTCATTGTTATAACTCCCTGTTACTATTCTGTCTGATCGAATGGGCTCTCGGTTACATCAGTATCCGGATTATTTCGAATGCTGGTGTTCAGCGTGATCGTGCTCCGGTTTTTCTGCTGTACTGGTCGCCGGTGCGGCCTCTGCTTCATGTTTGTGACTGGAATGATCGTGTTCAGGTTCCGCTACTACCTCACCAGCGACAGTTTCGGATTCCAGGTATGACCATAACGAGATCCCGCCCTGCTTGCGGATAAAAGACCTTCTGACAGTCCGATCCTTCCATTTGGACAAATCCGATGGACCATTGCCGACGCGGCCATGTGTATACATCGGCAGTGTTATTTCCCCGATTGTTATCAGAAAACTGGTGCCACCGTCCGGGTTGGTTTTCTCTTCCACGGCAGACACTACGCCAACCGGCCCAGGCACGACACTCTTGTTTTCGAGCGCAGAGGCACCCACCGGTGAAACCAGTCCCGCCAGTATATAACTCGCGGCCTGCGCCCGCGTGGGAACAGTAGCTGCCTGTGAGGCATCATGTTTATCCTGGAAAAACAGCGTATTGATATCGGCATAGGTGGCATCACCTTCGAGTATCATCACCAGGCCCTTTTCCTTTGCTGCGTTTGCGAGCGCAGTAACATCGGGCTTTTCACCCTCTGGTCCCAGCTTCGCATCCATCGCCGCCCACACCGCCAGATCAAACCGGGACAGCTTTCTTTCCGGCTCAAAGGTGGTCGTCTCCGGTATGACACCCAGACCAACCAGCACCAGAATATCAAACCGCGCCTCTGAAGATTTTACGTCAGGGAACTGGCTGGTATCGGTCATGATATGTGCCATCACCGGCGTAATCGCCAGAAATGAAACCACTAATGTCATGGAAACAAGGCCGGCCCTGATGCACTTTGATATTGTTTTCTTCATAAAAAATACTCCTGATTATCGGATTAAAAGTACCTTCTGTATCAATAGTCCAGTGCCGCCTCCAGAAAGACTGTACGCATTGGATAAGGATGATTTACATACGCCAGCTTGTTGAACAGATTGTCTACTGCCAGACTGAGCCTGATATTTTCAGTCAGTTTGTAGTTTGACTTCAGGTTGACCATTGTGTACTCATCCATGACCGCATAGGTCTGCCTGCCGATGTCGGAATTATCAAGCTGCTGGAATGCCTTGGTCGCATAACGTACACCGCCGCCGAAGTCCCAGTCGTCAGTGATATGGTAGGTCAGCACCAGGTTGCCACGCCACTTCGGAAGCCGGGGAAAATCATTACCCACGATGGCCGGATTCAGGCTGTTGCGGGTAATTTCCGATTTCATCAGCGTCAGGTTGGCGCGGATATCCAGCTTGCCATTCAGCGTACCATTCTGCGTGTAGACCATTTCCACACCTTTGGTTTCCACCTCATCCACCGGCAGGAAGGTACGGATTAATACATTATCCACCGTGCCATTCTGGCTGAAAATGACATCCTCGATGGTTTCATAAAGGAAATTTAACCTGACATAACCATTACCCTCACCGATGGCACGTTCGACCATCAGGTTATGGTGTAAGCCGTCTTCCGGCGCGAGGTTTACATCTGCCAACCCTGTACCCACCGTATTACTCTCATAGGAAAACAGCTCTTCCACGATCGGGAACCGGTAGGCCTTGGCTATTGAATAGCGGAACAGCCATTCATTACCTGGTGTGAATCCGACAGAAAATTTCGGTGAGAAGTGATTGACTGAACGATCCGCATGGTCCTGCAGATTGTTGGTGGCATAGTTATACAACATGCCGTTATTACTTTCCCAGAACTCCTGACGACCACCCACTACGACATCCCACTGCTCAGTAACGTCCCAGCCTACCTGTGCGTACAGGGAATTGGCCACAGTTTCACCACCGCTGGTATTACGCGCTGTTCCAAATACACCCGCCAGATAGTCCGGAGAATTATAGTCGGTCAGACTCAGACTGTAGTTTGCATACTGATAACCGGTCACCAGTTCCAGATCCTCCCGCCCCAGGAATTGATCTGTCTCCACCTTGATATCAGCGGTCTTCCAGCCGGTATCATCAAAATCACGTATACGGCCGGCCGGTGTATAGGTCGGGTCGCCGGGGTGTTGCAGTGAACTGCGGGTCTCATCCTGTAACATCTTGTAGTAGCTCAGATTCATCTCCAGCCACCAGTTCTCGGTAACCGGTCCCTGCAACCTGCCGGCGACCAGGATATTCTGGCGATCCGATGCGTCCTCGGTAAAACTGTTACGCGTGACGTTGAATAACTGGCCTTCCGGCGTCCTGAAGTTTCCATTCCATACCGGCTGCCCGGTCGTGGTGGAAACCAGATAGTTATTCACGTTATCGGTTTCCCGGACACGGTTCTCATAGGCGACATTGAACAGCGAGAACCAGTCACCGAAATCATAACCCAGCTTGACCTTGAACTGATCTGTATTCGCCTCCTGGGTGCCGGTATCTCCCCAGTTGATTACATTAGAGTCCGTTGAGCTCTTGCCCGGGATGCCACCCGTGACCGTATCTATCGTTCCTGACGCCGTGGCCAACACGTTGGAGAAACGGTAATCCATCGGGTGACTGTTATTTTCCAGATGGATCCAGGAGGTATACAGACTCAGATTTCCGAATTTGTCGCCGTACGAACCAAAGACCCTGCGGCCATTCAGTTTGTCCTTGAAGCCGACCTCTTCATAGTCGTTCTGGAACATCGATCCTTCCAGATGGAAGCTGCGCTCGGTCGGGATCTTCGTTTCAAAATTAACAACACCGCCCATCGCATTGCCACCATACTCTGCAGAGAATGGCCCATAGACAACTTCAATCGTACCAATCTCATTTGCTCCCACCAGCGCCCAGCGCGGAGAACCGTTAAATGCGGTCTGCAGAAAATAATGCAGCGGGACACCATCTGCATAAACGGAAGTCCGGGCAGTCTGGAACATACTGGCAGTTCGCAGACCCATCGTGCCATTCGGGTCGCCAATATAACGCTGACGGATGATCAGACTCGGTTCAAACTTCAGCAGATCTTCCGTCGTCATCGGATTGATACTGACCAGATCATCCTGGCCAAGTAAAACCGTTGAACTGCTACGGTGCGATTGGTCTACCAGTCTGCCTTGCCCGAAGACAGTGATCTCTTCCACATCTTCGTGGGCTGTTACAAATAAAGGTGTACTTCCAATTACTGCTGTCAACAATAAACGCGACAACGCGCTTTTTTCAAGATTCATTATATGAACTCCATTATTCACAATTTGCTGTGTACACACCTGCACGCAGATGTATAACCAAGCCAGTCGAAACTACGACTGACATCAGATTGTTAAATTATGAATACGACAGGAGGCGCGCGAGGCTGTTGAGGTTGTTGGCGGAATAAGGGGGTGTTAAATGAAGAACTGACCGTAACATACTGATCCGGGCCTACCGGAAACAGATGGTCATGGGCAAAGGCAATCGTCTGGACAAAGGTCGAACTGGTCGACCATAAACCGCAGGTCTCGCCTGCCATGCCGGTACTGGCATCTGCATCAGCGGCTGCATTGCCATGGTGTTTATGGATTGCATGCGGGTCATCTGATGGAGAACCCGTCGTTTTTCCATTGAGGCCTTCGCAGAGGACGATGGACAGACCGAGCGGACCATCGCCACCGGTTTCGAGCATGAATCCGGGGGCAATCAGCGCACGCAAGCCTACTGTTATGGCCAGTAACCATAAAAACAGACTGTTACGGTGCACCTTGCGTATGACGTTCATAATTAAAGTGTATACGTTGCCGTTAGGAAAATACAACCAGTATCTTATTCACAATGCTATCTTCAATAATTTTTACACAATCTTGTATACCGGCTATACCGTCAGGTCCCAGAGTTATGCCGAGGTTTAATTTCCAGCATCCGGTACAGATTGCGTACTGGTCAAAGTGTTTAAAAATGCCTCCAGATCAGTCAACTCGGAAGATTTCAGTTTCAGCGGAACGATCTCCGGCACACGTCCATTCAGCGATCTCGCACCATTGTAATGTGCAAGTACCTCGGTCAGTGACGTCATTTGCCCGGCGTGCATATACGGTGCGGTCTTTGCAATATTGCGCAGGCCCGGTGTCTTGAACGCCCGGTACAAACCAGAACCGGTGGCCCGGATAAAACGCAGGTGGGTACATTGTTCCGGACGGGCATCGCTGTAACTGCCCAGACAATTAAACGGATCCTGTTTTACCCCAACCACACCCTCAAGACGCCCGGTGTCCTCACCTGCTGCCGGACGTATACCGGTATTATGAAAAGAATAATTGGTCAGCAGTGGCCCGTTATGGCAGTTAATACATTGTGCCTTGCCGATAAACAGGCGCAAACCGTTCGCCTCGGCCGGGGTGTAGCGGGTCATCATTGCTGAGGTATCCCCGGCGATAACAGCCTTGATATAGTCATCAAGGCGCGCAGGTGCAGGCAGGAGCAGACGTTCATACGCCGCAATGGCCTTGCCAACGTTCGCAAATATCCGGTTGATAACATCCTGATCCACATCAGTCATGTTGTCCCAGGCCTGGTGAATTTCCGGATCATCAACCGGCCCGGCGGTAGCAGGAAACCTGACCGCATCACTGATGTCCGGAAACGGCCCAAAGATCGCCTCGTACTGCTGACGATATGCCAGGTCCGTGTACAACAGATGTGCAACCTGGCTGCGGTTGCTGCCATGTTCTACGCTGTTCTCCAGTGGACCCAAGGCCTGCGACCACTGGCTGTCCTTGCGGCCATCCCAGAAAAACCAGTGGTTATAGGCGGCACCTGTCAGCGTCATGGCATGACGTCTGGTCACACCCACGCCATTGGCCAGCGCCAGACCGTCCGTAAAATAGAGCGAGGGCTGATGACAGGTAGCACAGGCGACCTTGCCATTAACACTCATACGGGCATCGAAAAAGAGTTGCTGTCCAAGGCGGGCCGCCAGCGGATTATCCGCGACGGCATTGGAAGGATCGGGTGGCAGTGGCCGTAATTTTTCCAGCGCAAGCGTCGCGAGCAGTTTTTTTTCTGATGGCGTCCACACATGTGGACTTACAGCTTCTATCCCGGTCTGCTGCGCACCGGTATTGCGGACAAGGAACAGCAGACAGATCGTCACACACAACAACACACTGATCAGCAAGCGGTAACGACAAACAGGCAACTGCATAAACACGACGCGGTTTACTCCACTATCAGATCCAGGATGACCGTATCGGAAGTACTGCCCGAAGTGATATACAACATCATTTGCCATAAGCCAGGCATATGAAAGGTCATGCCTTCTATCAGATAATCACCGTTCCCCTGGTTACCCGTCACTTCCGGTACGGACGGCATTTCGTGATCATGGGCCGGCATACCTCCACTCAACTCGATAACAGCATCTTCCACCGGTTGACCATCTGACGTCTCGACATGCACGATCCAGCGATGAAACTGATTGATGACCACCGGATCCAGATCGCTCCTTACTGAAACTATAAACACACCACGGTTTGACTTTCTGGCCGTGCTCAAGGCTGGTACCGTCTGATCCACTGCATTTGTTGTCTCACCGGTATGCTCCCGGATCAGTGGCTGATACTGGGGAACCTGGGCTGCAAGCTGGCCTTGCGGTGTCATCAACACTGTCAACATCGTTAATATAAATGCCGTGTTATTGTGCAATTTGAAGGTCATGATCATCAGTTTCAACCGGTTTGCATATAGAATGTTGCAGTATACATCATAGGCTATGCGGCGGATTCCCTGCCACCCTTTCTAACCCGTCGTGCGTAATTCCAGTCAGCGACATTGCATTCAAATACATTCGACCTGTAACATGCGGATCAAATGAAAACCGCGACAGACTGGCAATTTGCCCCTGAGGAAAACAAACCGGTACCCGGGCCCCGGTTTCTGGTTCGTGCGGGTATAGCACTGGCCCTGGTGAATCTACTGGTTATTATCGCGGCACCGCTATCCCGGGTCTATCTGGATATCGCGCCGATGCTGGCGTTTCGCATCTTTTTCAATGCGGTACAGGCAGGCGTGGCGCTCGCGATACTCGGACTGCTGCTGATGATCATTACTGCTGTTACCCGCAACCGGTTCGCAACCAGAGGTGGTCTGATGATGCTGATGCCGGGGATCCTGCCTGCCGCCATCGTCATTGCCATCATCGGACCGGCGAACATGTCAAAACCGATGATCCATGACATCACCACCGACATCAACAATCCGCCAATGTTTGTCGAGGCCAGAAAACTGCGCCAGCCGGATGAAAACACAATTGAATATGACGGTGCTGAACTGGCTGCGAAACAAACGCTTGCCTATCCGGACCTGGCCCCGATTCAGACCCGGATGAACACTGACGATGCACTGACCGAGGCCATCCAGGTTGTGAAGGACCTGGGATGGGAACTGGTCAATGTTGATTACAACCAGGGTATCGTCGAGGCATATGACACAACACAGCTATTCGGATTTGTTGATGACATCATCATCCGCGTCCGTCGTGACGGCAATGGCAGCCGGGTGGATATCCGATCGGTTTCACGTGTAGGCAAGGGCGATCTGGGCAAAAACGCCGAACGCATTCGCCGATATATTCGCGCCTATCGTCCCTGATGGCACGCAAGTTACTTATCGTCCACGGTTACTCCGACGGCTCGACCAGTTTTACCGGTCTGGCTGATTATTTTGTCAGTCAGAACCTCTACAGCCGGAAACAGATCTATTTTGTTGATTACAGCAGCATGGATGATCAGGCCACCTTCCGTGACTTCGCCGACAAGCTGAACGACGACTACCACCGGATCTGCCCGGACTTCGAGCAGATTGATGTGGTCTGCCACAGTACCGGCGCACTGGTCACCCGCGCCTGGCTCGCCCTGCACGCAGTGCGCAACCAGAAATACGGAATGAACCGGCCCTGCCCGGTACGCCACCTGCTGATGTTTGCCCCGGCGAACTTTGGATCGGATCTCGCAGCGATGGGACAATCGTTTCTCGGCAAGACGCGCACCACTTTTTTTAATCAACATGCCCACAAATCCGACTTCATGGAATCGGGCCGTGAGATCCTGCAGGGCCTCGAACCGGCCAGTCCGTTTCAGTGGGAGCTGTCGCATTATGATTTGCATGGGAAATCCGGCGCCTACTTCAATCCGGCCAATGCAGAACAACATCGGTGTTACCCGTTTGTATTCGCCGCCGGTAATTCGTACACCGGCTTGCAGGCGCGCTTGTTGAAGAACCGTGCCAAGCCCGGTACCGACGGCACTGTCCGCATCAGCGGTACCTCACTGAATACCCGCAAGTGTCATTTCTCGTTTGATGGCAACACTGACATTCGCTGGATCGAGAACGACATCAAATATGCCGCCATCCCGTTCGCGGTATTTAATGGCTTCAATCATGGCAATATCATCAATCCGATCAGCCGCAATTTTTCGGGCAAGGACAGACCAGGACAACTGGCATCACTCGCCTTGCAGGTTGAATCGCTGGAAGATTACAGGCTGGCAGCACTCAGGTTTAGTGAGGTGCTGAATAACAATTACGCAGCAATGGACGAATCCTGTCGCGACCAGTACCAGCAGTTTTTCTTCAAGGTACGTGACGATGTCGGGCTTGCGGTCGAGGATTATTTTATCGATTTTTATGTACAAGCGACCAATGGCAAGCAACATGCCGGACTGACTGCCGAATTCGACGAAAAGTTTGAAACCAGCTATTACCGCCACACGGCCGACAGCTCCTGCCGTGCCATGTTGCTGAACTGCAGCGAACTGGTGCGCTTCAAACAGCAACTTGATCAGGCCCGGGCCAGACTGGTCTTTGATATCACCGCCGCCTCACGCCTGCCGGACATCAGCTACAAGCCCGGTTTTTATATTATCTATGACGGCAGGAACCATGCGGTAAAACCGGAAACCACGTTCATCTATCCGAATACCACCACACTGGTTGATATCATCATGAACCGTCAGGCATCGGACAAACTGCTGAATGTGAAAGATTATGCGATGCTGATCCGGAAATGAAACAGCCTGCATTCGTCCGCTTCAATCGGAACCCCACACACATTGTATACAGGCTTATCATTCTGTCCACGCTGGCCTGCCCGTCACTGATACAGGCGAACCCGGGTGATGAACTCGAAGTCATCAGCCCGCTGGTCAATCTGCGCGCACAACCGGATGCCGGGGCACAGATACTGCTGAAACTGGGGCGGGGTCGTCGGGTGGTCAAGGTCAGGCATGAGGGCGAATGGGTCGAGGTCTATATTGATCGCGACGACATCGGCACCGGCTGGATCCATGAAACGCTGCTCGCTCCGATACCCGACAGCCATACCGTGCTGAACAATCATAGCGATGCCTATAACCGGTTTATTGATCCGTTTACCCGGCTGAATGAAGAAGCCAGACAAACGGATGGCGTATTGCCATTCTCCATTCCGGAAGAATACACCGGCAATCGCATACGCATCACCGCCACATCCGGCTGGCTGCAATCCGATCAGACACGTCGCGAGCAGACAGTCGCCGCCATTTTCAAACTCTGGGGACAGGCGGTTGGCCCCGGGCTGACGGCCGAGCTGGTTATACTCGACGCCGAGGGTGCTCCGATGATGAGCATGTTCCGCTAGGTAATTATGACAACCACCCGCAACTACATTGCATACCGGTAAATGCAACAAGTCCATTTATCGTTTTTTACATTGCTATTGTGGCTGGTATTCGCATTTCCGCTACCTGTCTTCGCTCATGCCAGCCTGCTGGGTACTGTGCCTGAAAATGGCGTAACACTTGCAGAAGCCCCTGTTACGATATCGCTGCAATTTAATGAGCCTGTATCACCGGTACGAGTAAATTTGCTTGATGGCAACGGCAATGTTATCCCACTGACACAGGCATTATCAGATGGTAATACGCTGAACTTCACACCGGGACCGATGCCCGCGGAGGGACAGTACCTGTTCAATTACCGCGTCCTCTCCCAGGATGCCCAACCCATCTCCGGTAGCATAGGTTTTGCAGTAGGCAACCTTTTGCCACCAGAGGCAAATCCGCTGGCAGCAACAGACATCGGCACAGTACTTCTCACCCGCACGGTCAGGACGCTGCTATTGATAACGCTGCTTGGCAGTATAGGACTGGTAGTTTACCCGCTGTTGTTTATACAACCCCCAGTACTTGAAGCCTATCGGCGTGACTGGCTGGTCGTGTTGTGTATCTCCGGTATCATTGCAGCGATAATCGGACTCGGCCTGTCGGGAGCCCTACTGGCGGAGAAGACGCCATTGTCTATTTTTCAGGAAGAGATCTGGACGCTGGCCAATTCAACGTCGCTGGCGCGTAGTACGGTCTTTGTCGTCCTGGGTTTTATCCTGATGTTGCTGTCGAATGGTCACGAGATCAATCCGGGGACACGCCTGCTCGGCGGTGCGGGTGTACTGATAGCCTCTGCCGGCCTCGTCAACAGCGGTCATGCTACCGGGACAACTGCCCTGCTCAGTCCGATATTCCTGATGCATGTATTAATGGCCGGGATATGGTTTGGTGCGTTGACTATGTTGCTGACTCTGACCACACGTGGAACGGATACGACATCAATACAGGTAATGAAGCATTTCTCCCCCCGGGCAATGCGGATAGTAGTCATCTTGCTCGTATGTGCCGGTATCATCAGTTGGTATCAACTCGGCACAGTCAGTGCATTAGTAGATACCGCCTACGGGCGCTGGCTGTTGCTGAAGGCAGGACTGGTGTCGGTGATCCTGGTACTGGCGGTATTGAACCGTTGGCGTTTTACCCCTGCACTTGAATCTGGACAATCTCATGCCCTTACCCGATTGCAGAATTCAATACGGATAGAAACAGTTGTCATGGCGATTGTTATTGCGATCACTACTGTGTTGGCGTCCACACCGCCACCGTAAGAACCCGGCTCTCAAGCTATCTTTAACCCCCCTTCCAACAGGCGAATTCCAAACGCTAACAAGTTTTAAATACCAGGCTGACACTGAACTAGCAACCGGGACCCCGGTTACCGCAGGGATTGAGCTCGTATCTCCGTATATATTGAAAAAAAAGACTATGTACGGTACCGTACAGTTGAAATGTCTATGCAAGATGGCTGACCACCCCATAGGTTCTATCAGGTTGGAATTGTATTTAATGACTCTGCCGGGGGGAATTGGTGAGATTCAACCAATCCAGATTATGAAAACACCTGCTTTCCTTGGCTCCTATTGGCATCGTCAGGTTTATAGCCGTCTGTCAACCGATGCCCTGAATTTTCCTGAAGTGACATCACTACACCTGCCATACCCTGTTACTTACCCACAGTGCGGTGGTGAAGTAACATGAGACTCCCGCCGCGCAATGATCTGCGCTGGGCATTAGTTGTCTTCAGCACCGGCTTTCTGCTGTTAATATGGGTCTGGCTTGCATTACATCTTGTGTCCGAGCGCGCCTACACGCTCGAAAGCCGTAGAGCAGAGAATGATAATCTGGCGAGATTTTTCGAAGAACATGTTCAACGTACTGTGGCAGCCGCCAGCATCACCCTTAAGCATATAGAAATGGAGTACAGACAGCATGGTGACATGCTGGATCTGGCGCAGTATTACGAAGATCGCCAGGATGAGTTTGAGCCATACACATCACTGGGTGTAGTTGATGAACATGGCGATCTGGTGTTGACCAATTTGCCGTTTACAGAACCACTGAACCTCCGATCAGTAGAAAACTTTCAGTTTCACTCGCGTGACGCATCAGAAGATATATTCATCTCCAAACCCCGATTCGGCACACTGACTCAGAGATCGACAATATTCCTGAGCCGGAGAATAAACAATGCCGATGGCAGCTTCGGCGGTTACACGGTGATCAGTATGGATGCGCTGTATTTTTCCCGCTTGTATAACCAGACTGGAAGCGGCGTGGAAGTGACGATTACGCTCATTAGACGAGACGGGATCGTCCTTGCAGAAAGATCAAATAACACATCGGTGGAGAGTGTTGCTGGCCAGAATATTATTGACAGCGCATTGTTCCGCGAGTACCTGCCACAATCAGAGCAGGGTACGTATGATGCGGTTGGCCCGATTGACGGGATAGATCGGCTGTATAGCTACAGGTCCGTCAGGACATACCCGCTGGTCGTGCTCGTCGGTGTTGCCAGCGCAACCGCATTGCAGAGATTTGAAACGCGAAAGAATATTTATCTGAGGTCGGCTGGCGCTATCAGCCTCGTGATCCTCATATTTACCGGACTAATGATGTCCCAGATTTCACACGAGATCCGGATGACCGATGAAATCCGCAAAAGAGAGGAGCGCTATGCCCTTATCGAGCGCGGTACTAACGATGGCATATGGGACTGGGACCTGAACTCCGGTGCGTCTTATTTTTCACCGCGTTGGAAAGAAATTCACGGCAACCAGAATGATGAAACGCAGATCCACAGTGAGGCATTTCTGGAATCGATTCATCCCGAAGACCGTAAAAAATATGAGCAGATCATGGCTCAGCGCACACCTGAGGAAAAAAAGCCCTACAGGATTGAATACCGGTTTCAGAAAAATAACGGCGAATTACACTGGCTATTATCACGTGGTAAAGTAGTGCGGGACAAAGTTGGACAACCCTCCCGTATAGTCGGAACGGTCACCGACATTACCGAGCGCAAGAATCTGGAATTATATCTGGAATCTCAGTCCAGATTGCTGGACTTGATATTTACTCATACGCTGGAGAGCATCGCATTACTTGACAAGGACTACAACTTTATAAAGGTGAGCGATTCCTATGCGAAGGCCACTCAGAGGGAAGTGTCCGAATTCGAGGGACGAAATCACTTCGATCTCTTTCCGTCCAATTTTGAGCAGGAACTGGAACCCTATCGGCAGGAAAAGAGGATTTACAGCCGTGCAGAGCGACCATTCGTATTTCCAGATCATCCGGAGCTGGGCACTACCTACTGGGACCTTGGTCTCGTACCTTTCCTGGACGAGGACAGAGAAATTGAGTTGTTCCTCTTTACACTCAGGGATGTTACCCGGCGTGTTCGCGCCGATGAGAAGGTTCGCGATTATGCCCAGCGTATGAGTGCCCTGTCGGATCATATTATTACCGTTCAGGAAGAAGACCGCCGCGCGTTAGCGCGTGAACTACATGACGAGGTAGGTCAGAATCTGACCGCCGTTAAAATCCATCTGCAGGCCCTGTTAGCAAAATATCAGGATGACGATATGGTGTTTTTAAAAGACACCCTGCGTATTGCACTTGATACCACCGCAATAGTGCTGGAACAGGTGCGTGATATATCCATGAATCTTCGTCCAATGCAACTAGATGAACTGGGACTGGTTGTAGCGCTGGGATCACTTCTGGAACGTAGTGCCAACCTTTCAGGCTGGATTTCCCATTTTGACGAAAATCTCCCAAAGACACCCTTAAATTCCAACCTTGAAATCGCATGTTATCGCGTGGCACAGGAGGCACTAACCAATATTATGCGTCATGCCGATGCCACTGAAGTCTGGCTAACACTTCACCAGACAAATCAAGCGCTGATACTCACTGTGCGGGACAATGGCCGTGGCTTTGATCCCACTATACGGGTGCAGCCCGGGACTTCAGGTCTGGGATTACTTGGCATCGAAGAAAGGGTCAAGAATCTGAAAGGTCATCTAGATATACGATCGAAATGTGGCGAGGGGACTCTGCTGCAAGTGATCTTCCCGATTTCCGAAATTTACCCGGATCGCGGAGAACTGGCATGAGCGTTATACGTGTTCTGCTCGCCGACGACCACGCGCTGGTACGCTCAGGGATACGCCTGGTTCTGGAGACAATTGACGGCGTTCAGGTCATCGGGGAAGCGCGGGATGGTTACAGCGTAATTGAGCACACGGAGACGTTGCACCCTGATGTGGTCATGCTCGATATATCGATGCCTAACATGAACGGGATTGAAGCGACACTCCGTATCCGGAAAGACTTTCCACAAACAAGAGTGTTAATACTGTCCATGCATTCCGGTGAGGACTACGTACTCCAGGCGCTACGAGCCGGTGCATCGGGCTACCTGCTGAAGGATGCAACGCCGAACGAACTGGAAGCGGCATTACGCGCGATAGTGAGGGGCGAAATCTACCTCTGTACCCGTGTCTCGGGGGTCGTGGTCGAAAATTACCTCCGGAGTTCGAAATACTCGGGACCACTTGATATCCTTACGCCACGCCAGCGTGAGATCCTGCAGTTGATAGTGGAGGGTAATAGTACAAAGGATATCTCGGAGCAGCTTGGTGTAAGCATCAAAACCGTCGAAACACATCGCACACTTATGATGGAAAGGATCGACATCTATGATATTCCCGGTCTGGTTCGCTTTGCCCTGCGTACCGGCCTCATCAAGGATGACTGATAGCTGGTCATCACCGGTCTGTGATCACCATCAAACCCGGAGCTATTTGTTCGGCTAGGGTTTTTTGAAGCAGGAATTAAGGCTCCCCCCGATGTTGCCAAGGCATTCATCCTGATATGTTCATGCAACTGGAAAAATAAATAAAAAACGGGGGATACTATAAAAACACAAGATTTTTTAGCTAACTCCATCGGGATTGCCCGTCTTGCCGCGCTGCTTACACTCATGATCGGCGGTATGGTCATGGTAGGCTGGTTCCTTAATATCCCGCTGTTAAAGAGTGTCCTGCCTCATACGGTGGAAATGAAGGCGAATACCGCTGTCGGCCTGATGCTGGCAGGTGGAGCACTTTTTATCCTCGCTAACTCACCCACACAAGTATACAGACAAGTGGCTCTCGCGATGTGCTGGACTGTATTCGCGCTCGGCCTGGCAACGTTGAGTCAAACAATCTTCGGCTGGCAGCTGGGTATAGATGAATTTTTATTCAACGATCCGGTAAATATATACACCCCCATACCTGGCCGTATGGCACCTTACACCGCCGTTGCATTTGTTTGCATCGGTGTGGCGCTGGCGGCATTGCCGCATCCGGGGCAGCGGCCGCTGGTATGGTTACTCGCAGTGCCAGTCGCGATGATTGGCCTTGTTTCCTTGATTGGCTATTTGTGGAATGCGAGTGAAATTGTGACCGATCAGTTTATGCCACCGCTGGCGTTGAACACAGCATTCGGTGCGCTACTACTTGGTGTCGGCACATTTCTGGCAAGCCAAGGGCTGGATCATGCCGCTAATTTGAATATCCCAAGCAATGGCAATATCGAGATGAAGGTACTTGGTGGCTTCGTTGCCACCCTGTTGATGCTGATCATCAGCGGGGGCTATATCTATCACAGCAGCGTCACCTACGCGGAGTCCGCAAGCTGGGTGGCCCGGACCCAGCAGGTGCGGGCGGAGTTGGCCCATTTGTATTCTGATATCTCAGATGCCGAATCGGCACAGTTGACCTTTTTACTGGTTGGGGAACAACATTTTGAGCAGGATTATAATCGCCTGATCGAACAGATTGAAATCCGGATTACCCGGATTACCAGGCTGATAGTGGATCCTTTGGCAACAGCGCGACTGGCCGAGCTCAATACGATTATTTCAGAACGTATAAGCTTGCTAGACAGGGTTCATTCCTTGTACACAGCAGATGGCGGTGATATGACAAATATCATTCCTGAGGTTGAATCAGGGCTGGCCAGCATGATGACTGTCCGTAATCTGATCGAGCAAATGGAGGATATCGAGGCGGCACTGCTGGTCGAACGTGAGGCGACTGCGGCAGCCGATCAGAAACAGACGCTGACTTCGTTAGTATTCACAGTGGTAGTGATGATGGGCATATTCGCGTTTCTGTCTTTCAGCCTTCGGCGTGAGGCGACAGCGAGGGCGGCACGCAAAGCAGAGGTGCGTCGCCTCAATGCCGAATTGCTACAGGGACTGGAGGAACGCACTGTCGCGCTGGATGCATTGAAAGCGAGTGAACACCGTTATCGCCAGTTCATCGAACTTTCGCCACATGCGGTATTTGTAGTATGTGATGGTATTTTTACATATCTGAATCCGCAGGCGCTCGAAATGTTCAGGGCAAGTTCAGCGTCGGAGTTACTGGGTCGCTCGGTACTTGATTTTCTTCATCCGGATTACCATGAGACCGCGCGAGAACGCATGCGTCTGTTGTACGAGGACCATATCATGGTTGCGCCTCGAGAGGAGAAGTGGTTTCGACTCGACGGCTCAGTTTTTGATGGGGAAGCAATTGCCGCCCCCATCGAACAGGATGGCAAGCCCGGTGCACTGGCAGTATTGCAGGATATCACCGAACGGAAAAGACTTCATTCAGAGCTGTCGATGGCCAGGTCGGATGCGGATCAGGCCAATCAGGCCAAGTCTGCCTTCCTCGCCGCGATGAGCCACGAAATCCGCACGCCAATGAACGGTGTAGTTGGCATGGTTGAGGTCCTGGCGCGCAGTCGCCTTGATGAAGAACAAGCCGATGCAGTCAGGACGATACAGCAATCAGCTTTTACCCTGTTGAAACTGATTGATGACATCCTGGACTTCTCGAAAATCGAGGCGGGCCGAATGGAACTCGAACTTACACCGGTTTCGCTGATCGAAAATATCGAGGCCATCTGCAGTAGTCTTGTTACCGTCGCTAAAAATAAAGGCGTGGATCTGTCTCTATTCATAGACCCGAATGTGCCGGCCTATGTATGGGCAGACGCCACGCGCCTGAACCAGGTGGTCTACAATCTTGCCGGCAATGCAATCAAATTCAGTGCTGGGCGACCTCAACAATCCGGTTGGGTATCGATCAGACTGGATGTCGTAACCAAGAATCCATTACGTCTCGCCCTGAGTATTGCGGACAATGGTATTGGTATGACGGCAGAGACTCTGGACACATTGTTCACCTCATTCTCACAGGCTGAGAGATCAACCACCAGGCGCTTTGGGGGCACGGGACTGGGCCTCGCAATCAGCAAGCGGCTGGTCGAATTGATGCATGGAGAGATTGAGGTAAAAAGTCTGCCGGGCATTGGCTCAACCTTTACTGTCTCCTTGCCTTTCGATATTGCTGAGGAAAAATCGACTTATACCCCTCCGGACCTGTCCGGGCTGGATTGCATTATTCTTTCAAGCGAGTGTCCAGATGCACATCACCTGCGAGTCTACCTCGAACATGCCGGTGCCCGGTGTCATCTTGCGAATAACCTGAATGCAGCCAGGCAAATGGCAAACAGTATTACGATGCCAATCGTAATCCATACGGTAGAATTGGATCGCGTCTCGGACGTGACCGGGACCTTACGACTCGCCTTCAGCAACAATGCCAACACACGCCGCGTAATGATCATCCCGCGATCACACCAACGCGCCAGGATAGCCGAGCCCGATGTGGTCACTATGGATGGCTCCCCATTACGGCAACGGACCTTGCTACGCGCAGTGGCGGTGGCAGCAGGCCGGGCCTCACCCGAGGTCTTCCATGAAGACAACAGCGAATATCTGGTGGAAGACAATCAGATTGTCGCACCCGGTATAGCCGAGGCCCGTGACCATGGTCGGCTGATACTGGTAGCCGAGGATGATGCGATTAATCAGAAAGTCATTTTAAAGCAACTCAGCTTGCTCGGATATGCTGCGGAAATTGCCGACAATGGTTATGAGGCACTGCAAATGTGGCGCAAGGGTCGCTATGGATTACTGCTGTCGGACCTGCATATGCCGATTATGGACGGTTACGAGTTGACTGCGGTAATTCGTCGCGAAGAAAAACCGGGGCATCGACTCCCGATTCTGGCATTAACCGCCAATGCACTGAAAGGTGAGGTAAACCGCGCCCTCGCAACAGGAATGGATGAATATCTGACCAAACCGATAAAACTGGATTTACTCGGCGCGGCACTTGAAAAATGGTTGCCCCGGACTGATGCAGGAAAAACTGAAAAAATAACTGTTACTAGACCAGTACAAGCTGTTCATAGGCTTAACGGAAAGTCAGTCGATCTGAGTGTACTGAAAGGCATGGTTGGTGATGATCCCGAAACAATTCGGGAATTCCTGTCGGATTATCTGGCTGCTGCTGAAAAACATACGGCTGATCTATCTGCCGCTGTTGCCGCAGAGAATATCCGGCTGACCGGTGAAATCGCCCACAAGCTCAAGTCCACCTCACGCTCGATCGGGGCGCTGATACTGGGTGATCTGTGCGCCGAGCTGGAAAACACGGCTAGGGCCGAAGACAAGGCAAGCCTGACGCAAACATTGCCCAGATTTGAGGCCGCCTTGTCTGAGGTTGTCGAAGATATTGAAGTCTTGCTGGAAGAGATCTGACCAGGAGAAAACTCTATGAATATTCTGATAGTGGACGATGACCCGTTCGCACTAAAGTTGTTAGCACGCCAATTGCAACATCTTGGTTTCTCGAAGATCATCCTGCAGGAATATGCAAGGTCTGCCTTGGCATACCTGAAGAGAAACATTAACGGCATCCATCTGCTGATCATTGATCTGCAAATGCCGGAAATGGACGGCATCGAATTCCTGCGGCAGGTGGCACGGCTGGATTACAGCGGGCATGTGTTACTGATCAGTGGTGAAGACAGTCGTATCCTGCAAACGTCTGAAAAGCTGGCCAAGGCCCACAATCTCAACGTCCTGGGCAGCCTGCAAAAACCGGTGTCCCCGGAACAACTACAGCTAGCATTTAAGAGGATAGCTGCAACCACGATGAACGAGGCCCGTTCAGATCAAATTATGTACAATAAAGGTGACTTGTGGCGTGCCATCACGGCAGGGGAACTGGTCAACTACTATCAGCCGAAGGTCAGGCTGACGACGGGCGAGGTTACTGGCGTGGAAACGCTTGTGCGTTGGCAGCATCCCGAGGATGGCCTGGTGTTTCCGGATCAATTTATCCCCGCAGCGGAGGAGCATGCCCTGATGGACGAACTGACAAAGGAGGTGCTGGCGGCTGCCTTGAGTGATGCAAGCTTCTGGCAGGAGACTATCTTGCCTCTGCACGTCGCCGTGAACATTTCCATTAAAAACCTTGTTAATGTGGAATTTCCGGATATGGTCGCCCGTCTTGCTAGGGAAGCCGGTGTTTCGGCAGCAAACCTGGTGCTTGAGGTGACTGAAACTCAATTGATGAGAGACAGAATAGTCCCGCTTGATATTCTGACCCGCCTGCGCCTGAAGAGAATTGGCTTGTCCATTGATGACTTCGGTACTGGCCACTCGTCCCTTTCACAGCTGCGGGACGTTCCATTCAACGAACTAAAGATGGACCGTAGCTTCGTCCATGGCGCACACAGTAATCCATTACTCCAGGCCATAGTCGAGGCAAATCTGTCGATGGCGGGAAAACTGCATATGACGACTGTGGCCGAAGGGGTGGAAGACCAGGTGGATTGGGATTTTTTGCGTAATTCAGGTTGCGATTTTGCGCAGGGTTATTTCATTGCGAAACCAATGCCCGCCGCTGATTTGCCAAACTGGATTTCAACCTGGGAGGCACGCCGAAGTGAACTCGTCTAATATTATAACTTGACCTCCTTGCGTCATGTGCAGGTCCAATGTGTAATTGTGATCGTAAATAACAGGAGTATAGTTCGGATTCCATAGACCTATGAAAGCTATGACTATAAAACAAGTGGTTGTCCGGATTACTGTCATCATTTCAGTGGCGGAATTATTGATAATGGTAGCTTTAGGGCATATTCCTTTCCATGCGGGTCTATACTATGAAGCTGTTATTGATGTAACAGCATTGATAGTATTGTCTACCCCTCCCATCTACATATGGGTCATTACACCTTTTGTTACTGCCCGGGATGAGGCGCTTGCTCAACTCACCCATTTGGCACATTTTGATCCGTTAACACAGTTAGCCAATCGGCGTCTCTTCTCCATGCATCTGGAAAAGGCCCTGGCAGGGAATGTCAGACATAAGGACTATGGGGCGGTATTGCTAATAGATCTGGATGGATTCAAGCAAATAAACGATGCGCACTGCCATGAGGCGGGAGATGCGGTACTGATCGAAATCGCCGAACGCTTACGAGCTAATGCCCGCAGCGCAGATATTGTCGCTCGATTAGGTGGGGATGAGTTTGCTGTTTTGATTAATCGTCTTGGTGCTGATAGCCGCGTGGCACGCGAAAAGGCATTGCGGGTCGGCGAAAAACTGATTAGTTCGTTAGGTACACCTTTGGATTTCAAGGGGACAAAGTTGAACTTTGGTGCCAGTATCGGCATAAATCTTCTGGATTTCGAGCACCCGGATATTGACACGGCTTTGAGAAGGGCTGATATAGCGATGTATCGTGCCAAACAGGCAGGAAAGAGACGCGCAGTCATTTTTGACAACACGCTTCATGCGGAGTCCTGACTATCCCATAATTTGAATCTGGAGCCCTATTGCAATAGCATGGACGTATACCTGGTAGCTGCAGAATATCAATGGAAATGCGACGAAAGAAGAAAAGCGGGCGATTTGGCAAAATTTTAAGTAAATTGTGCTGTTAGCAAATGTCGATTCTCCCTGACTTCCTATTTTGGACGTAACGATGCCTGAATTACTGTATCACCAGAACAGCTTTGGTGTAATCATCCTGCTTGCCGGAATCATGGCGATCGCCATCGAAACCGGGTACCGCATAGGCATGCGGGACATGCACAGGACCAGCGAACTGTCTCGAAACCAGATCAATACGATTCAATCCTCCCTGCTTGGCATACTCGCATTGATGATGGGGTTTACCTTTTCTATCGCACTCGACCGTTACAATAGCCGCAGCTCGGCAGAGGTGGCTGAAGCGAATGCCATTGGCACTGTCTATCTGCGTTCAGAGCTGCTGCCTGATTCTGTACGTCCACAGATCCAGGAAGCAATAAAGCAATATGTGAGCGTACGGATGCAATCTTCTACCATTTCACTGGATCAGCAAACTGAACGTCAGACACTGATAAATCGTGCGGTAGAGCTGCAGGCCACCCTGTGGGACCATGCGATTCAGGTATCCACGAGTGATCCGAATCCCGTCACCAGCGGTCTTTTTTTACAATCCCTGAATGAATTGATAGATAATTACAGTTTCCGGCTGGCCGAAATTGACCGGCATATACCTGAGTTGATACTGGTACTGCTGTACTGTGCGTTTATCGTTACGGGTGGCATGATAGGTTACACCGCCGGGTTGGCCAACCATCGACCGGCATTTGCGACATATATCATGGTGATGTTGATTATACTTTTGTTGTATATGGTCATTGACCTGGATCGTCCCCGGAGTGGTATTATCAGGGTCAGTCAACAAGGCATGATTGAACTCAACGAGACTATAAATAACGCTGTGCCACAACAGTAAACCTTTATATCGTTTGAGTGCATACAAAAACCTCGATGCTGGTCTACACTGGTTATAGCAGGGACAAGTCAACAATCCAGATATCGTTTCAAGGGGTGTAATATGAAATCCGGAGCCGTACGTGTTTCTTTTGGTCTGTGTCTTTTCCTGACGGGGTTTGTGGCAAACGCCGCGCCTCCGCCTCCGCAGTTTGTGCAGTTTTCCCCGAGCGCGACGATGGGTGCGCTGTACATGCCTGATCCGGCTATCTATCCAAACCCGACCGTGGCGACACTGGCGATGCATCGCGACTCGAATTTCATGTCGCATCTCTCCACCCAGGAAATGCCGAAACGTGGCATCGTCGCGCTGGGCATGAACCCACGCTGTCAGAATAATGAATCGATGTGCACGCCCTGGGAGAACAATTCGCTTGATGTGAAACAGGGTGTGGAATTCCTGCGCAAGATCCCGGGGATAAAAACTGTCATCCTGATCGGCCACAGTGGCGGGGGCCCAACGATGGCGTTTTACCAGGCGATTGCCGAAAATGGTAATGCCCTGTGCAAGGCACCGGAACGTATCTCGAAATGTCCGGACACTATCCGTGATCTTCCGCCGGCGGATGGCGTTGTGTTCTGGGATGCCCATCTGGGTAATGGTATCAATGCGCTTGAGAGTCTGAATCCTGCCGTGATCAACGACGCTGATATCTTCAATAATAACGCTGCCCCGAAACTGGACCCCAAACTGGAATTGTTTAATCCGGCCAATGGATACGACGGAACAAAAACCGCCTTTTCAGACGAATTCAAGGAGAGCTATTTCGAGGCACAATCAGCACGTATGAACAAGTTGATTGAAATCGCCCAGGAACGGATGAAGCAGATCGAGGCAGGCACCTACAAGAACCCGGATGATGACGCCTTTATCATCCCGGAGGCGGATGACTACCGGCTGATGCGCGTTGACCGCAGTGTGCATGGCAGCACGGTCAACAAGCACAAACTGATCCGCAATGACGGCACGCTGGAGGACTGCTGCCAGGTTGTCAGCGTCAGGCCGGTCGATGTCGACCCGGAGGAAAACAAGGAGTTCTGGTTTGGCACACGTATGCTCACACTGCAATCATTCCTGAGCGTGCGTGCGATACGCTCAACCAACTCGCTGACCGGCATCGACTACTGCTCCAGCAATAATTCGACCCTGTGCATGGTGCAGCATATCTCCGTCCCGGTGCTGGTGACCGCGATGACCGGCCATTACTTTGTACGTAACAGCGAGTTGATCTATGACTACGCTGCCAGCAAGGACAAGGATTTTGTCGGTATTGAGGGTGCCACCCACGGTGGCGACCCCTGCACCGCCTGTATGCCGGAGGGCCAGACCTACGACGGGCGTTACGACAATGCGATAAAGAATGATTTTGACTATCTGGCGAAATGGATCAACGCGCGCTTTTAAGCCATAATTTCAGTGTAATGTATGCCATAGCGATGGCAGGGGGCTAACATCCCCTGCCATTTGTCCTGATTATCCATCACCCTCAGCGAGAACTGTACGATGCATCTGAATAAAACTGCCCACCTGGTCATATCTACCCTGCTGGTAATATTGCATACGCATGTATATGCCGAAACTCCCCCGCCACAGTTCATCCAGTTTTCTCCCTCGGCAACCAAAGGTGCAGTCTATTTCCCGGATCCGGAAAAATTCCCGAATCCACATATCGCCTTGCTGAACATGCACCGCACCGACAACCGCATGAGCCATATCTCAATGAAGGAGATGCAAGCACGCGGTTTCGTGATACTCGGCATGAATCCGCGTTGCGAAAACAATGAGTCGCTGTGTATCCCCTGGGAAAACAATGCCCTCGATCTGAAACAGGGTATGGAGTATCTGCGCAGTCTGCCTGGCATTACGCGCGTTGTGTTGCTCGGCGGCAGTGGAGGCGGGCCAACAATGAGCTTTTACCAGGCCGTTGCTGAAAACGGTGTTGCCTTCTGCCAGCAGCCGCAAAAACTGACACGCTGTGATGACAGCATGGCCGGCAGCCTGGAGGGTCTGCCACCGGCGGACGGTATCGTGTTCCGGGACACCCATCTTGGTAATGGTGCGAATGCGCTGATGAGTCTGAATCCGGCCATCATCAATGATCAGGAGATAATGGAACAGAATGCGCTGCCGAAAATAGACCCGCAGCTTGATCCGTTCAATCCTGAAAACGGCTACGACCCGAACGGTAACTCGAAGTACTCTGCTGAATTTCAGGATCGCTATTTTCGCGGCCAGTCCGCCAGAATGAACCGGCTTATTGATATCGCGCTTGCGCGTCTGGAACTGATACGATCCGGCAAGTATATCTACCCGGATGATGCACCGTTTGTTGTCCCTGGCGCCGATGATTATCGGTTGATGCGTATTGACCTTGGCATAGACCACAGTACGGAGAAACCACGCAAGTTACTCAAAAACGATAATACGATTGAGGACTGCTGCGTGGTGGAAAGTGTACGTCCGGTCAGCTCAAGCCCTGAAATGCAGGAACCGTTCTGGGACAGTACACGCATGTTATCCGTGCGATCATTTCTGAGCGTACGTGCGATCCGATCTGCCCATGCAATGGAAGAAATTGATTATTGCTCCAGCAACAACTCGACTGTCTGCAATGTCCGCAGCATCCAGGTTCCGGTGCTGGTCACAGCAATGGGTGGCCATTATTTCATTCGTCACAATGAACTGATCTACGAAGAAGCCGCCAGCAAGGACAAGGACTTTATGGTCCTGGAAGGCGCGGTACACGGTATTACCCCCTGTACCGAATGTATGCCTGCTGATTACGATGGTTATGACGGCCGTTACGACAATTCCGTCAGGAACTATTACGACTACGTCGCCCAATGGATTAATGATCGTTTTTAATTTACCTGAACTGAAGGAACCTGGCCTATGAACGGATTTACGAAACTCGCATTACCCGCCCTGCTGCTGTTGCTGTCCGCGCAGGTGATCGCCGCACCTCCGCCACCTCAGTATGTGCGGTTCAACCCGAACTCAACCAAGGGCGCACTGTATCTGCCCGACCCGGCTGAATTTCCGGCTCCGCATGTGGCCATGATCCTGATACATCGTAACTCGAACTTCCTGTCGCACATAGCCACCGGCGAAATGGCGAAACGCGGTATCGTTGTGCTGGCAATGAACCCACGCTGCGATAACAACGAGGCGATGTGTGCCCCCTGGGAAAACAACGCGCTCGATGTCAGGCAAGGGATTGAATATGTACGCAAGCTGCCCGGCATCAGCAAGGTGGTCCTGTTCGGACACAGCGGTGGTGGCCCGACGATGAGCTTTTATCAGGCGGTAGCCGAGAACGGAGCGGCCTACTGTCAGGCGCCGGAACGCATCTATAAATGTGATGACAAGCTGAACGGCCTGCCGAAGGCGGATGGCATCATCCTGTGGGACTCGCATCCAGGCAATGGTATCAACGCTGTGCGCAGCCTGAATCCGGCCGTCACCAATGATAAAGACATCATTGATCATTATGCCGCTCCTGAAATGGACCCGGCGCTGGATCCATTCAATCCGGCAAATGGTTACAATCCAGATGGTGAATCGCATTACAGTGATGCATTCAAGGACAAATATTTCCGTGCCCAGTCTGCACGCATGAACCGCCTGATCGATATCGCCCAGGGCAAGCTGAAACAGATCGAGGCCGGCACCTATCGTTACCCGGACGACGATGTGTTCATCGTCCCCCGCGCAGATGCCAGCCGTCTGTTCAGTATGGATCTCAGCATTGAGAACGCCTCCCTGAAACCGGCGAAATTGATTAAAAACGATGGCAGTATTGAGGATTGTTGTACGGTCACCAGTGTCCGTGTCGCCGGTCAGTCTCCGGAGACAAACAAGGAATTCTGGTCCGGAACAATCTTTCTCAGTCTGAGATCCTTTCTGACTGTCAGGTCCATACGCTCTACCCATTCAATCAATGGCATAGACTGGTGCTCAAGCAATAACTCGGCCCCGTGCAGCCTGCAGAAGGTCTCGGTACCGTTGCTGGTGGTGGCGATGGGTGGACATTACTTTATCCATGACGGTGAGATTATCCATGAGATGGCCGCCAGCAAGGACAAGGAGTTTATCGTAATTGAGGGTGCAACCCACGGTGGAACGCCCTGCACCGACTGCATACCTGCCGGGCAGACCTATGATGGCCGTTACGACAATTCGGTAAAGAATAACTTTGACTATCTGGCCAGGTGGATCAATACCCGTTACTGATCTCGCGCTTTCCCGGATATCCGTTAATCGCGGGTATCCGGGCATGCCGTAAATACCCTATACTTCGTTGTTTCGCAGGACAACGATGGCATGAACCACGACTATATTTTCATAGATGATACAGCGGCATTAACAACGCTGTGTGTGCAGATGGCCAGCTCGTCCTGGCTGGCCGTTGATACCGAGTTTGAACGGGAACGCACCTACTATCCTGAACTGTGCCTGTTACAGATTGCGAATACCGAAACGACCGCCATCATCGACCCGCTTGCCATCCAGAATCTCGAACCCGTTTTCGAACTGCTATATAACACGGCCATCACCAAGGTATTCCATTCCGCACGCCAGGATCTTGAAATATTTTTCCATTTAAAAGGTAACTTGCCACTACCACTGTATGACACCCAGCTCGCTGCGGCAGCCGCCGGATTTGATAATTCGATCGGTTATGCCAATCTGGTTGAAAAAATGCTGGCGGTCACGCTGGACAAGGCGCATACCCGCACCGACTGGAAACGTCGCCCCTTAAAACCGTCGCATTTGCGCTATGCCGCTGATGATGTGATCTATCTGGGTCTGATCTATGAACAATTGCTGACCCGGATCACAAACCCTGACAAGCTCACCAGTCTGCAAAACGAATTTCGTAAAATGAACGACCCTCTTTTGTATGTACCTGCCCCGGAGACAATGTGGCAAAAGATCCGTGAGTCGCGCAAGTTCAGCGGCCCGGGCCTTGCCCTGTTACAGCAACTGGCCGCCTGGCGTGAGCTGACCGCACGCTCTGAAAACCTGCCACGTAAATGGGTCATGCCTGATCAAATGCTGATTGACATCGCCCGTCTGATGCCCGTCACTGAAGAGGAACTGGCGGCCATCAAGGGCCAGCCGGTCGGTCTGTTACAACGGCACGGTCCTGCCCTGCTCGCACTGGTCAAACCGCACTGCAACAAAAACGGTCAGGACATTTAACAGGATAATTTACACTCTATCAACTCGATCAAAACGTCTGACAGTTTTCAACCCCGGTGATATGCTAGAGCGCATGTAGTTAACCATTTCCGGGGGTAATATGACGAACAGGCGAGATTTTATCAAAGGCGTGGCAGGCACTGTATCCGGTGTGGTTGCCACGACGGGGCTGGGTTCAACACAACAGGCCTCTGCCCAGCAGACAGAGACACCCGAAAAGGTCTCCGCCCAGCCGCCGAGTCACTACGAAACCAGTATGGAAACAGGTGCCATCCCGGAAGGGTATACCGCTGAACAGGCGAGTCACTATTTCGTCCAGAGCCCCGGTTCCGATTACATGGTTGATGTCATAAGGAACCTTGGCATTGATTACATCGCCTCGAATCCCGGTTCGAGCTTCCGTGGCTTGCAGGAATCCATCACTACTTACGCTGGCAACAACAAGCCGGAATTTCTGACCTGTTTGCACGAGGAATCGGCCGCCGCGATGGCGCATGGTTATGCGAAGATCGCCTACAAACCAATGGGTATTGCCGTCCATGGCACGGTCGGTCTGCAACACGCGGCGATGGGTATCTACAATGCATATTGCGACCGCGCGCCAATGGTCATCCTGGCAGGTAACCACATGGAAATGACCGGTCGTCGACCTGGCGCGGAGTGGCACCACTCGGCACTCGATTGCGTCAAACTGGTACGCGATTTTATCAAATGGGACGATATCCCGCTGTCACTGGATCACTATGGCAGTTCGCTGACGCGTGCCTACAAAGTTGCGGTGACCCCGCCGATGGGTCCGACGGCCATCGTAATAGACGGTCACCTGCAGGAAGAAGATTTCCACGGCCGGGTCCCTGCCATACCCAAATACACGCCACCCAGCCCACCCCAGGGTGATATGGGTGCACTGACCGAGGCGGCCAGACTGCTCGCCAACGCAGAAAATCCGGTCATCCTGGCGGGCAACGCGGCACGCACACCGGTCGGCCTCGAACTGATGGTCACACTGGCCGAATTGCTGCAAGCACCAGTGTCCGGTGGCGGACGCATGAATTTCCCGAACAATCATCACCTCAGTCAGGGCGGCAGGGCACTTATCCGCCAGGCTGATGTGATCCTCGGTCTGGAGACCCGCGATCTATGGGGCCAGGTCAATAACTCGCGCGATCTGGTACACCGCGTCAGCAGCCGGGTTGCCAGTGATGACGTCAAACTCATTTCCATCGGCGCGGACGACCTGTTTATGCTGTCGAATTATCAGACCTTCCAGCGCTTCCAGCCGGTCGATCTGGACATCACCGGCGATGCCGAGGCTTCGTTGCCGTTCCTGATCGAGGAGATCAAACGCCAGATGCCGGCGGCGAAACGCACGCAGATAAAGGCGCGTGGGGAAAAGCTGAAGGCCTCCTTTGCAAAAGGCGTGGAAGAGGAACGCATCGCGGCGGCGCTGGGCTGGAATGACAGCCCTGTCAGCCTGTACCGGTTAAGCCTCGAATTGTACGATGTCATCAAGGATCGTGACTGGTCCTTTGTTTCCCAAAAACCGTCTGGTCTGAACTTCTGGCCGATGACAAAACATTACCATCACATCGGTGGTTCCGGTGGTGCCGGTATCGGTTATGAGCTACCCGCCTCGGTCGGCGCCGCACTGGCCAACCGCGAGCATGGCCGGTTCTCCGTCGCCATTCAGCCGGACGGCGATTTTCTGTTCGCACCCGGTGTGGTGTGGACAGCGGCGCATCACCGTATCCCCATACTCTGGGTCATGCATAACAATCGCGCCTATCACCAGGAGGTCATGCATCTGCAGCGCATGGTCACCCGGCGTCAGCGTGGCAATAATAACCTGGCAAAGATCGGCAACGTGTTCGAGGATCCGTTTATCAATTTCGCAAAACTTGCGGAAGGATTTGGCGTCTATTCTGAAGGGCCGATTACGAATCCGGATGATCTGGGACCGGCCATCCGCCGCGCTGCCGCGATTGTGGACAGCGGCATGCCCGCCCTCGTTGATGTAGTCTGCCAGCCGGCCTGATAAGGAGAATTGACATGAATGTTAAACTGCACACACTTGCACGACAGATTTTCCAGACCGTATCCGTACTACTGGCACTGTCATCGTTCACTGCTCTCGCACAGGAAAAGACGCTCGACTTTAATGGCGAGGTGAAAGACGCCGAACATGCAGGCGGTTATCGTGAATATGTGGAAAACGGTTGCTGGCAGTGCCATGGCTTCCAGGGTCAGGGCATGGCGGGACCGGCACTGGCCCCGAATCCGTTGGCTTATGAGGCATTCTCCGCACTGGTACGCAAGCCGGCCAATGTAATGCCTGCCTATTCGCCAAATGTACTCGACGACGCGAAGATGAAACGTATACACGAGTACCTGCTGTCGATACCCGCGTCACCGGATCCGGATTCGATCAGTCTGATTCCGAAAAAGTAGTTTCTTAAACCGTAACATCAACAACACCTGAGGGGGTGAGTATGAAAACAGTAAAGGCAGTTATCTCGGTAATCTCATTATTGACCATCGTCATGGTTCCGGTACAGGCACAAGAGCAGAAGAATCCACTCGGCTTTTTTGTGACCAGTAACGGTCTCGGCAAAGGTGGTAATCTGGGCGGTCTTGCAGGGGCAGACAAACACTGTCAGGCGCTCGCAGAAAAAGTCGGTGCCGGTGGCCGCACCTGGCATGCCTATCTTAGTACACAGGGTGAAGGTGCGGTAAATGCGCGTGATCGTATCGGCAAGGGCCCCTGGTATAACGCGGCAGGCAGGCTGGTAGGACAGGACGTCGACGAACTCCACAGTCAACTCACACGCGTGAGTGTCCGCGAGGCCATAGCCGAAAATGGTAATAACATCCCCGGTGGCGGCTTTACCCCTAACCGGCATGACATATTGACCGGCTCACAGCCAGACGGTACGGCATTTCCGGCGGGTGATGACATGACCTGTAATAACTGGACCAGCAGCGATGCCGGCAAGGCAAAAATTGGCCACCATGATCGTGCTGCCTGGAACTCTGCCCATGACACCCGTGGTTGCAGTCAGGAGGCCTTGATCAGTACCGGTGGTGACGGTCTGTTTTACTGTTTTGCAGCGGACTAGTCTGGGGATTAGCTTTATATATTGACAGATACGGGCCGAACCATGTTCGGCCCGTATTTTTTACAGAGGTGTTTTATTCCGGTTTTACATCACTGACCTTCTCCAGACGTATCACCGGCGTCAGTGAACCACCGGTGCGATCATCAATAATGACGTAGATTAAACCGTCAGGGCCCTGGCGCACATCGCGGATCCGGCCATAACCCTGTAACAAGGGCGGACGCTCCATCCGACCTATCTGATAGATGCCATTCGCCTGTAACATCGGTAGTCGATGCAACTCCTTGCCGGACAAACCGCCCACGAAAATATTTCCCTGCCAGGCCGGGAATACATTACCGGTATAGATTAACAGGCCGGAAGGGGCGATAGACGGGGTCCAGTATTGTAATGGCTGTTCTATGCCTTCCTGTTCACGGCTGGCATGGATGGCTGTCCCGCCGTACATAACGCCATAACCGATGACGGGCCAGCCGTAGTTTTTACCCGGACGGATCTGGTTCAGCTCATCACCACCCTGGGCGCCATGTTCCACCGTAAACACATAGCCGGTCTTTTGATCGATGGCCAGGCCCTGCAGATTACGGTGGCCATAGCTCCAGATCTCAGGCAGCGCATCGGTGCGACCGACGAACGGATTATCCTGTGGCACACGACCATCATCATGCAGGCGGATGACCTTGCCCTGATGCAACATCAGGTTCTGTGCCGGGTGTTGTTCACGTGGAACGCCTAGCGGGTCAGCCGCACGATCACCGACGGTAACAAACAGATACCCCTTTGGATCAAATGCCAATCTTGAGCCATAGTGACTACCTCCTTCACTCCAGGCCTTTGCCTCGAATATCTCCTCCACACTGCTCAGACTTTTGCCGTCAAACTTTCCCCTGATGACGGCCGTTGTGCCCTGGGTACTGTCTGCATTCGGCTTCGAATAACTGAGATAAATCAGCTGGTTTGTCGCAAAATCCGGGTGCAGTACCACATCGAGCAGACCACCCTGGCCCTGATAACGTACCGCAGGTGTGCCACTGACAGGTTCCGGGTCAAGCTTGCCGCTACGTACGATACGCAAACGTCCCGGTCGTTCGGTAACCAGCATATCGCCATTCGGCAGGAACACGAGAGACCAGGGATCCTTCAGTGCCTCGATAACGGTGACCACACGATAGATATAATTATCTGATTTAAATTCGGTAGATTGTGCCCTGACCGGCAACACAAAACTTACGCACAGCAAACACGCTATCAAATATCTGTTAATGGACATGGTTCAGACTCCTGGAAATAATCGGGGGGTAACAGGACACCAGAGCGCCCGCCATGCCACCGGATTAAATCCGGTGACATGGCATCGGCAAATTCGACTACACCCGTCCGCTGACGGACAGGCAAGTTTAACGCAAAGCAGTATTCAGCTCTGCCAGTTTGCTGGCCATATCTTCTGCTGAAGTGGCCGGTTTGACTTCGCGATCTATCGCAACGATGACACCGTTCGGATCAATATAAAAGGTGTGACGCATTGCAACACCACGCTCATCATTCAACACACCGTAGGCCTTTGCGGTTTCCTTGCTTGGGTCACTCAACAACGGGAAATCGGCGCTGTGCTCAGTGGCGAAACCCTTGTTATCTTCAATCGGATCGACACTGGCCATAAAGTAGGTGTTTTTAAACTTCTTCAACAGATGACCATTATCAGCCAGCGATTTGCACTCAATGGTGCAACCTTTTGTATAGGCCTTTGGGAACCAGGCCAGTACAACCGACTCCTTGCCCTTGAAATCGGACAGTTTATAGGTCTTGCCATCAGTCCCTTCCAGCTGGAAATCCGGGGCCGTATCACCCACTTCCAGTGCATGACCAATATTGGCAATTGAAAACAGGAACAGGACCAACAGAATGCGAGTAAGCTTCATACAGGTATCTCCAGTTTTGGGTAAGGGTAATGCTATAAGTATAACCCTGTTAATTTAACGATGCGACTGTTGTTATGTGGAAAATGGCCTGTCCTGACAGGATGGCGGTGATTACGACAGGATCTGAAGGTGAACAGGGTCAGATACAGGCCGAAAAAGCCGGATTTAAGGTTATTGTAAGAAACCGGTAGCTACAGACCCGCTGACCTTGATCCGGATCATGTAAGGTTTAATTCCATCAGGTGTATTCTGTGCATGCGTGACCTGATAAGTTATAGTGTCCGCGTAAATAAAATCAATCGCTGGGAGTAAAATCATGTACAAAAAAATCCTGATTTCAACGGACGGTTCCAAGTTCGGTAGCAAGGCTGTAACACATGGTGTGAACCTTGCCAAGTCGGTGGGTGCCTCTGTCACCATCATCACCACGACCGAAATGTGGTCGGCCATTGATATGGCCAAGGCGGTCAGAAGTGGCAACAATAATCCGATTGATGCCTATGAACAGGCCGCCGCACAGGTTGCAAAAAAGATCCTGACGGCTGCTGAAGCCGTGGCCGCGAAGGCCGGGGTGAAGGCAGATACGGTCCATATCAGTGACAAACATCCGGCTGATGCGATTATCAAGACAGCTGAATCAAAGAAGAGCAATCTGATCATTGTCGGCTCACATGGCCGCCGTGGTATCGAAAAGGTCCTGATGGGCAGCGTCGCTTACGAGGTCATTACCCACAGCAATATACCGGTACTGGTTGTAAAGTAACTTCTGCACTAACCAGCCCTGACCTGATAGTCAGGGCTGGTGTCTCACTGGCAAGTAAAAAATTCCAGTCGCTAGCTAGGCCTGCAACGCCGCCAGTACACGTTCGCGTGTAAACGGCATATGTGAGATACGCTTGCCCGTCAGCCGGAAAAACGCACCGGCTACCGCTGCGGCTATCGGTACGTTCCCAATCTCACCAAGGCCCTGCGGCCGGTCCTGTCCCGGGTCGACAAACTCGATATGGATCTGTTCCGGTGTATCAGACATGCGCATCACATTGTAATCATGGAAGTTGGTCTGTTGCACCACGCCACTTTTCACCGTAACCCTTTCATGTAACACGCTGGACAGCCCGTAATTGATCCCGCTCTCGATGTTGGCGCGGGCAGCGTCAGGCTGGACGACCAGGCCACCGTCAACCGCCATCCAGACCTTGTGGACCTTGATCTTGCCCAGGGCCTTGTTCAGCGAGGCCTCTACTACACAGGCCCCGAGTGAGCCGGAACGCTCAGTAATAGATAGTCCCAGCGCACGCCCCTCCGGACGCGGTTTACCCCATTCAGACATAGCGGCGACCTTTTCAAATACCTTGCGGCCACGCGGGGTAATTGCCATACGCTTCAGACGGAATTCAATCGGGTCGATGCCTTCTGCCACCGCCATACGGTCGATAAATTCCTCAATAGCAAAGACATTAAACGGATGGGCAACGGCACGCCAGTGTTTCAGACGGATACCATGCGAGGTGCCGCGCAGGTCGATATACTGGTTCGGCACCTTGTAATAGAGGTCTATCTCCATACCGCCGGTCAGCAGGCTGGCACCGTCGCCGACGATACAATGTTTCCAGCCCGTGACTGTGCCGGAGGCATCCAGCGCCGCCTCCAGACATTGATAATTTTGCGGGCGGAACATGCCATAGCCGATATCTTCCTCACGCGTCCAGATCAGCTTGACCGGGGTCTTTACCTCGCGTGCCACCCGTGCCGCCTCTACTGCATAATCACCCTCGGAACGACGACCGAATCCGCCACCCATATAACACTGGTTTATGGTCACCTGTTTCTGATCAAACCCGAGCGCCTGCGCCACCAGCTGGCGGCACCGGTCTGGCGACTGGCTACCGTCCCATACCTCGACCTGATCACCTGCCGCATTCAGACGCGCAACGGCATTTAACGGTTCCATCTGGGCGTGATAACCATAATCCGCACGGAAATCCGCCTTGTAGGTGCGTGCTGCACTGCCAAAGGCGGCATTGGCGTCCCCGTTGGTAAAGACCGGTTCCGAGGTAGCGGCCGGATCGGCGTGCACCCGGACATAATCCTGTTCGAGTATGGTTTCGGAATCATAGCCTGCAGAAGGTGTTGTGCCCCAGCTCACCTGTAATTGTTTACGGGCGGCCATCACATGCGCGAACGAATCACCCACGATCGCCACCCCGGTCGGTAACTTCACGGTTGCCGTGATACCTTTCATCGCGCGGATTTCGGCATCATTCCAGCCTTGTGGTGCCGCACCCTGAATCGGTGAATGGACGGTCGAGGCGTACTGCATGCCCGGCAGGGACACATCGATTGCAAATTGGGCCGTGCCATTCACCTTCAATGGGATATCGCGGCGTGGCTGTGTCTTGCCGATCAGGCGGTATTGTTCCGGCTTTTTAAAGTCCGCCTCGCTGACCTCAGGTAGTTCTGTAATTTCGGCAAACCGGGCGATTTCGCCATACGTTAAGCGACGCTGACTTCCGGAATGGACCACGACACCGGGTTCCGTCGTCGACTCACTAACCGGCACATTCCAGTGTTTCGCCGCCGCACCCAGCAACACCTTGCGCACCTGCGCCCCGGCCGTACGCATCACATCAAAATAACTGCGCACTGCACGCGAGCCGACAATGGCCATCGACTTGCGATCACCACTGCCATAACCATATATCTGCACATCACTCGGGGCCCATTCCAGCTTGATCAGATCCCAGTCCGCATCCATTTCCTCTGCCAGCATCAATGGCACACTGGTCATGGAACCCTGCCCCATCTCCGCGCCAGGTGTATACATCGTAATCGTATTGTCTGCATGGATGGTCAACCAGACCGATATGTCACTGCCTCCGGCCTGGGCCCTGGCCCCTGTTGCGGAGAGCAACATACCGGTGCCACTGCCGTTTACGGCAACGGCAAAACTGAGGGCCGCTGTACCCTTCAGAAAATCACGGCGGGTAACGTCTGTTTGTGGTTTGATTATCGAAGTCATGCCTGACCCTCCGCCGCTGCACGCTCTATCGCGGCAATGATTCGGTTGTAGGTGCCACACCGGCAGATATTGCCGTCCATATGGGTAATAATTTCATCGCGGGACGGTTGTGGATTTGCGCTCAGCAATTCCGCCGCCTTCATGATCTGGCCCGACTGGCAGTATCCACATTGAGGCACCTGCTCGGTTACCCACGCCTTTTGCAAGGGATGGGATGCATCAGGTGACAGGCCTTCTATGGTGACGATAGTAGCGCCCGCCACATCACTGACCTTGATCGCGCAGGAGCGCAAGGCCTTGCCGTTGATATGGACGGTACAGGCACCACACAGTCCGGCACCGCAACCGTATTTTGTACCAGTAAGATTAACGTGATCCCGGAGGACCCAGAGCAAGGGAGTATCGTTATCGACCTCAAGCGATACCGGTTTGCCGTTCAGGGTAAATTCAAGCATTACCACCCCCATAGAGCGATAGTGGAAAGATCAGACCAAAGTGAGTAAACCTGTTATAAAAGCTACACGCGGACGTCACGACTGTCAATTTACGGTTTGGCCCCTGGCCGACGCCTGACATACCGGCTACTCTCCGTCCTGAACTTTACTCCCCATCCGAACCCTCGATATATGCCTCAACAGGCTTCAGCCCTGGCAAATTGTTTATGACTGCCATCACTGCCGCAACAAATGTCTGTTCCGGATTTGCCCGACACACCCGGTACATTGTGTACAACAGCCCTGCCAGCTTCGATGGACTCATACTGCGGTACTTCTCCAGTGTATTTTCCGTCATATAACCCGACAGGTTATTCCCTAACCATTCCCGGTAGTCGGCTGTTACGTGGGCGTGACTTTGTGCCTCGGTAACACCGTAGGTATTAAAATCATGGGAGTGATTTGGGTCGGTCGAGTTATGTTCATAGGTTGCGGCAAACTGGCCACAACTGCTAGCTTCGATTCCGGAAGAGGTGCGGGAAGGCGGTGCAGTCGGTTGACTGAAGTAATAACCGGCACCGATAACAACCGCCATCATCGCGAACAGAACCCTTGCGGTCAGTTCACGGGATATGTCCATCGGTTGTTACGGTACCGGCACGCGCAGCGCAGGACTAGGCGCAGAGGCGCTGGACTATCCCCTTGAATTCATCATCCGTCACCAGACGACCCTGGCTGGTACCGATGTCTTTCACTTCATTCAGTACTGCACCCTTCTTGTCATCCGGGATGTTCAGGCCGAGTTCCTTGCCTTTCATATCAATACTGACCAGACCACTCTTCTTGCCGAGCACGATCTTGCGGTCCGCGCCGACGATCTCTGCTGAATAGGGTTCAATCGCTTCCGGGATATGGAACTGGCTGACGACACCACCGCTCTCGCGGGTGAACAGAAAATCACCGACGACCGGCTTCCAGCCATCTACCTGGTATTTACCGGCTTTCTGCACATACTTGGAGATATCGCGTGCCTTGGTCAGATCCAGTTCGACGGGCATCTTGTATAACGCCGACAAGGCGAGAGCTGCCTCGCATATATCGAGATTACCGGCGCGCTCGCCCATACCGTTGATGGTGCCCTGGATCCAGCTTGCACCACCACGCACCGCCGCGATAGCCGCAGCGGTTGCCAGACCAAAATCGTTATGACCGTGCCAATGCACAGGGATATTCGGGCCTACCCAGCCCTTGACCTCGCGGATCAGTCGCTCGACGACTTCCGGTGCACATACGCCGATGGTGTCAACAACAGAGACTTCTTCCGCACCCGCCTCAATCGTCTTTGCATATACATCCTTCAGATAACCGAGATCGCTGCGGGTGGAATCAACCGCAAAAAAGTTGACCTTCTTGATACCGGCATCCTTCGCATGCTTGATTGCATCTACTGCTCGCTGCATGACCTTGTCACGCGTAAAACCAAACGCCTTCATCTTTCTGTCACTGGTGGTGATCTCGATCAACAGATATTCGGTACCGAGTTCAATATGCGCATCCACATCAGCGATCATCGCACGGGCAAATCCCCATATCTCGGAGGACAAACCTGCATCGAGGATACGGCGAACCGCGCGGGTATCGTCATCTGATACACGCGGAAAGCCGGATTCGATCCTGCCCACACCCAGTTCTGCCAGTTTGCAGGCTATCTGAAACTTGTCTTCGGTCGAAAAAGACACGCCCACCGACTGCTCACCATCGCGTAACGTGGTGTCATAAAAACGGACCGGTTTTGAACGGTCAAATCCCGCCTGCACCTCTGGTGCGTCATTCAGTTCAGTGGTCCAGAGGTTTTCCTTGTTAAATTTGATAGTCATAGCAAATGCTCTCGTTAAATTAATTTATGTAACTGGTCAGATTAGGCAGGATCAGGTATCAGCTGAATATTACTCAATCGGATCACGGACTTGGTCTTTCAATATAGTCGAACTGTATGGGCGGGACAAGTTGCCATATTTATGAGCAGGGGTCATATCTGAATCCGGTATGGTGCCGGACCTCCCTCAGATTTGATAATTCTGGCTAGACCTCCAAAGGGTCTTGAGAGGGTAAATAAACACACCATAATTTTGTACTTCATATTACGTTATATTTGCGTTACAATGTAACGCACTATGCAATACTATTCAGCCTGAAATGGCCGCCAGAAAGACCTCAACTCTGAATTTGCGGATTGATGCCTCGATTAAGGAGGCGATCAAACTTGCCGCTGACAAGGATCATCGAAGTATAACGAACTTTATAGAATTGCTGGTACGTAACCACTGTGAAGATGTGGGCATAACCATACCAGAGCAACATACCCTTTTCGAGGAATCACGAGATGGACATTAAAATCTTCAGGGCACTGATAGAGGCCGGTGCGATCAAACGGGTCCATATCATTGCTGAAGGTGATTTCTTCCGTATTGAGGCTGTGACCCAGACCGGTACCAATCAGGTAAATACACTGAATGGAAAACTGAAAACCTGGAGCAGTCTGGACGCCACTGCCAGATGGCTGCATGGACTCGGTATCGGTAACTGCCAGGTCGATATCAGCCGCTGGCAACCGGAACAACGAGGACTCCCGCTGGGATAACGTAAAGCGGGCTGCAGCTTCATCAGCATGCAAGCCCGTTACGTAGATATGTGTCGGAATATGTTATTGCCCGGACATGTCCCGATATTTGCCGGTAAACGGTTTTGCACCGAGCTCCAGTAATAACTCGACCATCTCCTTGTCTTCGTTCATACCGGCATTATTGGTAGCACGGCGATAACGATGGTCATAATCGCCATCGCCTATATTACGGTAATAACGACCTTCAGGATCACCCATCGCGAGCATCAGCGGAGTCATGCCGTATCTGTCTTTGGCATTGATGTCGGCACCATTTTCAACCAGAAAACGTGTCAAATCCAGCCAACCTACGGTTACGGCAAAGTGCAGTGCCGTCCTGCCATCGGCGACACCTTTCGCGGGGCCGTCAGGGGCAGGTTCTGTCAGGTGACCCTCGACACTACCACCCAACGTAAGTGCGAGTTTTGCCGCCTCAATTGCTTCATTCTCACTTCGTGCACCACGCTCGGCACCGGCGCCAGACGCAAGCATAAATAATGTTGCGCCACCCGCTGTGGTTGCCTTTACATCGGAAACCTCCTCAAGTATTTCCATCGCCTCCAAATTGCCGGCAGCAGCAGCTATTAATAACGGCGTTGCTCCTACAGGATCAATCTGCGGGGGTTCATCATCAGAGATGGCCATAAACGGATTATCGAGGTACGGATAGGAATATTTGATGCGTACATTCGGATCTGCACCGTGGTCCAGCAGTGCATTTACCAGTTTCACCATGTCAGGGCGTTTCCAGGCGGGACGATCAACTGCCGAAGGTCTGAATCCATTCAGGAACAACACGCCGTTATGAAGTGCAAAATGCAACGGGGCAACACCCCAGGCATCGGTAATATTCGGGTCAGCACCCTTGTCGAGCAAAAAGCTTGCAAGTGCTTCATGTCCACTGGCAATCGCAATTATTAACGGGCTGCCATGTTCAGGGTGAGGTGTATTGATATCCGCACCGGCATCCAGCAAGATACGAGCAGAATTAACGTCACCCTGTTGTGCCGCAAAATGAAGCGCAGTGAACCCGCCCGCTACCTTGGCAAAACGTACGGAAGCTGGATAATTACCTCCCCACACACTCCTGCCGGATGGTAGTTTGATGACATACGGTTCCGGTTCCGGGACCAGTTTCGAACGCGCATGCACATCGGCACCCTTGTCAACCAGGACCTTGACTATATCACTGTGCCGTTCTGCCACCGCCCACATCAAGGCGGTCTGTTCGTCCTTGTTTTCCCTGGCATTCACATCCGCACCACGTTCCAGCAACAGAATTACAGCGTCAGTTGCACCGACATTTGCACATACCATCAAGGGTGTAACACCGGTGGTTTTTGCCAGGTCAGGATTCGCATCCGCTTCAAGCAGGCTTTTTACAATCGTAGAATTACCATTCTCACAGGCCAGTGACAACGGACTGACTCCAAGATCATCCGCAATATTGACATCAGCGTCATGACGTAACAACAGATCCACTGCCTGCTGATCATTGTTATAAACAGCCCAGGCCAGAGCAGTCGTCCCATCCCCACGCACACTGTTTACATCATGCCTGGCTTTACCTTTCAATAGCGACTGCAGGGCAACAATATCACCGTCCCTTGCCGCATCCAGCAAGGGCTGTTGATCAGCCCAGGTGGAATTTGCAGTCAGCAACAGGATTGCCAATGAACACATCTGTACACTTTTTCTCAGCTGAAACATTTCGCCATCGTTCCTCAGTATTATACTGTCAGTGTTGCTTGAGTCGGGTATCAGGCCAGACCTTTCAACATACCGGTAGAATCACTGGTCTCATTCGACAGATACTCCTCGGAAGGAGCACCAAACATGTCCAGAACAGCCACATGCAGGTTTGACAATGGCTCAGACTTGAAACGTATGTGACGTCCTCCCCTGATTCGGCCTTGTCCATTACCAAACAATGCCATCGGGATATCATTGTGGACATGATTATTCGCATCACTTAAAGCACCACCGGCCACAATGATAGTGTTGTCAAGCAGGGACGAACCATCTGACTCTTTTGCCGCGCGCATCTTCTCAAGGAAATAGGCCAGCATTTCACTTTGATACCGATCCACTTTCTTCAACGAGTCAATTGCGGTAGAGACACCCTTATGATGCGAGAGGGAGTGATGACCATCCTGCGCGCCCAGTTCGGTATAGTTACGGTTTGTGCCTTCATGGCCGAGCATGAAGGTAATAACCCTGGTCATGTTGGTCTGGTATGCCAGCAGCATTAAATCAAACATCAGTTTACTGTGATCCATCACATTGTCCGGGATTCCTGCCGGGCGCCTTATATCCATCTGTGCAAGGCCATCCTTGTTACTGTCAGTTCTTGATTCTGAAGCCTGTATGCCACGCTCAACATCACGTACTGCATCAAAATATTCTTCCAGCTTGTAACGATCACTCTCGCTGACTGCACTCATCATGTCCCTGATCCGGATACTGACGGAATCAAGTACACTGCTCTGCCTCTGTATCCGCCGACGCATCGCCTCGGGGTCCAGTGAGTCAGTGTCACCAAACAGCCGTTCAAAAACCTTGCGTGGATTGTTCTCAGCGGGCAAGGCGGCTGTGGCGGTACGCCAGCTCATCGTGGCCGTGTAAAAGCCGTTGTAGTCAGCCGCTTGCTGGCCCGCCCACTCTGCCGGGTCGAGTCCCAGTTCCATGGAAGTTAGCGGGGTGTCCTTGCCGATATGGTTTGCGATTACCTGATCGACTGAAATACCAACACGGTCTGCATACGGATGGACGCCCGTCAGGTAAGAGGCACAAGGACGCTCATGGGGTCCGCCACGTTCACCGGGGAGTAAATCAGCTGCCTTTACATCCAGACCACTCAACACCAGCATCTGGTCCCTGAACGCTGCCAATGGTTCCAGCGTCGGTGTTATTTCAAAGTTTTCACCTTCAACCTTCGGTATCCAGTTCTCCATGATCCTGCCTGTGGGCAGGTAGACATAGCCTATCCTTAGTGGAGGTGTTCCAACACTACCGGATGCCGCAAAGGCGGGGACCATGGCATCCAGAAATGGCAAGGCCAACGCCGTACCTGCTCCGCGTAAAAAGGTACGCCGGGGTAATGCTTTCTTAAAGATTATCATGGCTTGCAACCCTCCTGTATTGAAATGGTTTACTCTTGATGACTCCCTGGATCAGATCTGACCAGGTATGGTTTTCTGATTCTGTCTCTTCCACGATCCTGCGTACCGCGGGTGCATCATAATAGTCAAGCGGCCTGCCCAGCGCGTAGGTCAGCACCTTCTGGGTTGCGGTATGAACAACCCTTTGAGAATGCTTCATGAAAGCCTTGCGGAATTCCTGCGGGCTGTTGAACTGACTGCCATCAAACAGAACGCCGGAAGAGTCCACTTCAGCATTTGCATCCAGATATCTGCTCCGGTAAGAGCCGATCGCATCAAAGTTTTCCAGTGCAAATCCGATTGGGTCCATGAGCTTGTGACAGGAAGAACAGACCGGGTTGGCGCGATGGGCTTCCATCGCCTGTTTCAATGTCAGTGCCTTGCCTCCTGCACCCTTGACCTGTAATGCGGGCACATCCTCCGGAGGCGGTGGTGGCGGCATATTCAGCAGGTTCTCCAGTATCCATTTCCCGCGTAATACCGGTGACGTACGATTATTAAATGCAGTCGCAAGTAACAAACCTCCCTTGCCCATCAGACCCTGCCTTTCCTCATATTCCGCCAGAGATACCCGGCGGAACTTGCTGCCATAAACATCCTTGATACCGTATTGCTGTGCCAGTCTTTCATTGACAAAGGTATAATCCGACGTAAGCAACTCCAGCACACTGTGATCTTCACGTATCATACTTTCAAACCACAGTGCTATTTCCTGCTTATAGGCCTCACGTAATTCACCATCGAATGCGGGGAATAAATCCAGTAATGGTTTTGAAAGTTCCAGTTTGGTAAGCGATAACCATTGTC
The DNA here is from genome assembly GCA_945878555.1 of Klebsiella pneumoniae. Lineage (GTDB taxonomy): Bacteria > Pseudomonadota > Gammaproteobacteria > Eutrophobiales > Eutrophobiaceae > Eutrophobius. Next base: position 118,607 of record CAMDWI010000011.1, read on the forward strand.
TGGCGAAATTCTGTATAAATGTCTCGAATCGCGGGTCTGCCATCATACGTTCAACCTGCTTTTCCAGCGTCTTCGGTTCATGCAGTTTTCCCTTTTCTGCCACCTTGAGCAATTCTTCATCCGGCACACTGCTCCAGAGGAAAAATGACAAGCGGGAAGCAAGTTCGATATCGCTGATCGGATATACGTCGCCCGGTTTGGCATCCGCCGGGTCCTTCTCTATACGAAACAGGAACTCCGGGCCGGCCAGGATGCTTTGTAAGGCCAGGTCTATACCGCTGGTAAAATCCCCGTCCTGACTACCGGTACGGAACAGGCCCATTAGCTGTTCCTTCTCCTTGTCAGTGACTGTACGGCGATATGCCTGACGGGCCAGATTGTTCAGGATTTTTTCTGCACAACGCGCGTCATTCTGCGATGCGGGTTTGCATATGAATATTTTCTGTCTGCTTTTTGTCTCGCCCGGTCCTTTTGCATTATAGGGTCCGGTAATTGTCACGTTTGCTACTGCTGGTTTACCACCCTTGTATGACAGCATGTTCTGCAGTGATAACTGGGGTGCCAGAATTCCGGTTGGTTTCGTCTCCTGCTCAAGAAATGCCACGCTGACCTTGTGCGCACCTGCACTGGCCGGGATACGAAACTCCAGTTTTTCATCTGCTGTAAATTCATAACCAATCTGCTCCGGATCTCCTGCGTAGTGAACAACCTGGTTTTCGGTGAAAATCGGGCCGGAACGGCCATGGACTTCACCCCCGATTTTCATTGCCCCTACACGTTCATGATCCAGACGAACCTCGAGCGTATGCTCATCCCTCAAACCGCGAATATATCCCTCAAGATTTCTGAGCAGGGTAATTCTGACGGTATATTCACCATCCATGGGAAAATTATGACTTATGACGGTACCGCCGCGGCTACCAAACGGCATGTCATCATTCATACGATCCGTTTGTCTGAGAGTATCTGCAAGATTATAAGTCTGGCCTACCGGTTGCATGTTAACCGGCCCAAGAGCAAGGCGGCTTACCTGACCTGCGGCATACATATAACGTTCCATCAGTAATGGGGAAAAAGCGAGTACCTCGGCTATATTGTCAAATCCATGGCTGATATTATCCGCAGGTAACAGGTCTGTTGTATCTACCTCAAGACCAAGAATATCGCGTATGGCATTCCGGTATTCTGTGCGATTAAGTCGATGAACCAGAGATCGGCCCGGATTCGGGTTTGCTTCGCCCGTACGATTCAGTTCTGACTGTAAATATTCCAGAAAGCCTTCATATTCACTTTCCTGGGGTCGGAGTGGTATACCTACTGGCGGCATAGCACGCAAGGTCAGCTTGGTTATAACGCTTTCCCATATTCGCGGATTTTCACTAACATCAGCCACATTGGCCTTGTCCAGCATCAGCCCGGCTGTTTTTAATGTCTCATTGTGGCAACTGACACAATACTGGTTTAACAGGTTGCGATACGGGTCTGCATTACTGGCTGTCTCGGACTGCGCCAGTACCAGTCCCGGGAAGTACACAAACATACTCAACAGGAACACCCGGCCAGTCCACCCGGTTGAGCAGCTTCGACGAGATGAATTGTTAGCGACCATATAATTGTGGCAACAGGCCAACAGTTTAATCATACACTTATACATCCAGCCAGACCCCCTCACTCTATCCCCTTGCACAAAAAACCGGGACCGCTTTTACCGGTATTTCCCCTATAGAAAGTATAGGCTACAGAATTCATACCTGCACGATGGGTAGCGCGTGCCTCCTGACACGCGCTACCCTTAATACAGTCATATCAACTAGAAAAACTTGTAGTTAAACCGTAAACCATATGTCGTAAAGTTATTCAGCCCAATTTCCACATCGGACCCAGAAAGGATACCTTCACCATCCAGGTCAAACTCCGGAAAATAGGTCGGCTTTGGTGCAAACAAGTTACGAGCATAGGCGGTTACAGACCATCTCTCATCAGTCCCACCGATTTCCATGGACAGGTTCATATCTGCATAACGCTTCATACTGACCTTTCTCGAAAAATCCCGATTGGTCAGGATATCGTCACTGGCCATGAAGAAAACGTCAACATTGGAGTAGTAACCTTCCAGCAGCGTAGGCAGCTCATACCGCGCATTCGTGCTGAACTGCCAGTCCGGTGCGTTGCGTGCTTCAACGTTGGAACGATTGATGGTACCAACCAGACTTAGATCCCCGACTTCAGCCAGAGATGCTGCGGCATCTCTGCAAGTACCAGCCACCTCCTCATCTGAAGTACATACTGAGTCGTTAAATTCAACAATTTGACCCTTCATAACTGCAACATACGCGCTCAAGGTCAGGCGTTCCGTGGCGGCGTATCTGGCGCTCAGTTCGATTCCCTTGACGTCCTGTTGTCCAACGTTATTGGTAATACTTCTATCCAATGTACGGGAAACAAACGTCACTTGAATACCGGTCATGTCCATATAGTAGATGGTCGCCTCGGTCGACAATCTGCCGTCCATAAAACTGCCACGTCCTCCGACTTCATATATCTCATAGTTCTCGGGACCAAAGGTAAAGTCCTCTGCTCTGGTTGGCAGTTCACTCACAGCGAGATCAAAGCCTCCTGCCTTGAATGCTGTGGCATATTTGGCGTAAAAGGACATATCATCATTCGGGCGATAACGCAGCACAACCTGGGGATCAAACGAGTCTTCATCGATTGTATTGGCTACCCGGACACAGGCTGAAGACGGTGGCGTCAAACCTGATATTGTGGCGGCGCGTAATGAGCTGCAATTTAGCGTAAACTCTGAACGTCCGACGATAGAACCGTTTACGATACCCGGATTCGCCGTCAGGAAAGCCCTGCTTGCTGTTCCACGTGCACCGGCCGCACGTACGTCAATTGCAAATGGAACACGGACCACCGATCCATCTCCACCCGCCGAAATTTCATTGCGTACATAATATTCTGCAGCGCTGTTGAACCCCTGACCTTCCTTATGGATATCGGTATATCTTCCTCCTATATCAAGTGAGGCCTTGTTGTCCCAGAAATTGTATGTTGCTGTGGCAAACATACTCTTCCATTCAGAGTCGTCCGATGCGCGAACAGCCAACAGGGGTCGCTGACCATCCAGTCGATATCTGTCCGACCAGTAATCCATATCATTGATCTGGTAATAAGCTCCTGTCATCCACTCGAACTGGCCACCGGTGGGTGAACTGACCCGGAACTCGGTGCTCCACTGGTTGTAGTCCTCGCCACGACTGCGTACATTGTTATTAAATGCACCACCACCTGAATTACCCGGTGTATTATAAAACTCCTGTTCGCTGTAACCGGTCAGTGAATTGATCTCAATCCCGTTATCAAATGTATAAACCAGATCGAGCAATCCGTTTGCTGGCCAGGATTCGGACTCGTCTGTCAGATTACAGGAATCACCTTTTTCAGGTTGCATCGAAGGTATACCCCCCGGATCTATGACCATACCCCCTGCTTTTTGACAGGTAGTCAAATCGAATACGGTTCCTACAGCGGCAGTTGATGCTTCTGTTATGGGTATACCGGAGGCCTGAGCCTCAAGACGCGGGTTGACATAGGTAGGTCCGTACTTGTAACCCAGCTTGGTATATTCACCTATCTCCTGTTTAACACCCGGAATGTTCAAACTTGAAATACCGAGCAGGACAGTCCGTTCCGGATGGGTCAGTTTCGGCGTTGCAGAATATCTATCCAGCACTATCGGATTTACCTGGGGCCCGAGGTCGTTGTATTGCATCTCGCCTTTCAGGGTAGCCTGGAAACGTTCGTTCGGGTTCCATTCCACGGTACCGC
>CAMDWI010000012.1 GCA_945878555.1 Klebsiella pneumoniae
TATTGAATAATAATAACCTTATAAGCATTTATGTGTTGTCAGCGCTGCGGTTTTTTCGTACAGTTCACCGCCCGACTGACTGTATATGCCCGCGCATCAACACACTGAATGACAGAGACCAGCGTAATGAGTAATCCACAATCCCGTACCGTCAGCCTGACGCACCTGCAACGTCTGGAGGCCGAATCGATCCAGATCATGCGTGAAGTGGTGGCCGAGGCGGACAATCCGGTGATGCTGTATTCAATCGGCAAGGACAGTGCGGTCATGCTGCGTCTGGCGGTCAAGGCGTTTTACCCGGCGAAGATCCCGTTCCCGCTGCTGCACGTGGATACAACCTGGAAATTCCAGGACATGTACCGTTTCCGGGAGCGTATGCAAAAGGAACATGACTTCAAGCTGCTGGTGCACACCAACCCGGAGGGCCTTGCCCAGGGCATCAACCCGTTTACCCACGGTAGCCAGATCCATACCGATATCATGAAGACCCAGGGCCTCAAGCAGGCGCTGGACAAACACGGTTTTGACGTTGCCTTTGGTGGCGCACGCCGTGACGAGGAAAAAAGCCGGGCCAAGGAACGCGTGTTTTCATTCCGCACCAGAGACCATCGCTGGGACCCGAAGAACCAACGCCCGGAACTGTGGAGCCTGTATAACACGAAGAAACACAAGGGCGAAAGCATCCGCGTATTCCCGATCAGCAACTGGACCGAACTCGACATCTGGCAATACATCTATCTGGAAGACATTCCAATCGTGCCGCTGTATTTCTCAGCACCGCGGCCGGTCGTGGAGCGCGATGGCGGGCTGATTATGGTGGATGATGATCGTATGCCGCTCGCCCCCGGTGAGAAGCCGGTGCTGAAAAGCGTGCGCTTCCGGACGCTCGGTTGTTATCCGCTGACCGGCGCCGTAGAAAGCACCGCCGCCACACTGGAAGACGTGATCCAGGAGATGTTGCTGACGAAGACCAGCGAACGTCAGGGTCGGGTCATCGACCATGACACCGCCGCCAGCATGGAGAAAAAGAAGCAGGAGGGCTATTTCTGATGGCACATGTTTCCGACCTGATTGCCGAGGACATCCGCGCCTACCTGAAGTCGCATGAGACCAAGAGCCTGCTGCGATTTATTACCTGCGGCAGTGTCGATGATGGCAAGAGCACACTGATTGGACGCCTGCTCTACGAGAGCAAGATGATCTTTGAAGATCAGATGAAGACGCTGGAGGCCGACAGCAAGCGCATCGGCACGCAGGGTGAGAAGATAGACTTCGCCCTGCTCGTCGACGGTCTCGCCGCCGAACGTGAACAGGGGATCACCATTGATGTGGCCTACCGTTTCTTCTCGACCGACCGCCGCAAGTTCATCGTTGCCGACACGCCGGGACACGAGCAATACACCCGCAATATGATCACCGGCGCCTCGACCGCCGATCTGGCCGTTGTATTAATAGACGCACGCAAGGGTATCCTGACCCAGACCCGCCGTCACAGCAATCTGGTCAAGCTGGTCGGTATCGAGGAAGTGGTGCTTGCAGTAAACAAGATGGATCTGGTCGGTTATGACCGCGCCGTGTTTGAAAAAATACTGGCAGACTATAACAGCTTTGCCGCCGAGCTTGGCTTCCGCAAGGTCACCGCGATCCCGATGAGTGCGCTGGAGGGTGACAACATCACCTCCCACACGACCAGCATGCCCTGGTATCAGGGACCGCCGCTGATGGAATATCTGGAGACCGTTCCTATCAACGTCGAATCCGCACAACTGAAACCGATGCGTATGCCTGTGCAATGGGTCAACCGCCCCAACCTCGATTTTCGCGGTTTTGCCGGTACGCTGGCCTCGGGCACAATCAAGGTAGGTGACACCGTCCGCGCGATGCCCTCTGGCAAGCAATCACGGATCAAAGGCATCATCTTTCACACGCAGGAACTGACCAGTGCCGTCGCCAGTCAGGCGATCACGCTGACACTGGAGGACGAGATCGATATCTCCCGGGGTGATGTATTGTGTGACCCTGCCTCCCCCGCCACCGCAGCAGACCAGTTTGAAACCATGCTGGTGTGGATGGTGGATCAGCCGATGCAGCCGGGTCGTAACTACTGGCTGAAATGCGGAACACGCACCGTCAATGCGACGGTCACCCGTATCAATTATCAGCTCAATGTAAACACCTCGGAAAAACTGGCGGCGGATCAACTGACACTGAACGCGGTGGCCTCCTGCAATATCGCCACCGACCAGCCGCTGGTATTTGATCCCTATGTCGAGAACCGGACTACCGGCGGGTTTATATTGATAGACCGCCTGACCAATAATACGGTCGCCGCCGGCATGATCGATGCGGCGCTACGCCGGGCCAATACTGTTGTCCCGCATTCGTTCACGCTGGACAAGGAAGCACGTGCCGCCGCCAAGGGGCAGGTACCGAAGGTAATCTGGCTGACCGGACTACCCTCCTCCGGCAAGAGCACGATTGCCAACCTGGCCGAACAAAAACTGCATGCCAGCGATAAACACACCTATATTATTGATGGCGACAATATCCGTCAGCGCTTCAACAAGGATCTCGGCTTCAGCGAGACCGATCGGATCGAAAACATCCGCCGCATCGCCGAGGTGGCAAACCTGATGGTTGATGCAGGATTGATCGTACTGGTCACCTCGATCTCACCGTACCGCGCCGACCGCGACACCGCACGTCGCCTGTTCCAGCCGGGCGAGTTCATCGAGGTATTCGTAGACACACCACTCGCCATCGCCGAACAACGCGACAGCAAGGGTCTGTACCAGCGAGCCCGAGCCGGGGAGATCAGTAACTTCACCGGTATCGACTCGCCTTATGAGACCCCGGAAAATCCGGAGTTGCGCCTGGATACGACACACCTGTCCGCAGAGGACGCGGCCAGCGAGATCGTAAAAAGATTACTGTCCTGATCTGTTATTCATGCCTCAATGCCTCGATTGGATCGAGACGGGCAGCACGCCGTGCGGGAAAATAGCCGAACACTATCCCGATGACTGCCGCGAACAGGAATGACAACACGTTAATGCCGGCATCAAATATATAGGGAATATCGAGTAACCTGGTCAGCCCGATCGAGGCAAGTGTGGCCAGTGCGATCCCTGCCAGACCACCGAGTGACGAGAGTACAACCGCCTCGGTCAGAAACTGCATCAGTACATCGCGCTCAAGCGCACCGATAGCCAGACGGATACCGATCTCGCGTGTGCGTTCGGTCACCGAGACCAGCATGATATTCATGATCCCGATACCGCCAACCAGCAGGCTCACGGCGGCCACTGCCCCAAGCAACATCGTCAGGATGCGTGTCGTGGTCGTCATTGTCTCGACAATTTGCACGGTATCCATTACCCGAAAATCATCCTCCTCGAATTCACCGATACTGCGTCGCTCACGCATCAATTCCATCAACTGCTGTTTTGCACGTTCGACCGGACCACCGTCACGCACCGAAACCATCAGCCTGCTCACATCCGGTTTGCCAGTCAGCCTGCGTTGCACGGTCGCTATCGGCATGATGACGGTATCGTCCTGATCCGAGCCCATCGCGGACTGCCCTTTGGCCTTCAGCAGCCCGATCACTTCACAATTAAAGTTCTTGATACGGATGTCACTACCGACCGGATTTTGTCGACCAAACAGTTTCACGCGTACGCTCGCACCTATCACACAAACGGCACGACCAGTCGATTCTTCTGTCTCTGTAAACACGCGGCCATTCTCAAGCTGCCAGTTTCCAGCTGTAAAATAGTCGCTGTTTGTCCCGGTCACTGTGGTCGACCAGTTACGCGACTGGTAAACAGCGGTTGCATTGCTGTTACTGACGGGTGCAACCGCCACCAGTGAATTTATCTGTTTACGCACCGCCTCAACATCATCAAATCTGAATGACGGTGACGGCTCGGAACCCGGTCCGTAACGCTGACCGGGCATCAACATGATCAGATTGCTACCCATGCTGGCAATCTGGTCAGTAACCTGTCTGGTCGCTCCGTTACCCAGTGTCACCATAATGATAACAGCGGCAACCCCTATGACCACGCCGAGCACGGTCAGTGAGGAACGCAGTATATTGCGGCGGATGGCGCGCAGTGAAAGCAGGAGTGTATTTCCGAACATCAGCCGCCCGCCTGCCGGGGCGTATCACTTTCGATCACGCCATCCACAAACCGGATTATACGATTCGCACACGCGGCGACGTCCGCCTCGTGTGTGACCATCAACACGGTAATGCCCTGCTGCTCGTTCAACTGCCGTATCAGATCCATGATCTCATGGCTGGTCCGGCTGTCGAGGTTACCGGTAGGTTCATCTGCCAGTAACACCAACGGATTGGTGACGATGGCACGGGCGATTGCCACCCGTTGTTGCTGGCCGCCGGAGAGTTCGGACGGAGTGTGGTGTTCCCGGCCCTTTAATCCGACCTGTTCGAGCACTTGCAGGGCGACAGTACGCCGGGTTTCGGCATTTTCACCGCGATACACGAGTGGCAGCTCGACATTTTCCAGCGCAGTAGTACGTGCCAGCAGATTAAATCCCTGGAACACGAAACCGAGGTATCCCCGTCGTAACAACGCTCGCTGGTCTCGTGTCAGCCGCTCAACATGGACGCCCTGAAACAGATATTCCCCTGTTGTTGGCACATCCAGACACCCGAGCACGTTCATGGCTGTCGATTTACCGGATCCTGATGGCCCCATAATGGCGACAAACTCGCCTGACTGTATCACCAGATCGATACCACGCAATGCCTGCACGGCCACATCACCGGTACCATACACCCGGGTGATGGCAGACAGGCTTATCAGCGGCGCTGTCTGCATTATTACTCGCTGAACGAATCGGTAATTACCTGCATGTCGGCACGCAGTTCACCACCGGTAATTTCAGTAACGCTGCCATTACTCGCGCCGGTAGTCACCTCGACAGCGAGCGGAGTATTGTTATCCAGTACAAACAGCGTCTGCCGGTTGCCATCCGTTGTAATTGTTACCTGTTGACCACGATCATTCCCGGGAGGTCCGCGAAACAGCGACGATAACAGACTGCCACGCTGTCTCACGGTCGACGTGTCCGCTGAAGGAGGTACATATCGCAAGGCTGCATTGGGTACCAGCAGCGCATTGTCCCGGTTCAGCGTTGTAATATCTGCGCTGGCTGTCATACCAGGTCGCAGACTCAGATCCGGATTGTCCACCTGCAACGTTGCCGGATAGGTGACCACACCCTCGGTCTCGGTCGCACCAAAACCGACTTTCGTTATCACCGCATCGTATTTGCGACCCGGCCATGCATCTACGGTAAAAATTGCGCGCTGACCCATGTCGACCTTGCCGACGTCAGCCTCGTCTATCTCGACCAGCAGCTCCATGCGCGACAGATCTTCAGCCAGCGTAAACAACACCGGTGCCTGAAACGAGGCGGCAACGGTCTGGCCGGGCTCGATGCTCCTGACCAGCACGACGCCATCAAAGGGTGATCTTATTGATGCCTTCTGCATGTTCGTTCGGCCCGACTGCAGATCGGCCTTCGCCTGCGTCACACCGGATCGGGCACTCGCAAGGTTTGCCTCAGCCCGCTTCGCATTTGCGGCCGCAGCCTCCAGCTCGGTCGCAGACGGTGCAGCTGACGTGGATGTCTCAGCGAGCCTCTGGAGGCGCGCATAATTCGAACGGGTCTCATCCACGGTCGCCTGCGCCTGCATCACCTGGGCCTCGGCGGCGGCGAGGGAGGCCTCTGCGCGAACCACTTTGTCTTCCAGTTGTGATAAATCCAGCTGTGCCAGTAACTGGTCTCTGCTTACACGATCGTTTTCGTCAACGAATACCTGCTCAATGATGCCGGACAGCTCACTACCGACATCGACCTGGTTGGTTGGACGCAACTTGCCGGTCGCGGAGACACGTACGACCAGATTGCCGGTCTTCGCCGGTTCAGTCACATAGCGTATGGTCGGGGTTTTCTGCTCCCCGCTCCAGTATAGATATCCGGCAATCACCGCTGTCACGATTACAACGAACATGAACGCATTGCGCACACGTCGTCGTCGGCCTGACGAGGACTCCTGTTTCAGTAACTGTTCCAGATCGGGCGTATTTACCCGTACCCTTTTTGATTTTTCAATGTCCATTACCATTCCATGACAAGCGGCGTTGCTGTCCTTATATTCATTATGACAGGTTTACACCCTTTTATTTGTAACCTGCCTGATATCGTTAAACGCATTAAATCGACCGCCGTGCACATACTTGCGGGTAATCAGGATTTCATAAAATGCATTTCTACCCGCTATTTTTTGATCAATTTTATCTTTTTTCGTATATTTTGGCGAATTAATACAATATTAATATATTTTTCGTCATTTTTTACGATTTGATAAACATTTATTATATGTTTATATATCGTAATTATTAACGATATATATTATTATATGACTATTTAATCGCCAGAATATACGACTATGAATATAACCACACAACTGACCGACAACGCCATTCTCACCGAGTTGGGCGCACGCCTGAACCACCGCCGGATCACAATGCAATTAACACAGGCCGACCTGGCATTACAGTCCGGTGTCGCCAAGCGCACGGTTGAGCGTATTGAGGCTGGGGCCTCGGCGCAGCTATCCAGCCTGATCCGAATCTTCCGTGTGCTCGAACTCTTGAATGAACTGGACCGACTGATCCCGGCGGCACAGCCGGGACCGATGGAATTGTTGAAGTACCGGGGCAAACCGCGACAACGCGCCTCAAAACCACGCAAGGTAGAAGATAGCGGCAAACGCTGGACCTGGGGAGAAAACGACGCGTGACCACACTGGCCGAGGTAAAACTGTGGGGCCGCACGATTGGTGCGGTGTCGCTGGCAGATAACGATGATGTTGCCGCGTTCGAATATGACCCGGAGTTTGCCGGAAGTGGTATCGAAGTCTCGCCGATCACGATGCCGCTGTCACGGCGCATATACCGTTTCCAGGAACTGTCACGCCCGACCTTTCACGGACTGCCCGGCCTGCTCGCCGATTCGCTGCCGGACCGATTCGGCAATACGTTGATAGATACCTGGCTGGCGCAACAAGGCCGCACCGCAAACTCATTTAATGCCATTGAGAGACTCTGCTATACCGGCGACCGTGGCATGGGTGCACTTGAATATGTACCTGCAATTGGCCCGAAGCGATCACAGTCACGACAGGTACAGGTCGATCAGCTGGTTGAACTGGCATCAACCATCCTCTCGCATCGAAATAGCTTGAATACATCGTTCTCACAGGGGGATAACGAACGCGCACTGGCGGATATCCTGCAAGTCGGCACCTCTGCCGGTGGCGCACGTGCGAAGGCCGTGATCGCCTGGAACCCGGAGACAAATGAGGTGCGCTCCGGGCAAGTACAGGCCGGACAGGGTTTTGAATACTGGATACTGAAGTTTGATGGTGTCAGCGGCAACCGTGACAAGGAACTTGAAGACCCGCAAGGCTACGGTGTGATCGAATATGCCTATGCGTTAATGGCAGAGGCGGCTGGCATCAACATGAGCGACTGCCGATTGTTTGAGGAAAATGGTAGACATCATTTCATGTCGCGCCGCTTTGACAGGCACGCTGGCGGCGAGAAACTGCATATGCAATCGCTGTGTGGCCTCGCCCATTACGATTACAACCTGGCCGGGGCATGGTCCTATGAACAGGCCTTGTTGATCATGCGTCAGCTCGCATTGCCGATGGACAGTATCGAACAACAATTCCGCCGCATGGTCTTCAATGTGATCGCCCGCAACCAGGACGACCATGTAAAAAATATCGCCTTCCTGATGGACAAGTCCGGTAACTGGTCGCTGTCACCCGCATTTGATGTGACCTACAGCTACAACCCGACCGGTGCCTGGACCGCCAGCCACCAGATGACAATCAACGGTAAACGTGATGGATTTACACTGGATGATTTTCGTGCCTGCGCGAAAACCGCCTCGATGAAACGCGGACGGGCAGAGAAGATTGTTGATGAGGTGAGTACAGCAGTTGCTGACTGGATCAGCCACGCAGATATCGCCGGTGTCGATCCACAACAACGCAAGCAGATACAACGGAGCTTCAGGGCTGCATTCTGAATTATAGTTTCATCACACTATCAGGCAAATGCATACGCTGGGAACTGTTCGTAGCGATGATATACATGATTGCCGGGATGAGTTTTTTCCATTCCGGCCCGGTCATCCTTAAAAACGCCCAGCCGCCGACCGCCAGCCAGCCGGTCGGCCCGATTATAAATGCAATCGTTGACCCAATGCCGCTATATATGGCTAACGGCAACGCGATACCGACTGCATGGGTGACAAAACCCAGTGCAGTGGTCGATGCCAGGTAGAGCGACATGCTGCTGCCATGTGCGATACCCAGCGCTGCCAGCGTGGTCACCGGCCCACGCAGGTCGGGGCTGGGGATGTCCACATTCTCGAATATCTCACCCAGATTAATAGTATTACTGAAAAACACCCTGCGTTGAGACTGCGTCATCTTTTGCAGTGCCTCGACAATAATCGCATAGGAGATATCCAGTTCGAGGTCATCGACGCTGGAATTTTTTGTGTTCAACTTCAGTTTTCGGGCCAGCGCCAGGATCAGATCGGAATACAGCGGTAGCGGATAGACCGATTCACGATCCGCAACACCATCACGGGTAATCCGGTTCTTCAACGAATTGATTTTTGCCCTGGTCTTTGAGTGATATAGCCACTTGATGTGAACGCAGATTTCTTCAATGGCAGGGCGATCTTGTTTGAGTTGCAGGATGGCACCAAGATTCGACAATTGATCCTGATTCCAGCCAGTCAATGCCTCAGCGAGCGTTCTTGCCATCTTTTGCCCCAGGCTTACCCAGCAACTTTTCTGCCTGGCTGTTCAGTCGCTTCTTGCGCCGGATGAAGTCAAATCCATCATCCGGCCCCTCCTGCTTCTGTACAGGTTTGGCCAAACCGGGCTCGGACTTTGTAGCTGCCGACTTTTTGACACCGATCCCCCACGCACTGACCAGCCAATAAACGAGGATGCATATCAGCAGTGCAGACCATTTCAGGATATACGACCAGACCAGAAAGGTCTGGTTGCCTGAGATTTCAACATAATTCACGTATTCACGATGCAAAACCGTAATGATGACGATACTGACGACAAATGCGAGCAAGGCACGCCAGCGTGGTTTTAACCAGAACCAGATCGAGGTAATCACGGTAAACTTCAGTAACTGGTTCAGCATGACTAGCTCAGACCCAAAGTGATTAATATCGCTATCAAACCGGATTGTCTGAGCCTGCTTTTGACCTTCTCTTCTTCCTCAAACACAATGATTTCAAGCTGGTCCTCGGAAAAGTCCATGACCTGCCTGCCGGCAAGCGCAATCCGGCTTTTCGCCTGCAGGATCGCCTTTTCCCGGATACGGGATCGGTATTTATCCAGCAGGCGTTCCTTGTATTCCGTCAGCATGTTCATGACCATGCATTATATACCATACTCAACTGGACCCGTCGTATCTATTCGGTTGATGACCCTGACAACCTCGCATTGAATAATGCCACCTGCCACTTTATCCTGCCCCTGATTTCCACTACCATGCGGGAAGAGACCGTTCACCCCACTAGCATCCCAGGAGTCCACCATGATCCACGCCAAAGGTTACGCCGCCCTCACCCCGAAAGCACCGCTGGTCCCGTACACGTTCGACCGGCGGGAACCGAAAGACCATGATGTCGTCATCGATATCAAATACTGCGGTATCTGTCACTCCGATATTCATCAGGCGCGTGATGAATGGGGCGGCTCGATATTCCCGATGGTACCGGGTCATGAAATCAGTGGCGTGGTCAGCAAGGTCGGGGCAAAAGTTACAAGATACAAGGTTGGTGATCAGGTCGGTGTGGGCTGCTTCGTGGATTCCTGTCGTCATTGTGCAAATTGCGAGCAGGATCTGGACCAGTATTGCCTCGAAGGCATGACTGTCACCTACAACGGTTACGAACGGGACGGCAAGACCGCAACCCAGGGTGGCTATTCGAATGTGATCGTTGTTGATGAAAACTATGTGTTGCGTATCCCGTCCAACCTGCCGCTCGACAAGGCTGCGCCACTGCTGTGCGCGGGGATTACGCTGTATTCACCGTTGATGCACTGGAAGGCCGGTCCCGGCAAACAGATAGCAATCCTCGGACTGGGTGGTCTCGGCCATATGGGTGTGAAGATCGCGGTGGCGCTCGGCGCAGAGGTTACCGTGCTCAGTCACACTGACAAAAAGCGTGAGGATGCACTGAAGATGGGTGCGCATCATTTTGTGGCAACAAACAATGCGGAAGTATTCAAAAAATACGCGGGCAAGTTTGATCTGATCATCAACACCGTCTCCGCCGACATCAACATGAATGATTACTTTGGTCTGCTCAAATTTGAAGGCACGCTCGTCGTCGTGGGTGTCCCGGACAAGCCGCTGTCGATACACCCGTTCCCGCTGGTGATGATGAGACGTAGTTATTCCGGTTCACTGATAGGATCCATCAAGGAAACGCAAGAGATGCTCGACTTCTGCGCGAAGCATGACATCACCCCGGAGATTGAAACGGTCGCACCCGGCCAGGTCAACGAGGCCTATGAGCGTGTGCTGAAAAGCGATGTGCGTTACCGGTTTGTTATTGATATGGGACGGTTGTAACCCCGGCAGAAAAAGGTGGTTAGTCTCCCGGGTGTACGCTAGCGTACAGAAGATTGAAGTGACATAAATTACTCTCGTAAATGTTTTTTCCGTGACCGGTTGCGGGGCGTCATCAACAACCGACATGATTTACTGGAGTAGCCTATGAAACTATTTAAAAACGTTATGCTGGTGGTCACACTCGTCATCATGAGTGCCTGTGCGACCAGTCAGTATGGGCAGAAACAGACTGTAGGTGGACTGGCTGGTGCGGCGCTGGGTGGTCTGTTAGGTGCGCAGTTTGGCGGCGGTAAAGGCCAGCTTGCATCGACGGCGGTCGGGGTATTGCTCGGCGGACTGATGGGCAGTGAAGTTGGCAGATCAATGGATGACACTGACAGAATGAAAGCAGACCAGGCAAATATCAATGCCCGTACTGCACCACTGGGTCAGGTCATTAACTGGAACAATTCCCAAAATAATCATACCGGCACAATCACCCCGGTGCGGGATGGGTACTCTGATACCGGTAATTACTGCCGCGAGTTTCACCAGACCGTCTCGATAAGCGGTAAAAAGGAAGAGGCTTATGGTATCGCCTGCCGCCAACCTGACGGTACCTGGCGCATTGTAGAAGGTTAAGACTCCTGCCGGACTACGGCTGGCAACCGTAGTCTGTTCACCTGTTACATCCTTCCGTATTTACTCCTGTAGTCCTGCGGGGTGACTCCGGTCAGTCGTTTGAATGTGCTGCGGAAGGTCTTGCTGTCGTTGTAACCCACATCGTATGTCAGCGTCTGGATATTTGCCTTGCCACTTTCGAGCGACTTCTTTGCGGCCTCGATCTTCACGCGTTGTATATATTCCAGTGGTGTGATCCGGACAGCCTGTTTGAAGCGGCGGATAAAATTGCGCTTGCTCATGTTTACCTGTGCGGCAATACGTTCAACACTGATTTCTTCCGCATAATGCGCCTCAATATAGGCCTGCGCATCCCGTATCATCCTGTCACCGTGCTGGTCCATGCCTTTGAATATCGAAAAGTGCGCCTGATTCATATGGTCGCGATGGATGGAGAAATTCTTCGCCACCCGCACACCAATATCATGACCGCAAAATTTTTCCACCAGATACAGGACCAGATTCAGAGAAGTAAATGCACCGCCACCGGTGTAGATCCCGTTCTGGTCGGTCAGCACGGAATCGGGTTGCAGCAGTATGTCCGGGAATCGCCTGCGCATATCCTCTACTGACGCCCAGTGTGAGGTACAGGGCTTGCCGTCGAGCAATCCGGCCTCGGCCAGAAAATAACTGCCCTTGCACAGGCTCGCGACCTCCGTACCGGCGTGGTAGTGCTGTCTGAGCCAGATGATAATATTACGATTTCTTTCCAGTACCGTATCCCAATCACCGCCAAACGCGGGTACCAGTATCAGTTGCTGATCATGGCCTGTCGATCTGGGCGGCAGGTCTGACAGTGAGGCCTGACAGCCAAATTGAGCAGGTGTATTCAGCCGGATATCCTCATGCTCGCGGCTGACCAGCGTCACATTAAACGCCGGTGGTTGATTAACCGCCTTTAATATATCGTTCGTACGCGTGAAGATATCCAGTGGCGCGGCCGCCGACGACAGCACAACATCTTCATAGATAAGGATATATACCTGCTTCATCATCACCACCCGATTTGCTCTTCAGAATCATACGCCCGCATTTGGCACAAAACCACCCTGATGTTGTCCTGTGACCACAGTGCATGCATGCACCACGGTGCCCATACTGTAGTCACGTTCAAACAATACAGGAATCCCGGAGACGGACATGAGACAGATAGTCAATGAACAAGAATGGCAGAGCGCACTTGAGGCATTGCGCATCAAGGAGAAGGAACACACCCGGCAGCGCGATGCACTGAACGCCGAGCGTCGCCGTTTGCCGATGGTGGAGATCACGAAGGACTATGAATTTACCGGACCGGATGGCAAGGTTAATCTTCTCGATCTGTTCGCAGGCCGCAAGCAGCTGATTGTTTATCACTTTATGTTTGTCGAATCGCCCTGCACCGGCTGCTCGATGATGGTCGACAATATGGGGCACATCGCCCATATCCATGCCCGCGACACCTCACTGGTGCTGGTATCACGCGCACCCTATGCCAGACTCGAAGCATATAAAACGCGCATGGGCTGGACCAAACCCTGGTATTCCTCCGCCGGCACTGATTTTAACAAGGACTTCGGTGCGACCCGCGACAACGGCGAAATGTTTGGCGTCAGTGTGTTTGTCCGCGATGACAGTACGATCTATCGCAGTTACCACACCTCACTGCGCGGCGCAGAATACCTCGGCAGCAATTTCTCATACCTCGATCTGACGCCACTGGGACGCCAGGAGTTGTGGGAAGAGTCCCCGGATGATGTCCCACAAACGCCACCGTATCAGTGGTGGCGCAAGCATGACGAATACGGGGTGGATAAATGATTATGTAGCAGCTTTCGAGCGCCGCTTTTCGCTCTCACTGATCATCGCCGACAGATCTGCCGCCGGGCGGATCTCGAATGAGCCCATCTTCACGCCGGGGTGTTTCGACATCAGCTCTACGGCATGTGCCATGTCTCTGGCTTCGAGGATCAGGATACCGCCCAGCATTTCCTTGGTTTCAGCGAATGGTCCGTCTGTGACGGTGGCCTGGCCATTCTGCCAGCGTAAGGTTTTCGCCAGTGTTGCATGTTGCAGCGCTTCACCGCCAGTAAAATGGCCGTTGCTGCGTAATACATCATCATAGGCGACACACTCATCCACCCTCGCCAATTGTTCATCGGGGGACAGTTTCGCCCATAACGTTTCGTCCATACAGCCAAGACAGATAAATTTCATAAAGACTCCTGGATTCAGGGTGAAGGTATGGTCTACACCCTGTAGTCGATTGAGGGCAGATCAAATCGACAGGCCTACTGCAAATATCCGGCGTCAGTGACGGGTTTCAATATAGTCGGTCATAAAGGTCTGCAATGGCCCGTTGCTCAGCCCCAGCCGCTTCGCTTCTTCCAGCGCATGTTCCTTGTCCAGTCCATCAACAATCGCCCGCTTCGCGTACCACATACTGGCCGCACGCCCACCCCCGGCACAGTGTATAAAAGCCGGCTGGTTACCGGGTTTGGCTATCTCGGCCAGGAACTCATCCACTGCCGCCGTATCCGGTTTGTTGCTGTCGAACGGAATATGCACATACTTCAATCCTGCCGATTGGGCCGCTGCCGCCTCTTCTTCGAGCCTGGCGCCTTCTTCATCAGGCCGACGCAGATTAAAAATGGAAACAAAGCCCATCTTGCCGATTCCGGAAACATTCTCGGGCGTAATCGCCCCGGCGCAGGCGACCGTACTCTCGATGACATTCAGGTTACGGATCCCCTCGACCGGTGTTTCGACCACCTTTTCATGATCAGCGGAAACGGAAAGGCTGAAGGTAACAAGCATGCACAGCAGGAACAGATGTTTCATAGATAATCCCCCCTCGTCATTGATTGATGGTGTCTGGTCAAGTGATATTACATCGGACGGAAGGAAAACAGAATATGGCAGGGTGCCGCCACCCTCACTGTTATTCTTACCTGTTAGAACCTGAGGTATCTTGATTTGATTCGACTATACAATTCTATAGCACTTAGTGCTATGATAGGTTCAGACCAAAGGATTGGACATGCTGATTTACAAAACCAGATGGTTTCACAAATGGGCAGCTCGACAAGGAGTCAGTGATCAGTTGCTGAAACGAGCCATTATCGAAATGAACCGTGGACTGATCGATGCGAACCTTGGTGGTAATGTTTTCAAGAAACGTATCGGTATACATGGACGAGGGAAAAGCACCAGCACCAGGACCTTGCTTGCATTCAAGGAACGTGAGTGTGCTTTTTTTATTTATGGTTTCGCCAAGAATGAACGCGACAATGTCGACGATCTGGAACTTAAGGCAATAAAAACATACGCACGGGAATTGCTGGGCTACAGCGCCATGGAACTGGAAAATGCTGAAAGTGCAAAAATATTAATTAAGGTAATCGGTGATGACACGTAAATCCATACTGAAAGTTGTTCATGAGGGGGCCAGGGATCTGCATGCAATTGGTTTGATGGATGCAGTAACCCTGCGTGAATTTGATGCTTTATGTCTGCCACCAGTCAAAAGCTATGATGCTACGCAAATCAAACGTCTGCGTCTGAGCAACAAGGCCAGCCAGGCCGTGTTTGCCGCTTATCTAAACACCAGTAAATCAACCGTACAGAAGTGGGAACAGGGCCAGAAAAAACCGAACGGCCCTTCACTTAAATTGCTCAATCTGGTGGAAAAGAAGGGGCTGGAAATATTAAGGTAAGTATTTTAAGTGGATTTCTCTGAATCAGAGTTTCACATCACACACAAACATAATCCTTCCGGTCGACTATGGGGCTTCTATCAAGTACAAAAACTAGTACAACAATAAATGTGTCCCCTTGGTTGTCCGTTTGAACATATCAATTCATTTTCACCATCATTCCCTTTTCATATTTGTACGTGTTACCTTCTATCTCAATTTGACCAATGTTGTTATTAATAGTAACTGAGAATATTCCAGATGGGATTTTAACCAAGCGCCAACCTGCATCCTCGTAAATAAGCACTCCAGTCCTCGCGCCGTAATTCGATGTCCTATCACTGGCTATGAGCAAAACCTCTAAAGTTTCATTCGATTGATCTATTTCAATACTTTGAATATTATTTTCACGGAGAACTGCGTTCCCAATTATATATTTCTCGACTAACGTATTTTCATCCCCGAAATAAATAGTAATCGACACATTATAATCTGCGCTTACTTCGAGGCTTAGATTATAGTAGGAATCTAACTCAATGTTTTTCCGCATCTCGACTTCTTGTGATATTGCATTTAATGAAATGCTTAGCGTTAAAAATAAAAACGTTAATATTTTGCGCATATATACCTATGTATCTGAGGTCAGAGTTAAAATATTATTCGAAACCTTGCAGTTGCTAGCTTGAAAATTAATTTTTATTGTCCACCATACCCCCACTCTCTCCATCCCTGCAACAGCGGGAAGTACAAACCCAGCATGATCGGGCGGTTTTCCAGTTGTTGCATCAGTCTGGCGTAGCGGTTCAGTTGGCCGGCGTAGCGTTGTTGTTCCTGATCGAGGAAGGCCTCGCGGTCGGGGCCTTCGTGGCGGCTGGTTTTGTAGTCGATGATCCAGCAGGTACCGTGTGCGTCGATGAAGGTGCGGTCGATGATCACATTGACCAGTTTGTCGCCGACGATGCCGGTCAGCGGGTATTCGTTGTGTGGATACGCGTGGACGTTTGACAGAATCCACAGGCCTCGTGGGTCATCCAGCATGCCGGTCAGCGCGAGGGCGACCTGGTTGCAGGCCCAGTCGAGGTCCTTGCCGGTGAGGCCGGCCTGACGGAACATGGCCTCGTAGCGATCATGCAGATTGTGGATACGGGTGCGGTCCCAGTTTTCGATGCCATCTCTGGCGATCCACTGGATGCAGCGATGCACGACCGAGCCGACGCGTTTGATCGTCTCACCGGCCCAGGCGTATTCGACCTCTTCGGCGAGCAGGCCGATCTCGGTGGTTTGTTGTGTCGTGACCTCGCTGGCCGTAACGGGTAATGGCGGGGGTGCCCAGTCCGCACGCAGTCGTCGGATCTGCATTGCTGCCGGTATGGGTATAGCCGTATCGACCATGGGTAGCTGGGTCTGCATCGCCGCGATGAATTCCACCTGCACGACTGGCCATAACTGGCCGAGCAAGGAACGGCCTTTGACTGAACAAATCATCTCACCCGTCTTGTCTGTCTTGCAGGCGGCCGAGCCGAACAGGTGCAGGGTCTTTTTGGCACGGGTGGCGGCGACATAGATCAAGCGTTTGTCCTCGTTGCTGTCTTTCTGTTTCTCCATCTCGCGGATGTATTGATACAGCGGCGAATGGTCTACGCCGGTCTCGCGTATCGTGCCGAACAGCAGATCGTGTCCACCGTCGCTGCGGGTGCGCAGCATCCATTTCATCAACTCGGGCTGTGCCTGACGCGGAGACTGCCCCAGGCCCGGCAGGATCACATGATCAAATTCAAGTCCCTTGGCCTTGTGCATCGTCATGATGCGCACGTTGTTCTGTTCGAGCGGGTTTTCGACCGCGGCATACAGTCGCGTGACATCGCGCTGCAGCGATTGCAGATCGGCAATCTGGCCGCCACGGTCGGCCTTTTCGAGCAGGCCCAGATAGGTCTCCGCATTTTGCAGGTCTATACTGCCGGACAAGGTCGCCGGGCCACCGAGGCGGCACCATAACGTTTCGATGACGGCACGCACGGGGCGTCGTTGTCGGTCGGTCATTGCGTCGGCAAAGATGTGGACTACCCGATCCAGCCGTGCACGCGCCGCATCCGGCAAGCGCTCAAGCACGGTGGGATCGTGACATAATTCCCAGACGGTACGGTGGCGGTCCTTGCCTGCGATCATTAATAATGCATGGAGGTCGAGACCACACCAGGGCGCACGCAATACACTCAACCACGCAATACGATCGGCCAGACTGACCCAGGCGCGGGTCAGTGCAAACAAATCCTGTATCGCCGGTTTGTCGGCAAGTGTGTCGATCTCGATCGCGCTGAACGGGATTGAGGCCTCGCGCAGCGAGGGCAGGATACGGGCGAGATGATTACGGTTTCTGACCAGTATCGCGATGGTATCGTCTGCTGCCTCACGGCGCAGGGTCTGGACAAGTCCGGTAATGCGGGCGGCCTCTGCACTGACGCTGTTATCAAATCCGGGATAGAGAGTGACCGCGCCCGGTACTTCATTAATGGTCGCCACAGACGGATGAAAACGCACCGCGCCACTGCCCAACTCATCGGCACCGGCGAACACCTGACTGAAGCTCTCATTGACCCAGTTGACGATACCGGCGCCGGAGCGAAAGTTTGCACTGAGTACCAGCGCCTGCAGACGGACTGAGCCGAGTCGCTGCTGATGGAACGTATGGATAAAGTTGCTGACCTCTGCCTCACGGAAGCGGTAGATTGACTGCATCGGGTCGCCGACCAGAAATAATGTACGTCCGTCATCAATCGACCACTGTGCGGTCAGTCGCTCCAGCAGTTCGAGCTGGCTGATCGAGGTGTCCTGGAATTCATCGACCAGCAGATGTTTGATCTGGTAGTCGAGATACAGTGCCAGATCGGTCGGATCGGTGTCGGTGCCAAGCGCATTGACGGCGGCATGTGCAATACCGGTAAAGTCGGTCTGGTTGCGTTCGTTGAAGGCCAGTTGCAACTGGCCAACTGTCACCGCGAGCAGGCGCACCAGTGCATCGACCAGCTCCCACTCCTCGTCACTGAAACGGACCGGTGGCAACAGGCGGATCTCCGCGAGCGCCTCGCCGAGGCCACTGATCTGCTGCAACTGTTCAATCAGCGCGGTCATGCGTGACTTCATCGCCTCGCGTTGTGCGGTCTCTTCCTTGTCCTTAGTTTTGGCAGGGAAGCCGATGTTCTTGTCGAGCCGTGCGCGCCAGTTGCCTTCCTGTGTCAGCAACCAGCCCGCAATCTCCTGCCAGTGCAATAGCAAGTCGGCATCGGCGGCGGGGAACTGATCCAGATGACGGCACACGAGCAGGTTAGACTCCGGTTTGTCCCGGGCCAGCTGTTCGGTTGCAAAACGCAGCAGTGTGCACAGCTCGGACTGCATCTCCGGCGGGAACCGATCGGCAACGTTCTGCAGCTTTTCCTGCGCCAGTGTTTGCAGCGCCTGTTCGAGATCAATACGGTTATGTCCATGGACGACATAACGCAACCACTGATCGCGTTTCTGTAACATCTCCGCGAGCAGCCCCTTCAGCCGTGGCAGGTCGTTATCAAGATGGCTGACCAGCCGTGCTATCGGCGCACTCCATTCCGGTTCGGATTCGAGTTCGACCAGCGTTGCTGCTGCGGCCTGCTCGTACAACGGTAACGGGTCATCGGTGATCTGCTGCATACCACCGCTGCGCGACAAGACCGGCATCTGTCGCGCCAGGCTGCCACAGAGCGCATCGATCGTCTGGATGCGCAGCCGACCGGGATTTTCAGTCAATTGCCAGTCGTGGCGTCGTCCCTGCTCGAGCGCTGCCCTTGCCAGGTCCAGTGTCTGCTGGTGATATGGCGTGTCGGCCGGATTGCCGGTCGCGGCCTCTGCGAGTGCGGCAAGCACCCTGCCCTGCATCTCGGCGGCGGCCTTGCGGGTGAAGGTGATGGCGACGATCTCCTCCGGTGCGTCGACGATCGACAGCAGGCGCAGGTATCTTTGTATCAACAGACCGGTCTTGCCCGAGCCGGCGGGTGCCTGCACGATGAACGAGACATCCGGGCGGATGGCCTGTTCGCGTTGGTAGAGATCGGGCAGTTCAGTCGTCATGGGAATTAATAAATAAAGGCGCTTGATTGACTGGATTCTGGCGTACGCCAGAATGACGGCTGGGGGTCACTTGTAGTCTGAAAGCGAGTGACGCCGGTCCGGAATCTGAAGGCGTTTTTAACCTTCATCTATTTCCTCCTGCACTATCGCGTTCATCTCATGTATCCGGCACAAGGTATGCAAGTCGCAGTTGCGACAGGCGGTTGCATCTTTCGGACTGACATCGGCATGGCCGTTTACAAATTCGGTGGCCAGATCGGCGAGGATCGATTCCCACTGGTGCAAACGACCGGCAAACAGGTCCTCTCCGGTGTCCTTGTCAACCGCCGCTTTTACGCCGGGCAGCAGTGCATCGGTGGTGGCAAGACCGGTAAAACCGATCTGGCCCTTCTTCAGGCTGGCCCAGGCCAGGGCGGCGACCTCGCCGTCGCTGCATATGGCATACAGCGGTAATTGCGGTGCATTCAGACGTTCGCCGTCCCAGTCGGACAGCTTCGTGTTGCCGGTCTTGTAATCAATGATGACCAGTCTGCCGTCTTCCAGTTGGTCAATGCGATCAATGCGCAGACGCAGACCAAGTCCGGACAGGCTGGTCTGTTTGTTCTGCTCCACCGCCAGTACGCTGAACGGTGCGCGGGTGCGTTCGCGTTGCAGCCAGTCGAGTGCGAGCGTCGTCAGACGTTGCGACTCCAGCAGGCTGAACTGTGCGGTAAAGGTCTCGGGCTGACGGTGTGCCTGCTGCTTCACCACGTCTGCAACCACCGTACCGACCAGCTGCTGTAATTCAGGAAACGCTGTCTGTTGCAACGTGGCGGAATCACGCAACTGGTGCCAGACCTGTTGCAGCACGGCATGCACGAGCTGGCCGCGCACCATCGGATCCAGACCGATATCCACCTCGGCCATGCCCTGCGCGTACAGGCGATGCCGCGCAAATGCACGGAATGGACAGGCGGCCTGGTCAGACAGGATGGAACTGCCGCCACTGGCGCGACCACCCTCGGTGATCAGCGGCACATCACCATCTTCCACAATCTCGATCAACGCCGACTGCCACAAGGTCTGTTTGTAGTCTGCTTCGGTAGCGAGTGGCCATGGCTGCGGCTCGACTGGATACGACTGCAATACCGGGCTGGGACGATATTCCTGTTCACCCTGCATTGCGGCATAACTGAAAATGACCTGTTCAGAGGAGGCGATCAGTTGTGCAGCCAGACTCCGGGTATGCGCCAGTGCAATCGCGGCCGTGGCACCGGGCAGGCCGGCCTCACGTTGCAACACGGCCGGGATGAACGGGTTCGGTCGGGCCGGCTCCGGCCAGACCTGATCGTGTATACCGGTCACCCACAGGTAGTCATAGTGCATACCGGCCGCGCCGGGCAGTCCGCAGATCTGGATCGGTGTCTCTACACTCTCGGGCTGGAAGCTGGTCTCGGTGAGGATCCTGCCGAGTAACGATAATGCCGTGGTGTAATCACAGCCTGGCATCACATTGTTTAATGACGCCAGTTCGGCGAGTGCATCGCGCCAGGCGGTCAGTGTCTGGTATAACTCACTATCCGGCGGGATCTCGCCCGGCCAGCCGAAAATCTTCAGCCAGGCAGTGAACGTCCCGGCCCACTCACCCGGTGTCTGCCGTTTACGTGTGTTCTGGCTGGCCTCGACAAACAGTTGCAACATCAGCAGAAAACCGGGCGCCTGTTCATACGGTTTCAGATACTGCCCGCAATAGCGCAACAGGTTTTTGATCTGCCATTGCTGTTCACCACTGCGCCGCAAGGCGGCATCAAGCTGCGCCCGCGCCTGCTGTTCAGTTTCAGCCCCGCTGATAAAGACACAACGTAGCAGACCACCCAACCGTTCAACTGTGTGTTTGCGGTTACCGAGTGCGAGTATCTCGCGTGCGGCATGCACCAGTGGATAGTCAGACAGGGGTCGGCCCGGCGCAATCGCATACAACGGTGCTGCCGGTGCCTGTCCGACCAGCGAGCCGGGTGAAAATTGCTGTTCAAAAATACGGGCAACGACCTGTCGGCTCTGGTTCAGATCTGGCACGATGATGCCAACCGTCGCCGTGCTGTTATCACTTACGATCTGCCTGGCCCATTGTGCAGCGGCACGGATCTCCTCCAGCGGGTTACCAAAACGCAAATGGCGCACCCCTTGATTCCGGCCCGGTGGTGTGTAGCGGACAACATCAATCTCGGCGTCACGCATGCGCTTTATCAACCTGTCCTGCTCGGGTGTGTAGACATCAAACCCGTAAAAAACCACGCCCTGATCAGTCAGTTGTTCCACGATCAGGCTTGCAGCCAGCCCGGTCGTGTCAGTCCATTGCTGTTTCGCCAGCAGTGCCTCATATTGCCTGGCCCAGGCACGAAAGGCCAGTGCGTCCCTGTTCAGATAGATACCCTCGGGGAAGACGGGTAAGTGCCAGGACTTGCACAATGCGTAGGTATGCATCGCCTGTTGGACAACCGGATTGAGCTGCAGGAAATGCCTGGCGTACTCCGAGTCCTCGATCACACTCTGCCAAAGCCGACGCTGCTGGGTGGTGTTCAGCAATAACTGTTTATTGCCCCGGGTAAAATCCTGTTCCTCACGGCAGAACGCCAGCCAGGCCTGCCAGGGCAATATCTTTGGACTTTCCCAGACGGTCTGGCCCGTGGCCATCATGGTGAGTGCATATTGATGCCGGACGTAACGGGCCTGACGTTTGCTGGCAGTGACAAACGTATAGCCTTGCCGGATCAGATCGATACATTCAGATAACATGGAGAAAGGGTATCACAATGCAACGCCGGTCACGAACAGCCGGGTGGGTGCAGGCCCAAAACCCGGGTCTACAATATCAACGTCCGCGTACCATTCCAGGCCTGTCGACCAGTCCCGGGTTGTCGATATAGGGATTACGTTGTCCCTGCAACTTTTCGATACGGTCGTTGCGGATCCGCTCCTGTTCGCTTGGCGGGTCCTGTTTATTCCAGGCTTTCATCACGGCCATCATTTCCGGTGAAACAGGCAGATTGTATTGTCTGTTCATATACAGGATCGAGCGGGCGACGTTACCCTTGCTCAGATCGCGCGGTTCCACCACCTTCGGATCCCACTCAAAGTCACATTGATCAAAGCGCGAATCCTCACCGGGGATATTACCGAATCCACGTCCGTTCCGGTAAACCATCAGATCAGACCAGGCGGGATACAGATTATGCATATCCGCCTCCATCTGCCGGAACTGGCTGTTTTTGGCATAACATTCACTGCGGCTGTTGCATTGCAGATGATCCAGCATCCATTCGGTTGCATAGATCTGGTCTATACCTACGGCATAACCTTCCCCGGAGCGACCTTCCAAATCAAAACGGTAGCCACAGTACAGTGTCCAGCCACCCTCGTCATACAGTTGTTTCCAGAACGCCTCACGGGCAACATAATCATAATTGTTCATCTCAGGTTCCGCAGCGATAGCCGTCCCGCTGCAGAGCAACAGGGCCAGTATGAACTTGATGTTGGAATCAAATATTGAATACATCTTGTACCATGGGTTAACAATAACGTCGCCGCCCAGTATAAATGCTTCGGGCCGACTGTTTCAGGTTTTTTGAGCGTCGCTTACAATGACCGGGAATTACGATTAAACTGACCCTGACTGAATACACACGGATGAGACCATTGAACAGCCATCACGACCCGCGTCTTGAGTTCCGTTATCCGGACAGCTCCACGCTGGAAATCGTTTTAATGGCCGACTGGCACCTCCGGGACGGAACCCCCTCCACCGGGTTGTTACAGCAAGCCCTGGCAAAATATCCGCAATTAAAACAGGTCAGGATCATCAATCGGCCGGTGACCAGCTGGGACACCAGTCTGCCGGTGTTTATTACCCGACTGACCCGGTTGTGTGTCGCGGCGGGTTTGCCACTGGATAGCACGGACCTGCCTGACGGGGTGCAGCAACTGCTCAATATGGCGAATGCGATCCCGCCGGCGGCAGTTGCCGCCCGGCATGCCTCACAAGCCGGCGTCTTCGAACAGATAGGCATCATGACGCTGAATGTGTGGCAGGCCCTGCCGCACAATATGCGGTTCATCGGTGAAATCATCATGTCATTTGTCCGGCTGGCCGGTGGCAAGGCGCAGTTCAGGCCGAATGACCTGCTGCTGGTCATCCAGCAGGTTGGCCCGAATGCCTTGCCGATAGTCTCGCTGGTCAGCTTTCTGGTGGGCCTCATCCTTGCCTATATGGGGGCCGTCCAGCTCGAACGGGTCGGGGTACAGATCTACATCGCCGACCTGGTCAGTATTGCAATGGTCCGCGAGGTCGGCGCGCTGATGACCGGTATCATTATGGCCGGACGCACCGGTGCGGCATTTGCCGCCGAGCTGGGGACGATGCAGGTGAATGAGGAGATTGATGCATACAAGACGCTGGGTATCTCCACGATCGATTTTCTGGTCATGCCGCGGGTACTTGCCTTGCTGCTGATGATACCTTTATTAACACTGTACTCAGGACTGGTCGGTACGCTGGCCGGTATGGTCGTCGGTATCACCGTGTTTGACATCACCCTGTTTGAATACTGGCAGCAGACCTTGCGGGCGCTGGAACTGAAACAGTTCTGGGTCGGTATCTTCAAGGGTAGCGTGTATGGCATTGTCATTGCCATCGCCGGATGCCTGCGGGGAATCCAGTGCGGTCGTAGCGCCCAGGCGGTTGGTGAGGCGACGACCTCGGCAGTCGTGACCAGTATCGTTTTCATAGTCATTACCGCCTCGGCAATGACGGTCGTATTTTATAAGCTGGACATCTAGTATGAATACGCCCGCGACAGACCCGACAGCGCACATTACCGTCAGTAACCTGACGATGGCATACGGGGATTTTGTAATCCAGCGTGACCTGAATTTCATCATCAAGCGCGGGGATATTTTTATCATCATGGGTGGCAGCGGCTGCGGCAAGACCACGCTGCTGAAGAATATCATCGGTCTGAAAGCGCCCTCGCAAGGTGATGTCTATTTTGATACAACCAATTTCTGGAAGTCACCGGAGCCTCAACAGGAGGCGATCAAACGCCGGTTTGGCGTGTTGTTTCAGGGGGGTGCCTTGTGGAGCTCACTGACACTGGCAGAAAATGTCGGGCTACCGCTGGGTGAATACACCGACCTGTCTATGCCTGAGATCAGCGAAATCGTCGCCTTCAAGCTGGCACTGGTCGGGCTGGCCGGTTACGAGGACTTTTACCCGTCGGAATTGAGTGGTGGCATGCGTAAACGCGGTAGTCTGGCACGGGCAATCGCGCTGGACCCGGAAATCCTGTTTTTTGACGAACCCAGTGCGGGTCTGGACCCACCCAGTTCACGCCGTATGGACGACCTGATCCTGGAGATCCGTGATAGTCTGAAGACAACCATCGTGGTTGTTACCCATGAACTGGAAAGTATACTGCGGATCGGTAACAATTCAGTCTTCCTTGATGCGGAAACTAGGACAATGATTGCGAGCGGAGATCCTAAACAGTTGCGAAAATCCTCCCCCGAACCCCGGGTCAGGGAATTTCTGGGCGGAGGTGCCGCGTGAGCAAGAAGGTCAATACCACGCTGCTCGGCGCATTTGTGTCCGGTGCGGTCGTCTTGCTGACGCTGGCGATCATCCTGTTTGGCGGGGAAGGAATCTTTACCCGTCACGAAAAGGTGATCATGTATTTCAGTGGCTCGGTTGACGGCCTGAATGTGGGCGCGCCTGTGAACGTACGCGGTGTGCAAATCGGGACGGTCACGGCGATAGACATCCAGTTCAACACCACGACCGGTGAACTGCGCGTACCTGTCATCGCCGAAATACAGGCAGACTCAATAGAGCAGGCCCGCAACTTACAGGCGGAAGACCCGCTGGATACCATCATCAAGCAACTCGGCCTGCGGGCGCAGTTGCAGATCCAGAGTATCCTGACATCCCAGCTGTTCATCCAGCTCGACTATCATCCCGAGTCCGAGATCCATTATTATGGTGATGGCAGCCTGCTGGAGATCCCGACGATACCGATGACGCTGGAGCAGATCGATCAGGCGCTGGATGATGTCTCGCTCGAACAGATGCTTGTCGATATCTCTTCCGCACTGAGTGCAATCAACCGCATCGTTAATGACCAGGATACGATAGACACTATCGCCGCGATGAAACGGACCTTTATCAACCTGGACAAGCTTGGCCGTGAGTTGAACGATAACACGATCCCCCGGGCCAATACCACGATGACAGATATCCAGGAAAGTCTGGATGAGTTAAAACGAATGTTGCAGGAGGTCCGCCAGATCACAGCGCAGGACTCTCCGCAAATTATCAAACTGAATTCCGCACTGGATGAGATCAGTAACGCCGGACGCATGATCAGCCGTCTGGATGAGACATCCCAGATGCGTAAGCTGGACATTGCACTTGAGGAAATCACCGGGGCGGCACGCAGCATACGCAACCTGGAAGATTCACCGGAACTGTATAAACTGACGACGGCTCTTGATGAGATCACCGATGCTGCACGTGCGTTGCAGCAGCTCGCGGACACGATAGAAAAACAACCTGAAGTCCTGTTGAAGGGCAAAACCCTGAGAGAATGACAATAATGATGCCTGCCCGCAAATATCTGTTTTCGCTTCTGAGCTGCATGCTGGCACTGGCCGGTTGCGGTACAACCCCGGTCTCGCGTTACTACATGCTCACACCACAGGATTCGGCCACAGCAACCCGGGCACTGGCCGACGACCCTCATATCGGTGTGGGACCGATCAGTTTTCCGAAATATCTGGACCGTCCACAGATTATTACCCGGACGAACTCTGCCGAAATCTACATGGCCGAGACCGAACGCTGGGCCGAACCACTACAGGAAAACTTCACCCGGGTACTCGCAGAAAACCTGTCGCGTCTGCTGGGTACCGCACATATCAGCATCGAACCGTCACGTAGCCGGGGAGAAATCGATTTCAGGGTGACAGCGGATGTGCAGCAGTTTGATGCAGATGACTCAGGATATGTAATACTGATCACCTACTGGAATGTGCAGGACCGTGACAATAACAGTCTGACCGGCATGCATAAATCAGAAATTCGCCTGCCGGTCCCTGATCGGGATGACAGGTCGGGTGTGGTTAATCAGTTAAGCCTGGCTGTCGGTAGGCTGGCAAGTGAAATGGCAGAGGTCTTGTCCCGGGTTTCAACACAGACAGTTGAGGACAGTCCAGAGTGAGCGAATGGGAAGATACTACACGTAGGGAACGACAGAAACCGTCAGGCATCCCGGTGGCACCGGACATGGTGTTTGATCGCAACCTGCTGTTCTTTGTCTTTTTCTTCACCGTATTCCTGTTCCTGCTCTACCAGCTGGTCCGCATATTATCCCCTTTCCTGGCGCCCCTGCTCGCGGCACTGATGATCAGTCTGATTTTTTATCCCTTGAATACGTGGCTGCGTAGCATCATCCATAACAAGGACATCACGGCAGGGATCGTCACGGTCACGGTATTACTGACAATCATCATCCCGGTGATCCTGCTGCTGTGGGCCCTGATTATTGAGGCCAGCAACCTGTTACCTGTCGCCCGTGCCTGGATAATCAAATGGGAGGCCGGTGGATTTAATTCACTCGGCAGTGCGGTACCGCAACCGTTGCAACAACTCTGGGTCAAGGTTTTACCATATGTTGAACGCTGGAATGTCGACCTGCAATCAATGCTGACCGAATCGGTTCGCGATCTCGGCAATTCAATCACGATGTTAGGTGCCGCCACATTACGCGAGTTGTTCAAGTTCATCCTCAACCTGATAGTGCTGGTGCTGGTATTGTTCTTTTTCTTTCGGGATGGCGACCGGGTAATAGAGCGTGTCATTATGCTGGTGCCCATGGAAAAGGCGAACAAGCAACTGATAGTTACCCGACTGGATCGCACGCTGGTTGCGATTGTACGCGGTGCGTTTGCGACGGCTTCTGCACAGGGCCTGCTCAGCGGCATAGGCCTTGCCGTGGCCGGGGTGCCCTTCTCATTATTACTCGGGTTTCTCTCGGCACTGCTTTCACTGGTGCCCTTCGTTGGCGCAAGCCTGATATGGGCACCTGCCAGCATTTATCTGTTGCTGAATGATCAGACTGTGGCCGGTATTGGACTGATAGTCTGGGGAGTATCTGTGGTTGGATTGGTCGATAACTTCATCCGCCCGTGGGTCGTGGGTAAACATGCCCAGCTACCGGTTTTGCTGTTACTGGTCGGTATACTCGGAGGCTTACAGGTGTATGGCCTGATCGGCGCGTTGATTAGTCCATTGATAGTGGCGACAGTGATGGTCTTTGCGCAGATCTACCATGATCAGTACCTGTTGAAACAACAACCGCCAGCCCCCCCTAAAGACGCGGGGTAAGCGCAAGCTAGTCAGGCACGGGTGGGGTGTTACCTGTTGTCAGTAACAGCGGCATGATCAGATCGAGTGCCGACTTCAGTAACTTCCTGTTTATATCCGGCTCCCGGGTCTGGCGTACCTTCAGACCATCAATAAGACATTGCAGAAGTAAGGCACGTGCATCGGTCACCTTTCCACCAGGATGCTGGCCGCTAACCGCACTGGCACGACCAAGCCAGTCACTGATGTCCTTACGCACCGTCGTATCAAAGGCCGCTACGGCAGCAGCGATATCCGCATCGCGTGTTGCCTGTGCAGACATCTCCAGTACCAGTGCCGGACTCAGACCGTCGGTCTGCCCGCTACCGCAATTCCCGTAACGTTCGGTAAGTCTGGCAGACAGATCAATTGAACCATCCAGCACGGCGATCTCCGCTCTCAGTAATTGCAATTGCCGTTCGATGATTGCAATGATGATCTCGTTCTTGCTCTTGAAATAACGATAGATAAGCCCCGGGCTCATATCCGCCGTCGCCGAGATACTCGCCATACTGGCCGCATGAAAACCATCCTGGACAAAACATTTCTGTGCGGCGATCAGGACACGCTCGCGCTGAGCCTGCGTGCGTGTCCCTGCTGTAGTAGTGGTGGTGGACTTCTTTTTTTTGTTTCGGGTGACAGTCATCGTATCAGACCGGCTTGCGTACGCGGAACATACGTTTAATCAGCACAAAAAACATCGGGGTAAAGAACAGGCCAAGCAAGGCGCCGACGATCATGCCTCCGAGTACGCCGGTACCAATCGCACGTTGCGCGCCGGAGCCGGCACCGGTTGCCAGCGCAAGTGGTAATACACCCATGCCAAAGGCCAGTGAGGTCATCAGGATAGGGCGCAATCGATCACGGATCGCCTGTAGCGTTGCCTCGACCAGGTCCATCCCCTGATTCAGATAATCCGTTGCGAATGACACTATCATGATGGCGTTTTTTGATGTCAATCCAACCGTTGTCAGCATGGCGACCTGGAAATAAACATCGCGTTCTATTCCGCGCAGATTGGCCGCGATGACAATACCGAGTATACCCAATGGCGCCACCATCATGACCGAGGTCGGTATAGACCAGCTTTCATACAGTGCGGCCAGACACAGGAACACGATCAGCAACGACAAGGTATACAATATCGGTGTCTGCGCCCCGGCCTGGCGCTCCTGATAGGACAGTCCGGTCCATTCCAGTCCAAAACCGTCGCCTGCTTCTGCCACCAGTCGTTCGGCCTCACGCATGGCCTCTCCCGAGCTTACACCGGAAGCAGCTTCACCATTGATCTGCATCGCCGGTACACCGTTATAACGCTCCAGACGCGGTGAGCCATATTCCCAACGCGAATCTGCAAAGGCGGTAAACGCAACCATCTCGCCACGATTATTACGCACGGACCACAGTTTGAAATCTTCCGGACCCATGCGGAACGGTGCATCGGCCTGGACATAAACGCGCTTGACCCGCCCACGGTCAATAAAATCGTCGACATAACGTCCACCCCAGGCAGTTGCCAGTGTGTTATTGATTTCGGCTATCGACAGGCCAAGTGCGCTGGCCTTTTCGGAATCCACATCGACCCGAAACTCCGGCGCATCCTCCTGCCCGTTCGGGCGCACATTTTTGAACAGCGGGCTCTGCCTTGCGCCATCCAGAAAGCGGTTACGCGCCGCCAGCAGCGCATCATGGCCCTGCCCGCCATTATCCATCAGGTAAAAGACAAAGCCGCCAGCATTGCCGAGCTCCGGAATGGCCGCCTGGGCAAAGGCAAATACCATCGCATCCTTGATCTGTCCCAGTGCCTTGAAGGCGCGACCGGTAATCGCGCTGATGGACAATTCGGGTGACTGCCGCTCACTCCAGTCCTGAAGTTTGATAAAGGCCAGACCATTGTTCTGACCACTGCCGCCAAAGCTGAAACCCTGCACACTGAACACCGACTCGACCACTTCTTTCTCATTATCAAGAAAATGATCTTCAAGCTGCATGATCGATTTCATCGTACGTTCCTGGGTCGCACCGGCCGGTGCCTGTACCATTGAGAATAAAATGCCCTGATCTTCCTGCGGGAGAAATGATGACGGTAATTTCAGGAACAAGACTCCCATGACAACTACGAGTGCAATAAAGATCAATGAAAACCGGACAGTGCGTGAGAGCATGCTACGGACCACTCCACGACAGGCACTGCTGCTGCGTTCAAAGGCGTTGTTAAACCATTGAAAGAACCCTGTCTCGCCGTGATGTTCACCCTTGCGCAATGGTTTCAGCATCGTGGCACACAGCGCCGGTGTCAGAATCAGGGCGATCAACACCGACAGTGCCATTGCGGACACAATGGTGGCAGAAAACTGCCGGTAGATTACCCCGGTTGCACCGCCGAGAAATGCCATCGGCACAAACACGGCAGCGAGCACCACGCCGATAGCGACCAGTGCACCGGTGATCTGGCGCATTGACTTGCGAGTGGCCTCCAGTGGTGACAGACCTTCTTCGCGCATCACGCGTTCAACATTTTCCACCACCACAATGGCATCATCGACCAGCAGGCCGATCGCCAGCACCATCGCAAACATGGTCAGCATATTGACGGAGAAACCAAGTACAGCAAGCACACCCATCGTACCCAGCAATACTATCGGTACGGCAATTGTCGGGATCAGCGTAGCGCGGAAATTCTGCAGAAACAGGTACATCACCAGAAACACCAGGCCAATGGCTTCAAGTAGCGTGGTGATGACATTGCGGATCGAGATCCGGACAAACGGCGTGGTTTCAAACGGGACCACCGCCTTCATACCGATCGGAAAAAACTGTTCCAGCTCGGCCAGTCTGGCCTCGACACCGGCGGCGGTCTCAAGCGCATTTGCACCGGTGGCCATACGCACAGCAATGCCGCTGGCCGTCTGCCGGTTATAACGGGAGATAAATCCGTAGTTCTCGGCGCCAAGCTCGACACGGGCAATATCCCCCAGCCGTAAAATTGATCCATCCGTATTACTGCGCACGATAATATCGCGGAATTCTTCCGGCGTCTGCATACGACTTTGGGCGGTGATGGTCGCATTCAACTGTTGTCCGGCGACCGCCGGTGTACCGCCGAGCTGCCCGAGGGCAACCTGCTGGTTCTGTGCCTGCAATGCACTGACGACATCATTCACGGCCAGCCGGTACGTCTCCAGCTTGTGTGGATCCAGCCAGATCCGCATTGCGTATTTGGCACCGAAGACAGTCAGGTTACCGACCCCCGGTACACGGCTTAACGGGTCTACCAGATTGGTGGCCACATAATCGGCAATATCGTCCTTGCTCATGCGACCGTCTTCAGAGACAAATCCGATCACCATCAAAAATCCGGTACTGGCCTTGCTGACGTTCACGCCCTGGCGCTGGACTTCCTGTGGCAATAATGGCATTGCCAGCTGCAGCTTGTTCTGTACCTGCACCTGCGCAATGTCCGGGTCTATCGCATTATCAAATGTCAGCGTGACGGATGCGCCGCCGGTGGATTCACTGGTAGAGGACATATAGATCAGACCATCCAGACCTTTCATGTTCTGTTCTATTACCTGGGTGACCGAATCCTCCACCACCTGTGCCGAGGCGCCCGGATAGGTGGCATTGATGGCGACAGTCGGGGGTGCGATTGAGGGATACATGGAAACCGGTAACTGCGTGATGGCCAGCGCACCGGCCAACATGATGATAATCGCAATGACCCAGGCAAAGATCGGCCTGTCGATAAAAAAATGTGCCATCGTTCGCTGTCCTTACCGGACTGTCTGACCGGCGGCAGTGGCGGGCGGTGGTTCTGTGGCAGTAGCTGCCTGCGTAATCTGTAACGACATGCCCGGCCGGAGCTTTTGCAACCCTTCGATGATAACCTGATCACCGGCAGCCAGTCCGCTTTCGACCAGCCACTGGTCTCCAAGCGCACGACTGAGCATGACCGGACGCATCTCGGCCTTGCCATCAGCACCTACCACCATTGCCGTCGCATTGCCCTTGGGATCCCGGGTGATACCCTGTTGCGGTACCAGCACCGCATTGTCACGCTGTCCGGCACTGACGACAGCCCGTACATACATGCCCGGCAATAATACATTTTCTGCATTAGGTACCTCGACACGCAACATATAGCTGCCGGTTGAGGGATCAACCGTGACCTCGGCAAACTTCAACTTGCCCGATTGTGGATAGACACTGTTATTTTCGAGCAGGATAGTCACAGGAATATCCGCTGTGGTACTGAGCTTACCTTCCTTTAATTGTTCGCGTAAGTCGAGCAATTCACTGGCGGACTGGTTCAGGTCGACATACACCGGATCCAGCTTCTGGATGGTTGCCAACAATTCGTCCTGGTTGGCGGTCACCAGTGCGCCCTGGGTCACTGCAGACTTGCCGATGCGACCACTGATGGGTGCGGTTATACGGGTGTAACCCAGCATAACCTCGCTGCTGGCCAGTCCGGCGGCGGCGACGGCAACATCGGCCTCGGCCTGCTTCAGGCGGGCAGCGGAGTTGTCGTTTTCTGATTTGCTGACCGTCCCCTTTTCGGCCAGTTGTGCAGAACGCCCGGCGTTCAGGCGGGCAATATCCAGCGCCGCCTGGGCGCGGTTCAGTGCGGCCTTCGCACTGTTAAAGTCGGCGCGATATCGCGCATCATCGAGCTGATACAGCGGCTGCCCTGCCTCAACCATACCGCCTTCGGTAAACAACACCTCCCTGACTATACCGGTTACCTGCGGTCGCAGCTCGGCGATCTGTAAAGGCGCGATTCTCCCCGGTAACTCACGGGTCAACGTCAGGGGGCGGCTTGTCAGCGTGACCACCGTCACTGCGGCAGAGTCTGGCCTGGCCGGTGGGGCCGCCGTTTCTGACGGACTGCACCCGACCAGCAAACTGACTACTGCGATGACTGTTAAACCGAGAATGTGCTGTAGCAATCTGGACATCGTGGAATCATCTTGTGCGGAAAAAAGGTGCGCCAGAGTGAACGATCATTCTCTTTTTGTCAATCCTGTATCACCTGCTCCCAGGTGGATGATTACAGACAGGATCTAGTATCTGACAAACCAGGGTAATGTGATTAACACGACCCCGGCACCAATCAACAGCGCAAGGTTGGATACGAAAAACGGGTAGGCCATCAGGAGTAACCCACATGCCAGTGGCACGATGGCCCGCTGCTTCCTGCCATAACTGAAGTAACCCAGACCAAATGTACTGAATAGAAATCCCCATAACAGCACGGCTGAGTTCATTAGTGGAACCGACCGCAGAGATTTACCTGTTTAATCATTCAAGTCAGCATATAAGTCCGTGGTCAGTCCCTTACGTTAGTCCAGTTCAGGCAGTCTGCCGGTTCATTGCCAGCAGTTCCTGTTGCAGACTCGCCGTAAATCCCGGGTCCAGTCTGAGTGAGCTGGCAAGCGCACCCAGGTATTGTTGTTCACGTGCACACTGGCTGTCACACACCAGCAATGCGGCGAGATACACTTCGGCGGACTCCTGCGGCGTCCTGACGTGAGTAGCGATCTCGTTCACATCCGGGGTATTCGCCATCTCCTGCATTAACAACATTTTTTCCTGAGAACTGATTCCGGCTGTTTCGAGCTTGCCAAATATTTTCTGACTTTCTATCGCATCCACATGACCGTCGGCCTTGGCGGCACCTATCATCGCGCGAATGACTGCAATCGCGAGATCCGGGCTGGCCTGAACCGGTGCAGCAGCCGGATTGGCTGTTGCCGGTGTACCCATCTGTCCACTGAGCGTGGACAATAAACCACCTGCCTGTGCCAGCAGACCCTGGGCAGATTGGGTCACTGCGCCCGTCACCGAGGCATTTCCAGTGGAGGCCTTTTGCTGCTGATAATTCCCGTACGCCTTGTATGCCAACGTCCCCAGTACGGCAAGACCACCCATCTTCGCCAGATTTTCGACACCATCCTTGCGCAACAAGGTAGATCCGAGTCCTCCGGTCAACAGTCCGGCGGCAAAATTTTTCGTGGCCATGCCACCCAGCATCTTGCCTACCAGACTGTTAGTATCAATATTCGCGAGCAGCTTGTTTGTATCAATCATGCACTTCCTCCAGACTCCGTTATGTTACCTGTCCCCGTGTAGTCAAAATCAGGGAGTATTCACCTCTCAAGTGACAGGCACGGGTGGAGAAAGTTTCTACACTCAGTTCGAACTGACCAGTTGCCAGCTGCCGTCAGGCCGACGACAAGCGGTTCCAACTACCTGTTGTGTCCTGCCCTGCACACTGGCATCCATATAATACTCGCGACAATAACGACCGCCATCTTCCTGCAGGGTGCCTTGTGGTGTCACTGCATACTGGGTGTCGGCATCGTTCCAGACGATTTTACTGCCGTCCGGCGCATGTTCGAGCGCCTGATCAAAACAGAGCTGATCAGCCTTATCCATCGACTTGCCTATTTCGCCACCGATGATGACCCCGGCCAGTGTCCCGGCTGCCACGGCAAACAGACGTCCTGTACCATCACCAATTTGTGAACCCGCAAGACCACCAATTGCCCCACCCAACACCTGCCCGATGACTTCACGATTGCACCGGCCAGCGGTGACATCGATTGGCACGGCGGTCAGCCCGTAGTCACGGTAATTATCATGATTCTGTCGGTAACCATGGGCGGGTGCCCACGGCGGTGGTCCGTTACCGGCAAAACGGGCCTGGTTATTGCCCTTGCACTTGATATCTACCTTGTTACCACCCGGGTTGGTTTTGTTTTTGATATTACAATCGTCGGTTTTGACCTGAACTTTCGCATTGCCCTGCCCCTGTTTCGCGGGCTGTGAATGGACAGCTCCGGTGATAAACAACAGTGCCATGGCAAGTGCCCATAATATTTTGTCCGAACCTTGCATAGATACCTCCTGTTAGTAACAGTATGTTGTTATTCAGACTAGCCTAAAGCCGGCAAGATTGTGTAACTTACTGTCGCAAACATGACAGGGTTGTCAACTCCGTGGGCTGCGTCAGCTGCCCGGTCCTGTCTGCTACACCGATCCGGTCGCTCGCAGCACGCGGTCATGGATTGCCGCCCATGCAGGTTCATCCGGGGGCAACGCAACCAGCAAAACCTCACACTGGCTCGCATCCGCCTCGTGTAACGTCGCATATAACACACGCGCATAGTCTTCGGGCTGGCGTGGCATCGGCCAGTATTTCGACACCGGCCATTTAACGGGGTCTTGCGCCAGCAGACCGATACGCTTGTCCGGGAAGGGTGATCCGGACAGATCAGCCGGGATACGATAGCATGCTGTGCGCGGCGCGTAATGTGATTCCAGGGCACCCGGTACCCGAGGTGCTGCTGCATCAACGTTACCGGCAAGTGGCAGGTAACGCAGGATCATTTCAGTAGTGATGATACCGGGACGCAATATGCGCGCATGTTCACCACTGAGATCGACGATGGTCGACTCGATACCGACCGGGCATGGGCCACCATCTACCACGGCGGCGATCTTGCCAGCCAGATGCTGACGTACATGCAACGCCGAGGTCGGGCTGATTTGGCCAAAGGGATTTGCAGAGGGTGCGGCCAGACCACGACCGAGCTCACGCAACACGGCCTGCGCTACAGGATGTGACGGAACACGCAGTGCGACAGTCGACTGGCCGCCAGTCACCAACTCCGAAACTTTTTGGGCAGCAGGCAGCACCATGGTGAGAGGCCCCGGCCAGAAGGCCGCCGCCAACCGCCATGCCGACTCCGGTACTTTGGAGGCCCAGTTCGATAGTTGGTCGGCACTCGCAAGATGTACAATCAGGGGATGATCGGCCGGGCGACCTTTGGCCAGAAAAATCCGGCGTAAGGCAGCGGGGTTGGTCGCATCGGCGGCCAACCCGTAAACGGTCTCAAACGGCAGCGCCACGATCTCGCCCGCCGCCAGCAGTTTAACGGCAGTGGACAAATCATCCGGGCTGGAACTGAGTTGCAACATGAATAAATCTCCGATCTCTATCGCACCGTTTCGCCGCTACCTTGCGGAACGAATACGGCCCTGCGGGCCTCTTCCAGTAAGGCGCGCACTTCCGGGTGCTGGATACGCCGTTCCGTACTGATCAACCAGAAGGCCTCACGTAACGCATCGACCCTGCCTACTTCGGTGACACCATAACGTGAGCAGATTTCGTCCGCTATAATCGCGGGGGCCGGAAAATATCCTTCTCCCTCCTGGGCAAAGACCTTCATCAGGGCACTGTCATCAAACTCACCGACCACCCGTGGGTAGATCCGCGTCTCACTCAGCCACCGATCGATCTCGCCACGCACCACAGCATTCGTACCAGGCAGTAGCAGTGGCGCACCGTTCAGACAGTCTGGAAATACCGCGTCCGGCCGTACCAGTTCAGTCGCAGCAAAAAAGGCGACGGCACTTTCACCTAACTTACGACTGTGGCCACGTACGGCCAATCCGACCGGCATCGGTCGATCCGCCAGTACCATCTCCAGGCGGTGCAGCGCCAGTTCTCCAAGCAAGGCATCAATTGTACCCTCGCGGCACACCAGCCGTATCGGTCTCTCTGCACGCTTCAGCGAGGCCAGAAGTCGATGGGTCAACGACTTCGGAATAGCATCAGACACACCGATACGAAAAGTCGTCATCGCCTGGTCCGGGACCGTACTCGCACGCAGCGAGGAGACCATCTCCTGACCCAGCGCAAATATATCGTCAGCATAGGACAAGGCAATGCGCCCTGCCTCCGTCAGTTCGAGACCGCGACCGGCCGGCTTGAACAAGGCCGATTCGAGGTCGTCTTCAAGCAGTTTGATCTGCGCACTGACAGTTTGCGGCGTCAGATGCAGCTGACTGGCTGCCGCAGCGACGCTTCCAGCATGCGCCGCCGCCCAGAAGTAACGCAGGTGTTTAAGGTTCATATCTGCTACCCGCAATTTTTTACGAATTATCGTGAAATTATATTCGACTATACCTGATCCATCCAGCCCGATATAAAGTTCGCATGATTAATTATATGAGTCAGCCTGAACTGGCAATACATCACGATTGAGACTGGAAACACCTTTCCATTCACCTGGCCATGACCTTGAACCTCTGCAACAGAAGATAATAACTGTGAGTTAACCTTATATGGAGATAAATGGATGATGACTGTGAGTACCCCCTTGATGTGGGTCCTGTTCGGGCTGTTCGTACTCGTGGCGCTCGCACTGGATTTCTTCGCCCTCAGTCGTCAGGGGGCACACAAGGTTTCGATGCGCGAGGCCGGGATCTGGTCGGTAATCTGGGTTATGGTTTCGTTCCTGTTTGTCGGCTGGCTCTGGTGGTATCTCGGCGGCATCGATGGTGACCAGGCCACCCGCGAGATTGCCAATACCAAGGCGGTCGAATTCATCACCGGCTACCTGATCGAGAAGGCACTGGCAGTTGATAACGTCTTCGTATTCCTGATGCTGTTCACCTACTTTGCGGTGCCGGCCGAGTTCCAGAAGCGGGTGTTAATGATAGGCGTACTCGGTGCGCTGGTACTGCGCGCGGTGATGATCCTGATCGGCGCATGGTTGATAGCTCAGTTCCACTGGATCCTGTATCTGTTCGGTGCCTTCCTGTTCTTTACAGGCATCAAGATGTGGTGGGCCGCCGGCAAGGAACCGGACCTGGAGGCCAACCCGGCACTCAAGTGGATCCGCAGTCGAGTTCGTATCGCACCGTATTATGATGGTGAAAAATTCTTCACGATGGTGGACGGCTTGCGGATGGCCACACCACTTGCGATCGTGGTTGTGCTGGTCGGAATCGTTGATGTGGTGTTCGCGGTAGACTCGATTCCGGCGATCTTCGCCATCACCACCGATCCATTTATCGTACTGACCTCGAACGTGTTCGCAATCCTTGGCCTGCGGGCAATGTATTTCCTGCTCGCCGGTGTACATGAACGCTTCCACCTTCTGACTTATGGCCTGGCACTGGTGCTGGCCTTTATTGGCACCAAGATGATGATCGTGGACTTCTACAAGATCCCGGTGGTCTGGTCGCTGTCTGTTACCGTCAGCATACTGACAATCACAATGTTGTTGTCGCTCTACATACCGGCGAAGGGCAAAGCTGGTAGCGCCTACCCTTTCACCCCAAAGAAGCAACCGACTTCCGGGGAGGGTGAATAATGAACAGGACCTCTGCCAAAACCCGCGATTCGCCTGGATAAGCCCGTCGGCGTACCTCTGCCATCCCCATGTGGTTGGAGTTATTCAGCTTGCCGCAACTGTCAGGTCTGTTGCTCCTTTTTTGAAAGTCTGTTTCTTGATAATTTCTTTATCTAAAGCGAACTCTGATTGATTTAGTCTTCAAATAAAAAATCAATCCCACCATAAAAAATACCAGCAGTACAATTAATGGATAGGCAAGAACAAATACTAGAGGTGTAAGTAAAAATCGCACAAAAATCCGGGCTGCTTCATGCTCAGAGATATATTCTGCAAGCGGCGGTGAATATTTGTAATACAGTGATATGAATTCACGTCCAGGTGAGGATTTCATCAGAACGTTATCACGGAAGATCCTCAACTCAACGACATAAGGATGCATATATGACCCATATGCTGCGGTTGCGATAAAACATCCCCCTCCTCCGCCACCACCACCGTCACCACTGGCAGTGACGCTGACAGTATTAACAGGTGATGCTGAAGCGGGAGGTATAACACAACTGCAAATCCCTGTATCTGGAACATCTACCGTTCCGGAACCACTGATATTACTGTCAGTGGACAGCAAGGTAGAACTTGTAATGTTAAGTGTGTAACTGGCTGTTGTCGGTGACTGTCCACAGGGTACGTTCAAACTTACTATCGCGTCTACCTTCCCTCCCGGCAGGACTTGATTGATAACCGGACTGGATCCCGTAACCGGAATTGTTTTATAAATCCCCGTAACTTCTGCTTTGACATTTCGCGCAATATTCGGACCAGCATTATCAATTGCAACTTTAAAATCAAACCTGTTTGTACCGGTACATTCTTGTATAGAAATATTTCCGGGAGAGACTGAATATTTCAACTGAGCGCAACTTGATGCCCCCCCGACAAAGACTGTCAACAGGGAAAGATTATTACTCTCCCTGATGTCATTTGCGGTATATTCCGTTATCCTCGCATTATTTACAAAACATTGCTGCTGTTGATACTGAAGGGGTATTGCGGGTATCGTCAGAATAGCTGTCCTCCCACCCAGTAGTGATCCAACCAGCCATTTACCGGTTTCAGGGCTATATGTACCTTGACTGACAAAGGGTGCCATACCAGAGGGTATCTTCATTCCTTTGGGCAATAAATCAGTCACAACGATTCCTGATGCTGCCTGCGTACCATCATTCGTTACCTTAATCTGGAATTCCACAGGACTACCCGGAGTTGGAATTTGGGTGTTTACTGTTTGGGTAATTATCAGGTCGGTTTCCGAGCGCAGACCCAGAGGGTTAGTTCCGCTGTCAACCTCTGTATTATCGTCCTTACCATCATGATCGGTATCTGAATTATCTGCAGAAGTGCCCAGGATAAATTCTTCCAGATTTGCAAGACCATCCGCATCCCTGTCGCCAGAACTATCGTCGTTCAGCGGATCCAGGGAATTATTGACTTCATAATAATCCTGCATACCGTCATTATCCGTATCGGAATTTGTTACCGATGTACCCAGTTGAAATTCCTGCAGGTTGGTAAGACCGTCTGCATCCAGATCGGTGAAACTGTCGTACAACAGTGGATTCAGACCATTGGTGATTTCATAACTATCCGGAATACCATCATTGTCGTCATCAATGTCTGCCGTATTACAAAAGGCATCATTATCCGTATTTAAATTCACAACGTCAGGATCCAGAGTGCAATTATCACTCGCATCAGAAATACCATCTCCATCAGCATCCAGACTCAACACATGCAATTCATGGCCGTAGGCAAGGGTGTCCGCGGAGAAATATAGTGAGTTATTAAACAGGGTAATGGCTGAACCAACCCCCAGAAACTGACGTGTCAGTTTTCTGGTATTTTCCC
The DNA here is from genome assembly GCA_945878555.1 of Klebsiella pneumoniae. Lineage (GTDB taxonomy): Bacteria > Pseudomonadota > Gammaproteobacteria > Eutrophobiales > Eutrophobiaceae > Eutrophobius. The sequence continues at coordinate 39,647 of CAMDWI010000012.1, forward strand.
GGGTTCCATCCGTGCTCCATATTTGTCTGTTAGCAGTGGTTTCAGAGGTATGTTGCATCGCAGTGAAATAAAGGATTCCATTGGCAACCAGAAAGTTATTAGGTAATGAGGAGTAAGTGGGATTTACATGGCTGTTTATATCTTTTAATCGATATGTCCCATAACTTGTGCCATCACTCCTCCAGAGTTCAACACCATGCTGACTATCCTCTGCACTGAAATACAGTATTCCGTTATAAACCGTCATATCGCCCCAACCCCAGGCATTGACGTTTTTTATTTTTAAAGTGCCATCCGTTGTACCATCTGTCTTCCACAAGCCATTAGGGGTCTTGAAATACAACTGATTGCCCATAACAGTAAAGTTGGCCTGGGCAGTGAAAACGACACTGCCAGCCTTGACCAGAACAGTACCGTCTGAAGTGCCATCAGATTTCCATATACCAGTATAGGTTGCGCTTGCCGGAGATTGCGCTGTGAAATAAAGTTCGTTGTTATAGATAATCAATTCGCGTGGAAATGACGAAGCTGTACCAGGATAAATGTCTTTGATCAGTGTTGTGCCAGAATCCGTCCCGTCCGATTTCCATAATTCAACTCCGGCAGTATCATCATTCGCTGCAAAATACATATAGTTTCCAAGCACCACAAACTTTGGACTGGAGTAAAATGAGATGTCTTTTACCAGTCCGGTGCCAGCTTCAGTGCCATCTGTCACCCATAATTTTTCGGAATAATTGGTTGCGGATGCAGCAAAATACAGCTTTCCGTCAAGTACAGCGGATAAGTCCAACCGAACTGTGCCTGAGGAAAAATCCTTGACCCGTTCATGCACGCCGGTTAGACCGTTAATCTTCCATAAGGACTTCTGCCCACCGCCAACGTAGTAGAGATCATTATTAAAGAGAACAAATTCATTACTATAGTAGTCAATAGTATTACCTGAAGGTACAACATCCGACACGGAACCGTCCGACTTCCATAAGTCTGAATCTATCTGGATATAAAGGGTGCCATTAAATCCGGCTATCTTTCTGATATCCGTGCCCAGCGTGGTATTTTTGATATCTTTCAGAACACCGGTCCCGGCAGAGGTGCCGTCCGAGACCCACAGTTCCCGCCCGATTATGCTATCGTTTGCAGTAATCAACAGATGATTATTGATGCTGGCGAAAATAAACGCATACGACGATTCGACTCCTGGAAAAATGTCCTTTAACAGGGTGGTCCCTGCCTCCGTACCATCTGATTGCCAGAGCTCTTGACCTGTCGATCCATTGTCATAACTGAAATAAATCTTTCCATTACCTGAAGTCAGGTTGCCATATACATTCGAACTCGGCCCACTCTTTATGTCCTTGACCAGTACTGTCCCGGCTTCAGTACCATCCGATTTCCATAACTCCTGACCGGTTGAGTCATCATAACCGAGAAAAAATAATGTATCACCTGCGACCTTAAGCTGGCCTGCTTCAATATCCTTGACCATAGAGGTCCCGGCTTCCGTGCCATCAGAACTCCATAATTGATAGTTAAAAAATTGACCGTTAATACTGCTACTGGCCGCAGAAAAAAACAGTCTTCCATTAAATACAGTCAGACTGTATGGATTTGCATCTTCACTGCCCGGATTGATGTCCTTGACCTGATGTGTCCCGACTACCGTTCCATCAGAAACCCATAACTCATTTCCTGCTGGACTCTCCGCCGTAAAGAACACCAGATCATTAAACCGGATAAAGTTGTTGATTGATGAATTGGCCGGCCCCGGTAGTATATCCTTGAGCAGAACAGTACCTGCCTCCGTGCCATCACTTACCCATAATTCCCTGCCGGTATCGGCGGATGTAGCCTGGAAAACGAACCGGTTTCCTGCTACAAAAAAATCGGTCGGACCTGAGCCATTACTTCCTGGCACTATGTCCCTGATAATTTGCGTACCACCGGGTGTGCCATCCGATTGCCAGAGCTCCCAACCTTGATTGTCTGTTTCGGCGGTAAAAATGAGTTTTTGATTAAAGGCTGTCATGCCGAAAAGTTTCAGTCCTCCTGTTGATGAAGGGGCAGGATCAAACAGGAACCTTGAACCTGCCGTTGTACCATCTGATGCCCACAAACCTTCGGCGGGTCCCGATGGACACCAGAAAAATACGATATTACCAACTGCCTTTATCGGATCCGTTCTACCTGTATTACCACCCGGCCAACAATCGACTACGAGCTGAGTACCTGCTCCAGTGCCATCAGATCTCCACAACGTATCGCCTTGTGCAAAAAAGGTATTCGTGTCCCCCCTTGTGGCATGATCATAATCAAAGCCGGGTTTTATCAGTAGTGTCCCTGCCTCTGTACCGTCAGTTCTCCATAAAGACAAGCCATTTTCCCTGTCCTGGGCCAGAAAATAAACGAAACTCCCCTCATTAAAATACATCTCGGGATTCGAACCGGGGTTGGTAGTATTGATGTCATCAATCATCACCGGAATACTGGATACGGGGTAATCACTGGCATTGTTTATACCTGTGCCTGCGAGATATTCGGCATTATTTGAATACCCGTCTCCATCATGATCCCCATTAATGTCAAACCCGTTGAATGGATCCAGACCATTAGCCAGCTCAGTATGATCGGGTATGCCATCATTATCATCATCGGAGTCGAGATTATTGGTAATGCGGTCACCATCGGCATCATTGTTACCGTATATTTTCAGCGACCAGGACTCGAATGTTCCCGTATCGTCACTGAACTGATCTGTGACCTTTAAAGTCCAGAGACCTGCCGATACTTCATGCAGATGCATCGAGGTACCAAATGTCCAGTGATCATATCCTGTCCCGGGATCAAAACGTGGAGTACCAAGTATTGATATTGTCCCGTCCGGGGAAATCAGATCTATCTGGAGATCACCTCGAAACGTATGATCTGTCGAGGTAAATGTCACTTCAACGTATTCTACGTTAATGGATTCCTGGATATTTATTGAACTGGATACCCCGGTTGAATTATTGTCTGGAATTGATATAAACGGGCTGGCATTTTTGTCTATGATTATTTCGGGGCCGGCTGATAACCAGTGTTCGGCCATACGCACTGCGATCTCTGCATTCACGAGGCCAAACCCGAATTTATGATTGACCGCGTATCCCGCTCCATTGATGGCCCAGCCGTTATCTGTGGGGTCGACCTGAGTCGCTGACAATGCCAGGATCTTCTGTACATCCCTCCAGGTCAATTCTGGATTGGCCTGCAGCATTAAGGCTATGACACCGGATACAATTGGCGCTGACGCCGAGGTGCCACCAAATGTACTTGTATAGTTACCGGCTTCATATCCTTCAGCACCCGTCCTGTCAGTAGTCTGTATTCCCGCGCCACCACCATCAGAAGGGGCACTGACAATCAAACAGGAACACGGTTCTGAATAATTTGCCTCAGTTCCCTGATCAGTAGTCGCACCCACCGCAATGGTATAGCGAGAATTGGCATACCCGTCATAATTACCGTTATCATTCAACTCTCCTCCATTCCCTACTGCCCATACATAGATGCTGCCTGCACCACCCCGGCCAGTCATAACACCATTTTTTATTGCCGCTTTGGTCAATTCACCCGGGCCGTCAAGGGTTAGAGCGATATCAACCGGGCCCCAGCTGTTATTATAAATATCTACAACTTGCGTACTCTTGCTCAGGGCAGATGCTTCACTTGCTTCGGTCGTATTAGGGAGCAATCTGTACCCAACCATGCCTGCTTCGGGAGCAACTCCTGAAACGCCAGTCAGATTATTTCCCTTGGCCGCAACCAGGCCAGCGACAGAAGTACCGTGATCTCCGGCAGTCGGATCCTCGTCCATATCTATAAAATCATAACTTTGGCCCAACACGATATTCTGATATAAATCCTCGTGATTAATCTCAAGTCCATCGTCAACTATTGCCACGACCTCATTGGAAGATCCTTTGTACGTATCCCAGATATCAATGACATTAATATCTTCAAAGGCAACGCCTCCCGTCTGACCAGAGTTGATTAAATGCCATTGATTGTTTATCAAGGCATCATTCGGTATGACCCTTGACACTCTTTTGTTGATCCAGTTTGGGTAGGAAAACAAGACTTCACCTGATTCATAAATTTCATTCGCAAGTTCCAGGCTGTCGCGCGCTTCATCCCGCTGTTTTACCTTGTATACATTTTTTGCAAATGAAAACTTTTCAATGATTTCAAGATTTCTATCTTCAAACCATTCAATAATCCTTGCTTCATTCCAGTCAGGCCTGAAATGAATAATCAATTCTCCTGAAAGTAACATCCAGTCATCTCGTGACCAGATATCCTGGCTATAGATCAGACTGACAGTTTTGATAGACCGTCCTTTCCTTAACTCTTCCAATTTATCACTCAAGGGACGGGCATTATCCATGTCGGGAACTCTATACCGGGTTATATTGTTATCGATTTCAGATACAACCGATAATCCCGGCTCTGATGCTCTCAGCATCTCGAGTTGCGTACTTTTACTGACAGGAGTGCTTCTGTAGTGGATAACAGCCAGTTCGTTTTTAACTGCCGTGATCTGCTTTTTTATCGTTCCATCATACCAATACCTGATCTGATCATTTGAAGTCAGGGTGTTTAATTCGACAGCAAAACCCTGATTTGTCCAGAGGATCAGGAGAAGAAGCACAGGGAGAATTCGGGGAAGGGTTATACCTGACATGCATGACAGCCCAAGACCGTTCATAATCAATCTTCCTTCAGGATTGCGAGTTATGGAGACTGCTTGTTATATTTGTTATATCAGTACTATAAAGATGTCACTGCCTGCACATACATAAACTCATACAAGAACAAATTGTTTTCGCCAATAATTTGGTTAATTTTTATCAACGCGAGGGGCCTCGCGATTCCCTGGCGGATCTGTTCCGGATCCAGTTTGGATATGAAAACTTCACATCCCCCGACTCGTATATTTCATTTGCAATATCCAGACTAGTCCGGGCATTATCAACTTGTATAACCCTGTAGGCATTCCGGGCAAATGAAAATTGTTCTATGATGCTTAAATTCTTGTCCACAAACCATCTGGTTATTTCTGGTTCAGTCCATTCAGATTTAAAATGAATAATCAGTTCACCTGAAAGTAGCTGCCAGTCCCTTGTTTGTTTACTGTCCTGGTAAAATAGAGGGCTTATATTTTTAATGTTTGATATTTGTTTTAATTTTTGTACCGTCCCGGTCAGGTCATTGACATTTTTTATCTCTGGAATTCCAAGATATATTATTTTATTTTCCTGTTCTATTACAGTGGATGCACCCGGCATCTGTTTTCGCAATATTTCAGCCAATGCCTGTATATCTTCACTCCTGATCTTATCCGGGATAATTGCCACTCTGTTAATGGTAAACCAGAGGTTTTTTTTTATATTCCCGTCATACCAGAACGTCTCCTCTAAAACTGGAGGGCTATTGATCGAAGGCTGGGCAAAACATGAGGTAACTATGGGAAGGTATAATAGTGACGATATCAACCATTGTATTCTGGAGATGACCCTGCGAGGCTGGATATTACGCATTATTAATTGTCCACTGGATCTGGATATTCTATTTATCTGAAATAGGTACATCTCTCGAGAAGATGTAAACCAGTCAAAGGAATTACAACGTCTGTCGACTGGATCCATGCCAGATGGCGGTGGTTGTAGTCATCACCTAGCCAGTCTCTTACCTCATTTTCCCTGATAACTGGGAAAATACAGGGAAATTGTATAATTATCAGCCCTCAACTTCACAAATTATCAGTAAAATCCCGCAAATATTTAATTATTTATCACCCTATTAACGAAAATAACAGGGAATTATCAGGGATTAACAGAATATATGCTTAACGTTGTCATTGCTGGTTATATATTTGCGCTGATGAGATCCAGCAAGACATATTTAGCAACATCAAAGTTTGCTCTCACTAAATGCTGGAACCATGATTTATATCAAGTAGTAACTTATCCATAGTCTATATTCTATATGGAGATCAACCACGACTATCTGAGAATAAAAGGAAGCATTTATGACATCAAAATCTACTCCCTATTTACCGGCCATGTTTGCCACCTGCATGCTGTTCATGGTGCTTTACAGCCTTTGCGCCGCCCTTTGGATATTTTTTCCAAATTTGGCAGGCCACGCGATGCTGGAAATAATCTTTCCCAGCTTCAAACTACTGGATGTGGCGAATTTTTTTTATGGTATGTTTATGAGCGCGATATATGGCTGGTTCGTGGCAGTTGTATTTGTCTTCTTTTACAACCTGTGGCCAAAACTAGCACGCATACTTCTAGGAGGTAAAGCATGAACTTTGAAGTTCTGACCCATCGCGTTCTTAATATTAATGAAGTTTCTTTCGAGGTTGTGGGAAGAATAAAGACATGAAAGCTCCTTTCGGCAACTAATATCGAAGCTGGCCTGTCATATTGTTATGTTTCCCGCGAAACTATTTCAGAAACAGAACCCAGCATCTACTTAGTTAACACAAACTCTGACTATTAAAGAAGGTAAAGACAATGAAAAACTTATTAAAACTTGGCCTATTGGCAACCCTGTTTACAGTTCTTACTTATGCGAATGCACAGGAAAATGCCATGCCGCAGAAAGAATCAATGATGCAATGCCCGATGATGGAGGATATGACTTCGTTGCAAAAAGACATGGGCAGTATGATGGGCGAAATGGGGGGTATGTTGGAAAGCATGCCCAATCCGGTTATGAAAGAGCGCATGCAAGCGATGCATGATCATATGGCAACCATGATGGCACAGATGCAGAAAATGCAGGAAGGCATGGATAGCATGATGAAAGACGGTATGATGGGCGGGTCGATGATGCAAGGTGACAAAATGGACAGCAAAAGTATAAACGACGCTCCCGTCGTTGTTACCCCAGAAGATCATAAAGAGCATCATCCAGACAAGTAGCAATAATGTAAACAACGTAGAAACCGAAGTCCTGGAATATTTAGTGAGCCAGGAACATTGGAGTCACGTCTATAAAGCAAAACGGGGACCAGACCTGAGTCAGGATGATGCCAGTGTTTTCTTTTGAGAACATACGTGAGCAAACTCCCACAGATGCGTCAGTGATGGAAGTTAACTTGTCAGTGCCGTACCCTGCTGTGCAAGCATCCGCTCGATAGATTCGATTCCACAAGTCAGATCTTCATCCGGGATATTATATACCGGCGCAAAGCCACCCCCAGGTGTACGGAAGTTGGTAGTCTGCCCCTGATACAGGCGTGCCGCTGTCCATTGTACTTGACCGTCGTAGACGTAATTTCGGATATCAAACTTCAACAGTTCAGGATTATCCTTGGTCCCGCTTACCCGTTCGCCCGGCGTAATAATCGCCTGTGCAACATAGTCACCTGCCAGAATATCTTCCCAGACGCGCTTGGTTATTTTGTCGCCGCGATAGGCTGCACGGCTACCATACCCGGCAGTAGGTTTGAAAAAAAGGTGACGGCGTTCACGCCATAGTCGCTCACCATACTTTCTGTCCACGACTTCTGTGTGCGGAATATTTGCCAGCAGAACATCCTGAATATCGTGCGGCACACCGAACTCCTGTAATTTTGCGGGATCGCTGAACAGCACCAGATTACGCTTGTCAGCATACAATGCGTGCGCTTGAGGATGCGGCGTCAGGACCACGGCGTGCTGAAGGTAGGCCGTGCGTAAAGTTGCACTGGCCGGCGCCTCTAGCAGGAAGTCGGTCAGCCGATTGTAGACCAGATCGATTGCGATATTTTGATGCCACAAGACGCCTTCATGTAATCGTAGTGCGGATGGATCTACGATCAGAGCCTGCAAACCATAGCGCTGAAACAGTTGTTGAAATAACAGAAATTCCGGATACAGATACTGTTGTTCGGGAGCTTCGTCCACGATGGCAATGGTACGCAACGGCCGGTCGCGCATACTTAGACGCCATTCGGCCTGAAACATATCAACGATGTTCTGTTCAAGCGCTGCAGCAGTCGCCGAGGTCGAAACAATTTCTTTCATGACTCCACAACATGCATGCTGCGCACGGGCCAATACGGCATTCAGCATCGCTCCGCCCGCATTAGTATTGATCTCGATGAGTCCGATGCTGTCGTCGTGCAGGTGGAAATCGTAACCGAAAAATACGCCCTTCGCACCACCCGGATCGTGTCTTGCTATGGCTCCTGCATTGGCGAAAATATGATCATGATAGGCCGGTAGCGCCACAACTGACTCTACTGCGCGCACCACGGTTGCCATGCGCTCGATGTGACTGGCAGAAACGAACACGGGACGCGCAGAAAAAAGGTATGGGCATCGTTGTTCGATAAGCGTAAATAACCCGGGTACTTGTAGTTCTGACATTAACGCGTTTTTAAGTGCGCCATCCTCCAGGCTGATACAGAAACACTTGCTATTCAACATTTCAATCGCTTGATCTGCGACCTTAGTTCCACAGGTTACACAGGTCGATGTCGTATTGGTTGGTATTTTCTCATTCATACTGGTTTCTTCCAGATCTGCAATCCAGACTTATGTGGACAACTCACTCTCCAGCGCCTCTGGCGCGTTTTGGGCCAATGCGATCTTAAACTTCGTTATGCCATTTGCGGATGTTATCATGATGCTGCCCCCATGGCTCTCAATGATGGATTTTACGATAGCAAGTCCAAGACCCGCTTCATTGACTGTACGATGCCGTGAGGGATCGACACGATAGAATCGATCGAAAAGTCTCGATAAATGCTCAGGGGGAATCCCGGTTCCGGGATTCTCGAAAGTAACAAGTACAGTATTAGTCATCACAGCCAGTGTTACGGTGACAGTTTGTGCAGGCGGCGTGTAACGAATGGCATTAGAAATCAGGTTACTTAACGCTCGACGCAGCATCAAACGATCGCCGCGTACAGAGGGTGCACTTCGAGGAACAAGCCAGAAAGAAAGACTGCAATCAGTGGCGACGGTTTATGGAATTTTCAGGTCGTTGGGAACAGGCGAATAAAGTCGATAATTTCATATCTGCTCTTGAATCCTTAAATCTCAAACAAGACGAAATCATTGCAGGAAAAGCAGTAGCCGAGTGGCTCAACTGGGCAAAAGCATGGGCAAGACAATATAATCCTTTACCAAACGATATTGAAACGATGTTCGAGTCAATTTCAAAGGTGGAATCATGGACGTCTTCATGAATTTTGTTAAGTAGCGTTAACAAAAGTAATATTTTTTGAAATATACCCATCCCTCCTCTACAATTATGTCTTGATATCACTAAGAATCATCCTGTCCACCCATAATAAGAATACAGATATGACGAAGTCTGAATTGATAGTAAATATTGCCCAGAAGCACTCACACCTCCCACAAAGTGATATTGAACTCGCAATCAATGCCTTACTGGAACACATCACCCTCGTCTTATCGCAAGGTATCCGTGTCGAGATCAGGGGGTTTGGAGTTTTTTCCGTGCGCTATCGGGCGGCAAAGATTGGTAGAAATCCTAAAACGGGTGAATCCGTTCCTTTAACTGAGAAATATGTGCCCTGTTTCAAACCGGGTAAAGAAATGGCTATCAGAATCAATACTAGTGTGTAAGTTTTATCTCACTGACTTCCTTCGGCTTGGAGAAGTAGTATCCCTGCCCCATATCGCAGCCAAGTTCCGATAAAATCGTATATTGTTCCTTCGTTTCAACACCTTCAGCTACAACCCTGATCCCAATGCCATTCGCCATTCCGATGATCCCCTTAACCAGTGCTGTGGCATCATTACCTTTGGTCAGTCCGATAATAAATTCCCGGTCTATTTTTAATGCGTTGACGGGGAATCGTCGCAAATAGCTGAGTGAAGAATATCCCGTCCCAAAATCATCGATATAGATATCCATGCCCTTCGACTTTAACAAATGCAATTCTGGGATGACTACCTCAGGGTTTTCAATCAGTGCTGATTCGGTGATTTCAAGGACAATCCTGTTGCCGGAACTCCCAAAGTCGTACTGTTTGAGAGTCTCGATAAACCGTTCAGACATACCGCTCTGTCTTAACTGAAATGATGAAACATTTACCGATATGTATTTGTTTGTTACACCACTGTCAGACCAGTCCTTGAGCTGTTTTACAGCCTGCTCAAACACCCAATAGCCAACTGTTATTATCAGCCCTGTATTTTCAGCAATGGCGATAAATTGCCCTGGGGGCATTTCACCCAGACGTGGATTTTTCCAGCGTAGCAGTGACTCAAAACCAACGACCGATTTATCCTTGATACTGACGATGGGTTGATACGCCAGCCTTAATTCATTATTCTTAACTGCGCTTTGTAACTCTGTCTCTATGGCATGCTCAGTCGTTGACTGATCTTCTAAAGTCTTTGAATAATATTTAAATGGTTCATCAAAATCACGGGCTGCTGTCAGCGCAATACTGGCATGTCTCAATAGTTCGTCTGGTTCATTACCATCTCTGGGGTGTACTGCAATCCCCGCCCTGTAATGCAATACAATATCGACTGAATTTTCAGTAATCACCTGAGGCAGATTGTTAATTACCTTTCTTGTCACTGCCGTCAGATCACTTGTATTGGCAATATCAGTCAATAGTACAACAAAATCATGCGAGTCCACCTTGGCAATAGTGTCACCGGGTCTGATCAAATCACGGAGCATCAATCCAAATCGATACAGGACAGCATCCCCAACGAATACACCAAACACATCAACTATCTTTCGGTAATTTTCTAAATTAATCGACATAACAGCTGTAATTCGGTTACTTCTGTATCCATAACCCGAAACAGTTTGCCTGAAACGGTCGATCAAGAGATTGCGGTTCGGTAAGCCTGTAACGACATCATGATAAGTTACGTATAGTAACTTCTGTTCATTCACAATCTGGGTAAGTCCTATTGAAGTATCGGCCGCCAACTCGCTTAACAGGCGTATTTCGTCTTCATCGAATGTGTTTGACTGCCCAGAATAAAACGTAAATGAACCCGCTATTTTGTTATTAACCAGAAGCGGGAACCCTGCGCATGAATTTATGCCGTATTCACTGGATTTAATACTCCACTGTTCAGATATCGTCTCTTGGCTGAAGTCATTGATAACAACAACACGTTTTTCACTGAAAACAACGCCTGAAGGTTCCCGGGCCAAGGCCTGTGTGTCTGTTAATGCAATCACCGACGGGGAAATGACGTGCTTGACATCTCCCCCAATCGCGACAATTTCCAGCAATTTGGTTTCTTCATTAATCAGCCGTATACACACAGCTTTATATCCACCATGTTCCACCGCAATCTTGCAAGCTAGATCAAGCAAATTCTGCTTTTCACTGGTGCGGAGTATTTCAGCGTTGATGGCGCTTAACACAACATAGACACGATTTAATTTTTCAATTTTTGCTTCACGCTTCAGAATTCTGTTAATGCTTCGCTGAATCAGTACATGCAGAAGCAGATAGGTGACAATTACAAATAATGCCCCTTTAATAAGCTCAATGGTATGAAGAGGAATTTGCGTTGCGGACGATATTGATAATGCCAACTGCCCAGAGCCCGTGATCCAGATCAACGAAATAATCAGATAGATCAGCGAGATTCGCGTAGCTGTGTATTTGGCGCCTGTCTTTTTGGTCAACTCTGAGAGTTTATTTTTTTTGTTATTCATCCCCCACCACGCAAATGACAAAAGCATTTGGACAATCGTGACTACAATAACCCGCATTTATCACATATGGAAGTTATAATATGTGATACTTAAACTGGAATAACCAATTTATAGGCATTAACAGCAGTCGTTACTATCAACGTTTAAGGAGGTATTTTGGCACTCAACGACTGCGAATCACGCGAAGAAGGGTGACGCCGAATAGGACGATCGGTAGGCCGAGCGCAAGTAGCGAAGCCGCTCTTTTGATTACCGTCATATAGGGAAGAATGGTGGCAAGTAGGTGCATACGGTCCGGGTAATAGGCCAAGAGGGCCAGTACCGCTCCATTTTCAGCAAGATCAAAGATCACATAACCAACAGCAAACGAATATAAGATCATTTGCAAGGCCCGTCTTAGGGAATAGGCCCTTAACGCATGCCGCATGAGCAAGAGTAAGGCGGGCAGCATGGCGAGTGGCAACATGACATCGACAGTAAGATTACGGAAGGCATAGTTATCTCGACCCTCCTCCCCGTATGCTGTCAGACGCTGATATATCTCTTCTTCCGAAAAGGACGGTTTTATATCCAGGAGCACACCGCCGTTACTTACACTCTGAAAGTTGTGTACGCTGCCACGAAAATCCAATGCGTGTATGGCAAACGCGATCAGAGCAGCCGTAGCAAGCGCAAATACAAAAAATGCGCGGCTATCAAGTAGAGGTGTCGTTTTGATGTGCATCGCTGTTATGACGCTTAAATATTTTGTAACGTGACAGGCTGATGTACGGTTATCTCGCAGATGTCTAGCAAAGCGTGCATAAAGTTCTCCCCGTAGTCAGTTTGTTACTTACTGTAACTTTTACAGACTAGTCTAGCCAATGTTGTGGCTATGTCCATATTATACGAGTGCCGCAAAGTTTAAAGTAGCCGTTGAATCCCGTTAATTTGCATTAACAAAAGTTATTTTTTCTGATTATTATAATATCTTATGTATGCCACCTCTATTTTCTTAACAAGCGTAGCTAGCTGTAACAATGATTTATTCACAAACTCGTCTGTTACTAAATTAGCATCATCACCAACTTCAGATACCATTTCACCAATAGTTTTTTTAATATCCTCTGGAATATCCCGATCAATTTTATGAATAAATCTATTTCTCAATTCTCTAATAGCATCCAAATTTTTCCATAATTTCTTCTCAATATCTATATCGATACCGCAACTACTTATAAGCCAATTTACATATTTATTTATATATGGTAACTGCCGTTTTTTAAATTCAATAGAAGCACCTGTATCATGTGCGATTTCCTCACATAAACTTCCTATTAGCTGTTCTACGAGTGCCAGTGAAAATGATATTGTTGACAGCCTTAGATATTCAGGGAAATATTCAATATCAACACTGGCGGATTCGGAATATGCAAGATCATATTCAGCAGTTCCGTCTCCAGTAACCGTTTGTAAATTTGATATATGATGTTGAAGGTAGACTTTATTAAGTTCCCAATGTCTTTGTAGGGATTGAAATCTATACTTAAATTCCCAGAATGGTGCAATATATTGATCCTCTGTTTCATAGATGGGATCAATTAATAGTAGATTATAAAAATAGTCGTTTGGATCGTTCATGTATTTTTGATTACAAGAGATGTCCTAAACTCGTTTTAACGAAAGTAATAATTCAGTTACTCGGTCTTCGAACCTAAAATTTACAGGGCGAATCATGCACAAATGATAAATTAAACTAATCGATGCATCCTATATTAGTCCCTTATTATTAGCGACGGCTGCCAACATACCAGAATATTCCATCCCCCCCTCTATTCTCCTGAGTAAATCCCTGCGTAAAAGCTCTTTTAATACTGGGTTTGATTCAAGAGAATGTCTATCGACAAGGGAACAGTAATCGCCGATGGACTGTATTTTGCGTGTAATTAATTCCAATCTTGCACTATTGTTCAGCTGAAGTATTCTTATTGTTATTTCTGCTCGAGCGTTCCCTGTTTTCCATTGTACCAATGGCCCAAGATGTTCAATCATATCTTCAACTGGATCGTTATGCGGGTCTATGAATTCATTGCCATCTTCATAATAATCATTCTTTCTCCTGTTACACTCCGTACATGCGATTGTAAGATTAGACCACTCAAAGTGAAGTGTCTCTTCTTTCGAAGACGGAACCTTATGTTCAATGTCGCCTGGAGTGTTATGGCCAATGGAGGATTCGCAATAAACGCACTTGTATCCTGACTCTTCTTTAAGCCGTGACTTAATGTCTGGATGGCGATATCTATACTTCTTTGTTGAGGAATCCTTGTCCGCAAGCCATTCTGCCAACCAAGTTTCAGCATTATTTTGCAATACTTCAGGAATTTGCATCTTGGCAATACTTCTCATAACCCAAGCGCCCCGCGGTCGAGTCCAGCCTCTTCTAGTTCTCTAATAATTTTTTCGATTTTTTCGTTTGAATCAGAGGTCGAGTCATATTTGGCAAGAATATCTCTAACCCTAGTTTCAACCCATACAGGAATTGTTGTAGGCACATCAAGAATATCTCTAAGAACACTATCCGCAGATCCTGTTAAATCTGCCTCCTCTAATAATCGCGACTCAATCTTTTTATTCTCGTCATATGAAAGTGCGTAAACTTTGGCACGAGGATTGGATGTCACAATAAATGGACTGTGGGTTGCTACAATGAACCTGTTCTTTGGGAAAGCCTTTTCAAGCGAAGGAAGGAGAGTTCTTTGCATACTCGGATGCAAGTGGTTCTCTGGTTCATCAATAACTACAGTACAGCCATCGCGGTCTGATCCATACATGTATATTTGCCAGGTAATACCGAAAACGGAATTCACTCCACCAGACATGGCGTCTAAGGCAAAGGTTCCGGTTTTAGTGACTAGAACAACATCAGGCATTCTTACTTCTAACTTTTCAAATCCCAATGACACTGGAAGTACATGCTTTAATACCTCCTGGAACCCCTCGAAGAGTTCTCTGTACTCTGGATTCTCAGCCACTGCCTGATTTCCATAACCAAACAGAGCCAATGAAATCAAAGATTGTTTGAGCACCATACCCGGATTTTGGACTTTGGCCGACATCTGCGTCTGCTGAAGTAAAGTCTGGAATTCTTGGTAGTGCTGCTGATTTGTTTTTGGGTTTATAGGAAGTGTGTCAACTCGTTGGAATGTCATGGATGGCCGATGTGAGGGTATATGCAACCCTTCCAAGTTGGGCTTATCACTGTATTGGAGTTGATACTGAGGATTGTCTTTGCTGGGTGGTGGCATCAACAAACTACAACTAGGTGAATCTGAATATCTGATACTGCCAATTGTAGTAGAGCCGGGATCAGGTTTTTCTCGATCAGATAGTTCAAGGATATCAGAGTAAATGCGCAGTTTTCCCTTTTTTCCCAGATGTGGAACGGCCAGAAAACTTAAGTTCCACCCGAAGTGACTGCTAATTACATTTAGAATAGTAGTCTTTCCACATCCATTTGCTCCCGTGAGGACTGTTGTATGAGAACGCGTATCTATGTTAACGATTGAGAATTGTCGCCAATTCGATAATTCAAGAGCATCAATGGTATTCATTCGTCACACCCCGTTATATATGGCCAACAATCGTTAACGCGTCACTGTTACGATTTTCTTGGATCTGGAAACCGATTCTATTGCAAACTCTGCATTAATAAACCGTTAATTCATGTTAACAAAAATATCTTATTCAAACACGGTAAGATGCGTTAACACAAATAATAATATCGACACTCGGACTCTGACTCCACCAGTAGGGGTTCAAATCCATTACCCCCAGCCAATTAAAACAAGTTAGACATTTGTTGCTGATTTCTTCCCTAACCTTTCCCTGATATAGGGGGTTACAGGTGGGCTTTTTTGGCTGGAATGTGTCGATAGCAATTTACCAGCACCGGAACAAAACCTTACTTTTCGAGGCTGGCATATCTGTCCGGGCACTGGCGGGCCACACCTCATCAGATATCAACCGGTGTTCGTGTAATTCTGCTTGGGAGATATCCTAGCCGCCAGGCTGCGCGCCAGGTGTTGGCGAGCGGCGTAGCTCGCCCCTTACCGTTTGGAATGAACTGTTAAGTATCAAGCAGTGATTAACGAACGCTATGTTATGTGCTGTTTCGTGGGAACATAGGAAATGGTAAGCCTTAATTATCTTGTCCCAACGCGTTAGACTGCCACAAGCAGTTCACACCCGAATAGCTCGGGTAATGAGATATTCTCGACCCCACCGTACCTTGCCGTCAGTGGCACGATAACCTTCCAAGAAAGCCAGCATGTCGTTTCGGAATGCTTGTAGAGCATCGCCCTGAAGGCTAGACACGGCGCGAACGGTAGGACCGTAGCGGGTAGAGAACAAATCCCAAATATCCTCAGGCGATGCCCCAAACTGCGGACAGTCGCCCTGGGTGAAAGTAATATCGCAAAAATTAGTGCCGAGAAGGGTACGTACTTTTTCAGCATCACCCCAATTAAACGGACTCGCAAGTCCAGCGGGGGGCGAAACATGCTTATTGGTAATGCGGAACCAATTACCGAGACCGCCATCTGGCGTCCAAGCAAGGAAAACGACACGGCCCCCAGATCGGGTCACTCTTGCCAACTCAGTCGCAACCCTTGACTGGTCCGGCGCAAACATGTGCCCACACGTTGAGACAATTACATCAAAACTCGCATCTGCAATAGGGAGCGCCTCTACATCCCCTTCTTGAAAATCGATATCGGTAAAGCCTGCATTACTCGCCTTTTTTCGTGCGACAATCAATAGTTCCGGCGTAAGGTCCACCCCCGTGACCTGCGCGCCGCGTTCTCTGGCAGCAATGGCAGTGATGCCCGTACCAGTCGCAAGGTCAAGTACGCGTTCTCCCGTGCGAATACCCGCAACACGCAGCGTTTGATCAGTCGAAATGGACAGACCATCTGCGATGCGATCATAGTCACCTAAAGCCCATGTGGCACGCTGCTTCTTTTTGAGTTCAGTGAATTCAACCATACATATTCCTCATAACTATGAGCATGAACCTCAAAATGGTTCTCTGTCAACACCGAATTTGCGAACCCCGAACTGACAGACTTATAGTGAGAATTCGTATACTTCAGTCTTCGCAGGTGTTCCCGATTTAGATGCGGCATGCTGTAAATTATGTGAAAACAGACGCTCCTCCTCGTTCCTGACCACGGAGTAACACTCGCAACTTAATTTTTCAATAAGTAACCGATCCAATATTGTGACTACACCTCGGTGATATTTGATTACGCCCTGACGTTGAAGTTTACATGCGGCTTCCGTCACGCCTTCACGGCGAACACCGAGACCGGATGCGATCTGTTGCTGAGTCATCTGCACACTATTGTTGCTGACTCGATCCAGCGACAGTAGCAACCTGCGGCACAGCTGCTGATAAATGCTATGGAAGCGGGTGCAGACTGCTGTCTGGGACATTTGGGTTATCAGGTATTGACTGTAGCGGAGTAGCAGTTGATCCAGTTCCACGTGTTGATTGAGTTCTCGCATTAAAATATAGGCTGGCATTCGCCATGCTCTACCAGAACTCTGCACAACGGCACGTCTATTAGTGTGTTCGCCACCCATAAACAGGGAAATGCCAACCATGCCTTCCCTTCCAATTACCGCAGTTTCTGATTCATGGCCATCCATCGTTGTATAAATCATAGCAACGACAGCATCGATCGGGAAATAGACATAACTAATGTCTTCGTTGGGCTTAAATAACCATTTACCTGATGCAAGACTGACATTTTCCAGTTGATACGCTTGATCACGCCGTCCTTGCCACTGGCATCACGGCCCTCAAAGATGATCAGTATCCGGTGATTGTGTTGAATAATATGCCTCTGGAGTTTAACGAGTTCGATTTGTAAATGCCGCAATTGGAGCTTGTAGCCGGACTTGCTGACATTCATGCTGAGTACTCCTGACTTTGAGGCCGTACCGGTTTGAACATTAAATAATTGTTAATTTCTGAAAGCGAATTCGTCGAAATTGCAATGACACCTGTCATCGGTTGGGGCCCATCCAGTAAGGAAATAAATGTAGCCGTTGTCATTTCAACCTCAGTAGTTTTGAATTGATAGCACAGATCACCGTGCTTGCAGACATAAATACAGCACCCAATGCGGGCCCCAGGATAATCCCAAAGGGTGCTAAAACACCCGCAGCAGCGGGAATGGCGAAGGCGTTATAGCCTGTGGCCCAGACCAGGTTCTGGATCATCTTGCTGTAGGTGGCCTTGGCCAGTCCGATGATTGCGGCAACATCGTTCGGGTTGCTTTTCACCAGGATAATATCGGCGGTTTCAATTGCCACATCCGTGCCCGCACCGATGGCAATACCGATATCTGCCTGGGCCAGTGCCGGGGCGTCATTTACCCCGTCGCCTGTCATGGCCACGATAAGCCCGCGACTTTGTACTTCTTTTATTTTCGCTGCTTTCTCATGGGGGAGTACTTCTGCAAAGACTTCATCGAGGCTGATTTCCTTCGCTACCCAGTCGGCCACTTCTTTTTTGTCGCCTGTCATCATGATGCACTGGATGCCCATTTTCCTCAGACGGGCAATGGCTTCCTTTGATTCAGGACGGATTATGTCAGCCAGTGCAATGGCACCTTTTAATTCATCGTTAATCAGGACATATATGACGGTTTTCCCCTGGTTTCCAAGTTCAAGGATACGTGGGTCATCAGTCTTGATATTCTTCTCTCGCAAATAACCGGGACTGACCGCCTTGACGTTTTTACCATTGACGGTACCTTCCGCGCCCTTGCCCGGGATTGCCTGAAAATTCTCGACATCCCATTTCTGTTTCGAGTCGCGCACTATGCCTTGTGCAATGGGATGTTCGGAATGTTGCTCGATTGAGGCTGCATAGGTAACAAGTTCATCTTCTTTTATGTTGTCGAACACGAGTACGTCGGTAATGCCGAACTCACCCTTCGTCAGGGTACCGGTCTTATCGAAGATAATGGCTTGCGTCTTACGGGCCAGCTCGAATGCCGTACGGTCACGGATCAGCAGGCCGTTGCTCGCGGCAATAGTAGTAGACACCGCCACTACCAGCGGCACTGCCAGTCCAAGCGCGTGAGGACAGGAGATTACGAGCACGGTTACGGCGCGTTCCATCGCATAGGCCAGAGTCTGACCGGCTATGGCCGTCCATACAAATAGCGTCAGTGTCCCTACGGACAGAGCGATGATCGTCAGCCAGAACGCGGCACGGTTGGCGAGGTCCTGTGTACGTGATTTACTGGCCTGTGCCTCCTTTACCAGTTTGATAACGCCGGAAAGAAAGCTTTCGCCCTCTGTATGTTTGACTGTTACAGAAATGGCGCCTTCGCCATTGATGGATCCCCCGATTACGGTATCCCCCTCCTTTTTGGAGACGGGCTTGGATTCCCCTGTCAACATGGATTCATTGGTCGAAGTCTGGCCTTTAAGAATAATACTGTCGGCAGGGACTTTCTCACCGGGCTTGATCAGCAGTTTGTCGCCATTTCTCAATTCCGCAAGCGGCACATCCTCTGTGTTACCATCGCTCTTTATACGATGCGCGGTATCCGGCATCAACGCTGCAAGCTTTTCCAGCGCCTTACCCGCCCCCATTACCGACTTCATCTCGATCCAGTGGCCAAACAACATGATGACTATCAGGGTGACCAGTTCCCAGAAGAAATCGGTCCCTTCCAGGCCGAACACCGTCGCGAGGCTGTAGACGTAAGCGGCTGTGATTGCCACGCCTATCAGGGTCATCATGCCGGGATTACGGGCGGATATCTCACTTTTCAGGCCAGTCAGGAAAGGCCACCCCCCATAGAAATAGACTATGGTGGACATCACCGTGAGAATCCCGGTATCGCCTGCAAAACGCCAGCTTTCCCCCAGCCCCAACGCATGCTGGATCATTGGCGAGAGTGCCAGCACCGGAAACATCAGGATAAAACAAATCCAGAACCGCTTTTTAAAATCCGCAACCATCGCGCCATGGTCGTGACCTGTATGGCCGTGAGGACTCTTATGTGCTTTCTCTGTTTTTAGATGTTGATGGCCTTCATGAGAATCGCCTGATGTTCCTGTAATCTCGACAGGCCTAACAACCCCCTTTGAGGGAGCTACGGGCTTCAGGGTCATGCCACACTTAGGACAGTCCCCGGGTTTGTCCCGGATTATCTCGGGGTGCATGGGGCAGGTGTATTTTGTTCTATCTGAAGGATTATCTATGGGCATATTCACTTCCTGAATATTTAATACATCTAGACGTGATATCTTTATTAATCATCCTACTTCAAATCCAATTAGATAGCAGATCAATCACCCGATACCACGACTGATTTCCATTACTCTCACACGGTAATTTGATTTGTCTTCAGATTTTATCCGCTAATTTATCTGAGTAGATTAATGATCCTAACCATTTATTGGATAATAGACTCAATATCGATAGAACCATACATTCCTGCCTCATAGTGGCCCGGGACGAGACAAGCAAAGTCTATTTCCCCGGGGAAATCGAACTGCCATATCAGACTGCCACGTTGGCCGGGGGCAAGTCTGATCATGTTAGCCTCGGCATGGTCCATGTCTGGCATATCGCGCATCATTTTGGCATGCTCAGTAAGTTCCTCCATGGTGCCGATTACCAGCTCATGTTCCAGTTTACCGTTGTTCCTGATAAAAAGGCGGACTGTATCACCGGCCTGCACGGTGATTTGCCCAGGTGTGAAACGCATAGTGTCATCCATACTGATCTCGATGGTCTGATTGACACCGGCAGGATCTCCCGGCTTGCCTGCCATGGAGTCATGCGTCTCGCCATGCGTCTGCTCCTGCGGGCCGCTCATGGCGTGGTCACCCTTCATGGGATGTTGATGCCCTGCAATATTATGGTTGTGGCTGTCCGACTGTTGTTCCGCAGCGGCCAGACCGAACGAAATGAGTAAACCTGACATCAAAACCGCAATTGTTGCCTTCATAAATAATATTCCTCTAATGTGGTTGTAAATAACGCCTGCCAGAAGCCTTGTTTGTCTAATACCAGAAACGCACGCCTGCAACCCAGCGTAGATACCTAGTGCTCTCATTCGCCATACGGGCCAGATCAGCGGTTTCACCAAATTTGCCCGTCCATTCGATCCCGGCATAGGGCGCAAACTGGCGGGTGTATTCATACCGGAGGCGCAGGCCGGCCTGTATCCCGGACAGACCGCTGCCGATACCGCGCTCCTCGTCGCGTTTGCCGTACAGATTGAGCTCCGCCCGAGGTTGCAATACCAGTTTCTGCGTGAGCAGCAGTTCATATTCGGCCTCCAGGTTGAACGCGGTTCTGCCGCTATCGCCAAGATAGGCGGTGGCATCTACTTCAAACCAGTAAGGCGCCAAGCCCTGGACGCCAAACGCCAGCCAGCCCTGATCCGGCCCTACACCCGTGTCGTAGCGCACGCCCAATTGTGTATCCCAGTAGGGTGCAATTGAATGGCCCCACAGCAATTCGGTGTTGGCCTCATCCAGTTCCCCGCCATTGATATCGCCCTCTGCCTTGAGTACCAGGCGATCGTACGTTCGACCATACCAGGCCTGGGCGTCATAGGTTGTAGTCTTGCCTTCCATGTATTCCAGTCTATTTACCAACAATGCACCGAAATTGTGTTCATCGGCCAAATGTAACTGCCGCGGACCGGGCAAGGCATACTTACCAGAACCGAGTATGTACCCGTCGGAATTGGCGTGCGGGTCGCGAGAATCTGCAGATACAGGTGAATCAGCCTGCACGTTTATATCTCCATGATCCATGCCACTCATATCCTGCGTCACTGTGGCAGGAGAATTGCTTTGCATTTCGTGGTCCATTGCGGGATCGGATTCAGGCATTGCTGGTATAGCGTCATGTTTCATGCCCTGCATGGTTTGATCGCCTTCGCCAGCCTCGGGGATGGTGACAGCTGGGATGCTAACGCCATTATGCCGGGTATGGCCGGTCGTATCGGTGGGAGGACCATTTTGCTGGGCCCCTGCCGTCATAATACTGAGTCCCGCGAACGCGGTCGCCACCCATAGCATTTTCTTCTGAGATATGACCATATCTCAAGCCACCACGACTTCGCGGAACATCCCTGCATCCATATGCATCAACATATGGCAATGCCAGGCCCACCGGCCAATTGCATCGGCAGTTACGAGAAAACTGATACGCTGCGCCGGCTGGACATTGATGGTATGTTTACGTACCAGAAACCCTCCGTCCGGATGTTCCATCTCGCTCCACATGCCGTGCAAGTGCATGGGGTGGGTCATCATATTGTCATTATGAAGAATAACGCGCAGTCTCTCACCATAGCGAAAATGTATCGGCGTGGATTTTCCGAATTCAAGACCGTCAAGTGACCAGGTGTAGCGTTCCATATTACCGGTCAGATGCAACTCAATCTCGCGCTCCGGACCGTTCGGATCAATCGGCCCACCAATCGTGTGCAGGTCGGCATAGGTCAGTACACGACGGCCATTGTTTCTCAGGCCGATGCCGGGATCGTCCAGGTTGGTACGCGGCATGTCCACACGCATGTCCGTACCGGGGCCGTATTCGGAACTGGCGTGACGTACTTGCAGCATGGTCGCACCCATGGCCGTGTCACCGGACATGCTGTGGTTCATGCCGGCCATACTGTCACCTGATGCCATTGCCCCCATCATGTCGGGCATGCTAAGCAACTCAGGCTTGTCAAGAATCGGCACGGTGGCGACGAGTCCGGCCCGCGTGGCAAGCGTGCCACGAGCAAAGCCGGTACGATCCATCGACTGGGCAAAGATGGTATAGGCTTCATCCTGGGGAGTGATGATCACGTCGTAGGTTTCAGCGACACCGATACGAATTTCATCCACCGTGATCGGTTCAACATCCTGTCCGTCGGCCTGAACCACAGTCATCGTGAGTCCAGGGATGCGCACATCAAAGAATGTCATCGCGCCGGAGTTTATAAAGCGCAATCGCACCCTCTCACCCGGACTATATAGCCCAGTCCAGTTTCCACTGGGCGTACTGCCATTCATGAGATAAGTATATGTATGAGCAGAGATGTCGGCGAGGTCGCTGGGATTCATACGCATCCGGCTCCACATTCTCCGCTTATTTAAGGCTGAGGAAAGGCCATCATTGGAAACATCGCGAAAAAAATCGCTTACTGTAGGTTGGTTGAAATTGTAATAATCACTCCGGATTTTGAGCTTGGTGAGAATGCGCATTGGATCTTCGTCGGTCCAGTCGGACAATTGCACTATATAGTCACGGTCGGCACGAACAGAATCGGAGTCTGCAGGATCGATAATGATTGCACCGTACATGCCGGTTTGTTCCTGCATGCCGGAGTGGGAGTGGTACCAATAAGTACCAGATTGTAAAACCCTGAACTGATAGGTAAACGTCTCCCCCGGGGTTATACCTTTGAAGCTGATGCCTGGTACTCCGTCCATTTGAAAGGGCAAGAGTATACCGTGCCAGTGTATGGATGTTTGCTCTGGAAGTCGGTTAGTAACACGTATCGTCACTGTGTCACCCTGCCTCCACCGCAATGTGGGGGCCGGTATTGAACCGTTAATCGTAGTTGCTATTCGTGGGAAACCAGTATAGTTCACCAGTGTCTCCGATATGGTGAGATCAAATTCCCTGCCAGTGAGCACTTTGGCAGTTCCTGTGGTGTTAACTGCAGCATCTTGTGCCAAGGCCGGGCGGATGATCGCAGTCAGACTGGTTAATATACCGCCCATAGCAAGGCCTTGTACAAATTGCCGACGTGACATTGGGCATACAATGATGGAAGATTTATCAGGATTCCTTGTTCTTTTTGAAATCACACTAGTCTGCATAGTTTGAGGTTCCACAACAGGTTGCTGTTAAAAATTTAACCTTAAGATCTGTGAGCCTAGTGAGTGTCGCCTGACACAGGCATGACGGCCAGATTACAAAACTGTAATGTTCAACATGAAGTATGCCAATTACATTGATTTATTGATGTAATTTGTCAAGATGGCTTGTCAGGCATTTCCGTTTCCCAAAATATTACGAAGGTAGCTACAGTAGATGAAACTTCTCGTCATCGAGGATGAGATCAAGATTGGTGATTATTTACGGCAAGGTCTCAGTGAGGCCGGATTCGTCGTCGAACTTGCCCGTAATGGACTTGATGGATATCACCTGATAACAAGCGAAATGTATGATTTGATTGTGCTGGATATCATGTTGCCGGATATTGACGGCTGGCGACTTGTGCAATCCATACGCGAAACTGGCAAGCAGACACCCGTCATGTTTCTGACTGCACGGGACAGCGTGGAAGACCGTGTCAAGGGACTGGAACTGGGAGCTGACGACTATCTGGTCAAACCTTTCGCTTTTTCCGAATTACTGGCCCGTGTACGTACACTACTTCGACGCCGGAACCCGCCAGGCTTGACAGATCGTATTGAGATCGCAAATCTGATACTGGACATTCCACGCCGGCGTGTCACGCGCGATGGTGTTCGCATAAACCTGACCAACAAGGAGTTCGCCCTGCTGGAACTGCTGGTTCGTCACAAGGGCGAAGTATTACCGCGTTCCTTGATAGCCTCTCATGTCTGGGACATGAATTTTGACAGCGATACGAATGTGATTGATGTTGCCATTCGACGTTTGCGCGCAAAGATTGATACAAAATTTGAGCCTAAACTGATTCACACGGTTCGCGGGATGGGCTATGTGCTGGATATTCAGGATGGAGAATAATCTGCTACAACACCGCCCCACATCTCTGACCTTACGACTAACCATTTTTATCGGTATCACCATCACGCTGGCACTGCTGACATTTGGATGGATTATCCAGCGCTCAATAGAATATCATTTTGCCGAGCAGGATGCGGGTGAACTCCAGGTGGTGGCCGATAGCGTAAAGGCCGTACTCCTCAGGCAATCGTTCGAGAGACAGGATATATCCAGACTTTCAAGTCAACTGGCAACCGCAGTGTCGGGTCATCATGAGGTATTTTTTTATGTCGCAGAGATTAACGGGCGACTGATCTATGCTACTCCCGGCTCCAATCTGGGCAGAATCGCCGAGGCAATAACGCCGGTACAACAGATAGATCCGGATGCGCTGCATGTCTGGCAAGACAGTAATATGACCTACCGGGGCGCTGTCATGAATATCTCAGTCACAGATAAGCTGGGTAATCAACACCAATTTGTTCTTGTTGTTGCAACAAACATGAACTTTCATCTGCATTACCTCGTGGATTTCAGGCATACCTTATGGGCCACTACACTGGCTGCCTGTGCTATCGTCATATTAATGGTATGGTTTGCCGTATATCAGGGACATGCGCCACTACGTCAAATCAGTACAAAAATCCGCAGTATTACTTCCGAGCAATTACACGTTAGACTGGATGCTCAAATGGTACCCATTGAACTTGCCGAACTGACCACCTCTTTCAACGACTTGCTTGGTCGCATTGAGGATGTTTTTCGCCGACTCTCGCACTTTTCTGCCGATATTGCACACGAACTACGTACTCCGATCACCAATCTTACAACCCAGACGCAGGTTGCCTTGTCGAAGGCACGAGACATTGAACAATATCGCGAGGTCCTATATTCCAATCTCGAAGAGTATGAACGTATGGCGAAAATGATAGGTGAGATGTTATTTCTGGCCCGCACTGAAAATGGATTGCTCAAACCGGAAAATGAAATACTGGATCTCAGACATGAACTACAGTCGCTGTTCGACTACTTCGAAGCCTGGGCTGAAGAATGCGGAATCTTATTAAAGCTGGAGGGAAATGCAGCCCCGGCATACGGAGACCGACTAATGCTGCGCAGGGCATTTAGCAATCTGATTTCAAATGCCATTCGCTACACACCACAGGGTCAGGCAGTTACAGTGACACTGGCCATGAAGTTAAATATGGCACTCGTTACAATAGAGAATCCTGGCACAGAAATACCATCTGAGCATTTGAACAGATTATTCGATCGATTTTATAGAGTCGACTCCACGAAACATTCCATCGATGAGGCAGGTCTTGGACTTGCGATTGTAAAATCCATTATTGAAGCTCATGGCGGTAGTATCATGGTGTCTTCAACTAATGGAAAAACGATATTTCAGGTCACATTGACCGATATCAAATTGGGGGATTTTTCCCCTAAGCCTGGCGCAACGAATACCACAGCCGCTTGACTGCATTGCACTGAGCGCGCTTTTACCGGGTTGGTACCCTGTCACGATATTACGTAATAACGCTTTCATCACTCTTTATTTTCCACAATTGAAGGTATAACCACTGTTTTTCTGCGTGGGGCAGCGCACCGATCTGCATGCGTGCGACGACTATTCTGAGTAGAGAATACCTGACCACCACCATAACCTTATGAAACTGGTTGATACTTGATCCAGATCAAGTTTATTAACGAGTACCGCGGGTAAGCTTATAGCTCGATATCAACCCGATTCCACCAACCATACCTATCATGGAGATTGTTTATGAAAACTTTAAATGTAACCAGGATTATCCTGCTGAGCGCAGTTCTTGCTATCGCTTCCCCTGCCTATGCTCAATCTGAAGAAGCACCCATCGTTAAACTGCATAATGAAATGATGCAAAAGCCAGAGCATCATCTGGCCATTGCAGTCTACTTCCGCACACTGGCCGATGAAGCGCGTGCGAATGTAGAAACGCATAAAGCCATGGGCAAGACCTACCAACACAACCACTCAAAGTTCAAATCAGGGGTAGCAGCCGGAGAGTCATATACTAAGCATTGTGATCGATTGATCCAGCTCTTTCAATCTACCGCTGAAGAGTACGAGGCACTCGCAAAGTTGCACGACGCTGAAGCAACCCAAAAGTAACAAGCTTAATGGACTGCCCAGCCCCACCAACTGGCCACTAAAGGGGATTACTTAACTGTCACCGTTCCGTGGGTCGTCAGCTATGGACCCACGGAGCCTCTGTGAATATAGGTGGAATTTTGTCCTGTCGATTTCACATTATCTTGTCCTTGCTGCTGCTGGCCTCTCTCGCAGACGCCATCGCGTCAGAGCTTGCGTTGCCGGACCCACTGCGGCTTTTCGATGTGGCCGCCATCGCCCGCCATAACCGCGCCGAAGTTTCTGCGGCTACCGCGCGCGCCGACGCTTTTGCACAACGACCTGCAATCGTATCATCACTTGAAGATCCGATGATTTCTGCTTCTGTAGACCATTACCCCTTCGAAATGATGGACGCTGGCAGACGGTATGACCAGAGTTTTATGATTGAACAGCGCTTTCCGCTTTCCCGAGTACGCGAGCATCGCCGGGCAGCAGCGCGCGCTGACGCAGAGCGGGCCTATGCACTCGCGGATATGACGGGATTGGACGTGGTCCTCGAGGCGCAACGCAGCTTCTTCATGCTGCTTGAGCGACGCCGCATGCTGCCTGTCATCGAAGAACAAGTCTCGCTCGCCCAACAGCTTGTAAACGCTGCCGCCAATCGTTATGCCAGCGGCACGGGTATGCAGGCGGATATCTTGCGGGCAGAAGTAGAAATTGCACGCCTGCAAGCGGATCAACAAGCCCTCCTGGCTCAGATTCGGGGTGCTGAAGTGATGCTCAATGCCGGTCTGGGGCGACCCGCCCAGGCGGAAATTCCAGCATTAGTTCATGATCTCAATCGCGAAGAACCGCCATCCACGGCCGATGTGCTTCATCTGGCCTCGATAAGTCGGCCGGAGTTGAGAGCCGGGAACGCGGAAAGGGACCGCGCAAAAGAAGAAATAAAGATAATGCATTCCATGTACTCACCGATGGCCATGGTCCGTATTGGACATGCATCGACAATGTCTGAAGGCTCCGGTGCAATGCTCATGGTCGGTGTGAGCGTGCCCATCTGGAGAGGACGTCTGCATGCAGGTGTTGCAGAGGCGCATGCTATGCAACGCATGGCTGAGGCAGATCTGGAGGCTATGCGCCGTATGATCGCAAGCGAAGCACTCGCCGCCCGGGAAGAACTCAACGCTGTCAGAATACAAGCGCAGGTATTGGAAACGGAGGTTCTGCCTCGTGCGTATGCTGCAACGGATGCTGCGCTCGCGAGTTACGCATCGGGGCAAGGGACGCTCGTCTCCGTGATTGAGTCTGCACGTGCGCTTTGGGAAATACAGGCGGAGGAGGTCATGGTCGAGGCAGCCGTAGGTGAGGCATGGGCGAGGCTGGATCGAGCTATGGGCACAGTTCAGGAAGAACAATGATGAAGGAGGTTAATCGAAGTATCCTGTTCGCGAGCGCCCTCATCCCGGTAGGGATACTGGTGGCGATCCTGTGGGTTCAGGATCAAAGACAAGGTTGGCCTTTCTCTAACCAACCTACACAGGCGCCGATCCCCTCATCATTGGACACGTCAGACGAAAGCATTAAATATTCCGCTTCGGCTCGCGTCCCTGTTGAGCTTCCTGAGAACCAGGTCGCGATGACTGGCATGCAATACGATGCCGTGGAAGCGCAAACACTCGATGATCCGGTCCGTGGGGTTGCCACGGTTGTGGCTGACGAATCGCGTATCGTGCACGTTCATACAAGAGTGTCTGGATGGCTGGAAGAATTGCATGTCAATACCACTGGTGAGTACGTGCGCGCCGGTCAGTCATTGGGGGGCGTATTCTCGCAGGAGTTGTATTCCTCGCAGAGCGAGTACCTGTCAGCGCTGAGCCGCGCAGTCAACGGACCCGCAAGCGCCGTAATGGAGGCGGCCCACACACGCCTGAAATTGCTCGGCATGAGCGATGTGGAGATTGCGCGAGTCGAACAGACGGGTGAAGTGCAGCGTTTGGTCACGATCACTGCGCCGGCAAGCGGTATTGTGTTGAATCGAGGGGTTAGCCAAGGCACTGCGGTTGATCCCTCCACCGAAATCCTCACGCTAGCAGATCTCTCCCAGGTTTGGGTAATTGCCGAGGTCGCGGAAGTAGACGCAGCTCAAGTCAGGCTTGGGACAGCTACCACATTGAGCTTTCCGATGTCCGGTCGCGAACCTTTCACTGCCAGCGTACAGTTCGTTTACCCCACTCTCACTGAGCGCACACGAACGGTGCGCGTGCGGATGACCGTTCCGAACACAGACGGCCTGTTGCGCCCCGGCATGTACGGCAGCGGGGAGTTCCCGATTACTGCCCGCGAAGCACTCACCGTGGCACGGGATGCAGTGATCGACACTGGCGAGTCACAGCACGTGTTCGTTCATACGACAGAGAATATGTTTGAGCCTCGCCAGGTCAAGGTTGGCGCCCGCCTCGCGGAGCGTGTGGAAATCCTGGACGGGCTGGTGGCAGGAGAGCACGTCGTGACGGCGGGCGTTTTCCTTCTCGATTCCGAAAGCCGACTGCGTGCATCGGGTGGCACTGGCCATGTCAGTCATGGCAGCAGTCCAACCCTGCCAGAGGATGAAGCCGTTCAATCGCCCGATCCGGCACAGCACGAACACCGACCATGATCGAGCGTATCATCGAATGGTCCGCGCAACATCGCTGGATCGTTCTTGGGGCGACACTTGTCCTGGCGCTCTGGGCTGTGGACTCAATTCGCAAGACACCACTCGACGCGCTGCCCGACCTCTCCGATCCGCAGGTAATCGTCTTCACCGAATGGATGGGGCGTAGTCCGGATCTCGTCGAAGATCAGATCACTTACCCGCTCGTGAGAGCCTTGCAGAGTACGCCAGGCGTACGCACCGTACGTGGGTATTCCATGTTTGGCATGAGCTTCATCTACGCCATTTTTGGTGATGATACCGATATCTACTGGGCGCGCACACGCGTACTCGAACAGCTCGGACGCGTACAACAGCAGATTCCCTCCGGTGTTTCGCCCACGCTCGGCCCGGATGCGAGCGGCGTAGGCTGGATATATCAGTACGTTCTCGAGGATACCACGGGGCGCATGAACCTGGCCGAATTACGGACCTTGCAGGACTTTACCGTTCGTCAGGAGCTGCAGGGTGTGCAAGGCGTTGCGGAAGTGGCCTCACTCGGCGGATTCGAGCGTCAATATCAAATTCTGATGGACCCGAACAAGCTTACAGCCTATGGCGTCACGCCGCTGGACGTGTCGCGCGCGGTGCGCGATTCGAACGTGGAAGTCGGCGCGCGCGTGCTGGAAATGGGCGGACGCGAGTATGTGCTTCGCGGGCGCGGTTACGTGAACACCCTTGAGGACCTGGAGCAGAGCGTCATCTCGGTCGCAAGCGGCGGAGTACCCATCCGGGTCCGCGATGTGGCCAGTGTGCAATTCGGTCCCGAGATCCGGCGTGGCGCCGCTGACCTCGACGGTATGGGAGAAGCCGTCGGTGGCATTGTCGTGATGCGCATCGGCGCAAATGCGCTTGATGTGATCCGCTTACTCGAATCCCAGATAGAGCAACTGGCCCTGCCGCCCGGTGTGCGCCTGAAACCAACCTATGATCGCTCCGAGCTGATTCTGGGCTCGGTCGAGACCTTGCGCAACACCCTGGTCGTAGAGGGTGCAATCGTAGCGCTCATCTGCCTGATATTCCTGATGCACGCGCGCTCAGCCCTGGTCGCGCTCATCATCCTGCCGTTGTCGGTTCTGCTGTCATTCATCGGGATTCGCTATCTCGGTTTGTCGACGAACATTATGTCTCTGGGCGGCATCGCCATCGCTGTCGGCGAACTGAGTGACGCGGCGATCGTACTTATCGAGAGCGCGCACAAGCGGCTCGCGGAAAGTTTGCGCCCCGAAGAGCGCATACGCGCCATTATCGAGTCCTGCAAGGAAGTTGGCCGGCCCATCTTCTACTCGCTGCTGCTGATTACCGTGAGTTTCCTGCCTATTTTTACCTTGACCGGACAGGCGGGAAAGCTGTTCGCACCTCTGGCTTATACCAAGACGCTGGCGATGTTCGTTGCCGCAGTCCTGTCCATCACGCTGGCCCCCCCGCTGATGATATGGCTGCTTCGCGGCCGCATTCGCACTGAAGCAGAAAATCCCCTGAATCGGGTGCTTGGTCGGGTATACCGTCCGATTGCAGGTTTTATCGTCCGTCAGCGTGTGGCGGTAGTAGTCATCGCGTTGCTAGTCATGGTCGCAACGGTTCCGGTTTTTATGCGTTTGGGATCCGAATTCATGCCGCCGCTCGACGAGGGATCTCTGCTGGTGATGCCGACCACGTTTCCAGGGATATCCATCGAAGAAGCCCGGCGTGCATTGACTGAACAGGACCGGATCATCAGGGGTTTTGAAGAAGTGGCAACAGTACATGGCAAGACCGGACGCGCCGAAACCGCCACAGACCCGGCGCAGTTGGATATGAACGAAATCGTGGTGGCATTGAAACCGCGCGACCAGTGGCCCACGATGCCCTTGCAACGCTGGTACAGTGAGTGGGCTCCTGCCTGGCTGCAGACAACCTTGCGTCCCCTGTGGCCGGACCAGCGCCAACGCACCTTGTCCGAGCTCTCGCGCGATCTTGATACAGCGCTGCGCATGCCCGGTTACCAGATGGCCATTGCACCTCCCATCCGCACTCGTATCGATATGCTTACCACGGGTGTGCGAACGCCCGTCGGTATCAAGGTCTTTGGACCTGACCTGCGCGGCATTGAGAAGGTGAGCCTGGCGCTGGAAGGTATGCTGAGACAAGTGCCTGGAACCCGCAGCACGTTCGCGGAACGCCAGACCGGACGGGAATACATCGACATCGTGCCGAAACGCGATGCTATCGCGCGCTACGGCTTAAGCGTTCGCGACGTGCAGGATCTTGTGGAAGCCGCCATTGGTGGCATGCCAGTGTCCACTGTGATCGACGGTCGATCTCGTTATTCCATCAATGTGCGATACGCTGCTGACTTCCGTGCCGACCCGCGGGCGTTGCAGGATTTGCTGGTGCCCATCCCGGTCACGGAGAGCCTGTCATTTGCAGTCGGCGAAGGAGCTGGCCGCGGCAGTTCACAGACGGCCCAGGCCGAGGTACAGTCGCGCGGCGGCGGCATGGGAGCAATGGGTAGCACGACAGGTGGCGGTATGGACAGTGGGGGATTGGCCACAGGCACCAGCCGGATGACCGCTCAATCAGGCAACGCCTGGGAACAATGGCAACAGACTGGAACGGTGGTGCCGCTCGCCGTACTCGCCGATGTTAGTGTTGTCACCGGCCCGCCAATGATCAAGAACGAGAACGGCACACTGGTCGGTTACGTCTTTGCAGATATTGACAGCTCGCAGCGAGACTTGGGCGGCTGGGTGAACGATGCCAAAGCGGTGGTTGCCCAGCAACTCGATCTGCCACCAGGTTTCAGACTGCAATGGACTGGGCAATATGAATTCATGGCGGAAATGGAAGCCCGTCTGCAAACCGTTATACCTTTGACCTTGGTTCTGGTTGTTGGCCTGTTGTTTCTGTCGATGCGTGGTTGGCCCCAGACCTGGCTAGTACTGATGACCCTGCCGTTCGCCATAGCAGGTAGCATCTGGTTGCTCGCGCTGCTCGACTACAATTTGTCGTCCGCTGTGTGGGTTGGTTTGATCGCCGTGGGCGGTGTCGCTGCGCAGACTGGCATCGTGGTCGTCGTCTACCTCGACCAGGCCTACAGCGAAGCCATCAAGCAAGGACGTTTGCGCAGGGTAGAGGATATTGATGCAGCCGTAGTAGTAGGCGCGTCGAAATGCCTGCGTCCTATGCTGATGACGGTGGCGACCACTGTTCTCGGCTTAATGCCCCTACTATGGGAGTCCGGGGTGGGTGCCGATCTTTCCGCGCGCACCGCCGCCCCTGTCGTAGGAGGGTTGTGGTTCTGCATGTTCCTGACCCTTCTGGTCCTGCCAGCCGCCTACACTATCTGGCGCCGTTGGCAGTTAGAAGTGCAACCTGTCGGAACACGGATTTGAGCGTGAACAACGTCGACGCGGTAAGTGAAGCACGCGACTACAGACGAACTGGCCTGACCAGTGAAGAAGCTGAACAAATACTGGGCGAAGAGGGACTTAATGAGCTGACGCGCGAGTCCACCAAACCGGCGTGGTGGTTGTTTCTCACTCAATTCAACAGCCCCGTCATCTGGTTATTGCTTGTGGCCTGTCTGGTCTCCGCGTCGCTTGGCGAAATCATCGACGCGGTCGCGATCGGCAGTATCGTAGTCATCAATGCATTCGTCGGCTTCTTCCAGGAATATCGCGCCGAGCGGACGGTACTTGCCTTGAGGTCGATGACGGCACCAAGGGCACGTGTCATTCGCGATGGTAGCATGCAGGTGATCGTAGCGAACCAAGTCGTCCCCGGAGACGTCCTAGTGCTCGAAGCGGGTGACGTCGTAGCTGCTGATGCACGCCTGCTCGAAGCGAACGTACTGAGTACGATGGAGGCAGCGCTCACTGGCGAGAGCACGCCGGTCAGCAAGACGAAACAAACCAGTGCGTCAGATGCACCACTTGCCGAACGTAGTGACTACGTGTTTTCTGGGACGAGCATTGCGACGGGTACGGGGTTTGCCCAAGTTACTGCCACCGGCATGCGCACCGAACTCGGTCGCATCGCACATCTTCTCACTACGGCTAAGGATGAATCAACGCCGCTACAGAAGCGTCTCGCAGCGCTTGGTCAGCGACTCATGGTCATTTGCCTTGGGATTGTCGTTGCTGTTGCGCTCCTTGGCTGGCAACAAGGGTTGGATCCCATAGATGTCCTACTGTCCGCAATCTCGCTCGCCGTAGCTGCGGTACCCGAAGGATTACCGGCAATTGTGACCATTGCATTGGCAGTTGGAATGCAACGCATGGCTGAGCGACGCGCATTGTTGCGACGCCTTACGGCTGTTGAGACCCTGGGGTGTGCCACAGTCATCTGCACGGACAAGACCGGAACGCTTACGACGGGTGTGATGGCGGTCCGCGAGATCTGGGGCGTCAATCACAGGGAGGTACTCAATGCCGCAACTGCCTGCTGCGACGCCGATCTCTCTCAAGACGAGCGCAGCGGTGTTGGTGACCCCACCGAAGTGGCAATCGTAGTCGCCGCGGCCGAGCGAGGCATCAAACGCGAGCAGATCGAGGCAGCACTCCCGCGCCGTTCAATACATCCGTTTGATGCAGATCGCAAACGCATGTCGATATTCCGTTCCGATGGCATGCTTTATGCCAAAGGCGCTGTGGAGTCGATAGCAAGCCAGGCCCGAGTGATCCCACCCGGCGCGTTGGACACCGCGTCCGACATGGCGGCCCGTGGGTTAAGAGTTCTGGCCGTGGCGCTCGGCCGGGAGGATCGCGAGTCGGACCTAGAGTTCATCGGATTGCTCGGTATCGCTGACCCTCCACGAACCGAGGCCATTGATGCGATCGCTCGCGCCTCTGCAGCCGGCATACGCACCGTGATGATCACGGGTGACCACAAGCTCACAGCCCTTGCAATTGCACGCGAACTAGGGATTCTGCAGCCCGACCAGACATCTGACGAGGCAGTCCACGCACGCGCAACACCCGAAGATAAGTTGCGCATAGTTCGTGAATGGAAATCCCGCGGTGCGGTAGTTGCGATGACAGGCGATGGCGTCAACGATGCGCCCGCGTTGCGCGAGGCACACATCGGAATAGCCATGGGGCAGACCGGTACGGAAGTCACGCGCGAAGCCGCAGACATCGTTCTTGCCGATGACAACTTCGCAACTATTATCGCCGCAGTGGAAGAAGGTCGCAGTATCTTCAACAATATTCGCAAGACTGTCGCCTATCTACTGGCGGGAAACGTCGCCGAACTTACCGTAGTTTTCGTCGCAGCGATTGTCGGATACCCACCAATCTTGTTGCCATTGCATTTGTTATGGATAAACCTCGTGACGGACGGAATTCCGGCACTGGCATTGGTTACAGATAGAAGTAGCCAGTCGACTATGCATCAGCCACCTCGCCCGGCCAGTGAGCAGATCATCGGAGCTCGCGAATGGCGCAGAATTCTATTCGCCGGGGCACTACAAGCGATCTCGACGTTGACCGTCTTCATGTGGGCATTGGAATCGCGAAATCTTGACCAGGCTCGCAATTTAGCCTTCTCGGTCCTGGTGTTTGGTGAACTGCTGCGCGCGTTCTCTGCGAGAGATCCTGATCGACCATTCTGGGAGGTAGGACTATTCAGCAATATGAAGTTATTTCTCATCGTACTGCTGTCGATCATGGTCCAACTGGGTATACATCACGTACCTGCAACTCAGGAAATCTTCAGCATCGGACCGCTAGGTCTTTCCGACTGCATACTGTCACTCGCGGTAGGTGCTATTCCCCTTACTGTGCTCGAATTGGAGAAACTCTGCAGGAGATGGTGGTTGACGAAAGGCTATGTGCTTCCTTTAGGGCCACATCAAACAACGTAGCCAGGTGCTACAACGAAAACCTACCCCCGTGGTAAATATGCTGATCGTGACCACTGTCTGTTTATGCGAAACTGTCCTTTACATGACACAATTGCAGTTTTGGAAGAAGCCATTATGAGTGAGAAAATACCAACAAACTCAGTATCTACCTGTGATTCTTGCGGAACCAAGGTCGCCGATCAAGCAATTGAAATGCTGAATAGCAAGTGTTTTTGTATCAGTCTGGAAGAAGGAGTGCTCAAAAAAGCACTCAAGTCCGATCTGGAAGTCCCCGAGATTTTTTCACTTATCGAAGAACGAAACCCCTATCTGTTTTCTGCAAATCCTGTATTTATTTCGGACAGCCACATCAAACAGATGGCAAAGGTAATACACGCCATCGAATCAGTTGTGGCACTGCCTGCATACCGGGAACAGATTTTCGGCAATGCATCAACCATTTCCAGACATAATCCGAGCGGTCCCATGGGAGTATTTTTCGGGTACGACTTCCACCTGCACGATGATGACATAGGTCTGATTGAAATTAACACCAATGCGGGTGGCGCAATGCTGAATTCAGTTTTAACTCGCGCACACCATTCATGCTGTGGTGTGATGGATAAAATCGTTTCAAACACAGCTGCTGCCGTCGCATTTGAGCAAAGTATTATAAATATGTTCCAGACTGAATGGCGTCTCGCCAAGCGTAACCGGCCTTTGCAAACAATTGCCATCGTGGATGAAACCCCTGAACAACAGTATCTGTATTCTGAGTTTCTGCTATTTCAAAGATTATTTAATCAACATGGCTACCGGTCGGTGATTGTCAATCCGTCCTCCCTGCGATTACAAGATGGTGCCTTGTGGTATCAAAATATTGAAATTGACCTGGTCTATAACAGATTGACGGATTTCTTGCTAGAGTCACCATCCAGTTCAGTATTACGCACTGCCTACCTTAACAATGCAGTGGTATTGACTCCACATCCGCAGGCACATGCACTGTATGCTGACAAACGTAACCTGGTACTTTTCAGTAACAGGAATAGTTTAGATTCACTCGGGGTGCCACTGGAAACCCAGG
Organism: Klebsiella pneumoniae; assembly: GCA_945878555.1. Taxonomy (GTDB): domain Bacteria; phylum Pseudomonadota; class Gammaproteobacteria; order Eutrophobiales; family Eutrophobiaceae; genus Eutrophobius. The sequence goes on from CAMDWI010000012.1 coordinate 75,850, forward strand.
ACATCTTACTGACGAATATTCCACACACAGAAATTGTAGATGCCACAAATTCTGAACGATTATGGCGTGACCGTCGAAACTTATTTTTCAAACCTGCATCAGGCTATGGGGGACGTGCAGCGTATCGCGGGGACAAAATTACGAAACGAGTCTGGCTAGAGATTTTGGCTGGCAACTATATCGCTCAACAGATTATATCGCCAGGTCAGCGTGTCATCGGTACGCCAGATAATCCAGCAATGCTAAAGTTCGATATTCGTAATTATACTTACTATGGTCAGATTCAATGGACAGCAGCACGCATGTATCAGGGTCAGACGACCAACTTCCGGACTCCGGGTGGAGGCTTTGCGCCGGTGTATAGTATTCCGGATGAGGGCATGAATTGCGGAGTCGAAGCCATAGAACTGCTGGTCGCAAAGGAAAGTGGAGTAGCTCAGAAATGATGAATATTCACGGCTGACACTCCAGCTTACATCAGGAATGTCTGGGGCATTGGCTACAAATTGCATTAGTTTTCCGGATTCTCAGTTACTACTAACAGAAACAAAATGATGATTAATATTGTGATAAATATAAACGTGCTTCCCAGCAACTACTTTGTAATTTCCTTTCGAGACAATACCGCCATTTATATCAATTCTATATATTTCGTAATTATTACGGTTAGTGTTAACAGTTACAGAATTTGAAACTAATTTATATTCCCATACCGCCTTAAAGTCTTCAAAGAACATTCAGTACTATAAATACTGAAGCTTTAATAATTCTATTTAAACCTAATGATGCACTCTAAAGTCACTCAGTTTTGCCACCACTATTGGTATGCCAATGCCAGAATTTGGAATATTTTTTGCTTGGTTTTGGGTTAAGATAAAGTAATTTTTTTGTTACAAACTCTCCAGATTTTTCTGTGTCGTGTATGACGATTATTCTATCCTGAGCATTTTTTACCCCAGATCGTTACTTTAGCTAGGGAGGATGAATTTAGCTTTTTTCAATTTAGCGCTATATCTGTAACCGATTAAGCGTTAAGTTCAGAACATTCGTGGTGAGTAATATAAATCGTTTCTTCATCTCCTCCGGTGAATTTAATAATTTCTGTTCGAAATCTTCTCTAGCATTACCATCCTTCATCAATTTCTTAATTTCATTATCAAGTTTTTTCCCGGCTGAGATAGCCCGCCGCCCTTTTCTTTCGTAAGCTTCGATAGCGTCTGAATTATCAAGAAATTCTCGATACCTGTTTAAAGGTAGCCCCTGCTGTAAACAGGTAATTGCTGCGCCAATATCCAAGGCTGACTCGCCTTCTTCATGCCAGACTAAGGCAGCTATTGCGTGAGATTTAGGCCACCTTGGCCGTCCTGCTTTTTTTAGGTTTGGGACGAATCCTTCTGCCGCTAACCTATCATATAAATCCGATACAGATTTCATTAGCTCTTGACCAGGACAAATATTATCCATCGATTCTTGTCCGTGATTCCCCACATCCTCATCTGGTAGCTTAAACATCGACATTTACCTCACTAAGATTCACATTTAGAGGAGTATACAGAGTCCATGAATAAAGCTCCAAACCTCGAGTTCTTCCCTGTAGATCGACTAATCCCATGTGCACAAAATGCACGGAAACACTCAAAACAGCAGGTCGATCAGATTGCCAGAAGTATTAAAAACTTCGGTTTCCTTAACCCAGTTTTAATTGATTCCAAAGGAAATGTAATCGCTGGACACGGTCGGCTTTCAGCGGCAAAGATTCTTGGACTAAGTCAAATACCAGCAATCCGTTTTGACCATCTTAGTGAAACCGAAAAACGTGCATACATGCTGGCTGATAATAAATTGACCGAAAATGCCGGCTGGGATGAGAGGTTACTAAAGGTTGAACTCGCCTACTTGACAAATATTGATCTTGATTTTGATGTGGAACTGACGGGTTTTACAACTGGGGAAATAGACATCCTGCTTCAACCTGAAGAACCCTCCGCCTTAGAAGCCCCTCTCCCGCCCCCACCCACCATACCTGTATCTAAGCTGGGTGATATTTGGCATCTGGGTCCGCATCGGATTATTTGTGGCGATTGTCGCAAGTCAGATGTCTTAAAATTATTAATGCGGGACGAGAAGGCAAAAATGGTCATTACCGACCCTCCTTATAACGTCCGTATTGATGGTCACGCCAGGGGTAAAGGTAAATCGAAGCATACCGAGTTTGTCATGGCATCAGGCGAAATGGATGCCAATGAGTTTATTCAGTTCCTATCTACATCCCTTGGGAAATTGGCAGATCATTCAGTAGACGGCTCATTGCACTACATTTATATGGATTGGCGACACACCCTGGAAATCCTAACTGCAGCGAGAGATGTATATGCATCCCAGCATAACCTCTGCGTCTGGGTGAAATCTAACGGTGGGATGGGCTCTCATTACCGTTCCCAACACGAACTAGTGTTCGTCTTTAAGCTTGGCCAATCGTCACACATCAATAATATCGAGCTTGGCCAGTATGGCCGCTATCGAACGAATGTCTGGAACTATCCTGGCGTAAATAGCTTTGGGGCCGACCGGCACGAGGCATTAACCATGCACCCGACCGTTAAACCAATGCAGATGATTGCCGATGCTATCCTCGATGCGAGCAAACGAAACGACATTGTTCTAGACGGATTCCTGGGGTCGGGTACTACGCTGATTGCGGCTGAAAAAACGGGACGTGTCTGTTATGGCGTAGAAATTGATCCCCGCTATGTTGATGTCACATTACAGCGTTGGATGGCCTTAACAGGAGAACAGCCTGTCCTTGGGGAGACCAAAGAAACCTTTAATGACGTAGCAGCGACTCGCCAACAAGGTCAAACCAGCGAGAACGACCATGCGTAAATCCTACGAAATCGGATTTAAACATCCCCCTAAACATACCCAATTCAAACCGGGTCAATCCGGCAATCCCAAAGGACGACCCAAGGGTATCAATAACCTCGCTACTGATCTCGAAGAAGAGCTTTCAGAGTCAGTTGTTATAAATGAGGGCGGGAAACAATCCGTTACCAGTAAACAGCGTGCAATGATTAAAGCCCTGGTAGTGAAAGCAGTAAAAGGCGATACCCGCGCAGCTGGCGCCCTCATCACACTCAAGTTGGGTATCGAACATGTTAAGTCCCTGAGTAAAGATGAAGACATCGTTTCCCCGGAAGACAAAGCCATCCTGGATGAATTCGAGGCTCGAATACTACGCATTTCAACCGACAACAAAGGAGAATCCAATGAGTAACTTAAAAACTTTCAATGCACTTTTACGCAATGATTTCGCCAGTTTTATTCAAAAAACATTTGCTACAGTCAGTCCTGGCACACCGTTTCTGCCTAACTGGCATATACAAGCCATAGCCTATCAATTGGAGCGTTGTTATCGCCGGGAAATCAATCGCCTGATTATCACATTACCTCCACGCAATATGAAATCTATTGCTGGCTCTGTCGCCTTTACTGCCTGGCTGCTAGGTCTGGATCCAACTTATAAAATCATTAATGTGAGTTACGGAGCAGATCTCGTTGCAAAACATGGCATCGATACCCGCAGGGTTATGGAGTCTGACTGGTACAAAAATCTATTTCCCAGAACCCGGATTGATCAGAACAAGAACACCCAAACAGAACTTATGACGACAGCCGGTGGTGTGCGATTTGCAAGCTCGGTTCATGGCAGTCTCACCGGACGTGGCGGAAACATCATCATTATTGATGATCCCCATAAGTTAGACGACATGATGTCTGTATCACAACTAGAGAATACCATTGAGTGGTATCGAACCACCCTGCTCTCCCGGCTCGATAATAAACAATCTGATGTCATTATCCTCATCCAACAGCGCGTACATGAGAATGATCTGGCAGGCTATTTAATGGGGACGGGAGGCTGGGTACACCTCAACCTCCCTGCGATTGCTGAAGATGATGAACAAATCTCACTCGGCAGAGAGGGTATGTACACCAGGCGAGCAGGCGAAGCATTACATCCGGCGCGGGAATCGCTTGAAATACTGAACAAGTTAAAACAAGAACTAGGTTCCTTCCAGTTTGCCGCACTCTATCAACAACGGCCAGTGCCCATCGAAGGTGGCATGATTAAATGGCCCTGGTTTATGACCTATGACAAGATCCCTGACAAATCCAGTGGTGATAAAATAATCCAAAGCTGGGATACCGCGTCAAAAGCTGAGGCAATTCATGATTATTCGGTATGTATTACATTTCTGGTAAAAAAGAAGAAGTATTACATTCTCGATGTGTATCGTGAAAGGCTTGAATACCCTATGCTTAAGAAAGTTATCCCTAAACATGCCAAACGTTGGGATGCTAATTTGGTCATCATTGAAGATAAAAATGCTGGGACTCAACTCATTCAGGAACTTAAAGGGGATAGTGATTTAAATATTAAAAAGTATAACCCGGTTGAGGACAAGGTAACCCGCATGATGATGGGAACCTTCATGATTGAAGGAGGGCGGGTATTCGTTCCTGTTGAAGCACCCTGGTTAGCAGACTTTAAACATGAACTCTTGATGTTTCCAAAAGGTAAACATGATGACCAAGTTGACTGTCTATCGCAGTTTTTAGATTGGGCGAAAAAACATAGTGGCAGACAAATTACTGCTGCTGATTTTGTATTTTCTGAAGAAAGTGCAGTTATGAAGGAATTCCCGGATATTGGACCCTATCCTTTCCACGATAATGACCCTTACTTCAATTACTAAAATCATACCTCTATGATGGCTAAAATGTTGCGACGCTTCCGGGGATAAGCCGAAAATACTCACTTAACCGGATACTTTGCTGGCATAGGTCTCTGAAGTATGGACGAATGGTGGGTATGGACACCCACCATTCAAATCGCAGGCCAACTCTAGAGGATATAGCTACTGCTGATTTCCCGACTCTTCAATCATGGTATGAACTGCTAGAAGGTACTCCCTCTCCCCCCTCATTAAAAAAAGATATATTGAGACTTCATCTCGCCTGGACACTGCAAGCATCAAAGCATAAGGATATGTCCCGGTCGCAACGTCAGCGCTTACTTAAAAAGGCTCAGCAGTTCGAACAATCCCCCACCCTTACTTATTCTCCGGGAACACGTCTCATCCGTGAGTGGCAAGGAAAGACGCATGAAGTCACCATCCTCGAATCGGGTTTCCTGTATGCAGGAAAGCAATATCAGAGCTTGAGTAAGGTCGCCAACGAGATTACCGGTGCACATTGGTCAGGCCCCAAGTTTTTCCGTATGAAAAAGGCAATCAAATGACTTCTCCATCTCCCAAGAATAAACGCTGCGCCATTTATACGAGGAAATCCTCTGAGGAAGGCCTTGAGCAAACATTCAATTCTCTCGATGCCCAGCGGGAGGCCTGCGAATCCTATATTAAAAGCCAGCAACATGAAGGGTGGCGACCATTGTCTACCAAATACGACGATGGCGGTTTCTCGGGAGGCAATACTGAACGTCCTGGACTACAACAGTTGCTTGATGATATTAAATCAGGCAAGGTCGATGTCATTGTTGTATATAAAGTTGATCGGCTCTCTCGATCTCTAGCAGACTTTGTCCGTCTTATCGACCTCTTCGATGAATACCAAGTGTCGTTTGTTTCAGTCACGCAACAATTCAATACCTCAAGTTCCATGGGCCGACTAACCTTGAATGTTCTACTCTCATTCGCGCAATTTGAACGGGAAGTCACTGGTGAACGGATCCGGGACAAGATCGCAGCCTCCAAACAAAAAGGTATGTGGATGGGGGGTGTCGTACCACTGGGATACGATGTCATTGATAGAACTCTCGTAGTGAATGCGGAAGAAGCCAAACAAATATGCCATATCTATAAACGCTATATTGTCCTTGGATGTGTCAGACAACTAAAGGAAGAGTTGGACGTGGAAGGTTATGTCAGCAAAGTGCGTCCCCACGAAGGTGTCCATGCGGGCGGAAAATCATTCGCCCGAGGCGCGTTATACGCCTTACTTAAAAATCCTCTCTATATCGGCAAGGTGCCTCATCAAGGCAAACTCTATGATGGACAACATGCTGCTATTGTAGAGATATCACTCTGGGAGAAAGTACAAGACACCTTGAAGGAGAATAGAAATAATCATAGCGGTCGTAAATCCATCAAAGATCCGAGTCTGTTGGCAGGATTGTTATTTGATGAGAATGGTAACCCAATGAGTCCTACCCATACACAAAAGGAAAACCGACGGTATCGTTATTATATCAATCAGACAGTGCTGCAATACCGTGAGAAAGATGCAGGTTCAATCCTCCGTCTATCTGCGAAGATCATTGAGAATCTGGTAACTGAACAACTGATATCCCTCTGGAAAAATAACAGTGGTTTATTGAAATTCTTCAATAAAACAACGTTCTCCGCAACTCAACAAGCAGCTTTAGTACAACGTGCGCAATCCCTGGCTGATGAATGGCCCACTCTTATTCCTCATCGAAAAATTGACTACTTGAAACTGATATTTCAAAAGATATGTGTAAGCTGTAATAGTGTTGACCTTCACATATTTCCCGAGGGAATGCTGAAATGTCTTACTAAAACCGCACAAACAGCAGAAACGCTTGAGAGTGGTAATGCCATCGAAGTAATTTCTATACCGGCCAAACTGAAACGATGTGGAATAGAAACACAATTAGTCATCAACGATCACTCTGAACAAGGGCCACATCAACTGACAGTAGCTGGACTGCAAAGCACCTTACTGAGAGCTCTGCGCTGGTATGAAGAATTATTATCGGAAGCAGTAGCATCAACCTATGAACTTTCAAGGCGGGAAAAGCTGGATCAACGTTATATTGCCTTTACCCTGAAACTAGCATTTCTGGCTCCCGATATCATGGAAGCCATCATTCATGGGAATATTCCAGCTGAATTGACGGTGGCTCGTCTGAAGGCTGGCTTTCCGATGGACTGGAATCTACAGCGCAAAGCATTCGGCTTCGCTTCGTAATACTCCCCTGGCGATCTGGCAAAATGCCTAAAAGAGAATCGGGCGAGATTCTCTCTTTTTTTCATGAAAGCAGATCGCTTATCGAGACTAGTAGTACTAAATTAAGCCCGTAATTCCCCGGATTTTTTAACTATCCGGGGGCCTACTGGGAGTCTCTCGGGAGAGACCAGACTGTATGGCGGAGAGGGTGGGATTCGAACCCACGGTCCGCGAGCGGACACTCGATTTCGAGTCGAGCACATTCGGCCTCTCTGTCACCTCTCCGTTTTTACAACTGAAACTGCGGTACTGCCTGGGACATCATAATAATGTGACCATACGCACATTATGCACCATATTACTGCAGTCAGGCGATCTGAGTGCAAATCGTTCTGGCCTGAATCCGGGCTGGTATTGTACTGTACACCCTGAAAAAAAACAGGTTCAGCGACATTTATTTATATGCGTATGTTTAAAACCCGCATGGCAGTTTACCCTGGCCCGTTCCAGCCCTGGACTATCCCGACTGGAATATATCGCCGGGTAGTGATACTAGTACTGCTGACCCTGCTGGTATCGGCCTGTACCAGTCCCGACTCCCGCATGGAAAGAATACTCGAACAGGGCAAGTTACGCATTGTGACCACCTACAGTCCGACGAGTTATATGGTTGAGGACGAAAGCGAGAGTGGTTTTGAATATGAACTTGCCAGGATGTTTGCCGCACAGCTGAAGGTACAGCTGGAAGTGGTAATCGCCCCGAACAAGGCCGGGATGATCGAAATGCTGAGGCAAGACAAGGCCGATATTGCCGTTGGCTTGTTGAAAAGCACCTGGACCGGTGACACTGAGCTGGTGGCAGGCCCGGAGTATTATTCCGTGACTCCACAGGTCATTTACCACAGCGGAATGAGCGAGCCAGACTCACCGGATGACCTGTACCCGTTTGCATTACATGTCCCTGACGGGCTGGTCAGTAACACGACACTAGAGCAAATCAAACAGACGCACCCTGAATTTGGCTGGAGCATACATGCAGATAAAAGCAGCATTGACCTGATCGAACTGGTGCATGATGAACAGATTGCCTACGCTGCCACCTATTCGAATGAGCTGATACTGGCCCGGCAAAGCTATCCGGAATTACGCAGCGCGTTTGACCTGGCGCCGGCCAGTCCGCTGGGCTGGTTGACGGTGAAAACACTGGATACCCGCCTGCAACAAGAAATAGAGCATTTCTTCAGCATGATAAACAGCAACGGTTATCTCGCTGAACTGATCGACTATTATTATACCCCGGTGCGCAAGTTTGATTACGTTGACCAGCGCCGGTTTGTTGAGTTGTTTCATTCGCGCCTGCCGCAGTATGAACATCTGTTCAGGCAGGCGGCGGAATCATTTGGATTTGACTGGCGTCTGCTGGCAGCGATGAGTTATCAGGAATCACACTGGAATGAACGTGCACGATCACCCACCGGCGTACGTGGCATGATGATGTTGACACTGGAGACTGCCAAACGAATGCAGGTGTCCAACCGGCTGGATCCGGCGCAGAGTATTGAAGGTGGGGCCAGATATATACGCGAAATGATAGACAAGGTACCTGCACGCATTCCCGAGCCGGATCGGATATGGTTCGGGCTCGCAGCTTATAACGTCGGGTTTGGTCACCTTGAGGACGCACGCATCATCACCCAGAAACGTGGAGGCAGCGCGGACAAGTGGCAAGACGTAAAGGAATCGTTACCACTGCTGGCAAACGAACAATGGTACAGCCAGACCACCAACGGTCAGGCGCGTGGAGGGGAGACCGTCGTGTTTGTGGAAAATATACGCAAGTATTACAACACACTTATACAACTGACCCATGAGGATGGGGCAACCACCGGTAAGTCTGCACCTGCCCTGCCCGAACAAATTACCCGACTGCAACTGAAAGCGTTGTAACTATAAGTATGTTCATTCCTCGGTCGGCTGCTCCTCATCTATCGGATTATGCTGGTACTGGTCATACAGAAAGTCCACAAACGTCCTGACCTTCGCCGACAGATGCATACGATGCAGATACACTGCATGTATCGGTCGTTTTGCCCCTTCGTATTCCTTTAATACCGAGATCAACCTGCCGGTCTTCAGATCCTTCGTCAGCATGTAGATTGGTAAGTGGATAAGACCACAGCCCTGGATAGCCGCAATGCGCAACGCATCGGTTGCGTTTGATTTTACGGTGCCCTGTACATCTATCCTGTAGGGTCCCTGGCTACCCTTGAAGGTCCAGGCGTCGCCGGTATGGGTCGTATGGGTCAGACAATTGTGTTCGAGCAGGTCTTCGGGTTTTTTGGGTATGCCATTTTTTTCAAGATACGCCGCAGAGGCACAAACGATCATTCTCGCATCCGCAATCTTGCGTGCAAACAGACTGGAGTCGCCGAGGTTACCAATCCGGATCGCGATATCCAGACCTTCTTCAACCAGATCCGGCATACGTTCTGTCAGGATCATTTCAATGCTCACGTGCGAGTGGACCTTCAGGTACTCAGCAACCATACGTGACAAGTGAAATGATCCAAATGAGGTCGGGGCCATGATCCGCAAGGTCCCTCGGGGCTCAGAACTCAATTGTGAGACGGACAACTCTGTTTCTTCGATGTCATTCAGGATTTCCTTGATGCGATCCCGATAGACTGTACCTACTTCAGTAAGACTAAGACTACGCGTTGTGCGGTTCAGCAGTTGTACATCGAGTTCATCTTCCAGTCGGCTGATATGTTTTGAAACCATTGCCTTGGAGATACCCAGTGTCTGTGCCGCCGCTGAAAAACTGCCGAGGCGGGCAACCTGCATAAACACCTTCATACTGCTCAATTTGTCCATTTGCTACCTCTGTTGTTAACTATATGTTAACTATGTTTCTATTTATAGGCCATTGTAAACCATTTGTATAGATAATATTATTGCATCGCAGCAATAATTACTTAGTTTAGATTAAAGGAGAAGGCCATGAAAGTGATAAATCAATTAGTAGTGACACTGTCATTGGCGGTCCCAATTACCCTGGTAGCCGCCGATGAACTGGTGATTCAAAATGACATCAATGGGTTAACCTTGGGCACAGCAGAATTCTCTCCGGATATGCATGAGGCGCTCAAGATATCGCCAATTGGATACGAACAGATAGAGATCGTTCCTCCCGGATATGATAAACCCGCCGTGAGTGACGCAAATACACGGAATACCGGTATTGGTCTACATAATGTGAAGATACCGCTGTCTGGCGAAATTGTGGCCAGCGACGGGAAAATCATACCGTAACTGTTTACCCCCCCTCGACACATGGATGTGTCACCCTTTTTTATACGTACCCTATTTTCTGCCAGTTGCCGTTTGTGTGGCATAGAGCTGTTACAATGCCGCGCATGGAACCGTCTGACACCTATAAAAATCTCTCGCCCGATGAAATTCTCAATGTTATAGACCGGACGGGCTATCGCAGTGACGGGCGCATACTGGCCCTGAATAGCTATGAAAACCGGGTATATCAGATCGGTATTGAGGATGCAAAACCAATCATCGCCAAGTTTTACCGCCCGGAACGCTGGACGGATGAGGCCATCCAGGAAGAACATGATTTCACACTGTTATTGGCAGGCTCTGATATACCGGTCATTGCGCCGCTGACTGACCCCGAAGGCAAAACCTTGTTTCATATGGACGGATTCCGGTTTGCCCTTTACCCACGTGTTGGTGGCAGACCACCCGAACTTGATAATCCCGATCACCTTACACAACTGGGCCGCACGCTCGCCCGCATCCATAATTTCGGCGAACTGAAACCGTTCGAACATCGCCCCGAACTGACCATCCGCGCGTTTGGTATCGAACCGAGTGAATATGTGCTTGCCCATAATTTTGTCCCGGCCGATCTGATTGAATCCTACAGCACACTGGTCGCTGATCTGTTGAAGCGGATCGAACGGGGATTTGCCCGGGCTGGCAAGGTGGACTATCTACGTCTGCACGGTGATTGCCACCATGGCAATATCCTGTGGAACAACGATGCACCGTTCATCGTTGATTTTGATGATGCACGCATGGGACCGGCAGTACAGGATCTGTGGATGCTGTTATCCGGTGATCGTGAATACATGACGGCACGGCTGTTTGATCTGATGGACGGCTATTGTGAGTTCAGGAGCTTCGAACCACGTGAACTCTATCTGATAGAACCGTTACGAACCTTGCGCATGATCCATTATGCCGGCTGGATCGCCAGCCGCTGGGAAGACCCGGCCTTCCCGATGGCCTTCCCCTGGTTTAACAGCCAACGCTACTGGGAGGACCATATCCTCAGTCTGCGCGAGCAGGCGGCCATGATGGACGAACCGGCACTGGACTGGGAGCCGGAATAAACGCGGGATTATCTAGTAAACACGCACCTGTCCTACGACCACGCCCTGGATATGCACACGACGGGTCGGATAGATCATCGGTGCCAGGGCCGGATTGTCCGGCATCAGTTCGATGCGATCACCGTGGTGGCGCAATCGCTTCAAGGTCACCTCTGCATTGTCTATCAGCGCGACCACAATATCCCCGTCACTGGCCTTCTCTGCCTTGCGGACGATGATCAGATCATCATCCAGAATACCGGCGTCTATCATTGAGTCACCCTTTACTCTGAGCACATAACGGTCCGGTCCGAGCAATAGCTCGGAGAAGTTGATTTCATCCTGCCCGGCAATCTTCTCTATTGGTTTCTTTGCCTGGATACGGCCCTGTAACGGCAGGATAGTCAGGCTCTTTTGAAGGTTCCGAGAAAGTGTGACAGCACGCCAGCCCCGCCCTTTCCGGGCCAGATATTTTTTGCCAATCAGTGATTGTACATAACGGTGCAAGGTACCTCGGGAGCTAATCTCGAGTGCATCACCCATTTGTGCCAGCGTGGGACTGTGTCCCTCTCGTGCAATATAAGCTGTAATGAATTTCAATAGCCTTTCTTCGAGTCGGGTAAGCATAGTATTCTCCATATATTCTCTTTCAAGAATAGAGAACTTAAAGAGAACTTGCAATTGGCGAGTATTTATATCGGCCTCCTACATCTTAGCTTCAGGCGGAGTAATTAACGTGATGCTGGAAAATCCTGGTTGACAATATACCCTCCCGGGGTATTATACCCCCCATAGGTATATTGAATGAGGCCATAAAATGAAACATCACCCGTCCCATACCGCACAGATCGCCAAACTGAATCGTGCTATAGGTCAGCTGGAGGCCGTGAGGCGCATGATCGAAGAGAGAAAGTACTGTGTCGATATCATGACCCAGCTCCGCGCCGCACGCAGCGCGATAAAAAATGTCGAGCTGGGCGTGCTGGAGACACATATGCACGCCTGTCTTACAAACGCCTGCCACGCTGAACCGGAAGGGCGTGATACCCATGTAAATGAAATCATGACCTTGCTGAAGAAATACGACTAGGGAGAAAGATGATGAATGAACATAAACAAGAATCTGCCCACAGTTGTTGTGGCACCGCCGAAAATATAATTACTGAAATCAAGGTTGCCAGCCCGACAAGCGGAAGCAGTTGCTGTGGCAGCAATGAACAAAAGGAGATTGAAATCAAACCTCCCGTGGAGACTAAAACAGGGAGTTGTTGCGGAACCACTGCCGCGAAACCTGTCGCAATCATGCCCGTTGTAATGGCGCATGATTGCTGCGGCAGTAACAAAAACAGTGCAGCAACATCTTTGGCTGAAAAAACTTCTGTAACAGATAAATCACCATCGTGTCATACACAAACGTCAGACACGCTGGCACCTGTCATCGCAGAGGAAGCGGATATCTATACCTGCCCGATGCACCCGGAAGTAACCCAGGTAGGCCCCGGCAGATGTCCAATCTGCGGGATGTTTCTTCAGCCCGCATCAGCAAAGGAAAATACATCAGACCACACATCTCATGGGACTGTCCATGCGCAACCGGCCGCTACCGTGCCGGCGATGGCCTCCTGTTGTCATGGTCATGCAGCAAAAGCTGAACTACCAAAACAGATTACCCCACAGATGATGGAGGCAATCTATACCTGTCCGATGCACCCGGAGGTCAGGCAAAAAGGACCGGGCAGTTGTCCACTCTGCGGAATGGCACTCGAACCTGAAATGATCAGCGTCGATGAAGGCGAAAATCCCGAATTGACTGACTTTCGCCGCCGGTTCCAGATCGGTCTCGCCCTGACCTTGCCAGTTTTTGTGCTGGAAATGGGCGGACACCTGTTCGGCATGAATCACCTGATCAGCGGGACTGTCTCGAACTGGATCCAGCTGCTGCTGGCCACGCCGGTCATTGCCTGGGCCGGGTTTCCGTTCCTGCAACGCGGTTGGCAATCAATACACACACGCGCATTTAATATGTTTACCCTGATTGCGATGGGTACCGGTGTCGCGTGGATTTACAGCGTCATTGCCACACTGGCACCGTCGATATTTCCCGTCTCGTTCCGGATGATGGACGGTAGTGTACCTGTTTATTTCGAGGCGGCCGCCGTCATTGTCGTGCTTGTCCTGCTCGGGCAAATCCTGGAGTTGAAAGCACGCGAGCGTACGGGCGGTGCAATCAAGGCGTTATTGGGATTGACCCCGAAGACCGCTCGCCGTTTGACAGATCATGGTGAGGAAGAAATTGGTATCGAGCAGATTATGCCGGGTGAGCGTCTGCGTATCCGTCCCGGTGAGAAGATACCGGTAGATGGTGTCGTACTGGAGGGTAGCAGCCATATTGATGAAGCGATGGTTACTGGCGAACCGATGCCCGTTCACAGACTTGCAGGTGACAAGGTCATCGCGGGTACGGTAAATGGTAACGGCAGTCTGGTCATCCGTGCAGACAAGGTCGGCGCAGCCACGTTGCTGGCACAGATAGTCCAGATGGTCGCCAGTGCACAACGCAGTCGTGCACCGATCCAGCGTTTGGCAGATACCGTCTCGGGCTGGTTTGTGCCGACGGTTGTCGGCGTCGCTATCATCGCCTTCATCAGCTGGGCTGTGTTTGCACAGTCACAGGGCTTCAGTTATGGGCTGATAGCGGCCGTCAGCGTGCTCATCATCGCCTGCCCCTGTGCACTGGGACTTGCCACACCGATGTCGATTATGGTCGGCGTCGGACGTGGGGCACGCGCCGGTGTATTGATCAAGAATGCCGAGGCTCTTGAGATTCTGGAGAAGGTCAATACTCTCGTGATCGACAAGACCGGTACGCTGACCGAGGGTCGACCAGGCCTGATCCGTGTCACCGCTGAATCCGGTTATACCGAAGCGGATGTGCTGCGCTATTCTGCTGCGCTTGAACTCGGCAGCGAACACCCGCTGGGCGAGGCTATCGTGCGCGCCGCCCGGGAGAAAGAGATCGACTTGCCCCGACCAAATGATTTCACGGCGTTAACCGGCAAAGGGGTACAGGGCAACATAGAAGGCAAAACGGTGGCTCTGGGCAATGCCAGCCTGATGCAGCAGTTAAATGTTGACGTCAGCGCGTTGACAAAGACGGCTGATCAGTTGCGCAGCGAGGGTGCAACCGCCATGTTTGTTGCTATCAACCGGCAGGCAGCCGGTGTCATCGCCGTCGCCGACCCGATCAAGGCCTCCACGGCACAGGCGTTAACAGACCTGCACAAGGCGGGCATCCGCATCGTCATGCTGACCGGTGATAATGTGACCACCGCCAATGCCGTTGCGCGTAAACTTGGCATTGATGAAGTACATGCCGATGTATTGCCGGCAGACAAACACCGGATCGTAATGCAGCTACGCGAGAAAGGCGCAATCGTGGCGATGGCCGGTGATGGCATCAACGACGCCCCGGCACTGGCGGCGGCCCATGTCGGTATCGCCATGGGTACCGGGACTGATGTGGCGATGGAGAGTGCGGGTGTGACCCTGTTACGTGGCGACCTCGGCGGAATCATGTCCGCCATCCGCTTGTCACGGGCGGTCATGCGTAACATACGCCAGAACTTGTTCTTTGCCTTCTTCTATAATGCCGCCGGGGTACCGATTGCAGCAGGAATCCTGTATCCGTTCCTGGGGATATTACTGTCGCCGGTCTTTGCCGCGGCGGCGATGTCACTCAGCTCGGTCAGCGTCGTGACGAACGCGCTCAGGCTGAACCTGCAAAAACTGGACTGAATTTCGTATCGGGATTGACCTTACGCGGGCACCCGCGTAAGGTTTTCTCAGACACTGACAACAGCGGAGTATCCTGATGATGACTATGAAGAATTGCCACCTGAAACAACTGTTAGGCCTGTTACTGGTTTTGTTCGCAATCTCCCCGGCGCTGGATGCCCAGACCGTTCCCGCCAGCGGTATCGCTGAAGTGAACGGCACACGCCTTTATTATGAGGTCGCGGGTAGCGGTCAGCCCCTGGTCCTGGTCCACGGTGGTGCCGTAGACAGCCGGGCCTTTGATGATCAGTTCGCCGAATTTGCAAAACATTACAAGGTTGTTCGATATGACCTGCGCGGCACCGGTAAATCGGGGGATCGTGACAAACCGTTCTCGAATACGGATGACCTGTACGGCCTTTTGCAATATCTCGGTATAGAGTCGGCCTATATGCTCGGCATATCGCGCGGCGGTGGCTTTGTTTATGATTTCGCACTGGAACGACCGGACATGGTCAAGGCACTGATCCTGGTCTCGTCGAACCTGAGTGCCGGCGTCCCTGCCTACGAGGCGATGTTTGAGCGTGCCACCGAGGCGGGCAAACAATCGGGTGCAGCGGAAGCCGCGAAGGTCTGGGCTTATGATCCCTATCAGGGTCCGCAACGCGAGCAGGCACGACCGAAGGTACTTGCAATTATTCAGGACAACATTGCCCGCTTCCGCTACTTCGATGGGTATGAACCTGTGGCACAATTGTCGGCGTCTGATGTCCCACGCGCCGACCGACTTGCTGAAATCAAGGTGCCGACATTGGTTATCGCTGGTGCACACGATAATATCGACGCCCGGAATAATTACAAACGCTGGGCGGAAGGTATACCCGGTGCAGAGATGGTGATATTTCCGGACTCAGGGCATCTCGTCAATATCGATCAACCGGAGGACTTCAACAGGACCGTGCTGGAATTTCTCGGTAAACTGGAAAAATAAACAGGAGTAAACAACGTGCAGAAGTACATACATTATGTCATCACAGTTATTCTTCTATTTTGCACCGGATTGTCCATGGCAACTGAACCCACCACCAATGCGGCAACAGCCACGACCGGTGTGGAAGGTTTCACTGCGCTGGAACGCGGATTGATCAAACGCTATTTTGATGGTGAAACAGAACCGCTTGGACGCTCCGGCATCGTGTTCAACAAGGTCACTCTCGAAAAAAAGAAGGAACAGGCCTTCCCCGGCGGTATGCCGAAAAAAGAGTTACCCCCTGATCTGGCGGCGCAATTACAACGTAACAACACCTTCCCGCCCGGACTGGCCAAACGCGCACTGCCAGCGATGCTGGAAAAGCAATTGCCTCCGGTGCCCGCCGGTTATGAACGATCCCAGCTGGATGATCTGACCATAGTGCTGATTGAAACAGAGACGCAACGTATCGTCGATATGATTACCGGTATCGTCGTCAAGGCGAAACCATAATGGCCTCTGACAAGACTGCAAAATCCGAGACCGAGTGGCAGGCCGAGCTGTCGCCGGAGCAGTTTTATATCTGCCGTCAAAAGGGCACCGAGCGTGCGTTTACCGGTGAATACTACAAGACCAAAGACAAGGGTACCTATCACTGCTCGTGTTGCGGGAAGGCCCTGTTTGATTCAGACACCAAGTATGATTCCGGATCAGGCTGGCCCAGTTTTTATGCCCCGATAAAAGAGGATGCCATAAAGGAAGAAACGGATTCCAGCCATGGTATGCGCCGCGTGGAAGTATTGTGCAGCGAATGTAATGCCCACCTCGGACATGTGTTTGAAGACGGCCCGCAACCGACAGGACTGCGTTATTGCATTAACTCCGTTTCACTGAAACTGGAAAAAAAGGACGGCGATAGTTAACTGTATTCCGTGCCGTCCTTGTGGACAAACTTCCACTTGCCATCGACCAGCAGCGCCTTCAGATCATCATCAGGATACTCCACACTGTCACCCGCCGTGCGGTCACCGATCTCGATATAGATGACATCCTCCGTGGTTTCATTGCTGAAGCGGTGCGCATTACCGGTACCTGCCCGAAACCCTGCACACATGCCGGGCGCTAACGGCTGTTTGCCCTCGTCGGTATGCAAGGTCGGATGGCCCTGAACGATATAGACAAACTCGTCCTGTTTGCTGTGCGCATGACGCAGCGAGGACACCGCACCCGGTTTCAGCAACACATGGTTCACGCCGAAATTGCTCAGGCCAAACAAGTCACCCAACGGGCGTTTGTCACGCCCCGACATTAACATCGCAAACGGTGCCGGATACACAGAGGGTCGGGTCCGTAAAGGTGCCTCGGCGGCGATAAGTGCTACAGGATATTTATCTGACATGGCTTCCTCGCAACAGTTGAAAAGATGCGAACGTGAGTATAGTCCCGACCGTTCAATACTGTCTATCTACCAGGTACAACCGTCTGTTTAACGGACTTCTTCAGTATTTGTCATTTTCAGTCTATGATCCTTGCCTATCCAATAATCAGGAAGAAATCCATGATTGCTTGTACACCAGTCTACCGGAGCCTGACAGCACTGTTGGCGGCACTTACACTCCATTCCCTACCTGTATCTGCACAGGACATTGCACCCATGACGACATCAAAGATCATCATCGCCCATCGCGGCGCCTCCGGTTATGTCCCCGAACATACACTGGCGGCAAAAACACTCGCGCATGAAATGGGTGCAGACTATATCGAACAGGATGTGGTGCTCAGTCGGGACGATGTCCCGGTGGTCTTGCACGATCTTTATCTGGACGCCGTCTCCAATGTCGCAGAGGCTTTCCCGGGACGCGCCCGGGAGGATGGCCGGTATTATGCTATCGACTTTGATGTCGCCGAGCTGAAATCACTGCATTTGCACGAACGCACCGATCCCAAAACCGGTGAGGTAAAATATCCGGGGCGCCCCACCCGCTCACCTGCACACATGCATATCGCGACACTGGCCGAGGAAGTGGCTGTGATCCAGGGGCTGAACAAGAGCACCGGGCGAAATGCCGGGCTGTACGTCGAGATCAAGTCACCCGCCTGGCACCAACAACAGGGCAAGGACATCAGCCCGGTGGTCCTAGCTGTGCTTGCCAAAGCCGGTTACACACAGCGGGCCGATCAGGTGATGGTGCAGTGTTTTGATCCACATGAACTGGAACGTATCCGTACGGAACTGGGCAGTGATCTGAAGCTGGTACAATTGATTGGTGAAAACGACTGGAACGAGGCGGATACCGATTATGATCAGATGCGTACAGCGGACGGCCTGGCAAAGATTGCCGGGTATGCCGATGGGATAGGCCCGGCAATCGATCATATAGTTGTTGCTGACCAGTCCGGCGCAATTACGATAACCGACCTGGTTGATCATGCCCATGCACTCGGTTTGCAGGTCCATCCCTATACCGTGCGCAAGGACGCCCTACCCGCCTATGTATCCGGTTTTGATGAATTGATGGAACTGCTATTCGAGCGTGCCGGTGTAGATGGCGTATTTACTGACTTCCCGGATCTGGCAGTTAGTTACCGTGACAAGATGGTGGAGGCTGTCCCCCTCCCCCGATAATTCCGGGTCCACTGCTGGTTTGATTGACATAAACCTTGGTTAATCATTTTCTGTGTGCTTCCATATATATTCGCAACACGGCATTCATTCGGGTTTGATATCCGCCACCTTGCTTTCGGAACCACTCCAGCACATCAGAATCAAGGCGCACGGTGATACTCGATTTGCCTGTCGGCATGCGTAGTACCGCTGATTTAAAGAAATCCGGATCGAGAGGCGGAATATCCGAAGTGTCAATATCAGTATCGGATTGAGCCTTAACTTTATGCCAATCGGTCTTTGATCGTTTTTTCGAAGATTTTGCGTTCATGAGTAAGTGCTTTTCTTAAAGAGATGATTCGGACAGTTTGTCCATTGTTACGTTCGGTGAATGCAACGACGGCACAGACAGTTTCAATAATTCCGACACCAATCCATCGCGATTCTTCATATTCAGTCCGTGTATCAAGGTGAACTAACATAGGTCCTTCAAACAGAATCGGGGCATCACGAAAATCAAGTCCGTGTTTGCGAAGATTCTCCTTTCTCTTCTTTTCGTCCCATTCAATATCCATATGAATATATTGTAGTTACATTCTGTAACTACTGCAATATCAGTTTTGATAAAACATTACGATATAGTTGATAGGCGCGTTGTAGGCACCCATCGAACGCCTACAACAAACAAAGGGAGTCAGAGTTGAATATCAGCGGGAATGTGACTCTGGCCCTCGTTATCCTACAGGCTCAACGATTGGTTAGAAGGCATCTTTACGAAGATGGCTGAACGGTCAATTGGAAGCCTAATGCCTTAGCGATTTTTGCCACTGTAGCAAAGGTTGGGTTTCCTTCAGGTGAAAGCGCCTTGTATAGGCCTTCTCGGGTTAAACCAGTATCTCTCGCCAACTGACTCATATTTTGTGCACGAGCCACAACCCCCAGTGCATGTACAAGAAATGCCGGGGCATCTCCTGCTTCTTCGAAACAGGCTTCAAGATATAATTGAATGTCTTTTTTTGTTTTTAAATATTCTGCTGAATCCCAGCGGGTAGTTTTAAAAGCCATAATTCATTCCTCCAACTGTCCAGCTATCTTTATAGCTTTCGCAATATCTGATTGACAGCATCCAGAAACTCAAGCCGAGCCTCGGGATGAAATTCAAACCTCATTTTTTGAGGATATTGTTGGCTTCGGCCAGGACGACTTCTGCTGATATGGGTTTTACTGCGCCAGAACGCACCTCGTCTCTACGCCGGATCGCTTCTGTTGCCCACAGTGCTCGAATAGCATCGTCAGTCACGGGGTCAAGGCTTTCTACAAGGCGATCCGCAAGCAATGCTCGTGCATCGCTCGGCAGGGCAAGCATTTCCTCAGTGAGTTTTTCGACTGTTATGGCCATTAGGCAAGGATACTTCCCGTGGTTTATCCGGTCAAGGGATTAGGCGGCTAACGGCTAAAGGGAATCAATGGGTCAGAAAACTTGTTCCCTTGATTGTGTTTGTTGTGGCTAACGGTTAAGAACTGCGAACGGCGCTTTTTGGCATCTGCTGGGGCGTATTGTTGGGCGACAAAGGCCACCTCGGATCATGGAAGTCCGTGATCCATTCTTCACACACGCCAGAAAAATGCTTGCCGATTCCGATGAACCTCCAACCTAATGCATTCGTCGCCTTTACATCCCAACTTGCATCTCCGAAATAGACTGCCCGCTTTGGGTCGCCGCCAAGCATTTCGCAGCAATGTGCCATGATGCCAGGACGATCCATAGCATCATCGCAACTCGAAAGAAATACTTGTTCACAGAAACCTGCGTGGCGCAGTTTCATCCGTGCTGTATGTCCCCAGCCTCCAGTGGCGATGCCAACTTTGAAACCAGATGAAATAAGTTGGTACATTGACTCTATCGCACCGGGTATGGGTATACAATTACCACCACTGGCCAGATAGTTCTTGATCTTTTCGCCGAACATGTCGCGAACTTGCCTAGTAACTGATTGGGGTTCCTCGACGCCGAGGTTCGAAAGTAGTTCGTGCAGCAGGCCTGTGTCGGTGACATGCTGGTAGGTCTCCCAGTTTGAATTGAAATCAGAATGGCCAAGTACTTCTTTGAGTGCTTGTTGGTAGCAGTCATCATCAAAAGCATTACTTTTGATTAATGTTCCATCCAGGTCAAATATCAGAACATCACCTTCGTAAATCATCTTGTCGCCCAACGCTGTTGTTCAGCGGCGTGCCCCCGACCACGCCTGCCGGTCAACTGCAACTGCTTATTATGCGCCAGCATCATAGACGTTAGGATTGTGTCGCTCCATGAAGGTTTCGGGCCTCTTTAGTGGCGTGAAACCAAACTTCTCGTAGAGGCCGTGAGCATCGCGCGTCGCAAGTATCCAGCGCCGAAGACCCTGCAGCTCAGAGTGGCTTGTGATGCACTCCATCAGCCATTTCGAGAGGCCTCTTTGTCGGTACTCCGGGAGTACAAACACATCGCCGAGATAGGCGATCGTGGCGTGGTCAGAGATCACCCTCGCAAAGCCCACCTGTCGATTACCGTCGAGGAGTGCAAAGCACAGAGAGTGCTCCAGCGATTTCTCGACCGTCGCCGGAGGAATACCTTGCGCCCAGTAAGACGAAGCAAGGAACCCTGCAATAACTGCGCGATCCATTTTCGCTGGATCGCAGGTGACGGTGAATGACCCGTTGACCCACGTATTCATGAGACAGCCCTCGCGCAGACGACTGCTATCGGCGCATAATGGTTGTGGAATATCAAGAGGTCAGATAACTGTTTATATGATTTCAAATTCTCTGACCCATTGATGTTTTATAGTTAGAAGCTATATTCATATGGTATGCATCCACCTGGCCTCTCGATTCCGGGGCCGATTTGTCTAAAACCCATTGTCTCGTAAAATTTGGCTGCAACAGCGGACGAGTTTACCAAAACTTTTCCTCGCGGGCTTTTCTCTCGACATTCGATCATTGCATTTACCACTAGATTTCGTCCAATACCACGTCCTTGAAAAGATGGCAGGATGAATAAATGTGATAAGTTCCAGAACCCTTTTACTAAAATAAAACCAACAATCTCGCTAGAAGAAGTGTACTTATAACAAAAACCACCTTCCTCTGATTTGAACCATTTATCCAATGACTTAACAATATCATCTATCAAAAACTCAGCATCCTTTTCCGTTTCTGCGACAGACTCGCGGACTGTTATCTCTACTACGTTTACTAATTCCTCAAAGTCGTTTTTTCTGATTGTATAAAGCATAATAGGCTTCTAACGCTATCGCTCAGCCGGAAAGTCGTTCTGCCGCGCGTTCGACTGGAGCGATATGTTGGCTGTAATGATTTTTTCGTCGACCCGAAGTACCGTTTCGGACGTCACGAATTCAGGAGAAGATACGCGGAGCATGACCTCTAACAGGATCGCTTCACAAACGTCACCACTGCCACCCACGCGACTGAAATTGTAGAACGGAACGCTCAGTTCGTACGCGCCCGTCGGATCTACAACCGTTGACGCATGGCGGTCTAGTTTCTTGCCCAACTCGTCCCAAGAGATCTCAATCAAGGCATTTGCGACAGGTGTGCCGCCTGCGTCGCTAATGTTGCCTCTAAATTCGTACCACTCCGTAACGCATTTCGCTTGCGCGGCTGCGACATACAGAAACACAAGACAGGCAAAAAGTGATAGCTTCATGACAGCCAACGATTAAGGCCAGCGGACGCCGCCGAGGAATCAAATGAAAATTGCTGATTTTGCGGCGTCCGCTGGGGCGTATTGCTATATTTCATTAGCTTTTCTAATCACTGTACGTGGTGTTATATAGTTCGGAATAATTACACATAAAGATATGGTTACAATAGACGCAATTATTCCAAATGTACTAGATAAAATGCCAATCCACGATAAAAAACCAATCACTGTTATAGTTATAACGAAACAGATTCCAAAAAACAGTACTAGTAATAAATAGTTCAAACGTATTAATGCTCCGCAATGTGGGCAATGCCATGAATAGCCACTAGATATAAAATGCAATGTAAAGAAACCTCCCGCATTCTTTTCTTTACAGTCTGGGCAGTAATCCCTGTTCCAATCAGAAAGAGACATTGTTATCTAGAAATATAACGTGGTGCTGTGCGGCTGGGCCGCTCGATCGATTGATCCTGTACGTCCAGATTTACAGTTCATGGGACATATAAATCATTCTTTTACTGGTTTTGAATCCATTTTTTACGTAAAACTCTTCTACTTGTGTCTCTTTCGCAGTAAGGAGTGTGGTTTTAAAATAGCCTTTCTGCTTTAAAAACGACTCAAGATATTTAACCAATTCAGTGCCGATGCCATTACCTTGATGTTGTGAATCAACAAATAATTCCACGATTTCAAATTCTCTCCAGTCTTTAAAAGTAAGAGAGCGCCCTAGTAATGCTGCAATAGGGTTAGAGTTTTCTTTATATAGAAATCCATAGAATCCTGGTGAGTTATAAATACCTTGCAATCTATCTATTGCCCACTCGACATTCCATTCTTCGTTCCATGGTGGCGCTCTGAATACAGAAATATAGAGATTCGATATTGCGGGAATATCTTTCTCTGAAATTTCACTAATGTGCATCATCATCTCCTAACTATGTATCAACCAGACCATGACAGGTCTCGTTAATTTTTTATTTAGATGTCATAATGAGACTCATGATCGTGCTCGCTTGCGAGTTTGCCAAAATATCACTCCTATAATTACTGGAGTCAATATGCATGTAAATATCAATATTGCGATATCTTCAGCAGTTGCATGTGGAGACAGACCTATGAACGCTGCGAGTACCAGCAAGGTGATTAAGCTCCCTGACCCTGCAACAGCATAATTCCTGACACACGCATACCAAACGCATGGAACAAGTATGGCTATAAAAATGACCATATATAGAATAGTCATCGCAGTTCTTGTCTCTCAATTCCTGGCATCTAGCCGTCTGACATAACCGGAGCTGCACGGCTTCATCGCGCAGCGTTCGTGTTGATGGATGGGTTTGAGTATCAAGGGGTCAGAGAGCTTGATCCCTGGATTTAACAATCGTTCATATGATTTCAAGTTCTCTGACCCCCTTGATTTTAAGGGCGCTGACTGGTTGTGATTGTTATACATTTTTGCGCGCCCGTTTGTGCTTAATGAGTAAGCTGAAAATGAACCAAAGAAAGGAAGCAAGAAGGGATGAAACTACACCGAACGCGAATCCTATCCATCTTTCACGCCAAACATTTCCATTACTCCTCTCTTCTTGTGCTCGAAATATTGCATCTACGACCGTGCGATCAGACTCAACTAACGGCTTAAGCTTCTCTTGTTCTTCTCGTAAGGAGTTAATGGTATCTTCGGTACTACGCAATGTCGATTTTTGTGACTCAACAAACTGGAGAAGCTGTCTTATGTTGATCTCTGTCTGGTTGAGTTGCTGTATCTGGGTTTGGTAATTCAGGCTCTGCAGTCGCTGGGTCTCTCGACTCTCCTTATCTGCTTTATCAACGAAATAGATGCCAACCGCTATCAAAACTGTAAGCACTAAAGTAACTGACACCGTCGGTATCGGTGATTTTTCATATAACTTCACCCATTCCCTTGCAAGAATTTCGATCTGCAGATTTAGAATGCTCATTGCTTTCCTCGAAATGCATAACGGTGAAACCCAGCGGGCACCGCTTGCGGTGTCTTGTTAAACGTCATTAACAGTAGATGCAATGACATAATTTACGAAAGCTGAGCAACTTATAAGCATAAATCTGGCGTCAGCGCTTGTTAAATTACTTTCCTCAATTAATGCATGCCGTATTCCATTAGTGTCATTCGTATACCCATATAACGCACCAAACGCTCTTTTCAATGCTGGGTGCAATTTCCCATTCTTCTCCAACACATTTAATGCTTCACCGAGGGTTGCTTTATCATCGCCACTGACAGTTTTACATAAACTCTCTACCGCTGAGATTGATTCTTTTATTGAGTTTCTATAGTCAGGGTTTTCCCTATCGCTGAGCATGCCTATCGCAGAACTTAAGTGCTGTCTTACCCCATAATAGGGAGTTGCTTTTTTAATTGCAGTTTCAATCTCAGCTAGTTCAACAGGGGAGCTAATTTCGACAATTTTTTCGTCAAGAAATCTATATGCTGAATTCTCTCTTTCAAGAAAAAAGTTACAAGCCTTTATAAATTCGCGTTTTTCAGCATCTGGACCATATACAGCTACAAATTCTATAAAGTCATATATTTCATACCATTCAGCACTAAAAAAATAACTTCTTAATACGTTCAATCCGCCACGTTCATCGAAGAATAATTTGGGTATCGTATCTGTCGGTTTTTTATAATAGTGCAGCCATAGTGATTGAAATAGGGCACCAAGATTACTGTGACTAATGTAGTCCACACGACTACCCATGTCATACATAGACTTATTAAAACTATCCCAATAGAATGCAGAAAGAATACTCCATAGCGAGTTGCGCAGATCATCATCTATAGATTCTGCTTGTAATATCTTTTCGGCCTGAGTTAATCCCGCCCTTTGTGAAAATTTCACTTAATTCTCCACATGACGTTTAACTATGTGCTAACAAGACCATGACAGGTCTCGTTAATATTTTATTATAGTGCGCCAGATTGGCGCGGTTATCAGCAAAATATCTGGATAACCCCGCGGAAATATTACAAAACACCAGCAGGTGTTTATGAAGGCTTACGTGCCCAAATCGTGCGGGCTGATAGATCAGGTCCGTGAGGTTCTGCGTTGTTATCATTACGCCTGCTCCACTGAAAAATCGTAAGTTTTTCTGGATAGTACAATATGTCCGGTTCAACGACAGACGGCACCCGGTCGAGATGGGCAGGCCTGCAATGTCATCTTATTCCTGTAGCGGGATATTTTAAAGGGATGAAGGGGAGTGTCCCCCAACCGTTCCCATCTCACCTCTCATACCACGCCAGTTTCTCCCGGAGTTTTACGACCTCGCCGATGATCGTCATGGAGGGCGGTTCGATCACCTCGGTCTCCACAATCTGTGGCAGGGTTTCCAGCGTACCAATAAAAGTGCGCTGCGTTTCCGTTGTGCCCTGCTGGATGATCGCGACAGGTGTTGATGGATTCATCCCATGTGCGATCAGTTCGCTGCACAGTACCTTGACCGCGCCGACCCCCATATACACTGCAATCGTCTGCCCTGGCTGGACCAGGGCGTCCCAGTTCAGTGTGAGTTTGCCTTGCTGTAGATGACCGGTGATAAATACACAGGACTGGGCATAGTCGCGATGGGTCAGGGGTATGCCGGCATAAGCGGCACAGCCTGAAGCGGCCGTAATGCCGGGCACCACCTGGAACGGGATCCCCTCGCCTGCCAGTGTCTCGATCTCCTCGCCGCCCCGACCGAAGATAAACGGATCGCCGCCCTTCAGGCGTAATACGCGTTTGCCCTCCTTCGCCAGCCTGACCAGTAAGGCATTGATCTCCTGCTGGGACAAGGCATGTTGATCGCGCTGTTTGCCGACATAAATCCGATCGGCATCCTTGCGGACCATGTCCACTATCGCTGGTGCGACCAGACGATCGTACAGCACCACATCGGCCTGCTGCATCAGCCGCAATGCACGAAAGGTCAACAAATCCGGATCACCCGGGCCGCCGCCGACCAGATACACCTCGCCGTATTCCGGCACATCCGCGCCGGGTTGTTCCAGTCGCTTTTCCACGGCCGCCAGTGCGGCCATCTCCTGTCCGCTGTATAACATCTCGGCAACCGGGCCCTGTAATACATCTTCCCAGAAGCGGCGCCGTTTGCGCATGTCCGGTATCTGTGTGCGTACCTTGGCCCGCACGTTGCGCATCAGCATTGCCAGCCGGCCGAACGAGGACGGGATCATCGTCTCGAGGCGGGCGCGTAACAGACGGGCCAGCACCGGCGAGGCGCCTCCGGTCGAGATGGCGATCTGCACCGGATAACGATCGATGACCGAGGGCATGATAAAGGTGCACAAAGGCGGGTTGTCGACCACATTGACCGGGAGATTGCGCTGCCGGGCCTGTTCGGAGATATGGCTGTTCAGCGATTCGTTATCGGTGGCGGCGATGACCAGCACGCAATCATTCAACAGACTCTCGTAATATTCCTCTCCGACATAATCTATCTGCCCCTGATCAACCCGTTCCTGTATTTCCGGACTGAGTTTACGCGCGGCCAGCTGTACGCGGGCCCTGGCCTTTAACAGCAAATCGACCTTGCGCGCAGCCACGTCCCCGCCACCGACCACAAGGCAGATACGGTTCTCGATTTTCAGAAATACGGGCAGAAAGTGCATGCCCCAAGTTTACAATATCTGCGGGAAGATTTCGGCGAAACATTCCGGACGTAAATCAGGGCGAGAGCATTTGCACAGAAAAAGGTAATATGCTGCATTAAGGACATCCCGGAGCGAGACCCGTGTATAACGTGTATAAAATCCTGTTGCTGCTGGTACTGGCAACCCCGGCCATGGCCAGAGAGGCGGAGTGGCTGGACTATCGCGGCATGGCGGAGCTGCAATTGTTCGACAATAACGCCTCCACCAACTGGTATCGGGGTGGTTTTGCCAAACTGCGATATGACAAAGAGGCGGTTCCGATCCAGCTCGGCAAGGCCGCCTTGCACGCCGACCTGCGTCTGACCGACACCTTGTGGGCACGTACACTAACGACCGCCTACACCTACCCGACATTTGATCCGAATATCATCGAGGCCTATCTTAACTACCGCCCGGTCCCGCGTGGGCCGATGCAGATCCGGGCCAAGGCAGGCGCGTTCCACCTGCCAGTGTCGACCGAGAATAAAGGACTGGGCTGGTCCAGCCTGTACAGCACTACCCCGTCCGTTATCAACAGCTGGGTCGGTGAAGAATTACGGGTAATCGGCGGCGAGCTTGAGTTGGCCTGGCCCGGCAAGGCGCGGGCATCTGCCCACGACTTCCAACTGCTGGCCGGTGTATACGGATTTAATGACGGCGCGGCAACAATCATTGCCTACCGGGGCTGGGCACCACATGACCGCCAGACCGGGCTCGGCGACAAGTTACGCCTGATACCGGAATTCCCCGGGCAGGTGCGCGAGTTCTATCCATTCCGTGAAATTGATGATCGTCCGGGCTACTATGCAGGTGCAGGCTGGACTTACGCGCACTGGCTGGAGGTGAACGCACTGCATTATGATAACCGTGCCGAACCAACTGCGATCCGCAAGCGTCAGATTGCCTGGCAGACCCGGTTTGACCATGTGTCGGTCGAAGTGGATCTGCCTTACGCTGTCCGTTTGACAGGCCAGTATTTGATCGGTGACAGTTTTATCGACAATAAGGTGACCGGGCTCAGTTCAGACGTCGATTATGCAGCGTGGTTTGTCATGTTATCGCGTCTGATCGGCCAACACAGACTTGCGGCACGTTACGAACGGTTTGAAGTCGATGACCTCGACCGTTTCCGGGAGTCTATCCACAATAGTGACGAAACCGGATACAGCTGGATGTTGTCCTGGCGCTACCAGCTGACCCGCGAACTCCAGGTCGGAACGGAGTTGTTACAGATCCGCAGCGAACGCGGCGCGCGAGCATTGATAAGCGGAATAGAGGCAGAGACAGAAAAACAATTGCTGTTTAATATTGGATACCGGTTTTGATTATGCATAAGTTGACCCGAATACTTTTACTGGGCCTCGTCGCTGCCTCGTCGGTACAGGCGGCCACCGTGACCGTGTCGCTAAAGGACGCGTCGGGCAAACCGTTGTCCGATACAGTGGTGTATCTGCAAGCGGCCAGTCCGGCGGCATTACCTGCGGCTGCAGAGATACAGGTAGAACAAAAGGACAAGGAATTTCGTCCGTTTGTCAGCGTGGTCCCCGTCGGCACAACCGCATACTTTCCGAATCATGACGGGATAGGCCATCATGTCTATTCGTTCTCGCAGGCCAAAACATTCGAGTTACCCCTGTCCGAGGCGGAGTCATCGATGTCCGTGCTGCTGGATCAGCCAGGGATAGTCACCGTCGGTTGTAATATCCATGACTGGATGGTCGGCTATATCCAGGTTGTGAATACCCCTTATCACGGTGTCAGTGACAATGCAGGCCAGCTTGCCATAGGCAATGTGCCCGCCGGCAATTACACCCTGTTTGCCTGGCATCCCGGTATTAAATCCGGCATGGCCCTGGAACAGGCACTGACCGTAAACGAAAGCGCCAGCGTACAGCAAGACCTCGCGCTGGATATCAAACCGGAATACTTCTGGAAACCACCCCGGCCCGCCGAGGCTGATGAGGAACAATACTGAAACTCCCGTTTCAATTCACCAGTTTCCGCAGCCGGATACTGACGTTTTTTCTGGGGCTGCTGGTCGTCATCCAGACGAGTTCACTGTATCTGGTGGATGTGGCCAATACACAGAATGCGATGGTGCTTGTTGGTGAAGCACTGAACACAACAGCGAGTGCTTTTAACAACCAGATCAGCACACGCAATAATGCACTGACACAGGCGGGCAAATTACTGTCCGGGGATTTTGCATTCAAGACTGCCTATGCCACGGGTCGTGAGCAGACGATACGCTCGGCACTGGACAATCACCGCCAGCGTGTTGGTGCCGATCTGATGCTGCTGTTGTCACTCGATGGTGAGACTATCGCCAGTAGCGGTCAGACGGCGGCCAGTTTCATTGATAAGAAGAACATGTTCCCGTTCCCCGATTTTATCGGCAAGGTGATGGAAACCGGTGAGGCCTCCGGTATGGTGGCACAAGATAAAGCCATCTACAGCATCATCGCCGTACCACTGCTGACACCGGTGCCCTCCGCCTGGATCATCCTCGGGTTCCAGGTCGATGATGCACTGATCCGCCAGCTGCAACAGGACAGTCACGCCGAGGTCTCGATTGTCACCCGGAGCAACACCACCTGGGATGTCGGCCAAACGACACTTGCCGCAACGGAAAAGGCCGCGCTGATACGAGCTCTGCAACAGTCGCAACCGGCCATGGGCATGACCCTGGATCTGCTGATTGATTCTGACTCCTGGTTTACCTATCTCAGTCCGCTGCCGCACTGGGGAGACACCGCCATTTATGCCGTGTTACAACGGTCCAGTGATGATGCCCTGGCACCCTACTACCGCCTGCGTCAACTGTTGCTCGGCCTGCTGGTCGCCGCGCTGATCATTTCCGTCATCGCCGGCGGTGCGATTGCCAGCAGTGTTACCCGCCCGGTCCTGGCACTCGTCAGCTTTGCCGGGCAAATCCGGCGTGGTGATTATCAGCAGGAGGTTGACGTTAGCCAGAAGGATGAGCTGGGCCAGCTGGCCCAGGCCTTTAACGACATGTCGAAAGGCCTGCGCGAACGCGACAAGGTACGTAACCTGCTCGGCAAGGTGATCTCGCCGGAGATTGCGGAGGAGCTGATCAACAAGGATGTAAAACTCGGTGGCGAAGAACGCGAGATGACGATCCTGTTTACCGACCTGCGCAACTTTACCGGTCTCAGCGAAAAACGGGCGCCCGCCGAGGTACTCACATTATTAAATGAATACCTGACGCTGATGACTGCGGTCATCGACAAACATGGTGGTGTGGTCGACAAATATATCGGTGATGCAATCATGGCACTGTTCGGTGCCCCGCTGGAACTGCCGGATCACGCAAACCGCGCGGTACGCTGCGCCATTGAAATGACTCATGTGCTGACGGATATGAATCGGGATTTCCGCGCCCGCGGCCTGCCGGAGCTGGGTATGGGGATCGGTGTGAACAGCGGCAATGTGGTCGTTGGCAATATGGGGTCAAAAGACCGCCTGAATTATACGGTCATTGGTGACAACGTGAATCTTGCCTCCAGACTGGAGTCTGTAACAAAGGAGTATGGTGTACCAGTTATCGTCAGTGAGGCAACCCGAACGCTGACCCCGGACATCGAATACCGGATGCTGGATCGGATCACGGTCAAGGGCAAGCAGGAGGCCGTCACGATCTATACGCCGCTGATTTCACTGGAGTGACAGACCGGTTTTAATTAAAGTGACAGCGACTAATCAGCTAATGTTATAACCCAGGGGGACGAAAGGCAGTTTATGGATGACAAGGACTGGCCGACAGGCTTTCGTGTACTGAACAGCGCATCGCTGAACAAGGGCACGGCGTTTACCAGGGAAGAACGTATCAAATACAAGCTGCGCGGACTGTTGCCGCCCAAGACCGTACCGCTGGAAATCCAGATACAACGCACGCTCTCGAACATCCGTAAAAAACCGAATGACATCGATCGTTATATCTACCTCGCCTCCCTGCAATCCCGCAACGAACGGCTCTACTACAATATCATCATCAATCATATTGAAGAGATCATGCCACTGATCTACACGCCGACTGTGGGTCAGGCATGCAAGGAATACGCACACCTGTACCGTCGGCCGCGGGGCATGTATATCACGGCAGAGGACAAGGGCGAGATCCGTGAGGTGCTGGATAACTGGCCTTACCGGGACATCCGAGTCATTGTGGTCACGGATGGTGAGCGCATCCTTGGGCTCGGTGATCTTGGTGCGAATGGCATCGGCATACCAATCGGTAAACTGGCACTCTACGTCGCCTGTGCCGGCATCCAGCCCTATCAGTGTCTGCCGATCATGCTCGACGTCGGCACGAACAATCTGGATTACCTCGGTGACCCGATGTATCTCGGCATCAACCAGCGTCGGCCACGCGGTAAGGAATATTTCGAAATCGTCGATGAATTCATCCAGGGTGTGACCGAGGTATTTCCGTCCGCCGTCATCCAGTTCGAGGACTTTCTGACGCCGAATGCCTATACGCTGCTGCAAAAATATCGCAACCAGGTCCTGTGCTTTAATGACGATATCTAGGGCACAGCAGGGGTGGCGCTCGCCGGGGTCTATGCGAGCACACGGCTTTCGGGGATGATGTTTTCCGACCTGCGTATTATGTTCCTCGGCGCCGGGTCTGCGGCAACGGGGATTGCCGATCTGATCTGTTATGCCCTGCAAAAAGAGGGGCTGAGCGAACAGCAGGCCCGGGACAGGCTCTGGTTCGTGGATATCCACGGCTTGCTGGTCAAGACCAGCCCGGGACTATTACCCCATAACCTGCCCTATGTGCACGATCACCTGCCGATGGATTTTGTATCCGCGATCAATGAAGTGAAACCACATATCCTGATCGGTGCGACCGGCACACCAAACACATTCACCCGGGAAGTGGTCGAGGCGATGTGCCGTCACAATGAACGCCCGGCCATCTTCGCCCTGTCGAACCCGACCTCCCGGGCCGAATGTACGGCCGACCAGGCTTATCAATGGAGTCGGGGCAAGGTAATCTTTGCCAGTGGCAGCCCGTTTGCGAATGTGTATTACAACGGCAAGTCCTACAAACCGGGACAAGGTAATAATGTCTATATCTTCCCCGGGATTGGGCTCGGCACGATTATCAGCCGCTCACGCACGATCACCGATGAGATGTTCCTGATTGCCGCCCGCTGTCTGGCGGATCAGGTTACAGAGGCCGACCTGAAGCAGGGTACGATCTATCCATCACTGCAAAAGATACGTGAGGTATCACTGAAGATCGGCACCTGTGTGGCCGCGCACGTGTGGGATAGTGGCCTGTCCAAAATCCCGCGACCGGACAATATCGAACAGACGATTCGCGACTATATGTACGATCCGAAGTATTAAAATACTGTTCCGAAACCACGGTCGAATCAGCCGTCTGGCTATAATTGTGAAAGACCGTTAGCCGCATGGATGCGGCGCTCGAGCGTACATGGATGTATTCACAGCGTGTCTTGAACGATTATAGCCAGATGGCTGATTCCGGACAGCTGCGGTATTCGGAACTGTTATTCAGGTCTTCGGCAATGTTACCCCGGTCTGCCCCTGATACTTGCCACCCCGATCCTTGTAGGAGGTTTCACACACCTCATCAGACTCGAAGAAGATCATCTGCGCCACACCCTCATTGGCATAGATTCTCGCCGGCAAGGTCGTGGTATTGGAGAACTCCAGCGTAACGTGGCCTTCCCATTCCGGTTCCAGCGGTGTCACATTGACGATGATGCCACAGCGGGCATAGGTCGACTTGCCGAGACAAATGGTCAGGATGTTACGGGGGATACGGAAATACTCGACCGTGCGGGCAAGGGCAAAGGAATTCGGTGGGATGATACAGACATCGGTATCCATATTCACAAAACTGTTTGAGTCAAAATTCTTCGGATCCACGATCGAGGAATTGATATTGGTAAAGATCCGGAATTCCGTCGCGCAGCGGACATCATATCCGTAACTCGATGTGCCATACGAGACCAGTTTTTTATCCCCGTGCTGCTTGACCTGACCCGGTTCAAACGGGTCTATCAATCCATGCTCTTTCGCCATCCGGCGGATCCATTTGTCAGATTTCACACTCATTTAACTGTTCTCAATCACGATTTTCGGGAATCTGCCGCTGTAGTCACGGGCCTTCAGTGCCAGTTGCGCCGCTGTCCTGCGGGCAATGGCGCGATAAGCCTGGGTAATCGTTGAGTCAGGTGCGATGGCAACAGTCGGTTTGCCGTCATCCACACCCTCACGTATACGTATATCAAGTGGTAGTGAACCGAGCAGGTCGACATCATACTGTTTTGCCATCCGATCCCCGCCACCGCTACCAAAGATATGCTCCTCATGACCACATTTAGTACAGATATGTGTGCTCATGTTTTCAATAATCCCGAGCACCGATACCTCGACCTTCTGGAACATCTTCAGCGCCTTGCGGGCATCGAGCAGCGCGATGTCCTGCGGCGTGGTCACGATGACCGCGCCACTGACCGGGATCTTCTGGCACAGGGTCAACTGGATGTCACCGGTACCCGGCGGTAAATCGATGATCAGATAATCTAGATCCTGCCAGTTGGTATCAGACAACATCTGTTCCAGTGCCGAGGTGACCATCGGGCCACGCCAGATCATCGGCGTCTCCTCGTCGATCAGATAGCCGATCGACATGGTCTGCAGGTTATAAACCAGATTGGGTTCGAGCTTCTTACCGTCAGCAGAGGACGGTTTTGTATAACAGCCGAGCATACGGGGCTGGCTGGGTCCGTAAATATCCGCATCCAGAATACCGACCTTCGCCCCTTCGGCCTGCAAGGCCAGCGCGAGATTAACAGCCGTCGTTGATTTACCCACGCCGCCCTTGCCTGAGGCCACGGCAATCGTATTTCTCACATTCGCCAGCGGTTTGACCCCTTTTTGTACCGCATGAGAGGTAATCGTCGTCTCCAGCACCAGCTCAACGGATCGGCTGCCCGCGATTGGCTGTACGGCCCTGTTCACCTGCGCAGCCAGTTCATCACGGTAACCGGCTGCCGGATAGCCCAGTTGCAGTGCGATCCGGACCTGTCCCGGTTCCACCCGGATGTCCTTGACCACACCGGCACTGACCAGGTCCTTGTCGAGGTTGATATCGACCACACCAGACAGTGCCTTCTCGATTTGTTCGCGGTTTACGTCAGTCATTATTCGTCACGATTTATGGTTACAATGGGCGACTATATTACAACATTTTTTGCCCGGGGTTTCAGATGCTTGCTACAAGCGGGCGATCCTTGGTGTAAACTGTCAGCACTATCCGGAATTACGATCGCTATGACGCAAAAAAACAGAAAAATACTGGTTACCAACGCGCTGCCTTATGCGAATGGCGCGATACACATGGGCCATCTGGTCGGGTATATCCAGGCCGATATCTGGGTACGCTTCCAGAAGATGTGCGGTAATGACTGTATCTACGTCTGCGCCGACGATGCACACGGTACTCCGATCATGTTACGTGCCGAGCAGGAAGGGATCACGCCCGAACAACTGATAGGCCAGACACTGATTGAACACAAGCGCGACTTTGCCGGATTTTCGGTCGACTTTGATAACTACCATACGACCCATAGCGACGAGAACCGCGAACTGTCCGTTGCTATCTATCAAAAACTGAAAGAAAACGGACATATCACCCAGCGCAGCATCGAACAGTTATACGACCCGGTCAAACAGATGTTCCTGCCGGACCGCTTCATTCGCGGAGAATGTCCGACCTGTCACGCGCAGGACCAGTATGGTGATCAGTGCGAGGTTTGTAACCGGACCTATGCTCCGACCGATTTGATTAACCCGATCTCCGCTATCTCGGGTGCGACACCGGTCAAAAAGGAATCGGTACATTTCTTTTTCGACCTGCCCCACTTCGGCAACATGTTACAGGAGTGGACACGTAAAACGTTGGCACCTGAAATCGCAAACAAGCTGGACGAATGGTTTGCGGCCGGACTTCAGCAATGGGACATTTCGAGGGACAAGCCCTATTTTGGTTTTGAGATCCCCGATAGCCCCGGTAAATATTTTTACGTCTGGCTGGATGCACCGGTCGGCTATTTTGCCAGTCTGAAAAACCTGTGTGTACGGTCCGGCCTTGATTTTGAGTCATACATCCGTGCCGACAGCAACGCCGAGATGTACCATTTTATCGGCAAGGACATCATGTACTTCCATGCGCTGTTCTGGCCAGCGATGCTCGAAGGCAGCGGGCTACGCAAGCCGGACAATATATTCATCCATGGCTTTCTGACCGTAAACGGTCAGAAAATGTCGAAGTCGCGCGGGACCTTTATCAAGGCCGAGACCTATCTGAAATACCTGAACCCGGAATACCTGCGCTATTATTATGCCTCGAAACTCGGCCCCGGCATTGACGATATCGATCTGAACCTGGATGATTTTGTGTTTCGTATCAATTCCGATCTGGTAGGCAAGATAGTCAATATTGCCAGTCGCTGCGCCGGTTTTATCACCAAACGATTTGATGGCAAACTGTCAGCGCAACTGGCGGATCCGGAGTTGTTCACCCGGATTACCGCGTCTGCAAATACATCGCTGAAGGAATATTACGAAAGGCGAGAATACAGCAAGGCCATGCGGAGCATCATGGCTACGGCAGATGAAATCAATCAGTACATCGATGAGCACAAACCCTGGGTTATCGCAAAACAGGAGGGTCGCGAAGCGGAATTACAGGCCGTATGTACAATGGGCCTGAACCTTTACCGTTTGTTGATCCTTTATCTGAAACCGGTACTGCCGGAGCTTGCAAAAAATTCCGAACAGTTTCTGAATATTCCAGCGTTGACCTGGGCCGATGCAGGGCAGCCTTTGCTCGATCACACAATCAACACTTTCAAACCATTGATGACCCGGGTAGAACAGGAGAAGGTAGACGCCATGATTGAAGACAGCAAGGAAACCCTGCAACCACAAGTGGACAGTAAAGCCTCTACGCAGGGTGTATATCTGGCCGAAACGCCGATTGCCCCGGTCATCTCGATTGAAGAGTTTGGCAAGATCGACCTGCGTGTTGCACGTATCCTGAAGGCAGAACACGTTGAAGGTGCGGACAAGCTGCTGCAACTGACACTGGATCTGGGCGGTGAGACACGCAATGTGTTTGCCGGGATCAAGTCTGCCTATGACCCGGCCAGTCTGGAAGGCCGCCTGACCGTGATGGTCGCCAACCTGGCACCGCGCAAGATGCGCTTTGGTGTGTCCGAAGGCATGGTCCTCGCCGCCGGGTCGGGCAAGGGTGAAATCTTTATCTTGAGTCCCGACGACGGCGCACAACCGGGAATGCGCATAAAATAGGATAGTGTGAACGAACAGATCCTCATCCTCATCAGCGCCGGTCTGGCCAGTAATCTGGTCCTCGACCATATGCTCGGTGTGGATCCTGTTGTTGCCGTATCGCGCAAGATCAAGCCGTCACTGAATCTGTCTTTACTGATGCTGCTGGTGTTGCCGGTCACCACTACCGGTGCCTCTCTGCTGTACACGCGCGTACTGGTTCCGCTGGATATGGTATTCCTGCAAACCGGCGCGACAGTGCTCTGCACCACCCTGTTGATCATGTCCACGACCGGTTTGATGGCAAGACTCAGACCACACCTTTACAGTCGTCTCGAACTGTATGTTCCGGTGCTGCTGGTCAATTGTTCGGTCCTCGGTGTTGCCTTGCTGGATGCAGTCCACCCCTATGGACCGCTCGATTCGGCATTTTTTGGACTGGGTTCCGCTCTCGGCTTCGGTGTCGTCATTGTCCTGATCAGCGCGATACGCGAGAGGATTGCCGTTGCCGATGTGCCCGCCCGCTTTCGTGGCACATCTATCCTGCTGATCACGCTTGGACTGATGTCGATGGCGTTTATGGGTTTCAACGGCTTCGGCAGCTTCCGATGAATACGCTCGTCCTCATGCTGATACCTGCGGCCTTGCTGGCCGGTCTGCTGTACCTGTCTGCGACCCGTCTCCGCTCAACCACAGACCAGGAACGGATCCGGCGTACCGCAGATGCCATTGAAGGCCTGTTGCCACAGACCCAATGCGGCAAGTGCGGTTATCCGGGCTGCCGACCGTATGCGGAGGCGATTGCCCGCGGAGCCGCCGACATCAATCAATGCCCACCCGGTGGCGATACGACCTTGCAGGCGATGGCGACACTGCTCGGGCGAGATGGACAGGTCAGTGTGCCGACGCCTGCTGTCCCCGGGCTGGTTGCACTGATAGATGAAGATCTGTGTATTGGTTGTGTCAAATGTATCAAGGCCTGCCCGGTCGATGCGATTATCGGTGCCCCGAAACAGATGCATACCGTTATCCGGCAGAGCTGCACGGGTTGCGGACTCTGTATCACACCCTGTCCGGTCAATTGTATCCGCCTGGTGCCCGTCCGGGTCAAGACCCGGGAGTGGGTGTGGGACAAACCCGACCCGTCCCTGAGACTACGTGGATGAGCCGCCAGCTATATGACTTTCATGGTGGTCTGCGCTTTGAGACCGGGAAGCACCTGACCGACAAGATTGCGGCCATACAACACCCGTTACCGAGGCGGATCATCCTGCCCTTGCGCCAGCATATCGGCATACCATCGGTGCCGGTGGTAAAAACCGGCGAGCATGTTTTGAAAGGTCAATTAATCGCCCGCGCAGACGGCTACGTCAGTATCCCGTTGCATGCGAGCACTTCCGGCAAGGTGATTGACATCGGTGATTACCCGGTACCGCATGCCGGCGAACTGCTGGCCACCTGTATTGTAATCGAGCCGGACGGTGAAGACCGCTGGTGTGATATCCAGCCGACTGAAAACTTTCTGGCAGTTGATCCGAAACAGTTACAAGAGATCATCCGTGACTGCGGCATAGCCGGACTCGGTGGTGCGGGATTTCCGGCCCATGTGAAACTGAATGAAGGTGTCGTGAATATCGTCGACACGCTGATCATAAACGGTGTCGAGTGTGAACCTTATATCACCTGTGATGACCGACTGATCCAGGAAAAGGCGCATTATGTGGTCGCCGGTACACGCATGATCCGCCATGCCGTACAGGCGAAACATTGCGTCATTGCCGTTGAAGACGATATGCCCGAGGCCTATGCCGCACTGGCGAAATGGATTGATGATGATATCGAACTGGTCAGCGTTCCGACGCGGTACCCGGCAGGTGGCGAGAAACAGTTAATCCAGGTGATCACCGGCAAGGAGGTCCCGAGTGGAGGGCTGTCCATCCATATCGGTATTGTGGTCCATAACGTGGCCACCGCCGCCGCGGTCTACCGTGCCGTGACCCGGGGTGAACCGGTCATCTCCCGTTATGTCACAGTGACCGGTGAGGTCGGGACACCGCGTAACCTGCAAGTACTGCTGGGTACCCCGGTCAGTGATTGTCTGAAGGCCTGCGGTTATGAAGATAACGATAATCACCGCGTCATCCTCGGCGGACCGATGATGGGCATCCATATTCGTAATCCGGACATCCCAGTCATCAAGACCACGAACTGTATCCTGGTCAAGCAGATCCAACCGATCCCGCCGGAGATGCCGTGTATCCGCTGCGGTGCCTGTGTCGATGTTTGTCCGATAAAGTTGTTGCCACAGCAACTGTACTGGCACGCCCGCAGCGATAACCTGGAACAGGCACAACAATTCCATATCTTCGATTGTATCGAATGTGGCTGCTGTTCGTATGTGTGTCCCAGTCATATCCCGCTGGTACAGTATTACCGTTACGCGAAGACACAGATTGCGGCAGAGGAACGGCGGCGTGATGGCGCTGACCATGCAAAGCAGCGGTTCCTGCAACGCCAGCAACGGCTGGAACGGGACAAGGAGGCAAGGAATATTGCGCCTGCGGAACCCGCCATAGATACGCGCAAATCCTATATAGAAGCGGCGGTGGCGCGTACGCGCGAAAAACGCCGCCAGTTGCAACAGCCAGACCAGGAAGGTGCGGATGAGCAAGACTGACATCCTGAGTTCACCGCATAAACATAACGGCGCTTCCGTCCGGTCCATCATGATACGGGTCTGCCTCGCGCTGATACCCGGGTTGATCTGCTATAGCTGGTTCTTTGGTCCGGGGGTATTTTTACAATGTCTGCTGGCCATCGGCTTCGCGCTGCTCGTCGAAGCGGTGATGCTGAAACTGCGACACCGTGATCTGTCCCTGTTTCTGACCGATGGCAGTTTATTCATCACCGCACTGCTGTTTGCTCTGATGGTAACGCCGCTGACACCGTGGTGGATCAGCTTGCTCGGCATCAGCTTCGGGCTGATCTTCGCCAAACATCTGTACGGTGGTCTCGGCCACAATCTGTTCAATCCGGCCGCGACCGCCTATATTTTTGTACTGCTGTGTTTCCCTGTATTGATGAATAACTGGCCGCTGGTCGGCGGTATGTTTGCTGGCAGTATTCCGGCAGGCATGATGAGCTCGATAATCTTCAGCAGTCCGACCACCAGCCACGAGGCGATGTCCGGTATCGACATGCTGAGCGGCGCTACCGCCCTGACCGATATGCAGACCCGGCTCGCTGGCATGGCAATGGTCTCCGAGATCCGCACCGGTGCGGCCTACGGCAGTCTCGGTGGGGCCGGTTGGGAGTTCATCAATCTGGGTTTTCTTATTGGCGGTATCTATCTGATCCTGGCAGGTATTATCAGCTGGCGGATCCCGCTCGCCGTACTCGGCAGCCTGTTTATGATCAGTCTGTTATGCAGCTTTGTGGATCCGGATCTGTATGCCTCGCCCCTGTTTCATCTGTTCAGTGGCGGAACCATGCTGGGTGCATTTTTTGTCGCGACCGACCCGGTCACGGCCTCGACCACGCCACGCGGCAAACTGATCTATGGCTGTCTCATCGGGCTTGTTATTTATCTCATACGGGTCTGGGGGGCCTATCCTGACGGTGTGGCATTTGCCGTCCTGATCGCGAATTCCACCGTACCATTGATAGACCGGTATACCCGCCCGAAGATCATCGGGGAGATCTGAACAGGCAATGTCCCGGACAACCCGAACAATATTTTTGCCACTGCTGACACTGGCTGTGCTTGCCACAGGTGGTAGCCTGATACTCGATTATGTAAACAAACTGACACGCGAGGATATCAGCAATAACAAACGTGAGGCCACGCTACAGGTATTACGACAGATAGTCCCGGGGCCAGATAACAATGATGTCTTTAATGACCTGATAGAGATTACGGAACCGGGCTTTTTTGGAACGGAGCGCAAGGTTACGGTGTTCCGTTCGCGTGATAACGGGGACGCGCTCGGCGTGGTTTATTATCCTGTGATCGCCGAGGCTTATAACGGACCGGTAGAGCTTGGTATAGGTGTAAGCCGTGACGGGACGATTGCCGGTGTCAGGGTAATGCGTGAACAGGAGACCGAGGGGCTGGGGGCCGAGGTCAACCAGCAAAACAGTGACTGGATCCTGACGTTCAACGGACTGTCATTCCGACAGGTCCCGAGAGAGCAATGGACCGTGCGCAGCGAAAACGGCTATTTTGACCAGATCAGCGGTGCTACAATTACCTCCCGCAGTGTGATCAATGCGGTCAAAACCACGCTGGACTACCATGAGCTCGCCGGAGAGAAGTTGTACAAATAAGATGATAACCAAGGACCAAAAGAAATACCTGCGTTCACTGCTGCATAACCGCGGCATTATAATCTGGATAGGCCAGAACGGCCTGACAGAAAACGTCATGACCGAGATCGAAGCGGCACTGGACTATCATGAACTGGTCAAGATCAGGGTCCGCACCGGCGACAGTTCCCAGCGCGATCTGATCCTGGAACAAATCTGCGAAAAAACCGGGGCAGAACCAGTGCAGAAGATCGGCAGCATCGTGTCGGTCTACCGCGCCAATCCGGACAAACCGGTCATCCGGTTCCCGTACTGATATTATCGATGTCTGACGAAGTGGCGGCATCTGTGATCACGGGAGGCAACAAATCAGCAAGGCGGATAACGCTGACGCTACTGGTATTATTGCTGGCCACATCTGCCCAGGCACAGACCACCGTTGATTCCCGCCGCTTCGCCTTCTGCCCGATCACGACCACAATACCGTTGCGACCCGAGGTGACCGAGACGCTACAGACGGGTGAGCTATTCCTGACAGCCGACCAGGCCGAATCGATCGAAGGCGGTGTGTCTACAGCGATTGGTGATGCGGAACTCTCCTATAACCGTCAACAACTGACAGCGGATCGCATCGACTATGATCAGCCCACCGATGTGGTCGAACTGTTTGGCAATGTGCATTACTGGGACGCAGACGTCTACCTCAGCAGTATTGATGGTCATGTCGAGCTGGAAACAGAAAACGCCGACTTCAATAATGTCAGTTACTGGCTGCTGGAAAATCGCGGGCGCGGCAAGGCCGACAGCATACATGTACGGTCCGGTAATCGCAGCGAAGGTGAACAGGTGGATTACACGACCTGTGATCCGGATACGGATGGCCGCTGGAACCTGAATACCAATATCTGGAAGCTCAGCATGAGCAAGTTGTACCTGGATCATGATGCTGACCAGGGGTCAGGTCGTAATGTCGTCCTCAGGATCAAGGATATCCCGGTATTTTATACCCCGTGGATGTCATTCCCTATCAGTGGCAAACGCAAGTCCGGATTCCTGTTTCCCGGAATGGGTTCCTCGACCCGAAACGGCGCGGAAATACAGGCAC
The DNA here is from genome assembly GCA_945878555.1 of Klebsiella pneumoniae. GTDB lineage: Bacteria > Pseudomonadota > Gammaproteobacteria > Eutrophobiales > Eutrophobiaceae > Eutrophobius. The sequence goes on from CAMDWI010000012.1 coordinate 117,719, forward strand.
CCTGGTACTGGAACATTGCACCTGAGATGGATGCGACGATTACTCCACGTACGATGTCAAATATCGGCGTCATGCTGGCAGGCCAGTTCCGCTACTTGATGAGTCGCGGCCAGGGTACGCTGGATGTCGAATACCTGCCGAATGACTCCCGTTTTGACGACAAGGCCAGAAACTCGATCGCATTCAATCACAGCCAGACATTTTTACACAGCGGTTATCTCGGTCTTATCTACAATCGTGTTTCTGACCAGCGTTACCTTGAAGACTTCAGCAGTTCCCTGCTTGGCTCCGGCACCCAGTTTCTGGAACAAAGCGCACGGACCTCGTATGGCTGGTATCTCGGCGATCATTGGCTGGGTCTGTCAAACCTGGTCGGTAATTTCCAGACGATAGACCGTAACCTGCCAGTACAGTACCGGCCTTACAAACGCCTGCCCTCAACCACACTGTCGCTGGATTCACCCTACAGAAACAGACAACTCAATTACAATGTGACGACGCAGTTTGACTATTTCACCCGTGGCAACGACGTCCTCTTGAACAGCGTCAACGGCATACGTTATGACCTCGCACCGACACTGTCACTGCCGATGAATTCCGTATCCTGGTTTACGGAACCCCGTGCGGGACTGCGTTTTACCCGCTATCATCTCGATGCAAACAACAGCTTTCGCAATAATGCGCCTGACCGGTTTATGCCTTTTGTCAGCCTCGACAGCGGTGTATTTCTGGAACGTAATACCCGCCTGCTCGGTGAAGACGTGATTCAGACGCTGGAACCACGTGTGTATTACCTGTATGTACCGGAAAAAGACCAGTCTGATCTCCCGGTATTTGATACAGGTGAATACACGACCACGCTCGCCTCGCTGTTTTATGAAAACCGGTTTAACGGCCTGGACCGTATCGGTGACGCCAACCAGCTTACTGTATCCGGTACATCAAGATATTATCTGGATACCACCGGTGAACAGCTTGGCTATTTCAGTCTGGGACAGGCGTATTTTCTGGATGAACGTACTGTAACTCTGCCCGGTCAAGCCGCCCGGAATGAACAAAGGTCTGCCATCATGGCTGAGCTCGGCGCCACGCCATCTCCAGACCTGGAGTTACGGGCCGAATATCAATGGGACCCGTATACAGAAACAACCAGCAAGCTGAGCTTTAACGCAATGTATCACCCTGCGCCTGGCAAGGTAATCAATGTAGGTTACCGCGATCTCAAGCCGGACCCTTATCAGACCGGTCTGGAACAGATCGTCCGGGTGGAACAGACCGATATATCATTCCGCTGGCCGGTACGTGCCGACCTCAGTATCGTCGGCAAGTGGAACTACGCCATAGAACAGGACCGCTCACTGGACCTGTTTGCCGGTTTTGAATTCAACAGCTGTTGCTGGGGACTGCGGATGGTGGGCAGGCGCTTCCTCAGCAATATCGACGGCGAGTTCGAATCTGGAGTTTTTCTGCAATTTGAATTAAAAGGACTGGCAGGAATAGGTGAAAAAACGGTAGACTTTCTCAGCAGGAGCATACCTGGATATGAAAGCGAGTTTTAAAACCATGCAATATAAAATTTGCTGTGCAATCATCACGTTAGCCTGGTTCACCGGCGTTACAGCCCCGGTACGAGCCGCAGACCCGGTCGACCGTATTGTGGCCGTAGTCGAGAAAGACGTCGTCCTTTATAGCGAGCTTGCCGAGCGTGTAAAGACAGTTAAAGGCCAGTTACAGGAGCAGGGTACGCCCCTGCCACCGGAAAGCGTACTGGAAAAACAGGTGCTCGATCGTCTGGTTCTGACCAAGTTGCAGATTCAAATGGCCGAGAATACAGGTATCCGCGTTGATGACGAGACGCTTAACCAGACTATCAGCAAGATTGCCGCCGAGAACCAGCTTACCCTGACCCAGTTTCGGGAAATCCTCGAAAAAGACGGTTATACCTATGACGATTTCCGCGAGGACATCCGTAATGAAATCCTGCTTTCACGCCTGCGTCAGCGCCAGGTCGAGAATCGGGTGTTTGTATCGGACCGCGAGATCGATGATTTTCTGATTAACATGCAGCATCAGGGTGGCCTCGAAAAGGAATATCTGATTTCTCATGTCTTGATATCACTGCCTGATTCACCGACAAGCGAAGTGCTGGATCAGACCCAGCAACTTGCCATGAAGGTACAGAAAGAATTACAGGAAGGCGGCGATATTGCCGCAATAGCCGCCACCTATTCCGACGGTGAGCAAGGGCTGGAAGGCGGCGACCTCGGCTGGAGAAAATACAGCCAGGTACCATCGCTGTTTACTGACTTCATCGCGACTATGGAAAAAGGGGATATCAGCGAGCTCATCCGCAGCCCAAGCGGTTTCCACATTATCAAGCTGATGGACGTGCGCGATGGCGAAAATCTGGTCGTATCACAGACCCACGCTCGCCATATCCTGATCAAACCGAGTGAAATAGCCACTGAAGCCCAGGTCATTGAAAGACTGAAGGCACTGAAGGTACGTCTGGAAAATGGCGATGACTTTTCCGAGCTGGCCAGAGGCAACTCGGAAGACCTCGTCAGTGCCGCTGACGGTGGTGACCTTGGCTGGTCGAATCCGGGCGATCTGGTACCTGAATTTGAAAACGAAATGAAGTCACTCGCCCTGAACCAGATCAGTGAACCATTCCAGACCCAGTACGGCTGGCATATCCTGCAGGTACTGGAACGCCGCGACTATGACAGCACCGATGATATCCGTCGCGCCCGTGCCCGTGAGGTATTGCGGCAACGAAAACTGGATGAAGCCCAGGAAACCTGGCTGCGGCAGTTACGCGATGAGGCATACGTAGAATATCGTCTGGAAAAGTGACCAAGCGTCCGCTTGTACTGACACCGGGTGAGCCTGCCGGGATCGGCCCGGATCTGGTCATCAGTCTGTGTCAGCAGAATTTCGATACTGGTCTGGTCGTTATTTCCGATTCGGAACTGCTGCATGAACGTGCCAGGCATCTGCTCCGTGATATCAAGATTGTCCCCTATGATGCGAACAACCCACCCGAAACACACCGTGCGGGTCAGCTGACAGTACTTTCATCCCCGTTGATTACACCGGTAAGACCCGGGCATCCCACTACAGATAACGCCAGCAGTGTCCTTGCCACAATAGACCGGGCGGTAGATGGCTGCCTC
>CAMDWI010000013.1 GCA_945878555.1 Klebsiella pneumoniae
GGATACTTCCCTGCCCTTAACGGCCATGACCGTGGCCGATTACGAAAAGCTGATGGCGGGGGGATATGGTGATGAAGACATCTCGTCACTCTACCGCTTGAAAAAATAATCCGTCACCCCTATCTGAACACCCCGGGAACAGGCCAGGAAAAATCCGGTCTATGTGAAATTGACGAACCGGCCCGGATGTGGAAAATATTGCACCCGTAGTGACGGGCTGTTTTAATCCGAACAACAGGGAATACGAACACAGTGACTTCAGAACACACACAAGCGGCAATTGAAGTAAAGGCGCTGGACAGGTACTTCGGTCCTATCCATGCAGTACGCAACATCAGTTTTTCCGTTCACCGCGGTGAGGTCCTCGGGTTTCTCGGACCGAACGGCGCAGGCAAATCAACCACGATGAAAATGATTACCGGGTTTCTGGAACCCAGCAATGGCAGTGTGCTGGTCAACGGCCTGAACGTCGTCAACGAACCGTTGAAGGCAAAAGCGGCAATAGGTTATCTGCCGGAAGGTGCGCCCTCCTACGGTGAAATGACGGTTGGACGTTTCCTTGAGTTTATCGCCGAGATACGTGGCTTTCATGGCGCGGACATCAAGGCGCGTGTCGAGAATGCCGTTCGCCAGATCAATCTGGAGTCGGTCGTAGACCAGACGATAGATACACTTTCTAAGGGCTTTCGCCGCCGGGTCGGCCTCGCGCAGGCCATCCTGCATGACCCGGGCATTCTGATCATGGATGAACCCACAGACGGTCTTGACCCGAACCAGAAGCACGAGGTCCGCAACCTGATCCAGAAGATGGCACAAAACAAGGCCATCATCATTTCCACCCACATCCTTGAAGAAGTCGACGCCGTTTGTACCCGCGCCATCATCATCGCCAAGGGTGAATTATTGTTTGATGGGACACCGGCAGAACTGCGGGCAAGGTCTGAAGACAATGATATCGAACATGCCTTCCGCAAGATCACGACCGGATCCTCATCCGCTAAGAGGGAGCCACGATAAATATGAACAATATACTGGCCATCATGAAGCGCGAACTGTACGGGTATTTTGCCACCCCGGTCGCGTATGTGTTCATCGTCATATTCCTGTTTCTCTCCGGCCTGTTTACCTTCTATATGGGCGGGTTTTATGAAAGAAACCAGGCCGACCTGCTCGCCTTCTTCAGTTTCCATCCGATGTTGTATCTGTTCCTGATACCGGCGATATCAATGCGCCTGTGGTCGGAGGAACGCAAGAGCGGCACGATTGAATTGATCATGACACTGCCGATATCGACCACCGATGCGGTCATCGGCAAGTTTCTGGCAGCATGGTTGTTTGCCGGTATCGCGCTGCTAATGACCTTTCCGATCTGGATTACGGTAAATTATCTGGGTGACCCGGATAACGCCGTCATCATAGCCAACTATATTGGCAGCTTCCTGATGGCAGGCGGTTTTCTGGCGATAGGGTCCTGCATCTCTGCCGTGACCAAAAGCCAGGTGATCGCGTTCGTCATCAGTATCGTCATCTGCTTCCTGTTTTATGTAAGCGGATTCCCGATGGTGCTGAATTTCTTTACCGGCTGGGCGCCGCAGATGATCATTGATGCAATCGCGGGCCTCAGTGTGCTGACCCATTATGATTCAATCCAGAAAGGCATAATCGATATACGTGACGTTATCTATTTTGCCGTGCTGATTTCATTCTGGCTTTACGCCAACGTTATAACCATAGAAGCGAAGAAAGCTGACTGATATGAACCAGAAAAAAATCCTGTCCGGAACCGGAGTTGCCATCGCCGCCGCATTGTCGATGGCGTTAATCATCCTGATCAATGCCACGCTGACCAGCTGGCGACTTGATTTGACCGAAAACAAGCTGTTCACCCTGTCCGAGGGTACGCTGAATATTATCCGCGGACTGGAGGAACCTGTGACGCTGGACTTTTATGTCTCCAGAAAGTCGATGGCGGAGATCCCGCAACTGGTCAGTTATGCCAATCGTGTGCATGACCTGCTGGACGAATATGCCGCAGAATCAAATGGCAAGCTGCGGCTGAATGTGATCGAACCGGAGCCGTTTTCCGAAGAGGAAGACCGGGCAGTGGCCAGTGGGCTGCAAGGCATGCCAATCAATGCGGCGGGCGACATGGGTTATTTCGGACTGGTCGGCACAAACTCTACCGATGGTGAAGTCACCATACCGTTCTTCCAGTATGAGCGTGAACAGAAGCTGGAATATGACCTGACCAAACTGATCTACAACCTCGCGAATCCCAAAAAACGTGTCATCGGCCTGGTCAGCACCTTGCCTGTATTCACCCCGATGATGCCTGGCGCCCCGGTGTGGACCGTGGCCCAGCTGGTCTCGGAGTTTTTTGAAGTACGCATGATCGATTCTGCGCTGGAGATCAACAAGGACCTTGACCTGTTACTGGTCATCCATCCGAAAGGTCTGAGTGAGTTGACCCAGTTTGCGATTGATCAATACCTGCTCGGTGGTGGCAAGGCCATGTTCTTTGTGGATCCGTTGTCCGAGGTCGACCGCCCGCAGCCCAACCCGGAAAACCCGTATGAAGTACCGGTCACCAGCTCGAATCTGGACAAACTGTTCACGGCCTGGGGTATCACCGTTTCCGGCACCAACATCGCGGCCGATATGACCAACGCGATGCGGGTACAGATCCGGACCGACCGTGGTGTGGAACAGACCAACTATCTGCCGTGGATGAAACTGGAAAAGCCAAACTTCAACCAGGATGATTTTGTTACCAGTGAGCTGAATATTATTGCGCTCGGATCTGCCGGTATCGTCAGCAAGAACGAAGGTGCCAGCGTCAACTTCAGTCCGCTGATAGAGACCTCGACCGAGGCGATGCAGATGCCGGCAGAGGTACTGCAATATCAGCGAGAACCTGCGCAATTGCTGGCCGATTTCAAGTCGGAAAACCGGAAGTTCACGCTCGCGGCCAGGCTCAGTGGCAAGGTCAGCAGCGCCTATCCGGAAGGCGCTCCGACTGCGGACGTAAACAATCCGTTTGACCAGGACTACGTCGCCCCGCAGCAGATACTCAAAGAAGGCGAGATCAATGCCATCGTCATCGCCGACACCGATATGCTCAGCGATGAGTTCTGGATCAGCCAGCAAAACTTCTTTGGTGTGCAGGTACCCCAGCCGACCGCAGACAATGGCAACTTTGTCATCAATGCGCTGGAGAACATGTCAGGCAGCTCGGACCTGATCAGCCTGCGCAACCGCGGTGAATATGCCAGACCGTTCACTGTGGTCGATGATATCCGTCGCGATGCGGAATCGCAGTTCAGGGAACAACAGCAGATGCTTGAGGCCAAGCTTGCCGAGACAGAGAAAAAGATCGCCGAGTTGCAACAGGAGAAAACCGGATCGGAGCTGTTACTCAGTGATGCGCAGCGCACGGAAATTGACAAGTTCAGACTCGAACAGGTCAATACCCGCAAGGAGCTGCGTGCGGTACAGCACGAGCTGCAGAAAAATATCGAGCAGCTTGGCACTTTTGTTAAATTCCTCAACATTGGCCTGACACCACTGCTTATTGTGCTGTTCGCCCTCACTGCAGGCATGTTGCGTAGCAGGCGTAAATCTACTGACAACCCGGTGAAATAATCCCATGAGTAACAGAAGCTTATTATTACTGTCATTCATTACCCTGATCATCATTGTTGCAGCCGTTATCAGCAGCAAGGAGCGAGCGCCACAGACGGTCATTGAATCGGCCGAACTGTTCCCCGGCCTGAAAGACCAGATCAATTCGATTGCCGGCATTACAATTGAATCGGCCTCTGGCACGCTGAACCTGAAAAAACAGGGGCAGGACTGGCTGATAGCGGAAGCGGGTGATTACCCGGCACGTTTTGACAAGGTCAAACAGACTGTGCTGACGCTGGCAGACATGAAGATCCAGTCTGAAAAAACCTCCAACCCGGCGCTGTTTTCGGAGTTGGGTGTGGAAGATATCACGGCAGAGAAGTCCACCTCCCAGTTGCTGACGCTGAAAGATGGCAGCGGCAATGCGCTGGCCTCGGTGATCACTGGCAACCTGCGTACCAGCAATATCGCAGGTGATACCGGTGTCTACGTCCGTAAACCCGGCGCCAATGAAACCTGGCTGGCCAGTGGCGTGTTACAAATTTCAGCTGATGTCATTGAGTGGATCGAACAGAACCTCGTCGATGTCGCAGACGACCGGATTCTGGATACCCGGATAGAACACCCGGACGGCAGCGTGTTGGCGATCAGCCGTGTCAAAGGTGCAGAAGACTTTACCGTGACCGAGATACCAGAAGGCAAGGAATCCCGTTCCTCCTATTTTATAAACCAGATTGGTAGCATCCTGTCGAACCTGACGGTAGAGAATGTCAAGGCACGCGAAGGTTTTGTGTTCCCGGATACGGCAACGAAGACCACGGTACGTACCTATGAAGGCCTGGTCGCCAGCATCACCACGGCCAATATTGAGGGTGCAAACTATATCGCGCTCGATTTCACCGTAGATGAATCGCTGATGACTGCGACAACTGCCGCCACCACGGATAAACCGGAACAGGAGGCTATTGTGATCGGTGAGCCGGAAAAGGCGGAAACGGCCCCGATTGATGTCCGCAAGGAGGCCGCCGAGCTTAACAGCAAGGTTACCCGTTGGGTATACACCATACCCTCGTCCAAATATGCGTTGCTGGTCAAGAAGGTGAGCGATGTGACCCAGGACAAATCTACAGATCAACCTGCCGGGGAAAAGAATCCGTAAGTTGTATCAGTTGAGTAATTACCCCCCGGCCGGTATCCACCTGGCCGGGATCACTCATGACCTGCCACCTGCTGTATTTCACCCACTCATTTGTTAAAGCTGTCTTTCCCGGTGTTTCAGACAGCTTTTCTCCGTTATACTGCCGCTCCATAATATTGATTTAACAGGCTGTTTTCAGCCTCAAGGTACAACCCGTACAGCGATATGACATTTCAGGAACTTATTTTCCGGCTGCAGCAATTCTGGGCTAAACGTGGCTGCGTGATCCAGCAACCTTATGATATGGAAGTAGGTGCCGGTACATTTCACCCTGCCACCTTTCTGCGATCGCTGGGCCCGGAACCGTGGAGGGCCGCCTATGTGCAGCCGTCGCGGCGGCCGACCGACGGGCGCTATGGCGAAAATCCGAACCGCTTGCAACACTACTATCAATTCCAGGTGGTGATCAAACCATCACCACTTGATATCCAGCAACTTTATCTCGACTCTTTGAAGGAGCTCGGGATCGACCCGCTGGTCCATGACATTCGTTTTGTCGAAGACAACTGGGAGTCGCCGACGCTGGGTGCATGGGGACTGGGCTGGGAGGTGTGGCTGAACGGGATGGAAATTACCCAGTTTACCTATTTCCAGCAGGTCGGTGGTCTGGATTGCCGTCCGGTGACAGGCGAGATTACCTATGGGCTGGAACGTATCGCGATGTATCTGCAGAATGTGAACAGTGTTTATGACCTGGTGTGGACCCAATCGGACGCGGGCACAGTGACCTATGGTGACATCTATCACCAGAACGAGGTCGAGATGTCCACGTTCAATTTTGAAAAGGCCGACACCGCTGTGTTGTTCCGCCACTTCGATGAATACGAGCAACAGAGCCAGCAGTTGATAGCGGACAATCTACCTTTGCCTGCCTACGAAATGGTGTTGAAGGCCTCGCATACTTTTAATCTGCTTGATGCCCGGCATGCGATTTCCGTGACTGAAAGACAACGCTACATACTGCGAGTACGCGGTCTGGCGCGTGCGGTGGCGCAGGCGTATTACAATAAACGTGAACAACTGGGCTTCCCGTTGTGCAAATGAACATACCCACATCCACTCCTTGTCATGCTGGTGTACACCAGCATCCAGTAAGTGAAGTCCGCCGTCTTTCGGGCGGCTCTTCATTTAACTGGATTCTGGCGTGCGCCAGAATGACGACCGGGAGATAGCTGGTGGGCCCTGTACTCTGTGGCTATATATTATGACTAAAACTAAAGATTTACTGATTGAGATAGGTACGGAAGAACTTCCGCCGAAGGCGCTAAAGCGTCTTGCCGAGGCTTTTGCGGACGGTATCCATACCGGACTGGAAAGTCATGCGCTGGCTCACAAGTCATACCAGTGGTATGCCACACCGAGACGGCTGGCGGTGATCGTGAGCAAACTGGTCAGTGGGCAAAAAGACCATGAGGTGGTTAAACGCGGTCCTGCCCTTGCAGCGGCATTTGACAGTACCGGTCAGCCCTCAAAGGCGGCAGAGGGTTTTGCCCGCTCGTGTGGAGTCGAGGTGGCAGCGCTGGAAAAACTCGAATCTGAGAAGGGATCTTTCCTGGTCTACCGGACGATGGAAACCGGCAAACAAACGGTCGACCTGCTGGCAGACATAATCAATAACGCACTGAACAAGCTGCCGATACCGAAACGTATGCGCTGGGCTGATCGCAATGCAGAATTTGTCCGTCCGGTACACTGGTCTGTTGTATTGTTTGGCAATGAAATTGTCCCGTGTGAAATACTGGATACCCGCGCCGGGAACATTACCTACGGCCACCGTTTCCATCATCCGAAGCCGATCAAACTGAAATCAGCACGTGATTACCTGGTCAAGCTGAAAGAAAAGGGACAGGTCATCGCTGACTTTGCCGAACGCAAACAACTGATCTCAAACATTGCCAATGCAGCGGCAGAGGCATGTGGCGGTCGCGCGCTGATAGATCCGGATCTGCTGGATGAAGTGACCTCACTGGTGGAATGGCCGGTCGCCATTACCGGCAGTTTTGAACAAAAGTTTCTGGAGTTGCCCGCCGAGGTGCTGATAGCCACGATGCAGGGCCACCAGAAATATTTTCCGATCGCCGAGACCGGCTCGAACCGGTTGTTGAACCGTTTCGTAACCATCTCCAATCTGCAAAGCACCGCGCCTGAACAAATCACCCAGGGCAACGAACGTGTCATCCGTCCGCGTCTGACCGATGCCGCGTTCTTCTGGCGACGTGACCGCAGCGAACCGTTCGAGACACTGCGCGACAAACTGAAGGACGTAGTCTTCCAGAAACAACTGGGGACGCTAGCTGACAAGACCGAACGCGTCCAGAAGCTCTCTGCCTGGATCGCCACCCAACTGGGGCAGGATCCGCAACTGGCCGAACGTGCTGCCGGTCTTGCCAAGTGTGATTTGTTTACCAGCATGGTCGGTGAATTCCCTGAATTACAGGGCGTGATGGGCCGTTATTATGCGGCCGCCAGTGGTGAAACACACGAGGTTGCACTGGCACTGGATGAACAATACATGCCGAGGTTTGCCGGGGATCAGCTGCCCACGGGCAACACAGGCCGGATTATTGCGATTGCCGAAAAGGTTGACACGATTGTTGGCATTTTCGGGATAGGCCAGATCCCGACCGGAGACAAGGATCCGTTTGCGCTACGCCGGGCCGCGATAGGTGTACTGCGTATCCTCTCGGATTTCAGGATGCCGTTGGGGCTGGAGGAGTTACTGATTAAATCACGACATTTATATGCCTCAGGGGCATTGGTCCCTTACACGACTGCTGATACTGAAGTCACCAAAAATCTCGCAGAGGTGGTCAGGTTTATCACTGAACGTGCGCGAAACTATCTTCGTGAGCAGGGTTATAGCCCCTCGGAGGTGGATGCCGTCATCGACCTGAATCCGAAACCTTCCGAATATATCGATCGACTGGAGGCCGTACGCAGTTTCCTGCAACTACCCGAGGCTGCCGGTCTGGCCGAGGCGGACAAACGCATACGTAATATCATCAGCAAATCGGTATCAACACAGGCATCATCCACGGCGAGCGAAACGCTGATGCAACAGGATGAGGAAAAGGCCTTATTGACTGCAACGCGCTCGATACGCACAGAGGTCGATGGCCTGATGGTAGCCAGTCAGTTCAAACAGGCGCTGATAGCAACCGCCCGGTTACACAAACCGGTCACGGCCTTTTTTGACCAGGTGATGGTCAACGCAGAAGACGAATCACTTCGTACAAACCGCTTTGCCCTGTTGCATGAAGTGGCCAATCTGACCAACCGCGTGGCGAACATCTCAAAACTGGCTACCTGATGACAGTGCTGCGGTGTGCTGACGGTTACAGATGATTCGGATCCGCTCACTGCTGTTTTATGTCCTGCTGGCACTGGCGACCGTTGTCTTTGTTGTCATCGGTTTTGTGATCCTGCCGCTGAACTTCCCGCTGCGCTTTCGTATCATGTCACGCTGGGCCGCGTTCAATTTCTGGACACTCAAACATATCTGCGGACTCGACCATAAGGTCGAAGGCCTGGAAAATATCCCTGCGGGCCCGGCGATCATCTTCTGCAAACACCAGTCCGCCTGGGAGACGCTCGCATTGCAGATCCACTTCCCGGCCCAGGTCTGGATCCTCAAGCGCGAATTATTGTGGATACCAATCTATGGCTGGGGTCTGGCCTCGATGCAGCCAATCGCTATCAATCGCTCGTCCGGTATGCGCGCACTCAAACAAATCGTCAATGACGGACGCGCAAGGCTCGAGCGCGGTTTATGGGTCGTCATCTTCCCGGAAGGCACACGCACGATACCGGGTGAGCGGCGTAAATACCAGGCCGGTGGCGCGCTGCTCGCCGCGAAGACCGGTTATCCAATCGTGCCAGTAGCCCATAATGCCGGCAGTTACTGGCCCAAAAACAGTCTGGATAAATGGCCGGGGACGATCCGCATGGTCATCGGCCCGGTTATCCAGCCAGAGGGTAAGTCGGTGGATGAAATAACCAACGAAGCCGAACAGTGGATAGAAACGACGGTTGCCGGTCTGGGAGACAGGAAACCGGACTAAAACCTTACCCTGTGTATTAGCCGGTAAAATATGCGAAAATGCCGGGCATGAGCAAATACTGGAGCGACTTCCTGCAAAACCTCTCCCCCTATGTGGCCGGAGAACAGCCGCAGGACAAGTCCTATATCAAACTGAATACCAACGAGTGTCCTTATCCGCCGTCAGACGCGGTGCTGGATGCGATACGTGAGCGGGTCTCTGATCGATTAAGACTGTATCCAGACCCGGATGCCAATGTATTACGACAAACGATTGCAGATTATTATGGGCTGCAGAAGCAGAATATCTTCACCGGTAACGGTTCCGACGAGGTACTGGGCTTCGCTTTTCAGGCCTTCTTCATGGGCAAGGCCGCTATTAGCTTTGCCGATATTACCTATTCGTTTTATCCGGTCTATTGCCGTCTGTTTGGTATCGAATATCAAACGTTTGCGCTGACAGATTCTTTTGAACTGGACATCAACCGTATTGCTGCCGGGTCCGGTGGTATTATTATTGCCAACCCGAATGCGCCTACCGGCCGGGGACTGGCACGCGATAAAATCAGGACCGTACTGGATAACAATCCGGACGTTGTTGTACTGGTCGATGAGGCCTATGTCGACTTTGGGGGTCAGAGCTGCATTTCGCTTGTTCAGGAATATCCTAACCTGCTGGTGGTGCAGACCCTGTCCAAATCACGTTCGCTTGCCGGTCTGCGGGTCGGACTTGCGCTCGGAGATACCGGATTGATAGACGGTCTCCAGCGGGTCAAGAACTCGTTCAATGCCTATCCGCTCGACGCTCTGGCGCTGGCGGGGGCAACGGCCGCCTTTACTGACCGGGCAAGTTTTGAAAAAAACTGCTCACGGATAATAGAGACCCGGATCTGGACAATTGCGGCGCTGGAAAAACTGGGCTTTCAGATCGTCCCCTCCGAGGCAAACTTTATCATGGCTACCCACACAACGCTTCCGGCCAGTTCGCTTTATCTGACTCTGAAAGAACGGGGCATACTGGTCCGTTATTTCAACAGCCCACGTATCGATAATTACCTGCGCATTACCATTGGAACGGATGAAGAAATGCAGGCGCTGGTCAATACAACCTCGGCTATCGTCAGCAGCAACACGTCTGTTTAATAATCACTTGGTACACATCAGGTTTCATGTGACTATAAATACCGGCCCGATTAACGACACTGACAGCTGACAGACCATGAAAACACACAATTCCTTTCCAGCCACACGCATGCGCCGCATGCGTCTGACAGGCTTTACACGACGCTTAATGCAGGAAACCCGGCTAAGCACGGCGGACCTGATTTATCCGATGTTTGTGACCGATGGAAAAACGGCACGTGAACCGGTGGCCTCTATGCCGGGCGTGGACCGGGTCAATCTGGGTGAATTGTTGAAAGAGGCGCAGCAAATCCAGGCACTGGGTATACCGGCAATCGCGCTGTTTCCCGTCATAGCAGAAAACCTCAAATCTGAGCTGGCTGAGGAGGCCTACAACCCGGATGGTCTGGTCCAGCGCGCGGTACGCGCATTGAAACAGACTGTGCCGGATCTCGGGATCATTACCGATGTCGCGCTGGATCCGTATACCAGCCACGGTCAGGACGGACTGACCAATGATGAGGGTTATGTGATCAATGATGAAACCGTTGCGGTACTGGTACGTCAGGCCGTGTCTCATGCCGAGGCCGGTGCCGATATCGTGGCGCCCTCAGACATGATGGATGGCAGGATAGGCGCGATACGTCAGGCACTGGAGGCGAAAGGCCTGATCCATACCCTGATCCTGGCCTACTCGGCAAAATACGCATCATCTTTCTACGGGCCCTTTCGTGATGCAGTCGGGTCAGCGAAAAATCTCGGCGGCGGTGGCAAACATACCTATCAGATGGATCCTGCCAACTCGGATGAGGCACTTCGGGAGGTGGCGCTGGATATTCAGGAAGGCGCGGATATCGTCATGGTTAAACCGGCGCTCCCCTACCTCGATATTCTCTACCGGGTAAAACAGGCATTTGGCATGCCTACGTTCGCGTACAACGTGAGTGGAGAATACGCCATGCTGAAGGCTGCCGCAGCGAACGGCTGGCTGGATGAGCGCAAGACGGTGATCGAGGCCTTGTTATCCTGTAAACGCGCCGGGGCCGATGCGATTCTTACCTATCACGCCAGACAGGTTGCCGTCTGGCTGAACGAAAACTCAGGCAGCTAACCCAACTGAATTGATTATTTCAGTACTTCCTGCAGGAAGCTGCTGATCATTGGCCACGCCCGCCGGTTAGCATCCTCATTGTATACCGTACCTCGTCCCTGATCATTCGCATGCGGATTGGTGAACGCGTGTTTGGTCCTGCCGAATACATGCAGCTGCCAATCCACTCCTGCGCCTGTCATTTCCTGGCCGAAGGCGACAGCCGTCTCCATTGAGACCATCGGGTCATCATGACCATGTAATGCGAGCACACTCGCCTTGATCCTGTGTTCCTTTATATTGCCAGGAGGACTGAAAAATCCATGCACGCTGATCACACCGCGCAACTCCGCGCCGGTACGCGCCAGATCAAGCACGCATAATCCACCAAAACAGAAACCCATAGCGGCTACACGATCTGCCCTGACCTCCGGCATCGATACCAGCGTGTCCAGTGAGGCCTGCATTCTTGACTGTAACAAGGCACGGTCCTGCATAAACGGCTGCATCAGGTGGGTATTTTCCTCCGGGCTGTTGCCTCGCACATCCTTACCGTATAAATCCAGTGCAAAACCGGTATAACCCAGACTGGCGATGTACCGTGCCTTGTCACAGGCAAATTCGTCACGACCTGCCCAGGCATGTGAGATCAGGACAGCGGGACCCGGCGCCGGATTGGCGTCGTCATAGGCAAGAAAACCTTCCAGTAACGTGCCTCTGTGTTCGTATTGCACCAGTCTTTCGTTCAGCATATATATTCTCACATGGATAGAAACAGGATAGTCTGATTATACCGAAACAATTTAATCCAGTCAGGTATCAGCGAGAGCAAACTCGTCCGGCATTTCGTCCTGGCTCAAGCGCCCTCGCCGTCTGGATAAAAACAAAATATTACCACCGCCAATCTTGGCCTGGTGTTTTGCATCTGCCGCCAGCGTGGCAACATCATGATGTGAAAATACCCGGCTATAGTCCGGATTCACAACTCCGATGGCAAGACTCAGCACGGGGTAAAACTGTTTGTCACCGCGTCGGTCGATACTGTAT
Source organism: Klebsiella pneumoniae (assembly GCA_945878555.1). Lineage (GTDB taxonomy): Bacteria > Pseudomonadota > Gammaproteobacteria > Eutrophobiales > Eutrophobiaceae > Eutrophobius. Next base: position 12,121 of record CAMDWI010000013.1, read on the forward strand.
ATGCCGCCCGCAAGCCTGTCTTCCGTACTGTAGAACTTTGGAGCAGTCCGCTGAAAATCATCAAGAATCTGATTACATCGCACCTCCCAGTCCGGACTGCAAAAGGCAACCACAAAGTCATCTCCACCTATGTGGCCAACGAAATCCAGCTTTGAATCAACATTCGTCTGCAGGACTTCCGCCAGCTTGACTATGACCTCATCACCACAACTATATCCGTATTTATCATTGAACGGTTTGAAGTTGTTGATATCACAATAGGCTATATAAAAATCCATTTCTTTCCTGATCAATCCGTCAATCCATTCGTATATGGGCACATTGCCAGGCAACAGTGTCAATGGATTGGCATATCTTGCACTACGGATCTGCATCTCGGTAATCCTTTGCAATAATGTGCGCACCTTTCCGGTCCCCGCATACTTGCCATTTTGTACAACAATAAAATCCATATTGATATCAAGACTGGTATTGGCAGTGATGATTCGGCTTACGTCCTGAATCAGGGAAGTGCTTTCAACCAGTATCGCACTGTCCATATAGGCGCTTATCGGTTTCTTCGCATGCAGGTCACGCCCATAGCGTCCGAGGAACATTTCCAGCACCCTGTTCCTGGTAATAATACCGAGTGGTTTGTGATTGTCATTTACCACCGGATACGACATCAGCGACGGTGTTTTTCTGATGATTTCAGCGGCTTCCTCCAGTGTGGTTTCCGGTGACAAGGGATGGGTCATGTCCATCATCGACTCAACAGTCTCGGATCGGTAAATTGCATTCGTATAAGTCAGGGAGGGGGCATTCTCCAGTAGACAGACAGGGATAGTCGTCACCGGTTTGTTGGCTGGTCGACCAAGTAAATACCCTTGTCCGCGCTGTATTCCTATCGACATCAGTACTTCGAGTTCAGCATTCGTTTCTATGCCCTCGGCGATTACCTTGCAACCAAGCCCCCGTGATATGTCATGTATGGATCTGACAAACTCGCGTTTGATTGAGTTCTCATTGATATTTTCGATAAAGTGTCGATCTATTTTTACATAATCAGGTCTGATTTCGGACCAGATTCGCAACCCGGCATACCCTGCCCCAAGGTCATCTATTGCAATCTCAAACCCCATATTCCGGTAATGGTTTGTGGCCAGTTTGATCAATTTGTAATCATCCATCGGATACTGTTCAGATAATTCAATTACTATCCGGTCGGCAGAGATCCCATGCTTTTGTATGATTTGCGTGGTAACACCATTCTCGTGATTATTATCAATAAAACTCATCGGACTGATATTGAGGAACAGCTTCCCGGGCAGCCGGTTACGGGCAAAGTACTCGCAGGATATATCACGACACACATATTCCAGCGCCGGGATAAGATTGAATTTTTTGGCTGTTTCAAACAGCATAATCGGACTGTGCAACTCACTGTCAGATGGCCCGCGTATCAGGGCCTCATAACCGGAAATCACCGGCTCACTGAATTCAAATACCGGTTGAAATACCGGATACAGATCTCTTGACGTGATTATCCGTTCCAGGGATTCAAGGCTACCGACTGGCATAAATCTGGCTCCTGATGGTGATGGTTGCTCAAGCCCTCGGAAAACGAGGTTGAACAGTTGACACCTTTATTCAATTGGCTGTTTTCACCATATTGATGGTGCATACAGCTTATCTATCGGCTATAGGAGTTTCAGATGTAGTTCAGCCCGGTTACAATTGCATGACAGAAGCGTTACCGACTGGTAACGATCTACATAAACCGGTAATTAGTGCAGTATCAGGCGTCCAGCCCCAGACTTTTAATCTTGCGTGTCAGGGTATTTCTGCCCCAGCCCAGTAATTTGGCGGCGTCCTGGCGACGGCCTCCGGATTGCTTAAGCGCTTCTTCTATCATGATCCGCTCAAACCGGGGGACGGCATCTGCAAGCAAACGGGTCTCACCATGCAACAGGTTGGATTCTACCCATCCTCTCAGGTTTTCTTCCCAGTTATTATTGTCGATTCCGGTACTTTCATTGTTTTTCAGTTCCGGTGGCAAATCTTCAATATGGATTTCCTTACCCGAGGCCATCACTGTAATCCAGCGGCAGAAGTTTTCCAGCTGTCTTACATTGCCAGGCCATGCCATCCGGTTCAGTGTGGCCTGCGTCTCTCTGGATACATGCTTGGCATCCACTTTCAACTCATTTGCCGCCTGCTTCAGAAAATGCTCGGTTAATACAGGAATATCATCGCGCCGATCGCGCAGGGAAGGGACATGCACACGGATTACATTGAGACGATGGAACAAATCTTCGCGGAATATTCCCTCCTTGACGCGCTTCTCCAGGTTCTGATGGGTTGCGGCGATCACACGTACATTCACCTTGAGCGGTGTATGCCCGCCTACCCGATAAAATTCTCCATCAGCCAGCACGCGTAATAAACGGGTCTGCAATTCAGCAGGCATATCACCTATCTCATCGAGAAACAGGGTACCACCGTCGGCCTGCTCAAACCGGCCTATGCGCCGCTCGTTCGCACCGGTAAACGCGCCCTTCTCGTGGCCAAATAATTCCGACTCCAGTAATTCTCTGGGGATTGCTGCTGTATTCAGTGCGATAAAGGGTCCGGACGATCGTGGACTGTGTTTGTGTAATGCCTTGGCAACCAGCTCCTTGCCGGTACCGGATTCACCGGTAATCAACACTGTCAGATTTGAACTTGATAACCGACCAATGGCACGAAAGACCTCCTGCATCGCCGGAGCGGAACCTAAAATCTCGGTATTGCGCAAACCGGATTCGTGATCTGAGCTGCTGGTACCCGGACGTGATTCCTTGATCGCGCGTTTGACCAGATTGACGACCTCGTCAACATCAAAGGGCTTGGAAAAAAATTCGAATGCCCCGCTCTGGAATGCCGAGACGGCACGGTCCAGATCGGAGTAGGCCGTCATGATAATGACCGGCAGGTCAGGTGCGAGCCGCTTGATTTCATTAATCAGGGCTATCCCGTCCATATTCGGCATGCGGATATCGGAGATGATGACGTCAGGTACTTCGCGGTTGAAACGTTGCAATAACTTTCTGGGTTCATCAAACGTGACTACCTGCAGGCCTTCGCGTGTCAGCGCCTTTTCCAGCACCCAGCGGATGGACTTGTCGTCATCAACTACCCAAATCTTGTTTTTTTCATTCATTTTTTTGACCTAACGGTAATAAGATGCGGAATACGGTGCGGTCATGTTCCCTTTCGTAAGAGATTGACCCACCATGTAACTGAAGTAGTGACTGTGCAATGGATAGTCCCAGACCGGTGCCCTCTGCGCGTCCCGTTATCAAGGGATAAAAGACTTCAGACTCAATATCAACAGGTATACCTGGTCCATCGTCGATAATGTCTATTTGTGCGACCAGACGATGAAACTGTTGGCGGATTGTGCATCGGCGTTTGATCCGGGTACGTAGCCAGATCTTGCCATTGCTCGCTATGGCCTGCATGGCGTTGCGTATCACATTGATAAATACCTGGAGCAATTGTTCCTTGTCTCCCTGTAATAACGGGAGGCTGGGGTCATAGTCACGGGATATATCCAGACGGGAGGCAGTCTCTGCCTGCACCAGGTCAGCGACATACTCAAGCAACTCATGCAGGTTTACCTCGGCCAACTGGGGACGGGTGTCGTGCACCAGCATCCGGTCAACCAGGTTACGCAGACGATCCGCTTCGTTGATAATAATCCGGGTATATTCCTTCAGGTCGTTATCTTCCAGTTCGCGTTCCAGCAACTGGGCGGCACCACGTAGTCCACCGAGGGGATTCTTGATCTCGTGGGCGATACCTTTCAGGGATTTACGTGCGGTATCGTATACAGCGGTGATCGATTCCTCGCGCATTACCCGGGTAAAGGAATCAGAGTCGATCAGTTCCACAATAATCTGGTGGCACTTGTCATCCTCCAGCAGTGGAGTGACCATACAACCTACCGTGATCATCCTCTGGTTCTGTAAATACAGTTCTACGCCCCACTCAATATAGGGCCTGCATTCATGCAGTGTGCGTCGCAGACTCTCGAAAAACCGGGTCGCGCCGGGAAGAAAGTCCTCAGAACGCATTCCCAAAACCTTGTTACTGCTGACTGATAACAGGTTTTCACCTGCGGCATTGATGCTTAACAGTCGTAACTTGTCGTCAAATACCAATACGGCTGTATTGATATTTTCGATCAGCGTCGCCGGATCAATAGACATGCGATTCATAATGACAGATTTTGCACTAACATGGTGCATAATTGTATGTTTTTCATTTCCCGTTGAATGTCATCAATCGCATTAAATCAATAAAAACAAGTAGTTAAACTGATATAAGCTGCAATCAAGTCTGTATAGATGATATAGGAGCAAAAAGCAGACCACATGCACAAAAAAACATGTAGATACTGATCAATTATATTCAGGTCAGCTGCAACGAAGCAGTAACAGCAATGAAGAGGGGATCAGGGTTTTGCGGGACGCGGGGCGTTTTGGGGATTCTGGATTGAATTCTGACGCATGTGAAATGTGACAGTCTCTGAACTTATCGCTATCTTGCCCTGGGTATCCTTGATGGCGACCCGCAACTGGTAGGTCCCTCGATCCAGTTCCTTTATGCTATAAGTTGTTGATTCGCCTGAAACAAACTCGTTACTGTTGAGATATATGACTACTTTATCGCCTGTCTCAAGCTGTGGATCAAGCTTGACCGAAACGATCAGGTCACCTTCACTTCTGAAATAGGTCTGGTCATGCACCGGATTTGTTACTACCAGTGTGCGATATCTTTTTACGGGCTCGGCGAGTACGGCTCGCGGTGTCTGTTGCTTGATTGCAGGTATGGTGGGTACTTCACCTACATCAATTTTTTCTGCCTTGTCAGAAGGCACATCTGAAAACACGGTATTCCCAAACTGATCTACTGACTTATAAACCTCAGCCGCAGAAAGTGGCAGGACCAACACCAGTAAAAATAGCGCAAATGATTTATACATATTTGCAGCATAGTCGATCGATACATTGCCGACAATAGGCGGTTTTATACTCTGCAATTAAATCACGAACAAAAAAAAGCCCCCTTGCGGGGGCCTTTTAATACAGTTACATCTGGAATTACTGGCTGTAATACATTGCAAACTCGACCGGATGGGTGGTCATTCTGAACTTGGTCACTTCTTCCATCTTCAGCTTGATATAACCATCAATCAGATCATCCGAGAACACGCCACCCGCCTTGAGGAAGTCACGGTCATTGTCCAGCGCTTCCAGCGCCTGATCCAGTGAGGAACAGACTGTCGGAATTTCCTTTGCTTCTTCCGGCTCCAGATCGTACAGATCCTTGTCGGCTGGCGCACCCGGGTCAATCTTGTTCTGTATTCCGTCCAGACCGGCCATCATCATGGCTGCAAAGGCGAAGTAGGGATTGCTGATTGGATCCGGGAAGCGGATCTCGATGCGGCGACCCTTCGGATTGGAAACAAAGGGTATACGGCATGAGGCAGAACGGTTTCTAGCCGAGTAGGCAAGCATGACCGGGGCTTCAAATCCGGGAACCAGGCGCTTGTAGCTGTTCGTACCGGAGTTGGTAAAGGCATTGATGGCCTTGGCATGTTTAAAGATACCGCCGATGTAATACAAGGCGAGCTGTGACAGACCACCGTATTTGTCACCGGTAAACAGGTTCTTGCCATCCTTCGACAAGGACTGGTGTACGTGCATACCGCTACCATTGTCGCCAACCAGCGGTTTTGGCATAAATGTCGCCGTTTTGCCATAACCATGTGCCACGTTCTGGACTACATACTTCAACATCAATAATTCGTCGGCTTTTCTTACCAGCGTATTGAAGGCGGTACCGATTTCGCACTGACCCGCGGTAGCTACTTCATGGTGATGTACCTCAACCGGGATACCGATTTCTTCAAGTACATCACACATGGCAGCACGAATGTTATGCAGCGCATCAACGGGCGGAACCGGGAAATAACCGCCCTTCACTCCCGGACGATGTCCCATGTTGTTGTCATCATAATCGCGCTCGCTATTCCAGCCACCTTCTGTTGAATCAATTTCATAGAAGGCGCTGTTGATATTGGAGCCCCAACGGGCATCATCAAAGATAAAAAATTCAGGTTCCGGACCGAAAAAGGCCTTGTCGGCTATACCGGTCGATTTCAGATATTCTTCAGCCCTTTTGCCCAGTGAACGTGGGTCACGGCTGTAACCCTGCATGGTATTGGGCTCAAGTACATCACAACGAATAATGACAGTTGCGTCATCAAAGAACGGGTCGATAAAGGACGCTTCGGGATCCGGCATCAGCACCATGTCAGATTCGTTGATTCCTTTCCATCCAGCGATTGACGAGCCGTCGAACATCTGGCCTCGCTCGAAGAAATTTTCATCAATCTGCGAAACCGGTATGGTCAAGTGTTGTTCCTTGCCCCGGGAATCACAAAATCGCAGGTCGGCATAACGCGCTTCATGCTCATTGATCAGCTCCTGCACCTTATTATTGGACATAATCTTCTCTCCTCAGTCTTACAGTTTTTGCATAAAAAAATAAAAAACGCGTCTTGCCATCAACCTTACATGGACAGCATTAGATAGTAAGTAACCTCAAGCGAACTGCATGAATTATGCCAGACGTTAAAATCCGTCATTCTTAATAAATTCAGACAGTTGGCAAGCCTGCACCCTGGAACTACGCACTATATTGGTGCTTATATATTTTTAACTGCACCAAAATGGTGTTTTTGCCTGTCGCTCCCAAAATATCACGACAGAATCTGCTCTCCCCTATACAGGTCTTCAATGCTTTCCCTGCGGCGAATTTCATGTATCTGGGCACCGTCTACCAGCACCTCGGCAGCCCGTGGCCTGGCATTATAGTTGGAACTCATACTGAAGCCATATGCACCAACACTGCACACGGCGAGCAGGTCACCCTGGCCTATCGCCAGGCTTCTGTCCAGCCCGAGAAAATCACCGGTTTCGCATACCGGACCTACGACATCATAGTTTTGCTCCGGCAATGCTGAATCCTGCTTTACAGGCACTATCTGCTGCCATGCATCGTACAGGACAGGACGGATTAAATCATTCATCGCGGCATCCACAATCGCAAAATTTTTACACCCGGTATCCTTCAGGTATAGCACAGACGTGAGAAGTACACCGGCATTACCGACGATAGACCTGCCCGGTTCCAGCAGCAGTTCGACTGTTTTGTCTGTGATCACCTCCGATATTGAGGCTATAAATTCGGCCGGCGAGGGGGGCGTTTCGTTTGTATAGGTAATCCCCAGGCCACCACCGATATCGATATGATGGAGTTTGATACCAGATGCCGCGAGACGACCAACGAGGTCGATAATCCGCCTGCACGCATCGATATACGGGCCGGTAGTGGTGATCTGTGAACCAATATGGCAGTCGATCCCGGTAACCTGCAGGTTCGGTAATGCGATGGCCTCGGCATATACCGCCTCGGCCTCATCAATGCCGATTCCGAACTTGTTTTCCTTCAGACCGGTCGAGATATAGGGATGGGTCATTGCATCGACGTCAGGATTCACCCGCAGGGAAACAGGGGCCTTGCGATTCATCTGCCCGGCGACAGAATTGAGCAAATATAATTCAGGTCGGGACTCGACATTGAAACATTTGATACCGGCCTCAAGCGCAGCTTTCATCTCACCAGCCTGCTTGCCTACACCTGAAAATACTACCTTTGCAGGATCTCCCCCTGCCCGGATAACCCGAGCCAGCTCTCCTTCAGAGACGACATCAAATCCGGACCCCAGCCTGGCCAGCAGGTTCAATATGGCCAGATTGGCGTTTGCCTTTACCGCATAACAGACCAGGTGGGGACGTACGCCGAGCGCCGTATCATAGCTCTGCCATTGTGCCTCAATTGCTGCCCTCGAATACACATAACAAGGCGTGCCAAACTGGCGGGCAATATCGGCCAGCGGAACCTGTTCCAGATACAGCGCGCCTTCCCGGTAGTATACTGACTGCATAATCGTATTATTCAGACAGCTGTGTGAGCCCGGACCTGCTGTCCGGCAGGTACAAATCGCCCTTTTGTCCGCAGGCAGACAATAACATCAGCATTGAAATCACTATGATTATTCGCATTTGTTCAGTCCAGCTTGCTGTATAGGATCCGGTTTATGCCAATGATTACGGGAAAGGACGGGCAGAATACCAGAAAATGTGTACCACCCTGAATAAAAAGTTTTGCTCCAGCAGGCATCAATAACACCTTATGTTCGCTTCAATCTGGCCACCGGTTGTCATCGTTCACCCCGCATTTTGCATCGCGGTTCAATCTGGTGCACTATTCCAGACTTGCAAAGGCGTATCCATTTCTGTTGAAATGCAGTTTCAATATCCGATTATCAACGCAGAGGTGAAATAAATTAAATGGGTGACGGCATTATTCATGTTTCCGATTCAACGTTTGAAGAGCAGGTCCTGAACTCCGGCAAACCGGTACTGGTGGATTATTGGGCAGCCTGGTGCGGCCCGTGCAAGATGATAGCCCCCATCCTCGACGAAATAGCCGATGAATATACAGACAAGCTGACCATTGCCAAGATTAACATTGATGAAAACCAGCTCACCCCGCAAAAGTATGCTGTGCGCGGAATACCTACACTGATGATATTCAAGAATGGTGAAATTGCAGGTACTAAGGTCGGCGCAATGTCAAAATCGCAATTGTCAGCCTTTATAGACAGTGTGATCTAGCGCTAAAATTTAGCTGGACGAGCCATAAAACGCGTGCTAAGTTAATAAACAATAATATCTCTGTTGTAACTGTTCCCCCGATAAAAACTGACACGCAGGATTCACACAGGTGGGTCTCGCGTTAAAAAACATACAATTTCCCTTATATCATCTCGATCAGATCCGGAGTCCATGAACCTTACCGAACTTAAACAACAGCCCGCATCAGAACTGATTGCGCTCTCTGAAACACTTGGCCTTGAAGGCCTGGCCCGCTCCCGCAAGCAGGATGTCATATTCGAAATTCTCAAGGCCCAGGCCAAAAAAGGTGAGGATATCTATGGCAGTGGTGTACTTGAAATCCTGGCAGACGGATTCGGTTTTCTACGCTCAGCTGACAGTTCCTACCTTGCTGGCCCTGATGACATCTACGTATCACCCAGCCAGATTCGACGCTTTAACCTGCGCACCGGTGACAATGTTTCCGGCAAGATACGACCACCGAAAGATGGAGAGCGTTACTTTGCACTGCTGAAGGTTTCGGAGATTAATTTTGAAACCCCGGAAAAGGCCAAGAACAAGATCCTGTTTGAAAACCTGACACCGCTGTTTGCAAATGAACGGTTAAAACTGGAAATTGGTAACGGTAGTACGGAGGATTTAACCCCCCGTATCATTGACCTGGTAGCGCCGATAGGCAAGGGGCAACGCGGCCTGATAGTCTCACCGCCCAAGGCCGGTAAAACCATGATCCTGCAGTCTATTGCCCAGTCCATCACAACCAATCATCCAGATTGTCACTTGATTGTGCTATTGATTGATGAACGTCCTGAAGAAGTAACAGAAATGGCCCGTTCGGTCCGGGGTGAAGTGATTTCAAGTACGTTCGATGAACCGGCCAGTCGCCACGTTCAGGTCGCCGAAATGGTTATCGCCCGAGCGAAACGATTGACAGAACACAAGAAAGACGTGGTTATCCTGCTCGACTCGATTACCCGTCTCGCCCGCGCCTATAACACGGTCGTACCGGCTTCAGGCAAGGTACTAACCGGCGGTGTAGACGCCAATGCACTGCAGAAACCGAAACGCTTTTTTGGAGCGGCGCGTAATATCGAGGAAGGTGGCAGTCTGACCATCCTGGCTACCGCACTGGTAGACACCGGCTCGCGCATGGATGACGTTATCTATGAAGAGTTCAAGGGTACCGGTAACATGGAATTACATCTGGACCGTGAGATCGCCGAAAAACGCATCTACCCGGCCATCCATATCAACCGTTCGGGCACGCGTCGTGAAGAAATGCTGACGACCCAGGACGAACTGCAGAAGATGTGGATCCTGCGCAAGTTACTGCATCCTATGGAGCCTCTGTCAGCGATGGAGTTCCTGCTCGAAAGGCTCAAGTCGACCAAAAACAATGCGGAGTTCTTCGACGCAATGAAACGTCAGTAAGTTAGTTATATCAACCTTACGCTGATCGAAGTGGGGGTCAACTCCCCCACTTTGATGGCATGAGACAGTGCAAGCCTAGTCACCCTTTTCACTATTTTTTTCAGACCCCTCGTCATATATTCGCCAGGCATCCCTGCTGCTACGCTTGACTGCGTAAAGTGCTGCATCCGCGTTTTCGACCAACTGCCCGGCCGTTGCAGCGTGCTCCGGGTAAAAGGCAATACCGATACTGATCCCGACTTCTGCATCCCTGTCCCTCAGCAGGAATGGCCTGCGGATCTGGTCCAGGATGCGCCCGGCAATCGCTTCGACCTCGCCACTGTGTTTTATCGTGCGCAAGATAATTGAAAACTCATCACCGCCGAAACGGGAGACGATATCGCGGCCGCGTACTGCCGCCCGCAGTCTGTCGGCCACCTCGACCAGCAATTCATCCCCGGCGGCATGGCCAAGACTGTCATTGACCTCCTTGAAATGGTCGAGATCCATCATGAATACCGCCAGGACTTCGCCGCGTTCTCCTGCCAACCGGATTGCGTCTGCGAGTTCACGGTCGAAACGGGCCCGGTTGGCCAGCCCCGTCAATGGGTCTTGCAAGGCCAGCTGTTCCAGTTCGGACTTGCCAAAATAGTCGTTCAGAATGTCACGAATATCTCCCGCGAACTCAAGCTGGTTATCCTGCCAGGACAGACTGCGACCATGCACCTGTTTCGTCCATTTGAGAAACGAGGTACGCGGGGTAAGTAAATCAGAGAGGTCGTCATCCAGTTGGGCGGGGCGTCCAGCCCATTCGACGCTTTCGAGCTGTTCGCGGCGCATGAATAAGATGAAATCATGATGATCAAGCGGGATGACGAGCAAGCCGCTTGCCAACCGGACCAGTTCGCTATTGTTAACCAGTGGATCCGGCAAGCTGGAGGCATGATAAATATTTTTGTCACCCCGGGATACCATCCAGTGCTCAAGCTGCAACAGGCTGTCCCGCGATGGTACCGAGCCCTGATACCACTCGCGTTTTCCGAGTCGCAGCCAAAGGGCATCGGCTGCAAGCAGCTCCAGCACATCGGCGGCTAGTGACTTCAGGGCGTGCTCGGGAGTGTCGCCCCCCTGCAGCGCCCCCTGCAGTGTCGACAGCAGTTCACGCACTTCCGAGTTACGCCGCTCTGTTTCAAGCGCGCTCAGCCCGGTCATATAGATCGAGACGATTCTGGCCAGTTCATCGCACAATGTGCGGCGGTGAAATCCGAGTCGTACCGGTTTGCCATGATGGCAGGCAATCATACCCCACAGCTGACCCGACACCAGTATCGACACGCTGAACGAGGCCTGTGCCCCGATATTGGCCAGATACTGCAGGTGCACAGGATGAACCGCCCGCAATTGTGCATACGTCATGTCGATGGGTCCATCATCGAGATGACCCACCACCGGCACCGCGGGCGTGCTGATATCGGCCACCAGCCGCTGGATATTCAAGGTGTAGAGGCGACGCGCATTCTCCGGTATGTCGCCGGCAGGGAAATGCAGTCCGAGAAATCCCTGTACGCCGGGATCCAGACGTTCCGCTATCACCTTGCCATGCCAGTCCGGAAGAAACCTGTATAACATGACCCGTTCAAAGCCGCTGATGGTGGCAATATGATCAAGCAATAGTTCAGCCGCCGCCCCGGGAGACTGGCAATTCGCCAGCTGTTGCAAAAACAGCAGTCGGTCACTGTGTGCATAATAATGCTCGTTCGACCACGGTTCGAATTCGATGATGGCACTGCCTTGCAGCAAGTGTCCCGAGATGAGCAGGTCCCGGCCATTGATGGAGCCCTGCAGGATCAACGGCGTGGTCGATCCGGCGGACTGGCCGCTGTGTTGCGCCTTATCAAGACCTTCCAGTGCGGAATAAAATTGAGGTTCGAGCCAGGCCGACCAGTGCGTCCCCAGAACCTCACCGGTATCCCGCCCCAACAGTTCCAGAGTGTTTTGCGAACAGGCAGTCACCTTGCCGGTCTGCCTGTCAATGACCAGCATCACCCCGTAGGATTGAATATGGCCAATCAGATGCAGTATGGCGGTCTTGCAATCATCAATTTCAGCGTTCATGGTTCACTGTATCAAATACGGCAAGAAAAATATCAAAGGTCTGTTGTGCAGACAGGACTGCATGCTGTTGTTGCTGACTATCGCTATCCAATTGTGCAACAACCGCCAGAAATGCCGGCCAGTTTTGTGCGGTTTTCCGCTGTAAGGCCCAGTAGCTGAAGGCACTGTTGTCCACTTCCGGGAGCCTGTCTAGCAGGTGTGCAGCAATATAGGCACCTCCCTGTGCGGAACCTTCCAGCACATAGCGCACCCCGAGATACTCTGCTGTTGTTTCTATCCGGGGTAGCTGGATGTTTACCAGGCTGGCATTGCCCGCTGCATTCAGTGCATGCAGATCCTGGTCGAGCGCATCCAGATTTCTTACATAGGGATCTAAACCCGTAACCACTCTGGCACTTTCATACTTGACTACCACAGGCTCCAGTATATAAAAGCACAGGTAAAATAATTGCATGGCTCGGACATAGTCTGCCACCAGAGGTCTTACGGACAAAAGCCTCCGAAGGGCAACGTGTTGATCCAGTTTCTGGTGGCGTGAGCGGGTGGCATCCGCCAGCAGCTTATGGGTGAGTGAACCGGGCATTTTTTTCCTGACTAGAGTAATACTGAGTCTCCTTTATATCTGCTGACCCAGTCCAGGGCGGCATCCAACGGCATCGGCGCTGCAATATAATAACCCTGAGCCATATCGAAGCCTATATCTTCGTTAGACATATAAAAAAAGGCCCATCATTGCTGACGGGCCTTTTCGTGATGCTATGGTATCTCTGGATAAGAGATCTTACATCATACCGCCCATACCACCCATACCACCCATATCACCGCCACCACCACCAGCATGACCGTGATCATCCTTCTTCGGGATTTCAGCGATCATCGCCTCGGTGGTCAGGATCAGGCCGGCAACCGACGCCGCATTCTGCAATGCTGAACGGGTCACCTTGGTCGGGTCCAGAATACCCATCTGGATCATGTCACCGAACTCGCCGGTCTGGGCGTTGTAACCATAGTTACCCTTGCCTTCACGTACCGCGTTCAGGACGACAGACGGCTCTTCACCGGCATTGGCCACGATCTGGCGCAACGGCTCTTCCAGCGAACGGGTCAGGATCTTGATACCAACTTCCTGGTCCGCATTCTTGCCCTTGGTCTTGGCAACAGCATTGATGACACGAATCAGTGCAACACCACCGCCGGGCACCACACCTTCTTCAACAGCAGCGCGGGTCGAATGTAATGCGTCTTCAACACGTGCCTTCTTTTCCTTCATCTCGATCTCGGTAGAAGCACCGACCTTGATAACGGCTACACCGCCAGCCAGTTTGGCTACACGTTCCTGCAGCTTCTCGCGGTCATAATCAGAGGTTGTGTCCTCGATCTGCTGACGGATCTGCTTGACGCGGCCCTGAATCTCATCAGCCTTGCCATTGCCATCAATAATGGTCGTGTTTTCCTTGGTAATCTGTACGCGTTTGGCGCTGCCCAGATCTTCCAGTTTGGCCTTGTCCAGTGACAGACCCACTTCCTCGGCAATCACGGTACCACCGGTCAGGACAGCGATGTCCTCCAGCATGGCCTTGCGACGGTCACCAAAACCAGGAGCCTTCACCGCAGCAACCTTGACGATACCGCGCATATTGTTAACAACCAGCGTGGCCAATGCCTCACCTTCGATATCTTCTGCAATCAACAGCAAGGGACGACCCGCCTTGGCGACACCTTCAAGTACCGGCAACAGGTCCCTGACGTTGGAGATCTTCTTGTCGTGCAACAACACGTACGGGTTCTCCAGATCGACGCTCATCGTTTCCTGATTGTTGATGAAGTAAGGGGACAGATAACCACGATCAAACTGCATACCTTCAACCACTTCCAGTTCGTCTTCCAGACTTGAACCTTCTTCAACGGTTATGACGCCTTCCTTACCAACCTTGTCCATCGCTTCGGCAATACGATTGCCGATGGATTCATCCGAGTTGGCGGATATAGTACCTACCTGGGCAATTGCCTTGCTGTCTTCGCAAGGTTTGGACAGTTTCTGCAATTCGGCAACAGCGACCAGTACACCGGCGTCTATACCGCGCTTGACGTCCATCGGGTTATGACCGGCGGTTACCGCTTTCAGACCTTCACGGACGATGGACTGTGCCAGAACAGTTGCGGTGGTGGTACCGTCACCGGCGACATCAGAGGTCTTGGAAGCAACTTCCTTCACCATCTGTGCACCCATGTTTTCAAACTTGTCTTCGAGTTCTATTTCCTTCGCAACAGATACGCCGTCCTTGGTGACGGTAGGTGCGCCGAAGCTCTTCTCGAGTACTACATTACGGCCTTTGGGGCCCAGCGTCTGCTTTACTGCATTGGCCAGGATATTGACACCACGTGCCATGCGGGTACGGGCGTCGTCAGAAAACCTTACTTCTTTAGCTGCCATGTCTCATTACCTCCAGATAATTTATTCAATAACGCCCATGATGTCGTCTTCGCGAAGCACCAGCAGTTCTTCACCGCCAATCTTCACTTCCGTACCGGAATATTTGCCAAACAGGATCTTGTCACCTTTTTTGACATCCAGCTTACGGACTTCACCATTTTCCAGTATCTTGCCATTGCCGACAGAAATGACTTCTCCCTGTATGGGTTTTTCAGCAGCGCTGTCGGGAATTACAATACCGCCGGGAGAGGTCTTACCCTCTTCCACGCGTTTCACGATCACACGATCATGTAATGGACGAATCTTCATTTTTAAAACCTCCTGGTTACTAACCTATTGATTATTAAGGTGCTATTATTAGCACTCATATTAAGTGAGTGCTAATAATATAGCCGATTATTTTTTTGAGTCAAGACTTTTGGACTAACTCCGATGCCTGCAGTGAGGGTAGCCAACCCCGTCGCCAGCAATTATCATGGGGCAAATTGACACAGGAGAAAGCGAATGGCTGATGCAATTCGGGTAGACAACGCAGACCCTGCAAAACAAACCTCGGAGATCCTGGGCCCTACCAGTGATGAGGCCACAGTGCAGATGTCCGAGTTGAGCCAGAAATGTTACTGGAATGACGTCGAATATCGGCTGGGCGCACGTATTATGGCGGGGAATGATTGTTACGAGTGCAGCTTTGGTAAATGGATAAAACTGTAATAAATTACCGTTACGAATTGCACTAAAGTCAGGAATCAGCGGTCTGGCTATAATTGTGAAAGACCGTTAGCCGCATGGGCAAACGGCGGGTTAAGGAGCCGTTTGCGCCGTTACAGGGATGTAACGGCTGGACTTTCGAGCGGAGCGGGATGCGCAGCGATGAAAGCGGCGCTCGAGCGTACATGGACGTATTCACAGCGAATCTTGAACGATTATAGACAGGCCGCTGATGTCACGGGATACACCGAACAGTTTTTCATGTATGTAACAGGAACGTATAGCCCTGGTCTTCCCGCCTGATTTCACCGGAACGTATCCTGAACTGCCCGTCTTTCCGATCCTGATAATAATACTTCAGCGTCTCGCGGATGGCGGGAAAGGCGAGCAACTCCCACGGTATGTCACCTTCGTTGTAAAGCCCGACATCCAGGCTCTCGGTACCGGAGGAAAAGGATTTTTCGAGTAATCTGGACCGGTACATCATGTAAACCTGATCGACATGGGGCAGGTTGATTACCATGTATAAATCAATGATCTCGACCCTGGCATTTGCCTCTTCCAGCGTCTCGCGTTGCGCCGCCTGTACCGTGGTCTCTCCGACTTCCATATAACCGGCAGGAAGTGTCCACAAACCATAACGCGGTTCGATCGCACGTTTACATAACAATACCTGATCTTCCCACTCGACGATGCAGCCGGTCACAATCTTCGGGTTGATATAATGGATGGAACTGCAACTGACACAGACATGGCGTTCACGGTTATCATCCTCTGGAACCTGCAACCTGACCTCAGAACCGCATGAACTGCAATACTTCATGGGACCGTTTTGTCCTCTGCTGTTAACATCGGTTCAAGGTCTGTCCAGACATTCTCCAGCATCATCGGCTGTGCCTCTGCCTTAGGATGGATGCCGTCGGCCTGCATCAACTCCGGTCTGATTGCTATACCATCAAGAATAAAGCGACCCAGAGTAATATCGTGGTCCGCCGCAAGCTGCTTGTATATATTGCTGAACTTTTCAATATAGATCTTGCCATAATTGGGCGGCAGCAACATGGGCACCAGTAATACGGAGCTGCCCTTGCTGGTCAACAGTGTGATTATCTCACCGAGATTCTTGCTGATTTCTGCTACCGGCAGGCCGCGCAAGCCGTCATTACCACCGAGTTCAACGATAGTGATGGCAGGGACGGACTGGCCCAGGATCTCGTCAAGCCGGGATTTGGCACCATGCGTTGTATCACCACTGATACTGGCATTCAGCACCTTGTAGGTATGGCCGGATGCATCCAGACGCTTTTGCAAAAGGGATACCCAGCCGTCTTCAATTGCGATACCGTAACTGGCGCTCAGGCTGTCAGCCAGCACCAACAGGGTCCGATCTGCCGCAGGCAGGTGAATCGGGACAATATAAAACAATAAAACCAGTAAACTGCGAAACATGAATAATTCCTCTGCTGTTATTGTGCAGGCTGAACATCTTGGAAAGCAAGTCAACAGTCCGGATGGTCGCCTGACTATACTTGATGATATCAATTTTTCACTGCATTCCGGACAAAGCCTGGCCATCGTCGGTGTGTCCGGCTCGGGCAAATCTACCTTGCTTGGACTGCTGGCCGGTCTGGATGTTGCAAGTTCGGGCCGGGTCCTGCTTGATAATACGGATCTGAATACACTGGATGAAGATGGCCGGGCCAGACTGCGCAACCGGCGGGTCGGTTTTGTATTTCAGTCATTCCAGCTGCTTAAAAGCCTGACTGCACTGGAAAATGTAATGTTACCACTCGAACTCGCCGGAATGGATCAACCTGATCGGGTTGCCCGGGAACGATTAAGCGAGGTGGGTCTCAGCGCGCGTCTCGGTCATTATCCCGCCCAGCTGTCCGGGGGAGAACAGCAGCGGGTGGCCATCGCGCGTGCATTTGCGGCGGGCCCGAAGATCCTGTTTGCTGATGAACCTACCGGGAATCTGGACCAGAAAACAGCGCAGACTATTATCGAGCTGATCTTCGCCCTGAACGAGGAACACGGGACCACGCTGGTTCTCGTTACCCATGACCTCTCCATCGCCAGACTCTGTGAACGCCGGATAACACTGGCAGGCGGGCGAATTATTGCTGATGAAAGCTGATATTCTGAAACTGGCGGTGCAGTCGTTACGGCGCGACTGGCGGTCCGGTGAAATTCGCCTGATCGCTATTGCTATCGTCATTGCCGTTGCCAGTCTCACCTCGGTCGGTTTTTTTACTGACCGGGTCAAACGTGCGAGTGAGACCCAGGCGACGGAATTATTGGCCGCTGATCTGGTAATACAGTCACGCCAGCCTGTGGCAGATGAAGTCAGGGAGATGATCCGCTCTGCGGGTCTGGTCGAGACCGATATCACCAGCATGCGCAGTATGGTCATGGCCGGCGACAACCTGCAGATGGCCGAGGTCAAGGCAGTGGAGGCAGGTTATCCGCTACGGGGCAAACTGCGGACCTCATCCGACTTATTCACCCCCGAGACAGTTACGTCCAACATACCCGAACCTGGAACAGTCTGGATAGACAGTCGCCTGTTCCAGTTACTCGGCATCCACATGGGAGACAGTGTCAGTGTGGGCTCCTCCAGTCTGACAGTCAGCAGAATCATTACCTATGAGCCGGATCGGGGGGGTGATATGTTCAATATCGCACCCCGCTTGCTGATGAACCTTGCCGATCTGCCCGCGACCGGTCTGGTCTTGCCCGCAAGCCGCATAGATTACAGTCTGCTGCTGGGAGGCAATCCGGACGCGATTGAACAGTTCAGGGGCGCAATTGAGGGGCGCAAGGGCCTGCGTTTTCAGGGTATCCGTGATGCCCGGCCGGAGTTGAAGTCGGCATTGGAGCGGGCAGAACAGTTTCTGGGGCTGGCCGCTCTGGTCAGTGTGGCACTCGCCGGACTGGCGGTGGCCATGTCGGCACAACGCTATGTCGTCCGCCATTTTGATAACTGTGCCATCATGCGTTGCCTGGGCGCAGATCAAAGGACTATCACCTCCGTCTACCTGTTACAGCTATTTATATTGTCACTGGTCGGCAGTCTGGCGGGTGCAGCGCTGGGCTACCTGGGACAACAGGTGTTGGGTAGTATGCTTGCCGGTATGACCACAAGTGAATTACCCGCAGCTTCCGTCGTGCCGCTGTTTACAGGGATCGCCGCAGGTACTATCACCACCATCGGTTTTGCCATGCCGCAGATATTACGACTGCGTCATGTATCACCGCTGCGTGTACTCAGACGGGATATGGATCCATTGCCACCCGGTGCAGCAGGCAGTTATGGAACAGCAGTGCTGGCACTGGCGTTGTTATCCCCCTGGCAGTCCGGTAATCCCGGTCTGACCTTGTGGACATTTCTGGGCATAATTGTAACGGCCCTGCTGCTGACCGCCGGGGCCATCCTCCTGATCCGTATTCTGGATCGCTTTCGTAACCGGGTTGGAACCGCATTCCGGTTTGGCCTTGCCAATATAACCCGTCGCGCGGGTTCCAGTATCGCCCAGATTATCGGCATTGGACTCGGGGTGATGGTCATGCTGCTGTTGACGCTGGTCCGGACCGACCTTTTGAATGAATGGCGTGGACGCTTGCCGGAAGGCACACCTAATTATTTCCTCATCAATATCAGCGCCGAAGATGTGCCCGGACTGAACCGGTTCCTGCAAGACAAGGGGAAGACCACGGCCGCTGTTTATCCGATGACAGGGGCCAGACTGGCCCGGATCAATGATGTCACCGTCGATCCTGAGGCGTTTGCTACCGAGGCGGGTCAACGCTGGGCGCGCAGGGCCTATAACCTCACCTGGTCAGAGGCGCTGCCTGCGGCCAACGAGATTACGGCAGGTATCTGGTGGCAGGATGCAGCGCCCGGCGAGTCGTTATTTTCCTTTGAGGAGGGTATTGCGACAGATCTGGGCGTAGGCCTGGGTGACCGTATCACCTTCCTGATCGCCGGGGCAGAAGTCACCGGCAGGATAAGCAGTATCCGCAAGGTCCAGTGGGACACATTTAACGTCAACTTCTTCGTCATTGCGAACCCGGGCACGCTGGACAACTACCCTGCCAGTTTTGTCACCAGCTTTTACCTGCCGCCCGAGGACAAGGACCTGATTATTGAACTGGTCAGGGCATATCCCAGCGTCACCGTTTACGATGTCGACGCCCTGATCTCCGAGGTACGTCGCATTATGGAGCAGGTTGTGCGCACTATCGAGTTCGTGTTCGGGTTCACCCTGTTATCCGGTATAGTGGTATTGGCTGCCGCATTGCAGACTACACACGATGAACGCACCTACGAATCGGCATTGTTGTCTGCCATCGGTGCCGGTCGGCGCCAGATCCTGGCGGGCCTCGCCGCTGAATTTGTCTGTATCGGGATGATAGCCGGAATACTGGCGGCCTGGTCTGCCACCGTGGTCGAGGTGATACTTGCGAAATATGTATTCAAGATGGATATCGTTATTAATTATCTGGTTTGGCTGATTGCGCCGCTGACCTGCACCATCGTTATAGTCGTGGCGGGACTTGCAGGCACCTGGCGCGTATTGTCGACACCGCCGGTCGTTGCATTGAGACAAAACTGACGCTCAGCCTCGTATGCGTGAAATTTACTTTGGCGATTTAAGGTCGATGGTGATTGAATATGTGCGGGAAATTGAGTCCGGCACACCCGAGGCTGACTCTATCCCGTGGTTTTTGTTGAAATACCTGAGACGTATAATCAAGGTTACCGAACCACCGGCGCGGACGGGACGGGTGGATGGTGCCATACATTCACTGGTCCGGTTTTATATTGATAATATTGATGAGCGCTCAGAGCACGGACGGATTTGCATCAATATATATGACCAGTACCGCAAGGTGTTGCGGGAAAACCAGACGCAAGACAGCAAACGCGGCTGACATCCACTCGAAACGGGAAGCAAAATGGCCAGATATAAAGGCAGCGAGCAGCCGGCACATAACAGTCTGCCGGCAACCGGGATACTCATCACCAATCTGGGAACGCCGGATGCGCCTACCAGCAAGGCCTTACGCAGATATCTGGCCGAATTTCTCAGCGATCCCCGGGTAATCGAGACCTCAAAACTGATCTGGTGGCCGATCCTGTACGGCATTATCCTGACCTTGCGCCCGCACAAATCCGCCGAGGCCTATAACAAGGTCTGGACCAACGATGGTTCCCCGTTGAAGGTCATCTCTGAACGCCAGGTCGCCGGACTGACACCACGTCTGCAACAACTGATTGAGGGACCTGTTGTTGTTGAACTGGCGATGCGATATGGCAACCCCTCGATACGTTCTGCACTGGAACGCATGCATGCGGCCAATGTGAGAAAGCTGCTGGTGTTTCCGCTCTATCCACAATACTCTGCTACGACCACCGCCTCGACATTTGATGCCGTGGCCGATGTGCTGAAGACCTGGCGCTGGATACCCGAGCTGCGCATGATTAATCATTACCATGACCACGCCGGATATATTGCGGCACTGGCAGAAAGTATCCGCCTGTACTGGGCAGGTCATGGCAAGCCTGACAAGCTGTTATTCTCCTTCCACGGGCTGCCGAAAAAATACCTGATCGCAGGCGACCCGTACTTCTGTGAATGCCACAAGACGGCCCGTTTGGTCGCCACACAGCTGCAACTTGAGGAGGACGAATGGACTGTGACATTCCAGTCACGGTTTGGACCGACCGAGTGGCTCAAGCCCTATACGGGTGATGTATTGCAGGGCTGGGCGAAATCCGGAATAGCTAATGTACAGATAGTGTGTCCTGGCTTCTCTGCTGACTGTCTGGAAACACTGGAAGAAATCCAGATCCAGTATCGCCAGCAATTTCTTGAAGCAGGTGGAAAACAGTTTTCCTATATCCCGGCATTAAACGACAGCGCTGCCCATCTTGATGTACTGACCGGGATCATTCTAAATCACTGTCAGGGCTGGCAAACTCATCCGGAAGAAATATCGTCCGGAGAGGTAAGCAAACGTGCAGAAAAATTCATGAACAACTGAAGCTTGCCGGATCAATCTGCGAAATAGCTTGAGCCCAACTGGCACTATGGGGTAATTTTAGCACCGGAATGACCATAATATCTGCAAGAGGACAAGCTGACTGTTGTATGCGACCTGAACAAGGCAAATGTCATGCTGTGATTTCCAGTCTGTTACTGGCTATATCCATACTGTTTTATTGCCAGCCTGGCTGGACGGTTACGGCCGAATCACTTGAGCAGCAACGCAAACTCTATCTGAATGCCAAAAAATCATTGCGCGACGGCAAACTTTCCGATTACCGGAAAACAGCTGCTGCACTGAAAGACTACCCGCTCTATCCCTATCTTGTTTACGATTATCTGCGACCACGCCTGACCAGTTCCAAAGACGAGGACATCAAATCGTTCCTGCAACAATACCCTGACTCGCTGCTGGCCGATGATCTGCGTCAGGCCTGGCTGAAATTACTGGCTCAACGTAATCGCTGGCAGGACTTCCTGCAGATCTACACCGCCCAGAAAGATGTGAGCCTGCAGTGTTACCAGTTACAGGCGCGGATCAAGACAAACCAGGAATCCGACAGCCTGCTGGAAGATACCCGGCAATTATGGCTGGCCGGCAAATCACAACCGGATGCCTGTACCCCGGCCTTTGACCTGCTGGTAAAAAGCCCGCTGATGACCAGTGATCTGATCTGGGATCGGATCCGGTTGTCCATGCAGGAAGGTGAGACCGGGCTTGCCAGTTATCTGGGTAAAAAACTGGAGAAGCAGGACCAGCAATGGGTTACCCGCTGGGTTGCCACCTATCAGAACCCGGCTAAAACAACCAGCAAACCGGGATACCAGAACGTTGCAATTGCCCGCGAGATTCTGGCGCACGGTGTTAAACGACTCGCCAGTACAGATATCAAAACAGCCATCTCGCGCTGGGAGGCACTGAAACCTGTCTACACGTTCGACAAGGAACAGATTACCGATGTTGAACGCACACTGGGCATACGTGCGGTAATCAAGAAACATCCCCAGGCCCGGCAGTATCTCGCTGCTATTGATAATGCCGATGTGAATGAAGAGTTGTTTCACTGGCGTCTGCGAAATGCGCTGGATGATCTGGACTGGTCGCTGTTGGCAAAATGGACTGAAGGCACACCGACTGAAGAAAACGTGCGCTTGCGCTGGTTATACTGGCGGGCCCGCGCACTCGAACAGACCGGTAAGGCCGATGAGGCACGTCAAATCTACCAGAAGGTCGCCGCAGAGCGTGATTACTACGGCTTTCTCGCCGCCGACCGGATTTCTGCACCGTACAATATCGATTACCAGCCCTTGCCTGATGATCCGGAAACCTGGCAGGCCATACGCGAGCTGCCAGGCGTCAAACGCGCACGCGAATTGTTTCTGACCGGAGGCGGTTATCCTTCGCGCCGCGAATGGAATTACACACTGAAGGACATGTCTGTCTATCACAAGGAAATAGCGGCCGCTCTGGCGGCAGAATGGGGCTGGCATGATCGTGCGATTCTCACACTGGGCCAGGCACAGTCGTACGGAAATCTGGTAGTACGTTTCCCGATTGCATTTGAAGACAAGATGACCCGTTATGCCAGACTGCGTGAACTTGATCTTGGCTGGGTGTTTGCACTGACCCGGGCTGAAAGTGCCTTCATGGTTGATGCCAAATCTCCGTCCGGCGCGCTCGGATTAATGCAGGTCATGCCCGCCACTGGCGCGGAGACCGCAAAATCGATAGGACTTGCCAACTTCAAGCCGAATCTGTTGCTTGATCCGGAAAAGAACATCACTATCGGCACGGCCTATCTTAAACGTGTGCATGATCGTTTTGGCAACAAGGTACTGGCTACAGCGGCCTATAATGCGGGCCCGAATGCGGTGGCGCGCTGGCTGGCACAGTCCGATTGTACAGACCCCGATGTCTGGGTTGAAAAGATCCCTTACACTGAGACCCGAAAATACGTATCTCGCATCATGTTTTTTGCCACGGTGTATGACTGGCGTCTGAATAACACAATTACTCGCGTAAGTGAACGAATGGATCCGATTATTCCAACGCGCAAGGAGCAGCTCGCCAGTCTGAGCTGCTCTACGACTAACCTGTCACAGAACTGAGACTCACTTCCCTGTGTTGATTAATACTGTCTGTATCGTTGGTGGCTCGGGCTTTGTAGGCCAACGGCTAGCAAACCGACTGAGTTCCGAAGGCTGTAAAATTCTGATCCCTACACGTAACCGCGAACGACACCGGGAAAACCTGATTCTGTTGCCAGAAGTACAACTGATACACGCCAATGTGCATGATGAACAACAACTTTGTGTACTGTTTGAAACGTGTGATGCTGTTATTAATCTGTCCGGCATATTGAATGAACGCAGTGGGCCCAATCAGGGGTTTCGCCATGTGCATGTCGACCTGACCGCAAAAATAATCAACGCTATGAGGCAGACCGGAGTTAAACGACTGCTGCACATGAGCGCGCTTAATGCATCGGTCAATGGAAGCAGCCAATACCTGCGTACCAAAGGCGAGGCTGAGCAACTGGTATTGGCTGCATCTGATATACACACCACCTGTTTTCAACCGTCTGTCATATTCGGGCCAGGTGACAGTTTCTTTAACCGCTTTGCCACACTGCTGCGGCTGGCCCCGGTCTTACCGCTCGCCTGTCCGCAGGCACTCTTTACACCGGTCTATGTCGGTGATGTGGCCGACGCCATGGCGCTGACCCTGTCAAATCCTGCGTACTTCAACAAGCGGTTGCAGCTCGGTGGTCCGGACCAACACTCACTGGAGCAACTTGTCCGCTACACGGCAGACTGTCTCGGGATAAAGCGGCTGATCCTTCCGCTTCCCGATTCGCTGTCACGCGTGCAGGCCGAGGTCATCGACCTGTGGGGTTTCCTGTTCAATCTGCTCGGGATAGACCAGCCTTTCTCAACTGACAATTACCTGTCCTTGCAAACAGACAGTGTGTGCTCAACGGCTGACCTTGCCGGTCTGGGGATCACCGCTACCCCGATCGAATCTGTTGTGCCCTCTTATCTTGCCTCTCTAAACTCTACATCGCGTTATGACCAATACCGACAACTGGCCAGACGTTAGCGCCGGGCAGTGAAATGAAGATCTACCAGGTCGGCGGTGCAGTCCGCGATAACTTGCTGGGACTGGCCATCAAGGATCGCGACTGGGTGGTAGTTGGTAGCACCCCCGCTGAGATGGAGAGGCTGGGTTTCAAGGCGGTTGGCCAGGACTTCCCGGTATTTCTGCATCCGCAGACACACGAGGAGTATGCACTCGCCCGTACCGAGCGCAAGTCCGGCACCGGGTATAAAGGCTTCGTATTCAATGCAACACCCGAGGTTACACTCGAACAGGACCTGGCACGCCGGGACGTCACCATCAATGCAATTGCCATGGATGAAGCGGGAAATATCATTGACCCTTATGGTGGACGCAAGGATCTCGAATTACGGATCCTGCGCCATGTTTCCGATGCATTTATCGAAGACCCGTTACGCGTGTTGCGTGTTGCCCGATTCGCGGCACGCTTCAGTTTCTCCATTGCGCCTGCAACGATGGAACTGATGACCACGCTGGCAAGGTCCGGAGAACTCGACACACTGGTGCCTGAACGGGTGTGGGCCGAAATGGAAAAGGCGCTCGCAACATCCAGCCCTGTCACATTTTTCGAGGTACTGAAACAATGCGGCGCACTGGACCTTATACTCCCCGAAATTGATCAACTGTACGGTGTTCCGCAGCCTGAAAAATACCATCCCGAAATCGATACCGGTGTGCATACCATGATGGTTCTGCAACAGGCCACCAGCCTGACCGAGGATACCACCGTGCGCTTTGCCGCGCTGGTCCACGATCTCGGCAAGGCCACCACGCCAAAAGACATATTGCCCGCCCATCATGGGCACGAAGAGCGCGGCGCCAAAATCGTTGAAAAACTCTGTCAGCGCCTGCGTATCCCGAACCGCTATCGTGATCTGGCCGTCATCGTCGCCAGATATCATTTCATCTGTCACCGGATCATGGAATTACGGGAAGATACTGTGCTGCGCAAGCTGGAAGCCATGGATGCATTTCGTCGACCGGAGCGATTTGAGCAGTTCCTGCTGGCCTGTGAGGCCGATGCCCGTGGTCGTACGGGTTATGAGGACAGGTCCTATCCACAGGCTGTTCGTTTCCGTGAGTATTTTACAGCGGCGAGTAACATCGACATATCTTCAGTAGTGGCGCAAGGTCTGCCTGGCCACGAGATCGGAGCTGCTATCCAGCAAACGCGAATCAATGCAATAATACAGAAAATGAAAACGCTTTCCGTCACACAGTCTGTAACGGATGGAGATAAATAAGGGATACGCTTATGGCTTCGGTAACACAAAACAGGCTGGTCAGGCTCATCATAGGTGCTGCCGATATAGAGCCGAACGAGATAAAAGCGACCGTCACGGCATTCGCATTTGTATTTATCCTCATGGCCTCTTACTTCATACTTCGGCCAGTACGGGACGCGATGGCCAGCGACTGGAGTGATGCCGAGGTCAGCTTTCTCTGGACACTGCAATTCTTTATCAGCATCGCCGTCATCTCACTGTACGGTTTTGCGGTATCACAAATCAAATTCAGACATCTGGTCCCGGCCATTTACAGTCTGTTTGCTGCGAGTTTTGTACTATTCTATCTTGGTACTTTTATGTTCGAGGATCGTGTCCTCATCGACAAAAGCTATTATGTCTGGGTCAGTACATTCGCCTTGTTCAACACTTCTGTATTCTGGAGTTATATGGCTGACCTGTTTAACAAACAACAGGCCAAACGATTGTTTGCAATTATCGCCTCCGGCGCCAGTGCCGGCGCGCTGGTCGGCCCGGCGATCCCCACAATTTTTGCCGGTATTGCCGGTGGTGACACACTGACGCTGATAGCAGCGATTATGTTGATGTTGCCAGTCCCGCTGGTTCCGTATCTGGCCAGATTGAAGATTACCGACCTGCGCAATGAAAACGTACATGCGGATGTAAATGAAATCAAGATCGGTGGCAACCCTTTTGCTGGTTTCAAAATGTTCCTGACCAATCCGTATCTGCTGGCCATCGGCGTGTTCCTGCTGCTCTATACCGTGAACGGATCGTTTCTCTATTTCCAGCAAAAAAACCTGCTGGAGGCCTATGACCGGGAAACCCGTACCCAAATCCTCGGCAGCATCACGCTATTAATCAATTTGCTGACGTTCGGACTTGCCTATTTCGCGACCGGCAGACTGGTCAAAAAACTTGGCATGGGTATAACACTGGCACTGATGCCTGTACTGATGGTAATGGGCATGATGATCCTGGCGTTTACACCGGTCATTACCGTCCTACTGGCACTGAACGTGGTCAGAAACGCAGGTAATTATGCAGTTACCCAACCGGCGAGACAGATGCTGTTTACCGAGGTCGACAAGGAAACCCGCTTCAAGGCCAAACCCGTTATTGATGTCGTCGTCTATCGTGGTGGCGATATGATGACGGCCTGGTTCTTTACTTCCCTGACGGAAGGTCTGGGGCTGGGTATGGCAGCGGTCAGTATGGTGGGTTCGGGTATCGCTGCGATTTGGGCAGCTGTTGGTATATACATGGGTCGCGTATACGATAGACGCACGCCGCAATCAGAAGGACAGTCAGTGGCCAAACCGGTGACCTGATTTCCCCGCTGCGGACTAGGCAAACAGATAGATCAACACCGCACCCAGCACCATCCGGTAGACAACATACGGCATCATGCCGAAGCGCTGCAGGAACTTGAGAAAATAATGAATGGTAGCGAACGCCGTCGCCGCAGATACTAATGTCACAATCATAACGGCAATCCAGTCGACTGACTCTGAGGACAGTACCAGTTTCAGTGCCCCATAACCACCCGCCAGCATCGTGACAGGTATCGACAACATAAACGAAAAGCGTGAGGCGGCCTCGCGATCCAGTCCGAGTAACAGACCGGTGGTCATGGTGATGCCGGAACGGGATGTACCCGGTACCAGCGCGAGTATTTGCGAGGCGCCGATCAGCATCACATCCTTCCATTGCAGTGTAGCTTCACTCCGGTTGCGCTTACCCGCATAATCCGCCCAGCCCAGCAACAGCCCGTAGACGATGGTTGTCCCGGCAATGACCAGTGGATTCCGTAGCAGTCCCTCTACAAGGTCACCCGCCAGCAAACCTGCGATTGCAACCGGTATCGTCGCGATGATGATATACCACACGTAACGCGATTGCGGATCCGCCAAACTGAAACGCGATCCCGTCCAGCCTGCCAGCATCTTTTGCAGGTCACGTCGAAAATAATAGACAA
Source organism: Klebsiella pneumoniae (assembly GCA_945878555.1). Lineage (GTDB taxonomy): Bacteria > Pseudomonadota > Gammaproteobacteria > Eutrophobiales > Eutrophobiaceae > Eutrophobius. The sequence goes on from CAMDWI010000013.1 coordinate 39,952, forward strand.
CTGCAGACAAGGTGCCGACATGGGCCGCCAGATCAATCGCTAGTCCCTGATCGACCCATCCGGACAATTCGGGTGCGAGGATCAGATGAGCTGAACTGGAGATAGGCAGGAACTCCGTCACTCCCTGTAACAAACCTAGTACGATATATTGCAAATATTCCATGTGATTCAGGGGGCCTGCAGGGCGAAGATGTCTAAGGTTAATTCAGAACGGCCATCATATCCTGTATTGCTACTGTTTTACATGCCAGGGTTTCAAACTGTGCCATGACTGATTGCACAGACGTCATTTGTTACAGGCGGTGTAACTGACTACCAAAACCGGTACCGATTAATGGCTGAGCGAGATTCCTGCCAAGTGACATCACCTTGAAACTTTCGCCCATCTGCCCGGGCAGCAGCAGTCTGCCTGCCTGTTGAGAATACGCGAGATGACGCTTGTCATCACCGGCACTAATTTCACCGAGAATTTTCTCCAGTCCGCAGGAGACCAGAAATCCGGCCTGGTTGCTGTAACCATACACATCCAGTCCACTGGCATGGGCCGACTCTGCGACCAGGGTAAAATCGACCGAGGCGGTAATATCCTGGATACCGATATTGATAAAAGGATTATCGTGTCGGCGATGCCGGTAATAACAGGCCAGCGTACCCTCCATCCGCTGCGGATGGTAATACTCCTGACGCGTATAACCGTAATCAATCAGCAACAGCGCCCCGTTACCCAGCGCAACTGACAAGGCATCAATAAACGCGGGCAACATCGAATTAAATTCGGATATATAACCATCAGGCAAATCATAGACCAGATCGTTGAGTACACTGGCCAGGCTGACTTCATGCGGTGACTGCCGCCAGACAAATCCGTCACCCTCATAGCCGACTCGAAGTTCATGGATCCTGTTATGGTTTATCCATATACGTTGCACCGGGATTGCATCAAGAACCTCGTTCGCCAGTATAACCCCGTTCACCGACTGGGCTGGCAAGCTATCCAGCCACACCAGGCGATCTGTCAGATCCGGATGCGTTACCTGTAACAGCTGTTGCTGGCGTTGACGCAGGTCCGCACTGGTCTCCAGTATCAGATATTGTTCCGGCAAGGCCCCGATCCTGCGAAGCTCTGTAAGGATGTCACAGGCCATTACCCCGGAGCCGGCCCCCAGTTCCAGCACACGGGCTGAACCGGTCATATTAAATATCTGCGCACACTGTCTTGCGAGGCAGATTGAAAACAACGGCGAGGTTTCCGGTGCTGTCGTGAAATCGCCACCCGGGCCAAACTTCCTGGCACCGGCACTGTAGTAACCCAGACCAGGTTGATACAGCGCCATTTCCATATACCGATCAAAACCGATATCACCCCTGTTAGCCTCTATCTCGGCATGAACCAGCGCTGCAAGCAGACGACTCTGCTCCAGCGCATACCCGTCCGGTGCAGGCAGATCCAGCAGGCTTTTATTGTCGCTAGTAATCAATTTTTTTACCTTACACATTTTTCCCGGAGCCAATATGCACTAGGATAACGGTTTTACTATCGGGAAACACCTGCAATGACGAGCCCTCCCACGGTACTGATTACCGGCGCTGCAAAACGTATCGGTGCTGTGATTGCCCGCAATCTGCATGACTGCGGCATGACGATCATCGTCCATTACAATCAATCAGCCAAAGAGGCAGAGTCGCTGGTGTCGGAGTTGAACCGGGTACGGGACAATTCCGCACACCTGTTACAGGCGGATTTACTGGACATGGATGGTTATGAATCCATCATTTCCCGTGCAGCCGACTTTACCGGTAGATTGGATGTGCTGATCAATAACGCCTCCTTGTTCTATCCAACACCGGTAGGCAAGACGACACAGCAGCAGTGGATGGAACTGATGGGTACAAACCTGACGGCACCCTACTTCCTCGCCCAGGCTGCCGTCCGGTTTCTGGAACAAACCGGTGGTTGTATTATCAACATCACCGATATCCATGGCGCGCGTCCGCTGAAAGACCACCCTGTTTACAGCACAGCCAAGGCCGGCCTGATTATGCTGACACGCGCGCTGGCAAAGGAACTGGGACCCGCCATACGTGTGAATGCGGTATCACCTGGCGCAATACTCTGGCCGGAGGGGCTGCCGGAAAAAAAGAAAGAACAGATAGTGTCCAGGACTCTGATGAAACGGATGGGTACACCAGAGGAGATAGCCGGTACCGTCCGTTTTCTGGTGCGGGATGCTACCTATATTACCGGTCAGGTAATAGTGGTGGATGGGGGCAGGACTTTTTTTACAGATTAACCACCTGTTCCAGATTCCACTACAATTCGGAATCAGCTGTCTGGTTATAATTGTGAAAGACCGTTAGCCGCATGGATGCGGCGCTCGAGCGTACATGGACGTATTCACAGCGTGTCTTGAACGATTATAACCAGACAGCTGATCACACAGATCTGTGGTTTGCCCGCAATCGGGTTTGCCTACAATGACACCGACATCGATTATTTGAATTGCGGAAAATCACTTTCGTTATACCACTGCTTTGCTTCAGCGTCATACCACCAGGACTGGGTGTAGGTGATCGTTTTTAATGTGCCGTATTCGTTATGATAATAAACCAGATCGCCCACAACGGTGGCCCCGGTCATATCCGCATTCAGTGTTTTTTCCTTGATGGTGAATCCGGTTACCCGAATGACATCCATCGCCGAGCTGTCGATAAGCGGGCGCGTTCCGTCCTGTTTCTTATGATAGGCCACCGCGTCATTCTTGCGCATCCAGCGCAAGGCGTAGGCATATTCATCTATCACCGTATCCAGATTTTCAACCTTTTTCCGGACACCCGAGTCGCCACAGGCGGCCAGGGCCAGGATCAAGAGCAGTACTACTATTTTTCGAATCATCCGCGTTTCTCCACCCTGTATCCCAGCCCTTACAGACCGGTATTGAACTCTACCGGCCAGATTTGCTGACCTGCCCGGTCAAATGCGCTCCAGATTTCGCTGATGCCCTGACCGGTTTCCGGATGGATGAGCTGACCTGCAATCTCGGCCAACGGTCCGAGTACAAAAGCGCAGGTCATTATATCGCGTCTCGGCACATCCAGCAGTGCGTCATGCCGTATCAGGTCGCCGTATAGCAGCAGATCCAGATCCAGAGTACGCGAGGAAAACCGGGGGACGTTCCGTACCCTCCCATGTCGTTCTTCAATTTCGCGCAAGCTGTTATTTAAATCAGTGGCCTCCAATGTGGTATCGAGCATCACAGCCAGATTGTAGAAGTTGTCACCCTCAAAGCCATATGACTTGCTCTCATAAATGGCGGATACAGACATGTTCGTTCCGAGCAGCCTCAACGCCTGCAATCCGGAGCGAATATTTTTTTCCCGATCCGTGTTGCTACCAATTCCAATATAAGCACAAACCATGTCAGGCTTTCTTGCCTCGCTCAATGATGACACCCACATCACGAACACCCCGGACTGCGCCTTTCTTGTTCAGGCGGATTCGGCACCAGGGAACCTGGAATTCATCCAGCAGGATGGCAGCAACACGTTCGGCCAGTGTCTCTACCAGTTCAAATTGACTGTCTCCGATAAAGGCAAACAAACGTTTCGCTACAGCCTTGTAGTCGAGTGTATGTTTGATGTCATCCGTCTCGGCGGCGCGACGGATGTCCGTACCCATCTCGATATCCAGGATTATTGTCTGGCGGGTACGCCTTTCCCAGTCATAGACACCGATGACGGTATCAACGCGTAAATCATTCAGATATACAATGTCCATCGTTCTTCAACCGGTAGTATTAAACCGCATTTTTCGGCCTGATAGCATACCCTGATGTGGCAGGCTAAAACAGTATGAATCCGATCGGCCACACAATCGGCGTTCCGGGGAATTTCCAGCGGGGGTCTTGATATTCATCGGGAATAAACGTCCAATATGAATATGTTTACTGATATATCACTGATACTTGCCGCCTATCTGCTGGGTTCACTGGCCAGCGCTATTATCGTCTGCAAACTGATGGGCAGGGGTGACCCGCGTCTCGATGGATCGGGAAACCCCGGAGCTACGAATGTCTTGCGTCTGCATGGTAAAAAGGCCGGTATCTATGCCTTGCTGGGTGACCTGTTAAAAGGCGTGATTCCGGTCCTGATCGCGAGATATCTCGGCTCAACTGACGGTGTGATTGCATTGACCGGTCTGGCCGCCTTTATTGGTCATTTGTTTCCGGTGTTCTTTGGATTCAAAGGTGGCAAGGGTGTGGCCACGCTGCTTGGCGTGCTGGTGGCGCTACACTGGCAGCTCGGCCTGTTGTTTGCGCTGACATGGATTACCGTAGCAAAATTGTCACGTTATTCATCACTGGCCGGAATCCTCTCGGCAATACTTGCACCCGGGTTCGCCTGGCTGGTGTTGCCTGATCCGGCCTACACAGTCTGCACCATCATCATGTCTGCCTTGCTGTTATGGCGTCATCGCCCGAATATTGTCAAGCTTCTGGCAGGTACCGAGTCCAGGATAGGTTCAGGAAAATCGTAAGCAACAGGTCGACCCCTCGGTGGGCCGATTAGCACTTATAATTGATCTGCCGTCAGCGCCCAACGCGGGTGGGCAGCAAATGACAACGGTTCGGATTCGCCGTTTTTGAGTCGCAGATACCCCGCATAAGCGATCATCGCACCGTTATCCGTGCAGAATTCAGGCCGTGGATAAAACACCTTGCCACCGACGGCCGCTGTCATCTTTGCCAGGGCGCTACGCAGCTGGATGTTTGCGCTTACTCCGCCTGCTGCCACCAAAGTTGCTATCTTTGTCTGCTGCATAGCCCGTCGACATTTGATAACCAGTGTCTCCACTGCCGCATCCACAAAGGCCCTGGCGATATCGGCCCGGGTCTGTTCATCATTGCCGAACTGTTTTAATGCATAGGCTGAAGCCGTTTTCAGTCCACTGAAGCTGAAATCAAGTCCGGGACGGTCCGTCATCGGGCGGGGGAAGGTGAAACGGGACGGATTACCCGATTCAGCCAGCGCAGATATGGCCGGACCTCCGGGATAGCCGAGCCCAAGCAACTTTGCCGTCTTGTCAAATGCCTCACCCGCGGCATCATCTACTGACTCACCGAGCAAGCTGTATTTACCCGGAGAATCAACCTGAATAATCTGGGTATGTCCACCCGATACCAGCAAGGCCAGAAACGGGCACACAGGTGGCTGCGCCTCCAGCATCGGGGCGAGCAGATGGGCCTCCATATGGTGAATACCGACGGCAGGTACTCCCCAGGCATACGCGAGGCTTCTACCTACTGCCGCTCCCGTCAATAATGCACCAATCAGGCCTGGTCCAGAGGTGTAGGCAATGCCATCAATATCTTGCCGAGCCAGCTTGGCAGATTCCATAAGCGATTGAATCATAGGAATAATCCTGCGAATATGGTCGCGGGAAGCCAGTTCCGGCACAACCCCACCATACTGACTATGGATGTCTGTCTGGCTATGCAGCAGGTTCGCAATTATGCCGGAATCCTCGTCAAATACTGCAATCCCGGTCTCGTCGCAGGAAGTCTCAATACCGAGGATACGCATGACTACCCTGTAATTTTATTAAAAAATCCGAATTCATCTTGCATTTGGCCAATTTCTGACTAGAATTCCACCTCTTTGACTCCAAACAGGATAACACAAGGAACAATTAATGCCTTCGGTAAAAGTAAGAGAAAATGAACCGTTTGATATCGCCCTGCGCCGTTTCAAACGCGCCTGTGAAAAAGCTGGTACGCTGGCTGAAGTTCATCGCCGCGAATTCTACGAGAAGCCAACCCAGATCAGAAAACGCAAGGCAGCTGCCGCCGTAAAACGTAATCAGAAGCGTGTTTTCAAGGAACATTCAAGACACACCCGTCAGTATTAATTTACTGACTCCTGCCTGACGCCGTCCCTTCCATGAGTAATCTGAAAGAAAGACTGAACGAAGACGTCAAGGTGGCCATGCGCAACAAGGACAGGGATCGTCTTGTCACATTGCGCATGATTACAGCGGCCATCAAGCAGAAGGAAGTGGATGAACGTATCGAGCTGGATGATACTCGTGTTCTGGCCATTATCGACAAGATGGCCAGACAACATCGTGACTCTATCCAGCAATATGAAGCTGCCGGTCGTACTGATCTGGTAGATAAGGAAAAAAACGAACTGGCGATTGTACAGGGCTACCTGCCTGAACAACTCGGTGAGGAAGAAGTAAAACAGCTGATCCAGTCCGCTATTCAGGCCACGGGCGCAAGCAGTGTCAAGGACATGGGCAAGGTAATGGCTATTATACGTCCGCAAATACAGGGACGCGCCGATATGACCCGGACCGGTGAACTCATCAAGGCATTACTGGGCTGAACCATCCTGCCTGACACGGTAGGCGTATCAATTCTGTAAGGGCATAATATGCTGCGCCCCTGCAACAATTACAAAAACTTGTGTCCTCACAGACCGCGCTGACTATACTTGGGCAGTATGTCCGGAAGAATCCCACAATCCTTTATTGACGATCTGCTTGCCCGGACCGATATCATTGATGTCATCAATACGTTCGTACCTCTGCGCAAGGCCGGCAAAAACTACCAGGCCTTGTGCCCGTTTCATGATGAAAAATCCCCCTCATTCAGCGTAAGCCAGGACAAGCAGTTTTATCACTGCTTTGGTTGCGGTGCCAGCGGTACAGCAATCAGCTTCCTGATGGAATACAGCCGGATGGACTTCATTGAGGCAATTGAGGAGCTGGCCAATCGGGCCGGACTGGAGATACCACGCGACAGCACTAAACCGGCCACAGATGACAACCTGACCGAGCTGTATGAACTGATGGAGTTGATTGTCAGGTTCTACCGCCAGCAACTTCGTGAACACCCGGAGGCAAGCCGTGCAGTTGAATATCTGAAAAACCGGGGCTTGTCCGGTGAACTGGCCGGCAAGTTTGAACTGGGTTACGCACCGCCAGGCTGGGACAATCTGATCAAACAGTTTGGCCAGTCAAACGCCGCCATGATTCGTCTCGGCAAGATAGGTATGACCATACAACGCAACGATTCAGGTAACGGCTATTATGATCGTTTCAGGGACCGTATTATGTTTCCGATTCGCGATCACCGTGGTCGCGCCATCGGTTTTGGCGGAAGGACACTGGGTGAAGAGAAACCAAAATACCTGAATTCTCCTGAAACCCCCATCTTCCATAAAGGTCGCGAATTATATGGCCTGTATCAGGCCAGACATGCCTCGAAACAGATCCCGCGCCTGTTCGTAGTCGAAGGTTATATGGATGTTCTGGCGCTGGTACAAAACGGTATCAGTAATGTCGTCGCCACGCTGGGTACGGCCTCAACCCCTGACCATCTGAACCGGATCTTCAGGAATACAGACCAGATAGTCTTCTGCTTTGACGGGGATGAGGCAGGTCGCAACGCCGCATGGAAGGCGATGGAGATTGCTCTCACCTACTTGCGTGATGGCAAGCAGGCCTGGTTTATGTTCATGCCTGACGGATATGACCCGGATGATTTTGTGCGTGAAAAAGGGCGGTCTGCCTTTGATGACCCTGATAATTTCATGCCGCTTTCCGAATACCTGATGTACACCTTGAAATCAGAAAATGACCTGTCTACACGCGAGGGGCGTTCCCGACTGGTAGACCAGGCCATGCCCTATGTCTCTGCTTTGCCGCACGGGGCATTGCGGCAAATACTGCTACGGGATATTGCCAGTATCGCCAGGACTCCGATAGAAGATATCGAGCCATTACTCCAGAAAAGCGATAAAAACACACAAAAACAGATTAAAAATCCGCAATCGTCAGGGAATGACAGAAATGCTGTCACAGCCATTATTGAGTTGCTGCTTTATCGCCCTATGCTGGCGATGTTGATAGACGATGCCGCTGACATTGAACAAATTCCGGTCGCAGGTACACCGTTCCTGCGCCAACTCGTTGAACTGATACACACCCGGCCACAGATAAGCTGTGCCGGGATTATTGAAAACTGGCGTGGAACACGTTATGAGGCCAGATTAAGGCAAATCGCCGCCAGCAGTGGCGATCGCACCGTCGAATTGACCGACCCGGAGCGGGAACTACTTGATTCGATGGCCAGACTACGCAATGAGAAGGACAAACAAATCCGCAGAAAGCTGTCTAATAGCGGACGTGTCGGCAATTTGACCGACGCCGAAAAAGAACTGTTACGAAAACCTGCTGGCAGACGCAAAATACTGTCTGAAAGGTAAATTGGGGTGGAATGACGATTATAATTATGCTACAATATTTGATTATTTTTCCCTATTTTTTGATTCAAAATCAAAGAGTTGCAAAGACCTAATATGCCAACGATAACGACACCAGCACTGATTGAACCTGTAGAAGACATCATCGACCCGAACCTGGTTATAGACGAGGCCGATGATGAGTCACAGTTGAAGCTGTTAATTGCCAAGGGCAAGGAACAGGGCTTCCTTACCTATCATGAAGTAAATGAATCGCTGCCGGACGGTATTGTCGATCCTGAGCAGATCGAGGATATCGTTAACATGATTAACGATATGGGCATCGAGGTACATGAATCACCGCCTGACCTTGATGTATTGATGGCGAGTAATGAAGAAACTCCGAGCAACGAGACTGCACCGCCTTTACTCGGTGTGGAGAACGAATTTGGACGTACCACTGACCCGGTACGCATGTACATGCGCGAAATGGGTACAGTTGATCTGTTGACCCGCGAAGGTGAAATAAAAATCGCGAAACGGATTGAGGAAGGCATCAGCCAGATATTGACTGCACTTTCCACCTATCCGGGAACAATACAGACGCTACTGGACTGTTACAAATCAGTAGAAAAAGAAGAAATGAAGCTGTCGGATATCATTATCGGGTTTACCGATCAGGAAGAATATCCCGACAGTGGTATCGTGGTTGAAAGTGCGCTGGTTGCTGAGGTTGATACCGAGGCTGGTGATGATGACGAATCATCGGAAGAGTCTTCGGATGATGAGCCAGAGGCCACTATAGACGTGGAAGCTGTGCGCAAGAGCATGACTGAAGTCGCTGGCATATATGACAAGCTGCTCAAGTCAATCAAACGTAACGGCCGCGATCACAAGAAAACAGCGGCCTTGAACGCCGAGTTAACTGAAAAGTTTCTCGAACTCCGACTGGCACCGAAATTTATCGAACGCCTGACCTCGAGTATCCGTAGCATGATCGACCATATTCGCGGTACCGAACGTGAAATCATGCGTCTTTGTGTAAAAACAGCGAATATGCCGCGCAAGGATTTTATCGCCACATTCCCGGGGAATGAAGTCAACCTGAAATGGGCCGGTAACATCGGACGTACAAAAAAAGCCTATGCCAAGGATATTCGTGACATTCACGATGATATCGTCAGGATCCAGGAAAAACTGATCGCTATATTTGACGATAATCTGTTGAATCTGGACGAGGTCAAGGACATCAATCGCAAGATTTCTATTGGCGAGGCCAAGGCCAGACGCGCGAAGAAAGAAATGGTTGAGGCCAACCTGCGCCTGGTGATATCGATTGCGAAGAAATATACCAACCGTGGACTCTTGTTCCTCGACCTGATCCAGGAAGGCAATATCGGCCTGATGAAGGCAGTGGACAAATTCGAATACCGTCGTGGCTACAAGTTCTCCACTTATGCAACCTGGTGGATACGTCAGGCGATCACCCGTTCAATCGCGGATCAGGCAAGGACGATACGTATACCGGTCCATATGATTGAAACCATCAACAAGCTGAACCGGATATCGCGCCAGATATTGCAGGAAAAAGGCCGTGAACCTACACCGGAAGAACTGGCTGAAAAGATGGAAATGCCCGAAGACAAGATACGCAAGGTGCTGAAGATTGCCAAGGAGCCTATCTCGATGGAAACCCCGATCGGTGACGATGATGATTCTCACCTGGGTGACTTCATTGAGGACACCAATACGCTTGCACCGAATGATTTTGCAAACTTCGAGGGATTACGTGATGCAACCCGGGCTGCGCTTGAAGGACTCACCGCCAGGGAAGCCAAGGTATTAAGAATGCGCTTTGGTATCAATATGAATACCGATCACACACTGGAAGAAGTAGGCAAACAGTTCGACGTCACCCGTGAACGTATACGCCAGATCGAGGCGAAGGCACTGCGCAAGCTGCGTCACCCGAGCCGATCTGAAGAGTTAAAGACCTTCCTGGATCAGTAAAACCAAATCAGAACCGGGACCGGATTTTCCGGTTCCGCTGATTTCTTATTACTGATTCAGGTGTATACTGGCAACCTGTCTTAAGTACATCTGCCAGACAATTCAATCAGGGCCTGTAGCTCAGTTGGTTAGAGCAGTGGACTCATAATCCGAAGGTCGTAGGTTCAAGTCCTACCGGGCCCACCAATTTAATCAAATATAATCATATCCCCCCTGCTCGTGCCCCGGATAATCAGTAAAATGAGGCTGGAACGAGACAACGCATGACTGCAAAAGACCGAAACAAACATACGTGGTTGACCAGGGATTTGACAGCCCAACTGCTCGTATTTTTTGCTGTCGCAATGGTCTACTTCTGGAGTATGCCCCGGACCGTGGTACTGGAAGATGATGGCCTGTTCCTGTTGACCGCCTATTTTAACGGGATAGCGCATCCTCCCGGTTACCCCTTGTATACCTTATTGTCGCACGTTGCCACCTGGATACCACTCGGGAGTATTGCAGCCCGTGTCCACGGCTTTACCGCCGTGCTGGGCGCACTCAGTTGTGTCTGTTTGTATCAGGTTATACGTCAACTGTTACCGGGGTTATTTCCTGCACTGGTAGCATCATTGGCCTTTGGTTTTTCGCTGGCATTCTGGTCACAATCAATTATTGCAGACGTATATAGTCTCAACGTACTCATCGTCATCCTGTTGTTGTGGCTATCACTTGAATATTCGGCTACAGACAATACCCGCCACCAGCAAGTCATACTGAACTGGATGGGACTGATCTACGGCCTGGGCCTGAGTAATCACTGGCCCTTACTCGTCCTGTCGACTCCATTATTTCTGTCTGTACTATTACCAGGCTGGCGCAATTTGTTACAACAATTTCCCCGTGGTGTTCTGTTTGGTTTAGTAGGTCTGACGCCCTATGTGTGGATGGTCTGGCGATCGCAGATGGACCCATCGATCAGTTTTTATGGACCGATAGAAAACTTGCAGGATTTCTGGTTTTTTGTCAGCCGGCAAATGTATGCGGAGGTAGAACATAGTCCGACCGCAGGCTGGTATGACAAACTTGCATTCAGTCGTTTTGTGTTGGCAGAAACCGCCAGACAGTTCACCTGGGCAGGAACATTGCTCGTAGTAGTGGGGTTTCTGGCGCAATGGAGACTCTGGTCGCGGTCACTGGTTACGGGATTGACGCTGGGTTATCTGGGGAATACCTTCGTCTTGATAGGGCTATTGGGCATGGATTATGACTATATTAATCGGTCTAATTTCCTGGTTTGTCCACTGGTTGCCTATGCGATATGCGGAATCTGGCTTGGTCTGGGATTAAAGGTGTTCATCGAATGGATATTAACGCGCTGGAAAAGTGGTATACGTCAGGATTTCGTACGTAATGCTAGCGGACTGCTGGTTATTACCTTGCCTCTGATGGCAAACACGGCCGATAATTATCGGGCACGTGATAGCTGGGCAGAGGAATACTCCAGGGTTGTTCTTGAATCACTTGATAAAAATGCCGTGCTGTTTACCGTTAGTGATACCAGCGTCTGGACTATCGGTTATGTACACCACGTCCTCGGAGTCAGGCCGGACGTTACCCTCTACAATATGAAGGGGGTGGTCTTTTCGAACCGTTTGTACAAACCTTATACGTTGCCTTATGAACAGGTCGAGAAAAGAGTCGGGCTGTTTGTGCACTCAACAACTGCTCCTGTTTATTTTACCAGTGACGTACCCGGCAACTATGGTGAGACAGATTTTGGACTTTTTAAACTACTCAACAAACATGCGGACAAGGCGTCCCAGCAAGCCGTCATACTCCCGAATATACGTCAGTATTTTGAAAAACTGCTGGCAAAAGGTGAGCCCGTTGATAACTGGGAGCGTATACATTTCCGGTTACTGACCGCTTTAAATTGTCTGCAGTCTGTCCGTATGGCCCGTTCGGCCCTGTCCAATACCGGACTTGTAAATGATCAAGGCGAATGGACAGGTAAAATCTGTAACAATTTTCAGGGGAAATTGCTGAGTATTGGCTATCTTCTTGAACAGCGTATGGCTAGTGAAGAACTGCACAACCTGATTAAAGAGGCTGAACAACTGAAGTATCAGGCAATTGCCAAATCTGAACTAAGACAGCTCGAAGAATACTCCAGACAGATCCGAGCACAGTTCACACCGGAGTAAATTCATCAAACGTTTAAATGACACTGCGCCTGATAGACATGCCTTTATCAGTATTCATATCCTGCTGAAATCCTGTAAATCATGCCACGATACAACTCCATGCCCAACACATGCTCAAATAAAATATAGATAAACAGGGTCACTCCGATTGAAATTGATACCGCCAGAATGGTTTTCTCCTTCGCAATATACTTCAGGAGAATGTACATAAATGCTGCGATTCCGGCGTAATGACCAGCGACAAATATAAGTAGAAGCAAGAACACGACCCAGCCACAAAAAGTGGCCACATTATTAAAGGTCGTATTTTTACCACCCGCAACTTCCGCCAGAGTCCCGGCGATATTCAGGCCACGTGATTCACTTGCATAGTGAGTAAACTGTACGCCTACCAGTAACATCAAAGGTACCAGTATTATCAGAGGTGCCATGGCAGAACTGATGTCATAGCTGAGCGCTGCGAAAAACGCACTTGCCACAACCAGACCAAAAATGGCGATAAAGCACAATTGCAGGACGACTTCCTTCTCGTCTTTAGGTGCTTCTGCACTGCCGCTGTTTACAGCGGCAAGTCTCTGTTTCTTTCTGTCCTTGAGAAGTGTCAGAATGTTATAACCGAGGAATCCCAGTGTCAGTAATGTCAGCCCCAACGGAATGGGCCTGAGGATAAAATAAGGCCCTGCCAGTTCAACTGCGAGATACAGGTTTTTCTCAATCGAGAATCCAAGCACAAAACCAATCAGCATTGCAGCGCGTGAATATCCCAATTCCCGCATCAGATAACCAATGATACCGAATACCACGGACACACCAATATCGAACCATGAGAAGTTGACAGTGTAAGCACCCGTCACAATGGTCGTTATCAATACCGGAACCAGGATAGTGGATCGGACAGCGGAGGCACGGGTAAGAGGATTTACCAGAAACATACCGCCGAGTGTTCCGATCAGATTACCAATCACAATTGTAAAGATCATGACGAAGACAAAATCCACATTTTCGGTGATCATCTTCGGCCCGGTTTCCATCCCGAGGATAAAAAGTCCCGCCAGAACAATCGCCATCGAAGAACTGCCTGGAATACCAAATGCAACAGTCGAGGCGAGGGAGCCGCCTTCTACTGCATCAATCGCGGCCTCCGGCGCAATAACACCCTCAATATTACCTTTTCCAAATGATTCCTTGTTCTTCGACGTCTGCTTCGCGTGTCCATACGCGACAAAAGAGGCCGCTGTGCTGCCGAGGCCTGGAACCAGTCCCATCGCCGTACCGATCGCACTGCAGCGCAGTACCAGCCACCAGTGCTGGAATGCCATACGGACACCCTGGAATATCTGTCGCTGCGTCTCCCTGGCTGACAGGTTACCCACCTTTTCACCGACCAGTGAACCGCCCCGAACCCACAGGTCTATCATCTCCGATATCGCAAACAGACCCAGAATGACAGGGACCAGCTCAAGTCCGTCATGGAACTCGATCATCCCGAAGGTAAAGCGTTCCTGGTTGGTTACGTTATCCAGACCAACCATCGCCAGCAATAGGCCTCCGAGTGCAGCGATGATACTCTTTGCAATATGACCATCACCCAGTACCGAGACAAAGGTCAACGCCAGTATTACCAGCACAAATATTTCCGGCGGCCCCAGTAGCAGGACTATGTACTGCAGCACCGGTAGCAGCATTGCAATTACAACTGCACCAAATGCAGCACCTATGAAACAGGATGTCATCGCAACACCGACTGCTATACCACCCTGCCCGTTATTACGCATGATGGCCCCATCAAACAACGTTGCCACATTGGAGGTATTTCCGGGAATATTAAACAGGATGGCTGTCAAGCCTCCACCCTGTGAGACTGTCGAATGTGAACCGAGCAGAAAGGCAATACCGGCCGCAGGCTCCATTGTATACAGGAACGGTATTATCATTGCCATTGCGAAATGACCGCCAATACCGGGAATAATACCGACGATCATTCCGAAGGTTGCACCGATTACCAGATAGGGAAATACGCCCAGACTGGTAGCCTGGAAGAACCCGCTGATCATGCCTTCTATAATACCCATAAATCCCCGCTAAAAAATTATAATCAGTTATGTCGCATGAATTGTTGTGATTCTGATGTCAGGTGTCAGAGTCGATTCTTCAGCATTACTATAAACTGCACCATGCGGTAATTTCCCCAGGTAAAGGCTCTGGAAAAACTACAGCTCGCCACGGATGATGCGAACAAACAGTTCCTTGATATCCGGAGGCATCACGGTAGCCTCATGCGTAATTCTTGCAATTGCATCTCCATCAAGATACCCGAGTGGCCGGCCGTTCTTTTCAACCATGGCCAACAACTCGGGGTCGTACATGGCATTTCTGAATGCGCTGCGCAGGAATTCGACCTTGTCTGCCGGTGTACCTGGAGGTGCTGCTATAGAGCGCCCGACTTCAATCAGGGCAGACCAGGCTGTCAGGATCGCCCGGGCGCGCTCCGGATCGCTGGCCTGGTCTGCGTATTCGAATACAGTTGGCACCTGAGGAAGATCGGGATGACGCTGTTTACCACTTTGCAGCACGATGGTTTCAGCACCGGTATCTACACCCTCTTCTGCACTACCATAGGACCCCCAGGTACCTATAACATTACCCCTGAGCATCGCTTGCCTGACGATTGAAGAACTGTCGAAACCATGCACGATCTCGATGTTCAAGCCGAATGCCTCCTTGCTAACGACCGCATCTACATAAGTACTGCCACCGAGCCCGGTCGCGCCCATCTTGAGCGGCTTCTGGTTATTCAATATTTCATCAAACGTGGTTAATCCACTATTGTTTGCCAGAACGAATACACGGGAGTCTGCAACGATACGCCCTATATATTCAAACTCATCGAGTTCATACATAATTCCCTCGATACCGGCCAATTCATTGGTAACCAGCGCACTGCCATTAATCATACCCAGGATCAAACCATTATCAGGAGAGGTGAACAGTTCATTCACACCGCGCATACCGCCCGCACCAGGCATATTAAAGACATCTACTCTCGCCCCGGTGTGTTTGGAAAGCATAGGTGCAATAAGGCGTGCGTATTCGTCGTAACCACCACCCGGACTGTAAGGTATGATCCACTTGATGATTTTGCCCTTGTAGAATGCGGCGACTTCATCCTGGTTTCCTGAGACCAGATTGCTGCTGTGGTTTGCACGACCGCCGATGACAAGCGCGACAATGACAAATATGACTACCGCAAATTCAATTACATGCGTTTTCAAGCTCAAATTATCCTGTTCTGGTTACACACACGCGGATGTTTTCCTTATATCCGCGGTTCAGAGTATAAATAACAGGTGAGTAAAATCTCTATCAGCAGAGCCGGGATTACCGTAAAGAATTCGTAAAGACAGGTTGTGACTACGCCACACCTTCATTAAAGACAAACCGGTATCCGACACCTGACTCGGTTTTAAGGTATTGAGGGTCTACAGGGTCATCCCCCAGTTTTTGGCGCAAATGACTGACAACGATACGAAGGTAATGTGTATCTTCGTGATGGCCCTTGCCCCAGATTTCATCCAGTAGCTGGACCTGTGTAATAACTCGATTTGGAACATTTGCCAGTCGGGAAAGCACGGCATATTCCTTCGGCGTTAAATCAATCACTATACCGTTTAGCATGACCAGCCTTCTGGTCAGATCAATACTCAACTTCCCGTCATTCAGGACTGTCCTGCCTTCCGGTTTGATATGATCCCTGAGGTTCGCCCGGATTCGGGCGAGCAACTCCTCTATGCTGAATGGCTTGGTAACATAATCCTGTGCGCCAGCATCCAGCGCACGGACCTTTTCCGTTTCGTTACTGCGCACAGACAATACAATCACAGGAATCTTTGACCAGCTCCGCAGTTCGAGCAATAACTGATAGCCTTCCATATCAGGCAACCCCAGATCCAGTATCACAAGCTCTGGCTGCTGGCGGAGTATGGCGGCAAGACCTGCCTCACCATTCTCGGCTTCTATTACCTCAAAATCAGCGCTTTTGAGAGAAATACGAAGCATCCTGCGTATTTGTACCTCATCATCGATTACCAGTATTTTTGCCTTCACGATGACTCCGGGGAGAGTGGTCTATCCAACGGCAGTTCGATGATGAACCGCGTACCGGTATTACCGGACCCTGCGTGGGCGCTTACCCTGCCACCATGCGCAGTGATCATACCGCGACAGATGGCGAGGCCCATTCCAGTATTCTGGTTTTTGTGATCACCATCAGCAACAGCGTAAAACATATCAAAAATCTTTTCCCGCAATGATTCAGGTATCCCCGGACCCTGGTCTTCAATATTGATCAGGCAACTGTTGATCTGCTGCTCCACCCATATGCTTATCTTTTTACCGGGTGGTGTAAACTTGGCAGCATTTTCCAGGATATTATACACCGCCTGCTCTATCAGGACTGCCTGTGCGTACAATAATGGAGCAGGCTCATCATTGTGATACTCGGTGAGTATGTTCGGGAAATAGCGTTTCAGTCTGGCCAGAGCCGCACCAATAATATCATCGACGGATACCCAGTCGCGACTGATCTGCAAGGTACCATGACCCAACCTGGTCATATCAAGCAGGTTCTGTATATAACTTTCAAGCCGACGGCTTTCCTGCAGGATTGTCTCAGACAATTCCTGGCGATCTGCCGACTCCAGCTGGATATCACGTATATTCAGCGTTTCTGCCGCACCAATCATCGCAGCAAGTGGAGACTTCAGATCATGCGATACAGAGGATAACAAGGCGGAACGGAGTTGCTCTACCTCGGTCTTCAAATGGGCAGATTCAAGTTTTGCGGTCAACTGGATACGTTGCCAGGCATCTGCGGCCTGTTGCAACATGGCCGCTACCAGATCACGGTCATACGGTTTAAGGCTGGTAGCATCATCTCCGAACCGGATCGCCGCAATTACGATGGCTTTATCTTCGCTAATTACCGGGAAAAATGACCACGCAGAAGTGTCGAATGTATCTGTAAATCTGCCCGAAACTTCCGCATGCAATTTTGACCATTGTATTGCACGCCAGTCTAAGGGATTAAACTGGACTTGCGACTCCGGGTAGAGATTCTGGTCCCGCGCCCCCTCAAATGAAACAACAGTTACCTCAGTCTGCAGAACACGACCAAGTTCTCCTGCGAGTATCAGCCATACAGAATGCTCAGCATCTGCAACAGTGAGTCTCTGTCCCAACGCGCGCAATGCGTCCGTATAACGGTTTGATTCATTTAGCGATATAAACTGGCTTCGAAGATGCGAGGCAGCAGAACCACACAGCAGAGCAATCACGACAAGAAATACCATCGCTGCTATATCATCCTGCTGGTTAGGAAAGAAGCCAAATATAGGTTGGGCCAGAAAAAAGTCAAAACTCAGGAATGCCAGTGCAACCGTTGTCATAGCTGGACCTGCACCATGTCTCAGACCGACGATGATTACCGCCAGCACATAAATCAGCACCAGATTTCCACTGCTGAGCCACTGAGCCAGCAAAATGGCAAAACCAGTCGCAATGATGGCTGAAAATATCGCATACATATGGTCCAACAAACTTCCAGAAAAATAATGGCGGACTATAGCTTGTGCATGCTGAATCTTCCGCACGGTTTTTGGTGGTGTACAGACAATCACCTCAGGCATAAGACCGGAGTCGATCAGTTTTTGATAAAGACGTTTGCGCCATGAATATATAAAGCCTCCACCCCCTGAACCAAGTAACACGATATTAAAATCATGTATATTGATATAGTGAATCACACCGGGCAAAACATCTACACTCCGCAACACCTCAACACGTGCCCCGAATCCCATTGCAAGGGATAATGAGGACTGTAGCCTGGTCTTCTCTTCCCGCATTATCGGCTGACCTGTGTCGACCCATAATACGACCCATTCAACCCTGCGACTCTCCGCAATCTGTTTGCCCCGACGTACAAGATATTCATGATCATTCTGGATTGATATCAATACCAGTAATTTTTCCCTGGATATGTCATTTGCCACATTCTGGCTGATGCTCTTGTCATTCATAGTCAGATTATTACACTTTCAAGTCTTGTCTATCCTGTGGTTTTTTTTAATTCGTCCAGCCTGTGACATTCTTGTAATCAACGAAGTTACTTAATCGCCTTATGCAGAATGCACCCTGTTGGAAATAACCATTTTTAACGACATGTACGCTGGTGGGCATATCTGGTATTCTTTCACAAAAGTCAGGGATCTTAATTACATCTGACCTGTCCACGCCGGAATTCATTATGCAATACAAGTTTTCAACCCAGGCCAGTCGTTACCTGCCGCTGTTGTCGATTATTGCTATTTTTCCGTTCTTTTTCACGCCTGGCCCGTCACCCGAAACATCCCGCCTATTTGGTGCCGTCTGGGATTGTGGTCACATCGTTTTTTTTGGTCTGCTCGTCTTTTTCCTTAACAGGAAAATCGCGCTCAGAGGGCCGATTACCGCAATTTCACTGACTATAATTGTGTTGGTTGTCGGTGGTCTCATCGAATTGATCCAGCTAAAGATAGGAAGGGATGGTAACTGGCTGGACGTATATTATGATCTTGTGGGAACATGGATCGGACTGGTCTGGTGTCAGCCTGTGACCCGAGCTACACGCTATGCCCGTATAGCAATATTTACCCTGACATTACCGGCACTACTAAAAATCCTGCTACTTGCTTTACTAGACTTTCAATCATCACAGAACTTTCCGGTAATTGCAGATTTTGAGTCCCGTCTGGAATTATTTCAATATCATGGAACACTTGAACGTTCAGCTCTGGTTCATTCCCGGGGAAATTACAGTCTGCAACTCACACTTCATGCGACCGAGTATTCTGGAATCAATATCAGTCGCTCTTTTGCTGACTGGAACCCGTATAAATATCTCAGGCTGGATATCCATGTTCCCGACAGCAAACAGCTGGACATTGTTATCCGGGTCAATGATATTTTACACGACAAGGATGGCTGGAAGGATGATGACCGCTATAACTACAGGACACGCCTTCACCAGGGATGGAATTACCTGAC
The DNA here is from genome assembly GCA_945878555.1 of Klebsiella pneumoniae. GTDB lineage: Bacteria > Pseudomonadota > Gammaproteobacteria > Eutrophobiales > Eutrophobiaceae > Eutrophobius. Next base: position 59,472 of record CAMDWI010000013.1, read on the forward strand.
TCTTTCGGTTGCTGAAATCCGCAAAGGACCGGCGAGCCGGCTTATGGATTTACAGAAAATATCAGCCATTGGAATATTTACAGCAAAATTGCCTGCTGCAAGGATTATTTATCTGGACAATATAAGACTTGAGAAATAAAAAGGGGATGCACAATTTATGCATCCCCTGTATTCATAAACTACCAGGTTGCTGTTAGCGGGCAGTCGATAATAAACGGCGCCCTGTAGTAAAGGTCACGATTATCAGCATACCCAAGCCAAGCAACATCAGAGTGCCCGGTTCCGGCACCTCACGAATTTCGCTTGAGGCAGCGTCGTGTGAGAATGGGGCAAAATCGTTTACATCAATATCACTAACAGTACGAACCCTGGTATTGTACAGATCAAAATGCAGACCAAAACCGTCAGCCAGGTTTGATAGATCCACAGCAAACAACTTGTAGTACAGTGCAGAACCCGGGTTCAGAGTCGGGTCGCTACCAGTGACATCCTGGGTGTTTACAGCGGCGGATGTCTGACCGGCTACAAAATTGAACTCAAACTCCGCATACAAAGTAGGGAAAACGCTATGGGAAGATAAATCCTTCGGATCTTTGGGTTGCAAAAATGCGGTATTCTCAATCGGTGGATAACCGTATACCACATCATTCATGTCATAGGTAACCCCACCAAAAACAAACGACCCAAAATCGACCAGTGTCGGCCCTGACTGTGGGGTAATGGCTATCGATATATAATAATCAGATGCGAGATTAATACTGCCATCAAGACCATAGGCTACCAGTGTGAAATCATCAGATGTGGTGACAATTGTCTCCTCTGTCCCACCTACATATACACCGTCGATTATGTCCAGCTGCAAGCTTGGAAGTGCACTGGCGGTGTATGTAGATAAAAGCAGTAATAAACTGCCTCCCAGCACGACCAGATTTTTTACCAGATTGTTTTGCATTATATTACCTGTTTATGTTTATCTAATTTTCTACATTAATGTTGTTATGGTGTATCTCTACAAAATAAAATGCAATTACCATGCCATAATATTTTACTTTTAAAAATCAACAACCTTGGGCTATAACTACATCGAAATTCAGATAAATTGTAACCTCCATCGACAGCTGAAATCACTTCTCCACTGTCGCATCCATAAATAATTCTATATTTTACAGATAGTTGCGCTGTCTATCCGTAAATAAAAAGTAGTCGCCTGCCTTGTAAGCTTCATCGACAATTCGTCGCAAGGGGTTCAGTTACGGTAGAAAGGTGGAAATTATCCCTTTCCTTTAATTCAGGACTCGACTCTATTCTGGAACTGACCCGGTGATGCATGCCCCGGGATATAACCACAGAAAGAAGCCCACCTGTATCATCGGGAGTAGTATTCAAAAAATACTCATCTCCAGATAAAAAAAGCCCCGGTTTTATCCGGGGCTTTCCAATTGAGGACTCTAGCTATTTGACTATCAGGTAATACTTATACCTGTGTCTGCGTGCGGCGTCTTGTGCTGAATGCAACCAGACCTACACCAACCAGGAATAATACAACCATACCTGGCTCCGGAGTCTGAATGACCAGGCTGGAGATGTAAAGCTGGGTGTCCGAGAGGTCGGCGCAAAGGGCACTGGTACAACCGTTAAAGCCGAAGGTGTCATCCGTAATAAAGTCAAATGTGCTGCCGACAAGTGATGTTGTGAAGATATGTGTCAGGGAATACTCAGCCCATGCACCACCGTCTATACGAATCTGAAAATCCTGGTCTGCGGCAAAATCTGTACGGTGTACAAAATTCCTGAACACGATTTCATTGATGGTTACAACCTGACCCCAGGACAGCGTCAGCATCTCTCCACCTGGCACGCCGTCACCAAGATTATCATCAGCTGAATCAAGACACTCTGAGCCTTCACCAGCCTCAAGTACTTGGCATACACCCATACCACCAGGCCGGTTATCTACATCCAGGTCATCCAGATAGGCGTAATAACTGGTCGTGCCAGCGACATTGCCACCTGTGACCGTAACCACGGTAGCGCCAGCGCTGTCACCGTCAGACATATAAGATGAATACCCGCCTTCATTGCCAGCCGCTTCAGCTACAAAATCATATTCAACTACAGCTGCGCCTGCTGTAGTCATATACAGCATCGCGATAGCGCTTATCAGTTTTGATGATAATTTGTTCATTACTAGTTCCTCGTTTTAATTACTGACTTATGATTACTTAGCTATACAAGAGCAATAAGCGTACCAACTTTATATATATATTAAATATCAACTAGTTATGCGAATTTAACCTTGTGTGGAAATTGATTTTTGTAAATTATTCCGACACAGAAACACATGTAAAATTGTACAAATAATTTCAATGAAAAAAATAATACATATAAAACAACAAGATATGTCGAGTTGACTCATTTTCACCTGCATCTGACGTATAAGTAAACTATTTCGACATGGAAACCTTAGATACGCATCAGAAACTACGAAATACCTTCCTGATTTTTGCACGTGAATCTGCATTTAAGGTACAGGTATATTTCTTGGATAACAGTATCCCGTTTGCGTTCAGATGCTCCGTGACAGGCAAAACCGGATATGACGCCTGATCATATGCAGGTATATGACTACTGCGTGCTTTCATGACCCTGCATTCGGGGTTTGTATAAATATGCAGCTTATGGTGAGTTGCGTAAGGCCATGAATAGGCAGTAATTCCTGCCTTTTTTAACGCATCCAGCACCTTTACCACGGCGTTTTCACCTTTGTTAATACTGATGGGATATCCTGAAAACAGCCCGCCTTTAACCGAACCTGGATAACATCCGGAAATGGATATCCCGTCTATCCCCGATAGTTCTGCATCCAGAATTTCGGTATTTTTCCTGAACAATGCATTCTTCTGATTTATAAAATCAAAATCTGCGGCAGCAATTATCGCGCTGATCGGAGCCATTCTTCTTTTATAGCCGATTCCCGTCCAGCGGAAATCCTCACAATCGAGTTCGCCAAACAAGTTTGCATGCCGATCAAAATGACCCCACATGGACATTTTTATCCAGGATTTTCTGTCGTTTGTAACGACTATCCCACCTTCTCCCCCGGCAATTGCCTTGTCGCCCTGCAGACTGAATACACCAAAGTCACCCATTGAGCCGCAGATCTTGCCCTGATAAACCGCACCGTGCGCATGTGAGGTATCTTCGATAATCACGATATTTCTGCCGGCTGTGAGCGCTTTTAGTCCCTCCATATTTGCCGGCGTCCCAAACAGATGCACGACGATGATCGCCCGGGTCCGATCCGTAATTTTCCTGCTGACATCACTCACATCAATGGTAAAACTTGCCGGATCGATATCTGCAAAAACCGGCCGTGCCCCCGCATTTACTATCGGATCAATAGATGAATGAAATGTACATGAAGGTACGATAACTTCATCGTTTACACCGATATCAGCAGCATAAAGTGCCGCTTCAATGCCGGAGGTTCCGTTGCAAAAGGAAATAGCATGTTTCGTCCCGGTAAATGTAGCAAATCTATTTTCAAGACTGGTAACAGATTCCGGATATCGTGAAATCCGGTTTTGCAATATGGCTTTACTGGCTCCGTATACCTGCTTTAACCGAATCCTGGACATTATAGATATGTAGGGTAACAGACTCATGTTTGCATTTTGTCCTTGAGATGAGATGCAAGCCTCATTGCAATTGCAACGATGCTTAATGTCGGGTTGATATGGCCACCGGTCGGAAAGACCGAACTACTTGCAATGTAGAGATTGTCTACCCCGTGAACCATGCAGTTTTTATTTACCACGCCGGACTTTGGATCATTACTCATCCGGGTAGTGCCTATATGATGCGAAGAATCTGTAAGTCCATCCCATGGCAGGGAAGGATCAGCAAATCTGCCTTCCAGCCTGCCCAGATTATTTCTGACCAGTATGTCATTAAAAACCCGGTGGTAGCGTATCATATTCTCCTTTTCCTCGGATGACACAACCAGCCTGACATCAAGCTTGTTGAGTCCCAGCATGTCCCTGTCCATGGAAAGTGATACCCTGCTCTCGCGATTCGGTATCTGCTCAAAATGGCTTACCACACCAAGGGTGTCAAACCGAAGCGGCATATTGAAAATAATCCGTTCAAACGCATCGGAATACTGGAGAAGACTGGACGACAGTTTGGCCAAACGATGGATGGTATCCTTCGAAAAATTGAATTTTTTGATGAATGCATCAGAGTGCGAAATCGCTTCCCTGAAACTTTGTGGATAAATAGGCTGGATATAATGATTCAGCAAACGGTGTTCCTTTTGCAGTTGCGGTGACAGTCTCATGCTGACACGCATGTAACCTTTATGACTGATTCTGCGCTTCCATATCATAATCGGTGACAACAGCGACTTGTCACGCGGTATTATCTCCCCGAAAATTATCTTGGGGTGTTCATTATAATACCGCCCTACATTGTCATAATAATTCCCGAGGCCGGTCGCCTGGGTCCTGTTCGACAGGAGTAATAAACGTGCGTTCTCCCAGCCACCACAGGCGAGGATGTACCTTCCTGCCTTCACAAAATATCTGTTACCACCAAGGGTACATACATGGACGCGTTGTACACTGGATGCATTGTTATCAGTTTCCAGATTACTGACGTTACTATTCAGCAAAATCTGTACATTCGACGATCTCGCAATTGCTCCTGCATAGGCGACCCTGGCATTCAAGGGCTTGTTGGCGAACAACAATATTTCCGGCTCAAGTACGGCATCATCCAGAAAGTTGGCAGGCGAATTTTTGATGTAATTCAACCACTTCCGGTTCCGGAAATAATCATACTCGGGCAACTTTAAAAAACCGGCTGCCTCGCGATAGTGGGGTTCAAGCTCATCGCTGTTGATCGGCCAACCGCTGTTGGCAATCCACGGACGTTCCTCAAAATCGATTGCTGCCAGCGGTGCGCAGCCACCATGCCAGGTATTGGTAGAACCGCCCAGGTACCGGTTTCTGGAAATATAGCCTTGTTGCGCCCTGACCGGATGGCCCGAATTGGTGAATTCATATAAAGACTGCGTCTTGTCACTATAGGAATGACTGCCGCTTTCGATCAGCAGTATTTTTTTATGTGTATTGATAAACCGGGTTGCTATCGCTATTCCTGCAGCACCGCCTCCTATGATACACAAATCTGCCTCGAGAGTGGACCCGCCCGGGACATCATTTCCATCAATATCTTTCATAGCCTGTTTTGAATTGAAGCACCCATGTTTAACAGCATGATACAGGCCGCCCGGAGTGGACTGACCCACAGTAATAAACCCGCTAGCCTACTATGTTTCCTTACATTGTAAAACCGTCCTGTACAGGTCAATATGTCCTGCAAGTCTGCGCTGTCTGTATATGATTTTTTTCTCACGCTGTCCACGCGCCGCAAAACACCTGGTGCCAAACTGGCTATTATCAAGTCATCCTTATCTGCCACCAATCCATGGTTAATGACCACTGGCACAAGATTCTACAAGCGTGTATTGAGCTACGACAGGGCACCGGACTGTTTCCTGTCAAACCGCATTATCAGGCAGCCTGGACATTTAATAATCCGCTTCCAACTTGTGTTAATTAGGCTGTAGAATTAGAAATCAGCCCTTATAATTACCATTGGTAACGGAGTCAGGAGCAAACATGCGTCGGATAAATACAATTTTCTTTTTACTGACATGCCTCCCCGGCATTTCCCAGGCAGCTCCAGTTATTACTGATTTAACGGGTACGCTGTCTGACAATGGTGCGGTTACCCTGACAGGAACCGGGTTTGGTGCCCAGGGTCCGACCATCCATATTTACGATAACTTTGAGGGCGGTACTGCGGGTGCAGATGTCGACACGACAGCCACGGTAGGCACCTGGTCAGGTTATGGGACCAACAAACCCTCCTTCGATAACCTGAGCGGTTACTCGGGAAACCTGTCCATGCGGGTATTCGATGGTACGGTTGGGGAAAATGATACCCAGATAATACAGGCGTCTTTCGCCCCAACAACCGAGTTTTTTGTTTCGTACTGGCTGCAAATACCGGCCGGCACCACCTTTCCAGGCACGGATGAACCAGGCAAGATACCTACCCTCTCTACTATACCTACCTTCGGGACCAGCACGTGGAAACTGGTATGGATTTTTGACGAGCAGGGATATCTGGCCACGTGTGCGCCAAGTTGTACGAGCAGTGGATTTACCCAGGATAATGATATTGTTTTACCCACGCATGTGGGTGGTCAGCTAGGTATCAAGGGTAACAACACCAATGCACCATTCGGTGATCTGCAATTAACGGCAGCTAGCAGTAATTTTGACCAGCTGGACAGTATTTTCCGCTTCGGGCAGTGGGTCAGAATGAGCGTCTGGATAAAGGCGAATGAAACGGACCCGCTATTGCCTGGCAGTACTGTATGGACCTACAGCATACCAACCGCAAATATCAATGTAACCAAAACAAACTTCACTAACCAGGTATTTTGCGGTCCACCTACAGTAAGCTGCCCAAGCGGCGGTACCAAGCCCCCTTATCAATGGACACTTATGAATTTTACCGGATTTACCGGTAACGGCAGACCAGACTGGTCACAGACGCATCCATTATTCGACGAAGTGTATCTGGCGACAGGCCCGGGTGCCCAAGCCAGGATTGAGATTTGTGAAGCGCCGGTATTCAGTGATTGCGACAAATTTGGTTATATTACGGTTGCCAGCCCCGCGAACTGGAACGACACGACCATTACCGGCGTCATCCAGAAGGGTGCGCTGGCAGATGCAGAAGTCCAGAGGTCTTTTGCCTATGTCTATGACAAGGACGGATCGGTGAATGCGACTGGATTCCCCTTGTGCCCAAACTGCGCGCTGCCGCCGACTAACCTCCAGGCGGAATAAAGGACATCCGTCAGGTCAACCCTGGTTCCATTAGACGCGCCGCAAAATCCCGGGGCAGGTGAAAAAATCCTGACCCCGGAATAGCCATTCGTCATGGCTGACGACGATGGTGTACCACGCTGACGTGTGTGTAGCTACTACCTAGGGAATCTCCTTGAATGCCTCTTCAGAATATCTGCTCTCGAGTCCACTGTTTGCGATAGCCGTTATCTGAAAATATCGCGGTCCCGAGGGAAACGCATTGGTCAACTCACGTGCAGCTGGATTGCCTATCACTATGCTATCTGTCCGGCTACCGGGTGTTGGCCCGTGATACAGGATAAATCCCTCAAGAGCCACACCCCCCCCGACTTCTGTCTCCGTCGGGGCGTCCCAGCTAAGGCGGGCAGCCCTGACCGGCAATGACCTGGTTGCCACACCCGATCCGCCCGGGCCATTACAGGTAACATCAACATTCAGGCCCACATCGGCCGCAAATGTTCCTCCGGAGACTATAGATACAGGGCTCACACCTCCCACCAGTGTTGCATCACAACTGTCCGCATTAAGCGAACTGATATTCACAGTGACCGTCTCGGCAAGCTCCGCAGTGGCAGGTACAAAAGAAATCGTGGCACTGGGAGGAACAATGACATTGACACTGGATGAGACCGAGCCGCCGGGACCTGTACAGGTTAATGTAAACGTTGAATTCAAAATAACCGGTCCGATATTTGCAATTGTACCGGAAGTGGCACTGCCGCCATTCCATCCCAGACCAGAACCAGCACGCTCACAACTTGTCGCCCCTGAGGCCGTCCATTGCAAAGTTGTAAGTCCTCCCGCTGACGTCCCAAACGAGCCGGGACTGGCGGTAAACAGACTGATTAGCGGCGCAGTTGATGAGCCCGGCAAGTGGATCTCGGCCAGCAGTGTGGTAGTGGGTGTCACCGGGGCATCAATAATAGCCCTGAGTGGAGTGGTATTACTGAGCGCATCAATGATCGCAGCCATGCTGCCCGGCGCCACAGGCGCTGTCAGACCGGCCAGTGAACTGCTCAATTGCGTCAGTGAGGCGCTTGGTTGGGCCACCAGCGCGGCATTGACCACCTTCTTCAACTGATCCAGTGTTTCCTGGCTGAGTGTAAGTGTAGCCACACTGACTGTGTCTACACCAAATGCTGCGACTAATGCAGCATTTATCGCGGTATTCGCAACGACACCTCCCACCTTCAACCGGCCTGCCGCCGCTTCGAGCCCCACTTCGGTTGAAGCCAGCTGGAATAGTGCTGCGACTCTGGACGTGGTCGTCCCGGTCTCTGCACCATCGACTGTTCCATTATCGAGATCACAGGCGAGAGAAGTCAGAACCTGATCCGGGGTACGCGCATCCGGGGTACTCGCCAAGGCCTGAGAAGTACGGCGTAATGTCTCCGCAAACTGTTCGGACGAGAGCAGCATCGAGGCCGCCTGGGTTGCATTGGTTGGTATTCTTGAAAGCAACTGACTACGAACAGTCGTATTCAGGCCGAATGAAAGAAGACTGTCCAGCAACGCGGCGACACTGGAGTTTGTAACCCCATTTCGTGCATTACGTTCAGCAGCCTGATTACCACCCGCCCGCCTGGCAGTACATTCCGCGTGACGCACAGCCAGTGTTGAAAACAGGGTCACCACCATCGGTGTATCTTCGGCCTCAACTATGCCCGCCAGCTGGATCGTTGCAGCGGAGTTGGTAACAATATCTGTTCCCCCGGTTATACGTACCGTCAATGGATATAATGCATTGACGGGTACTTCAAGGTTAAATCTTCCCGTAGATTCAGTTGTGGCAGTCCCGATCTGATCACCATCGGCTTCCAGTATTACGACTGTCGCCCCGGACAAGGGGCCATCAATAGCAATACCCGATTGGGATTCGGTGGCAACAGGGGCAGGAACGACAGGGGCAGGGGCGACCGGTTCGTCCGCCGTGTTATCCCCGCCTGAATCACTGCAGGCACCAAGAAACAGGACTACGAAAACAAATACCAGTACACGGTATAAATGTCCGCGCATATTGGTAGCCGGGTTACTTCTGAATTGTTTCCACATTACTTGAGTTCCCTCAGGCGGTCAGGGCACCCTACACAGAATTGGTAATGTGGCAGCCCGCCTGGTAGTAGCATTATTGCCTTCCATGACAGCGAACTGGATGTGCCAGGAAGGAGGATTATAGCTTGCCATATTCTATTCCCAACGTATTGATTTTTCCACATCTTTCAACAGGATTGCGCCAGGGTTGAATGGCTGGAGCACTGAAACGGGGCAGGGTTTTACAACTGTTGGCGAGGTGTATCCCGGTCGACAAACTCGTGTGCATTAAATGTAGACCCGGAAAACCGGACTAACGGGACATATAATACAACCGCTGTTATTTCGCTTTTGCGACACCGGTCAGCGGACAGGTGCCGCCATGACCAGCACATTGGTATGCGATTGTAATCACTGTGTACCTGATGATCAGGCATCCCTCCTGACTGTCAGATCGTTGTAAAGTGCGGCCAGTTCGCGCGCCGGACGATCTATATGAAACCGGTTGACCGCCTGCGACTGGTATTCTGTAAATGCCTGCTTTCGTCCATCCAGGGCGGACAACTCCATTAACATCGCATCACGCAATGCTTCGTGGTCACCGGTGCGAAATGACCTCGCAGGGCTGCCGGCCAGCACCTCACGCAACCCTATACAGTCCGAACCCACAATTGGCACACCCGCCGCCAGCGCTTCCATCGCCAACAATCCACAAGCCTCCCAGCGCGAAGGCATCACCACCAGGTCAACTGCCTTTAGCATGCTGCCAACTTCACTTGTCTGCTCATGCTGATGAAAATAATCACCCAGTCCTTTACGATGCAGATATTCATAATCTTCCCTTATATAACCGTTCCAGCCAAAGGTAGTCACATGAGGGGCAACGGGGAGCAAATTGTCTTTTACAATGGATTCCATCGCGTCCACCAGCAAGCGGAATCCCTTCTGCCCCATAAACCTGCCGAAAAATCCTATCAGGGGGACGTCATTGCCAAGACCAAGTTTTTGCCTCAGAGCTGAAGGTATACTGTCCCGGAAATAGTGCGTATCCACGCCGTGCAGTATCCCTCTTACCTGTGATGAGTGTATCGCAGGAAAAAAAGACAACAGGTTCAGACGTGCATCCTCACTGACCGTATGTATCGCTGTCATACGCCTGAATAACCGGGACATCATCAAGTGTTGCAACTGTCCCTGGACACCCTCAAACTGCACGGGCAAAAATACATCATGTGCCGTCATCAAATGCGGAAGCGCCAGACCGGTACGGGACAGTTCAGTGAGGATACCGGCAGAGAACCCGTGTGAATGAATCAGGTCATAATTTCCGTTGCGGGCCAGACCCCGTACCTGTCGGATGAAACGGGCCCGGCCCTTAGCGGCGACCACAATTTCAATCCGCCTGTCTGGCAGGAACTCCGCGAGATATTCGGCAAGCCCCCTGTCAGGTGCCACCAGGGAAAATCTGCAATCCGAAAAAACCGGATGTCCATATATATATCTGAAATAAGTACGTATGCCCCCTTCGGGATGCAAAGCCGACATCAATACTCGCATTGGAAGGTCCTATAAGTTAAATCTGTACAAGAAAACACGAATAATGCACTACCGGCATCCTGGAATAACCGGGTTGGCCCAGACAGCAGGTGACCCACCCGGGCTGATATGCGATAATTTTCCGACAAATAATTCTTATATCCGGGTTCACTGAAGCTGCAACCATGTCCAAGGGAAAAGTATCTGTCATCATACCTGCGTTCAATCGCGCCCGCTACATCGGTCAAACAATAGACTCGGCCCTGAACCAGACATACAAGAACATCGAAATTATCGTTGTAGACGATGGCTCAACTGACCACACCCTTGATGCGTTGGCCCCATACACTAACAACATAAAACTGCTGGAACACCCGGGCCGACAAAACAAGGGGCAGTCTGTATCAATCAATCTGGGTATGAGACATGCCAGTGGCGAGTATGTATGTATTCTAGACAGTGACGACTACTGGGAACCGGACAAGCTTGAGTTACAGGTTGGCTGCCTGGAACAAAACCCGGATGTCGGATTTGTGTACTGCAATGGCACTGCCGTTAACAGTAATGGCGAATTTCTCTACGATATATATCCGGCAGATCATCAGGAAGAAAACAGGCCAGAAAATGTCCTGCTCAACTGTTATATACACTTGCCCACCAACTCACTGATGCGCATGTCCGTATTGAGGCAGGCAGGGGATTTCGATGAAGCAATGCGGGCCGCCCAGGACCATGATATGCTGGTCAGGGTGTCCGAAATCACCCGTTTTGCTTACATTGACAAACCTCTTTATCACTACCGGAGACACGAGGAATCAATCAGCAAAAGCAGTCAGGGCGCGGCGAGACGCTGGAGAAATGGATTTGTCATCCTCGAAAAAGCCGGAAAACGATATCCGTATCCTGCTTCGGTGATACGGCGACGCAAAGCAGTTCTCAATTTCCGCCTGTTCCAGTGTGCAATGGAGAACGGTTCGCGATTTCAGGCAATACACTATCTGGTTCTGGCTGGATTATATGACCCGGCAAGGGCCTGGGCCGTGCTAATGCGCAAGGAAAGGGTCAGAAGCCCACATTAACCTCTAAAGATAAAAATTATTTCATGCTCGAAGCCCTTTTTGTAATCTCATTCATCCTGCTTGTCTACATATATGCAGGATATCCTGTCTGCGCCCTGTTACTGGCCCGATTCGCAGCCAGACCGGTAAAGTGCGCAGAATATGAACCGGTAATTACAGTCATCATTGCGGCCTATAATGAGAAACTGCATATTGCCGAAACAATCACGAACAAGCTGCAGCAGGATTATCCACAGGACAAGCTTGATATTATCGTGGTCTCTGACGGATCAACTGACGGCACAGACGAAATCGTCAAATCGCTGGCCAATCACAGGGTAAAGTTGATACGCCAGGAACCAAGACAGGGCAAGACGGCTGGTCTGAATCTGGCCATGGGCCATGCCCGGGGCGAGATTATTATCTTCTCCGATGCCAATTCGATCTATCGCAGTGATGGTATCAGTAAGATTGTATCCAATTTTGCGGACCCTTCGGTCGGATATGTCACCGGCAAGATGCTTTATACACACGCCGATGGCTCGCCGATAGGTACAGGCTGCAGTGCCTATATGCATTATGAAAACTTCATACGCCAGCAGGAATCACAGTTTAATTCCATAGTCGGCGTGGATGGTGGTATTGATGCCATTCGCAAGTCTTTATATAAAATCATGAATGCTGACCAGTTGCCTGATTTCGTACAACCACTTAATGTCATAGAACAGGGATACCGCGTTATCTATGAGCCACGCGCAATCCTCAACGAAGCCGCGCTCGCAGATCAACATGCAGAATACAGGATGCGTGTGCGTGTCTCGCTGCGCGCATTATGGGCCTTGCTGGACAAACGCAGATTGATGAACCCGCTGCTGTTTCCCCTGTTCAGCTGGCAGTTGATATCGCACAAATTATTACGCTATACAGCCTGGATACCGCTCGGCTATATGCTCATTATCAATCCCCTGCTGTTGCAGTCCGGACAGTTCTATCAAAACATGATGTTATTACAGGCCTTGTCCTACCTGTGTGCGTTTGCAGGTTACCGACTGAGAAACCGCAACCATAAACTGGTTGTATGTTCGGCTGCATATTATTTTGTGTTGATTAATGTCGCGGCGGCCCATGCAAGCATTCAGTTCATTAAAGGCCACAAGCAGGTATTGTGGACCCCGCGTGGCGGATAAGGGATCATCGCCCCGCCGTATGAAAACCAGGATTATGTATCTGATTGATGTCTACAAGGACCCTTACGCCGGTACGGAAAAACAGTTATATAACCTGATTAACGGTCTGGATCGGACGCAATTTGAACCCGCATTGACCTTGTTCCGACCTTCGGATCATATTGATAAGAACGGGTTTCCCTGTCCGGTCAACGTACTGTATATCAACAAACTGTTCAGTCTGCGGACCTTGTCCCGCATGGTCAGTTTTGCCCGCTCGTTACGCCAGAACGGCTACCGTATCGTACATATCTTTTTTAATGATGCGTCCCTGATAGCCCCGCTCATACTCAAACTGGCAGGCATCAGGGTAATCATCTCCCGGCGTGACATGGGATTCTGGTATACGCCGGCACAACTCGCAATCCTCCGGTTTAATCGACTGTTCATAGACCGGGCCGTCGTCAACAGTAACGCTGTCAAGCAGATAACACATCAGAAGGAATGGATAGACCCTGCCAGAATCAGGGTAATCTATAACGGTTATACCAACGAAACCGTGGCCGGGGGAAACAGTGCGAAAGACAACACACTGCCATTCCGGACAAAACAGACCCGGATAATCGGTATAGTTGCCAATATCAGGCCGGTAAAAAGAATTGATGACCTGATACATGCTTTCAGGCTGGTCAGGCAAAAACAAACCGACGCGGAACTGGTGATTGCAGGTTCAGGCGATACGGGTGCACTCGAAAATCTGGCGCGGGAATCTGGCCTGGGTGAACATGTGCATTTTCTGGGTGCACAGAAGGAAGTTATCCCGCTGATTGAACAATTTGATGTGGCCGTTTTATGTTCTGACTCGGAAGGATTGTCAAACGCCATCATTGAGTATATCCAGACAGGTGCCCCGGTAGTTTGTACCGATACCGGTGGCAATAACGAACTGGTAATAAACGGGGAAACCGGCTACCTTGTCCCGGTCGGTGATATCAACAGTCTCGCAGAAAAAATCAATATGGTACTGGAAGACCCTGATCGTGCTGCAAGCATGGCCAGCAGGGCCACTGCGAGAGTGGCCGAATTATGCGATATGGACAAGATGCTGTCACAACATGCAGTATTATATAATGAACTGACGAATCCTTGAACCTTCATTCCCTTTAAAGTTATGTCACTGAAAAGTAATCTGGTAAACACTGCATGTCATCTGGGAGGTTTTAGCCTGGCCAGATTTTTGACCCGCAACCAACCACGTGTACTGATGTTTCATCGCTTCAGCGCCGATGCGGGTAGTGGCAAGGTCTCGAGTGCCCTGTTTGAACAGCAGATGATCGAATTGAAGAATAATTTCACAGTTCAACCCTTGTCCCATGTTTGTGATTCGATCAGACAAGGGAAGTCTGTCGTACCAAACAGCATCTCATTGACTATTGATGACGGGTACGATGATTTTTATCGCCACGCATTCCCTGTGTTGAAAAAACTGTCCCTGCCGGCTACCTTGTATGTTACGGCTGATTTTGTTGACCGCAAACTATGGTTATGGCCTGACAGGATTGCATATATGTTAAAAAATACTGTCGCCAAAACTCTGGAATTCACTCCTGCCGGTAATTCCGTGATAAAACTGCCTCTGACATCAGACCCGGATCGGAGTGCTGCCTGGTCCGTACTGAACGACCATTGTCTGTCTGTTGGTCAAGAGGAACGGCAATTATTTATACAGCGGCTTGGGCAGGATCTGGCGGTAATGACAGGCACCGAGCCTGAAGCTGATTATGCCCCGATGTCATGGTCTGCGGTACAGGAACTGTCTGAAAATGGAATCGAGATAGGTGCGCACAGCCGTACGCATCCGGTTTTGAGCAATCTGGATCGTGACCACCTGTGGGAAGAAATTCACGGTAGCAAAATGAGAATCGAGCAGTTTGTCTCCCGCCCGGTAACAGCGTTCTGTTACCCCAATGGCCAAAGGTCGGATTATAACGAACTGGTAAAACAGATTGTGATTGAAAGTGGCTTTGCAAACGCCACAGTGGCATTTCATGACAAGTCAGTCTGGCATGACCTGTTCGAGATACGTCGTTATGGTGTCGGCCAGAATATGGTTCAGTTCCGTAAAGCCCTCTATGGCGTAGAGTACCTTTCCGATTTGCTAGTATAGTCAATGCAACTCCACACCCTGCTGCCATGAAGATTCTGCATATCATCGACAGCGGTGGACTCTACGGCGCAGAGGTCATGCTGCTTAACCTGATGGCTGGTCAGCAAAATGCAGGCCTGCATCCCCTGCTATGTAGTATTGGTACTGCCAGTCAGGGTGAAAAAGAGATTGAGAAGCAGGCCAGGTCACAAGGCATGGAGGTCATCACGATACGGTTTCGTGCAGGCCTGAATCCTCTGGGCATATACAGGTTGTTAAGAACGGCTCATACCCGCAACATTGATATAATTCATACACACGGATACAAGGGTAATATTCTGGCCGGCATTGTACCGCGAGTTTTCAGAAAGATCCCGATGGTATCTACACTGCACGGCTGGACAAATACACGCACATTGTCAAAGCTGGCTCTCTATGAGTGGCTGGACAAACGGATGCTCAGATACCGGGAGGCTGTGGTTGCAGTCAATAAACTTATGTTGCTGAATCCCGCTGTTGTCGCTGCAAAAATAGACCCGGATAAACTTTATATCGTAAATAACGGTATTGCACGAGATCCGATAAACAGGAAGATGACTGAACTGCCCGGTTACCTGCCCATAAAAGAATTTTCTGGCGACAGTTTTGTTATAGGGGCAATTGGTCGCCTGTCACAGGAGAAAGGCTATGAATTTCTGTTGCGTGCAATCGCCAGCCTGCACCGGGAAGGACGCAATATCAGACTGGTACTGGCGGGGGAAGGTCCATTGAAAAAGGATCTGCAACAGCTGGCAACATCACTTGGGATAGACAAACATGTAATGTTTACAGGTTATCTTGCCAATGCCAGTGATTACCTGAACTGTTTCAGGATACTCGTCATCAGTTCGCTCAGCGAAGGCCTGCCCATTACATTGCTGGAGGCGATGCGTGCAGGTGTACCGGTCATATCTACGCGGGTTGGTGGAATACCTGATGTTATTGAAGATGGCAACTCAGGTATACTGGTTCAACCCACTGATGCTGATGGCCTTTCCAGTGCGATTAAACAACTGGCTGATGATCCGCTGGTTTGTGAGTCATTGGCTAACAACGCATCTATCAGATTCAGGGAAAGATTCACCAGTGAGAGGATGACCATGAGTTATCTTGATATCTACAAAAAAATCATTGCCCAGTGATTTCATACCGATGAACAATCCGGCTTTACAATTCCCGGGCAGGAAGGATACAGAATCGTCTGTAGGTAACCTGACCTATATATTCTATCTGTTTTACATAATCAGTTTCTTCCTGCATCTGTCTGCCAGAATTCCGGGAATTGCTGTATTACGACCGGACTTGCTGATTGCTGCACTGCTTTTCATCATGTTGTTCATGCAGCAATCAAAACTTGCCGGTCGTTTTGACAACCCCTGCAACCGATATCTGTTTATGTTTCTGGTGTATGTCATGATTTCACTCCCCTTTGTTGAATGGCCAGGCAGTGTGCTCAGAAACAACCTGGGTGAATTCATCAAGGCCATGCTCTTTTTCCATTTTACTCTGCTGATTGTGGACACAGATGCCCGACTGAAACGTTTTGTCCTCGTTTTCATGGCATGCCAGCTGTTCCGGGTGATGGAACCCCTTTATCTGCACGAAACCACCGGTTACTGGGGAGATCGGACTTACCTGGGTGGTGGTGAATTTGCCGGGCGTCTGGGTGGTGCACCTACCGATATCATCAATCCGAATGGACTGGGCTTCGTCATTGCAACGCTGTTTCCATTCATGCACTACCTCTGGGGCAACTCAAACTGGCGGGCCAGGATTGCGTACCTGTCATGTGTCCCCCCCCTGTTGTATGCGCTGGTTTTGACCATGTCACGTAGTGGCCTGGTTGCAGTATTTGTAATTTTTCTCAGTATTTTCATCAAATCACGGCACAAGGTTACCCTCATCCTGGTAAGTGTTATCATATCGACACTCGCCTGGAATAATATGAATGACATCCAGAAAGACCGTTATTTATCCCTGACGGGAAACAGCGAGGTAAAGAGTGCGGCAACCTTTCAGGGACGGATAGATGGCGTGGTTGGTGAATTTAAACTGGGACTGGAAAATCCTGTTGTAGGTTTTGGCCTCGGAACGTCAAAGGAAGCCATCCACAATATTATGGGTGGCAAGTTGATGGCACATGATTTGTATACCGAGACATTTATCGAAACAGGCATAATAGGTCTGGTAATTTTTATCCTGTTTATTAAAAGTATATATAAAACATTAAGGCAAATTACATCCAATCTGTCAGTTCACGACAAGCCGGACAAAAAATCGGGATTCAGAACAGGCATGAAGTCCGTGCGCATACCGTCGAGCTATGAGATGAATCTGCAGATGGCGCTTATGTCATGTTTCTGGATGTATCTTATATTCAGCATTGCCCAGTATGGACTATCTGAATATCACTGGTATTTTCTGGCCGGTGTTGCAACTGTACTGGACCGGCGCACCCGCAAGAATCCTGCTACCATTGAAAGCGCCGATCAATCCACTGATAAAACCGGGAATAATACTGATAAAATGTCACACAAACCACAAACTGCCCGGGTCTTCCGGACATTGCCAAGGTAATACTGAATGGCTGGCGACATACCCGTATCGCTTGTAATACTCACCTATAACAGACCACATCTGGTTCAAAAGCAACTGGAACAGTTATCCTCCATTCGTTATCAGCCGTTTGAAGTCATCATCGTTGACAATCACTCCGAGCAAGTTCTGACAGATATAGTCAGACCCTACTCCTTTGCAAGACTGTTGCGTATGGATGACAACCTTGGCGTGGCCGGTCGAAATCGTGGCATTGAGGCCGCCAGAGGTGAAATTGTAATTACGCTGGATGATGATGTGACCGGAATAACTGATCGTGACATTGAAAAAATTCTCGAAATATTCACAGATCCGGTAATTGGCGCAGTGTGTTTCAAGGTTCTGGATGAGCTGACAGGCGAGGTGATTAACTGGTGTCATCACCGCAAACCTGAACAGTACAGCAACACTGATTTTATTACAGATGAAATTACAGAAGGGGCAGTCGCCTTTCGCCGTCTGGCTGTACTCGAAGCCGGGCTTTATCCTGAAGAATTTTTCATCAGTCACGAAGGCCCGGATCTCGCATTAAGAATAATGAACTGTGGTTTCAATGTCGTTTACAGACATTTAATTGAAGTCAGACACAGTCATGCAATTGCAGGACGTCCCGGGTGGCGACGTTATTATTATGACACCCGAAACCTGATCTGGCTGGTTCTGCGTAATTATCCGTTTATGCGTGGTACCAAACTCCTGGTTATAGGCCTGGGTTCCATGCTGATCTATTCATTACGGGACGGCTTTTTCAGATACTGGTCAAGAGCTGTGGTTGACGGAATCAAGGACAGTGGCAGGATTCTTGAACAACGGGTGCCGGTCAGCAAACGGACAATGGATATCCTGAGAAATATTGATCAATACCGTCCAGACATGTGGTACATGATCAGGAAAAGATTACTGAAGAAAAAGGTCAGGATCTAGCGTAGCGTTGTCTTAGCCAGGAAATAATGTTTACCTTCTCCTCCCGACTAATCGAGAGCGTCCAGTAGGCGGCCAGATAAATCACCCCGCCTGCTATTGCACATCCAACTATTTCAGTATACGAGTTCAAGGCCCATATATTCCGCAACCAGACGCAGGCACCCAGCATAACCCATGCGGGAATTAATACGGGAAAAATGACATGCCTGACATACACCATTACGGGGACATCCAGATTCCTGCATGTGTATATCAGATATATTGGTGTAATAAAAACTACCGGGATAACCGAGCCAATAGCAGCGCCGATGACTCCCAGCTGGAGTACCAGCCAGATACTGAACCCCAGATTTGCGATGGCTGCCAGCGGGGCTACCCTGGCAAAAATACCATGCTTTCCGATTGCGGTCAGATAACGGCTGGCAACAGGATTAAGCCTGGGGATAATTATATAAAGCATCAATAATAATACTATGCCATCAACCTGCTCGCGGCTGAACTGACCTTTCATCCACACCTCGATAAATGGACCACCAACCACAACTATTGCGATTGCACCAGGTATTATAATCCCCAGCAGAAACTTGCTGGAATATAAATAGATGGTTTTTATATGGTCATGCTGGCTACGGGCATTCAGCTCACTGAACAAGGGCATTAGTGCATGGGTGATGGTGTAGACTATGCCGTTAAAGTTGTTCAGTAAACTCGCAGGCACACTGTACACAGGCACAACCGCAGGCCCGAGTATGCTTCCGATTACCAACCGATCCGAAGCTGTCTCCAGCTGGTAGGCGACTCCCTGGACGAAGGTCTTGAACCCAAACGTTAACATCTGCCTCAGCTTGTCCATTGAAAAACTGTTCAGATGAGGACGTATACTGCCATACGCTGGTCTTGCGAGTATTACGCTGAAGATAATAAACTGAAGTAACTGTTGGCAGGCGACCAGTCCGGCAAGCAGGACGAGACCATTTTCAGGGGTAATGAAGTTGTAACAAATCGTGGCCAATGAGATTGTGAATATGATATTGAGCCCGTTTCGAAGTGTATAATACTGGAAGCCTTCAAAATAGCTCTCGGTTACAAACTTGGGAAACAGGAATAATATTTCGATTCCGGCCAGCAATAAAAACATGGCGTACTTACCCGTCGTTTCGCCATCAGGGGCAATAACGCCCGGCCAGTTGAGCGCCAGTAACCAGAAAAACAGCGCCAGGCATAGCCCCACCAGTCCCATAAACACCATGCTGGTCATATATACTTCAAGCAGAGAAGTCCGGTCATCATTGGCGTTATACATTGATACAAATCGGGCAACCGTCGTCCTCATGCCGATATCCAGCATCCCCATATAGCCGGTAAACGCCAGCAACATCTCCCTTATCCCGTAATCATAGTGACCCAGATTCACCACATATATGGGGGTCATGATAAAGGTGACAACCATCGCATTGGCTGTCATCACCAGATTGGAACCCGTATTGATTACCAGACGCTTAAACACTGTAACTTCCCTGTATCATATGTATAAGATTAATATGTTTTTTTCTATTATGGATTCTGGCTATGTGTTGCCGACATCCTTGCTGGGTACCTGAACCCTTGAACTGTTTTTTATACCCTTCCAGAAAACCTGTTTTTTAATCATATATCTGATGACTGCAGGTAACCCGTCATAAAGCTTGTAAAGCAACTGGAGACAGGTAGCCCTGTTTATTTGCAAGGTTATAAATCCGGTTTTTTTACTGCCAAAATGCGACTTGTAAAATGTATTCTTACCCGAACCGGCCAGCAAATCAAAAACAGTTACCCCGGTATTCTCGAAGGCAGATTCAATCGCAAAACCCAGATGCAGAAATCCTGGTGACAGTTTTCTGTCAAAGTTACTGTTAAAGCCGGCCTGGATATTGTATTCCCGGGCCCCCAGACGGATATCATAAAGTACTGAAACCGGCTTGTCCGCTACTGATATCATGGAAAGTTGAAGGTTGCCGGAGTTGCCCAACGCCCTGGCCAGTTGTTTGTGAAACTGCAGGCTTTGGGAGGGGAAACAGGGTTTACCCCAGCGCATGGCATGCAGTTCATTTAACCTGTCCAGATAGATATCACATGTATCGGTATCGGCATACTCCAGACGCACCGTACCATGATGGTCCAGAAATTTTCGCTGATTGAAGGCACTGTAACGGGTATTGCTGCCCATGCCGGACAGATACTCCGGGAAAGACCCGGCAACATTAATCGAAATTCCTGTGTCATTTTGAACTACACGAGCGTAACAGTCCCTGATACAGAGGTGCTGTGGCAGCATTTTACGGGTTAGTGATCTCGTGTCCATATCTGACAATATCAACTGGTCCCATGAATGGTCGTTATCCAGGTAATCCATTAATAACTGTCTGACTTCAGTGGCATAACGCAGGTCCACTATAAAATCGAGATACTCACTTCTGACGGTTTCACCACTATTCCAGCTGCTCCCGATAAATTGTAACTGGGTAAATCGATATAAAGGGTGTAACTGGACTGCTGTAATGTAAAACGGTGCCAGACCTGCGAGGTTATTGTCCTCTGTACAAACAGCAAGCAGGTAGAGCTTATAGGATCTGGACTTGCTCCACTGTTTCCACCACAGTGACTGCCATATCCAGCCCATGAACAAGGGATCAACATCGGATTTACCGACCAGTTCGTCCCATGCCTGTTTCGAAGACAGAAACTCGTCCTCGCTGAGCAATCTGACCGTGAATTGCGGCGGGGGAACAACAGCCGGATCCGGGCTCTCCGACGTGAATGGTCCCTCCTCGCTGGCCTTGAGTATATCTCCATCGCTGTCGCCAGACATGATAAACCAGTCTGACAAACCATCATGCTTCATTTCCGGTGCAGTATGGATATAGAACCGCTGTTTGCCATGTTGTTGGTAGAAACCATAATCCTGAAGTAACTGCTTCCATTCAGGATCGCTGGTAGAACAGGACAGGGAATCTACACTTGAATTACTGGTCAGGAATTTTTCCAGTAAAGTCGCCTTGATACCATAATCAACAGCAGGCCCGGAATAATCCACCAGATAGGCCGTAGTAACAGTTATCCGGGTCACAATCATGGCGACAAGTTCACCATCACGCCAGGCACTTATAAACCTGTAACTCGCCAGAGGATGCTGCTCATATCTCCAGTGCAGGTAGGTATAGTCCCTGATTACAATTTTTTTATACGTACCGGATATCCGGTTCCACAACCTGTCACAATCCGGGGCATCAGGCAGCGTGTCGGAAATTACCAGCTCGTATCGCTGCTTATGTCCGGTTCTGTTGTAGCCCTTCAGGCGGTTTATAAACTGCAGAAACGAAATCAGGGCAGACTTTACGTCTGTAACCCGGATCAACATTCTGAAACTGTCTACGAAGTTATTCTTTTGCCAACCCATACGCAACAGGACAGGGGCAGCCATATCACTGATACCCAGTGCCATAATTAGTGGTGCACGGGTGTGGAGTTCCTCCTTGATTATCCTGCCAAATCCCTTGCCATGGTAACGATCATCAACAATGAAATCGCAACTCCACAAGCCATTAACAATTTCATCATTAAACCTGATCCGCACGGGCATGGTGCCGTTAAAGCCGACCACTGTTCCCCATTTATCTACAAGGATAACCGGGTCAAATTTTCCTGAATGACTATTGTCTGTGAACTGCCAGTCCCATATGCTGTGTTTGAAGGGCTTGCTGTCGAGCAGATCAAGAACGGGCTGCCTGTGTACCGGGCTGTAGCGGACCGGTTTTATTTTGTCTGCCATGCCAGCAGCCAGGATTCAAACATGAGGATGCCCCACAAACTGAATGAGCAATCCTCGTGCTGTTGTAAATGACGGGACCATTGCTGTCTGACACGGGCCACATCAAAATAGCCTTCAGCCGTCAGTTTTGCCGGATCAAGCAGGTCTGCACCCCATTCATTAAGCGGGCCGCGCAACCATTCGCTTACCGGAACCGCAAAACCCTGCTTGGGCCTCTCCGTTAACTGCTCAGGCACATAACGTGAAAGTATCTTTCGTAATGGCCATTTGCCATCCCTGTGTAACATATTAACCGCGGAAGGTATGCGGGTTGCCAGTTCAACCACACGATTATCCAGTAGCGGGATCCTGGTTTCCAGGCTGTGGGCCATGGCAGCGCGATCAACCTTGACCAGGATATCATCCGGCAGGTAACACATTGCGTCCAGATATTGCATTTGTTGCAGTTCTGTTCCGGCTGACAAGGCAAGTTTATTGTCATTCAGCACATATAAGGGTTCATGGCCACCCCGAACTATTCCGGTATTGCGCAGGTAGGAAATCCTGTGCTGGTATGCTAGCTGGAGTGTGGGCTGCAACCATTCATCGGCACGATTGTGCAGCTTCTCACCAAGATAGCGCCCTCTGTGTATTCCCATCAGCGACATGCCGGCACCCAGTGTCTGATCCAGAAATGACCTGGGGACAGACTTTATCATTCGCGCACCGGCATTCCTCACGAGAGCGGGATACTGTTGCAGTTTTTTGCTGGACCTTAACATCTGATAATATCGCTGGTATCCGCCAAAAAGCTCATCACCCGCATCACCAGAAAGTGAAACGGTCACACGGGATCTTGCCATCCTGGCAACCAGCCAGGTAGGTATCTGTGATGAATCTGCAAATGGTTCATCGTAGATAAACGGTAATTGCGGTATTACTTCACGCGCCTGTTCCGGGCTCACATATAATTCAGTATGATCAGTTTGCAAGCGCTGACTGATCGCCTTTGCATGGTGGGCCTCGTTATAACCATCCTCGCCAAAACCGATGGTAAACGTCTTCACTGGCGAGGACCCGATTGATTGCATCAACGCAACTATAGTAGAGGAGTCAATCCCTCCGGATAAAAATGCACCTAGCGGGACATCTGCGATCATCTGGCGTTTGATGGCCCCCCGCAGTTCTGTCTCAAGGGCATCGGCTATATCGTCAGCACTGCCAGTCAATGGATTGTTTATACCGTGTTCGAATTCATCCCTGCAAGACCAGTAGGTCTGTACAGTGGTGTTGCCGGTGCTGCCATCGAGGATGAGAAATGTCCCGGGCAGTAACTTGAATATATCTGTAAATATGGAATGGGGGGCAGGGATAAAATTATGTCTCATCAATAACGTCAACGCATCCCGGTTTATCCGGTTGCGCCATTCATGGTGCATACGCAACGCCTTTAGTTCGGATCCGAACAAAAAGGAGTTGCCCTGCCAACCATAATACAGGGGCTTTTCTCCAAATCGGTCCCGTGCAAGATACAGTCTGGCCAGCTGCCTGTCCCACAGGGCAAAAGCGAACATCCCCGAAAATTTCTGCAAGGCGGCCGGAACACCCCACTCGGCAAACGCCTCCAGCATGATCTCCGTATCAGAGTGTCCCCTGAACGACCTGCCTTTTGCCTCCAGATCTGACTTCAACTCCAGAAAATTATATATTTCACCATTAAAAACAATTACAAAACGCCCGTCATGCGACAGCATTGGCTGATGCCCCAGTGGAGACAGGTCCTGGATAGCCAGACGTCTGTGCGCCAGTGCGATACCGCGTTGATAGTCCGTCCATGTCCCCTGGCTATCCGGGCCCCGGTGTAACAGGGTCGCAGACATCTTCTGTAACACGTCTGTAACAGCGGCCTCTGGCTGGATTTTTTTATTATAGAAACCGACTATTCCACACATGGTCTGTTAACGATCATTGATTATCTCTGAAAGAATCTGGTGTGCCGACTGGCAATCTCCGCTACAGCGTATGCTGGCTGCAGTAAAAAGTGCATACGGCTGGTGCCTCATAACGGCGGGAAACTGGAGCAGTTTTGCCAGCAGATAACTGGTGGTCGTAAATCCGCCGACATTGAAATTGTAGATTATCAGGATATTCTCCTGTGTATCCTTGTTACTGAGCTCCAGCAAGGTGTAGTCCTCCAGTGAACCGGAGTTGATTATGGCCCAGTTGTCCCGGTCATAAAGATTACTGGCGTAGGGTAATATCTCCTCCTGCGGTCCATTCCTGACATAGAGGAAACGAAAGACTACTACTGCGCCAGGCCCCTGACCAACCTGTCTGATAGTGGCACTGTCCGGTACCGTAATCTGCGGGCGCCAGTCCGTCCGGACGGGGTTGTAGTCGATCTGTTCTCTCTGGCTGAACGGGGACAATTCCTCCGGCTTCACATCCGGCATCACGCTATTCTCGAAGCGGTTAGCCATATAAGGGCCAACAGACACCGCAAGCCAGACGATAACAATTGCGAGTGCTGTTCTGGATCTGTCCTGATTATTGGTAAAACCTTTGACTGTCTCCGGATTACCTGAATCGACACCGACACCCGTGGCGGGCTGGTACCTGCCATTCAGATACAACAGTGGCATCATGAACGACATGAACAAGACCCAACCGAGTAACTCATGGTCACGCACCAGTGGACTCTGCATTTCTGTCTGGTATGCGACAAGTGTAATCCCGTATACCCTGACCCAGTTTGCCACCAGCGAAAGACAGGAAAGTGAGGCAACCAGTAATAATTGCCGTTTCCACGAAACAAAATTCAGATAACTGCCAAGTACACCCAGGAAAGTCCCGATTATAAAATATCTCAGGCCAGAGCAGCCTGCTGCGATAATAATTTCACCGGAAGGTATGAATATGCTGTTGCCTGAGATATACGCGGTAATACCCGTGTGCGATATGAAGTATTGCACTACGGCACTGGTAATCTGTACCAGTGTATTATTCAGGTAATCCCAGAACGGGATGGCAAAATAAAGCAGTGCCAGTGGCAGCAGGATTGCCCGGGTCCTGGTGACCCCGGCTACCAGCAGGAAGGAGAACAGGATAACCAGCGGAAGCAAGACATATTGCAACAGATCAACACCAACTATCTGTGCCAGTGCGATCAGATAGGATAGCAACATTACTGGCAGGGCATAGATCCAGGCCGGGGCAAGTGGTACAACCGGCCCCTGACTCAGCGCACGAAATATCAGAACCAGACTGGTGAGTATAACCAGCAGGCCATGTCCATAATTACCGTCATATACCTGCCATAGCGAAAACAGTCCGTAGACAGTTTCATCAAACGCGAACCCGACCGCAACCAGACAAAACAAAAAAAGTGCTACGGGTAGCAACTTGTGCATTGTCGATAAAGGCTGCATTTTTTGCCTGTTAATACAAATCTATACTTCAGCGAGACTGATTTGGTCACGGGATACTGCGGGACCAGACAGGTACTTGGTGTCGAGAAAAATATCCTGCATGCATCCCCAGCTGAACTCTTCAAGCAATCGTGAAAACTTTGCCTGCATGCGACCCAGATTATTGTAATGCCTGAACCGGGTTTTCAAATCCAGTCCACCTATACGAGGCTGCCCGGGGTCCAGTTCCCAGGGATGGAAATAGAAAATACTGGGCTGCTTTTCGCGTTGGTTTAGCTGCGAGATCATGTACCTGGAAACAGCATAGGGTAACAGCCTGAAATAACCGCCACCACCACAGGGGAATCTCGTCCCTCGCCATTCCAGTGTAGAGATAGGGACCTCCAGCAGATTCCCAGTCCCGGGTTTGTAGGGAAACCTGCCTGCTCCTGGTATTCCGTACAGGTCATGATGGATCGGGTAGATGCTGGAGCTGTATTTATAACCGGCGAGTTCAAGCTCCTCATGTGCCCAGTGATTTTCTGCATTGATGGAGAAACTGGCGGCGCGATACCCCGTCACTTGCCTGCCGCTAATGTCTTCGAGCAGATGCCGGGTGCCGACAATATCCTTCCTGAAAGATGAACGATCCTGGTTGGTGACCCTGACGTGTTCATATCCATGACTGGCGATTTCATGTCCTGCATCAGCAATCCTGCGCATCATCTGTGGATGCCGCTCGGCCACCCAGCCCAGTGTAAAAAAGGTAGCGCGGATGTTGTTGTCATTAAACAAGGACAATATCAAATCTATATTGTTTTCGACCCGATGCGGGAGTTTGTCCCAGCTATCGCGTTTGATATACCTCTCGAATGCCGAAACCTGGAAATAATCTTCCACATCCACAGTCATTGCATTGATAATTCTATTTTCCATCGGCCATCTTTTCCATCAGAGCCCGGTCTCAGGGCTGTCAGAGACATCTTCATTCCAGAATTCATCCTTGATATCATCAAGCACCTGTTTAAAGGACTTGTAATCTATCCGGTGCAACTCTTCCAGTTCGCCATAGAGCAGGATGCGCCCGCAAAGCAGGTTGATTACCCTGGGGATCCCCCGGGTATATTCAAAAATCCCGTCTATAACCTCGTCATCTATTTCCGGATCATTATACCACCCGGCAACCGTCAGCCGGTGTCTTATATATTCGTGTGTTTCATCCTTGTCCAGCGGACGTAATGCATGGGCAGCAATTATTCGCTGCCGGAGCTGTTGCAGATCACCTGATTTTAATATCTGCCTTAGCTGGTTCTGGCCCAGCAGATAACACTGTAACAAAGGTTTGCCATGCCACTGCAGAT
Source organism: Klebsiella pneumoniae (assembly GCA_945878555.1). Classification (GTDB taxonomy): domain Bacteria; phylum Pseudomonadota; class Gammaproteobacteria; order Eutrophobiales; family Eutrophobiaceae; genus Eutrophobius. The sequence continues at coordinate 86,469 of CAMDWI010000013.1, forward strand.
TGGACAACATTCGCAGTTCTTCAAGCGAATTTTCAGGCAGGTTCTGTGCTTCATCAATAATCAACAACACCCGCTTGCCTTCCGTAACGCAGGTATGGAAATATAATTCGAGGTTCCTGATTATCTGCGCCTTGTTCATCTCCTTGTAACGTAATCCGAACTGGGCGGAAATCATACGCAACAGATCATCCGACTGCAGGCTGGTAGTAACAATGGTTGCCACAACATAGTTCTGATCACTGATCTGGTTTAACAGATATCTGACCAGAGTTGTTTTACCCGTGCCGACATCACCTGTAATAACGATAAACCCTTCCTGCTGCTCAAGGCCATACTGAAGGTAAGCCAGTGCCTTTTTATGGGTCTTGCTGTTAAAAAAAAAGCCGGGGTCAGCTGTCAGCAAAAAAGGCCGGCGGGTAAATTTATAGAAGGAATCTTGCATATATAGTCTAGAACTGCTTGCTGATAGTTGCTGAAACAGTATTCTGGCGGTAAGACCCGATCGCAATATCTGTGTCTACATTTACATTACGTAGCAATATACTCCCCTCTACACCCTGACTGAATGATCGCGTTAACCTGTATTCGATGACCCTGACGTCCTGCCCCTGATTGGTTGAAAACTGGTTTGAATTGTAGTTCAGCCCCAGCCTGGAACTTGTTACCCTGCTGAGATTCCAGGTCCAGCCGATGTTTGCCCCGTCACTGTCGTCCTTCAGGCCGGTCAGCTGATAGACCCTGTCCTCACTGAATATTCCCAGATCCAGACTATTGTTCCTGAATGTGTAATTAAATGAGCCTTTCATGCTTTTGCGTATAATTACTTCTGTAGACTGGACTGGTACATTTACACCTGGGGGTAACTGGTTTATGCCTGACGGGTCTGTGACCGGATTACCAAACGGGTCAGCCAGGGAAAAGACTGGCTGTTCCAGCAGGATAGATCGTGTCGAATCCGGCTGTTTTACATAAGTAAAAAACCATTGGGTGCTTCTGCTTCTATGGGTAAATTCAATAAAAACATCAGTACCGAAGTAACGGCGCCCAAGACCAGCCTCGATCGATGTCCTTTGGGACGGTTTATAGATACCCCCCGCCCGCCAGCGTGCACCATCGTTTTTGAGACCGGTATTGGTGGAGTATTCATTGTCGTCGTATCCGCCCAGTGTAGTGAACGCGAACTTTTCCGTGATCAGGTATTTAGCCTCTGCATTAATGCTGCTAAACCGTGTGGTCTCACCGGTCTGATAACTTAACTTTTGATTACGTGCATGGGCCTCCCACAACAGACGTGAAAAGGCCGGGCCGCTCGACAGATCGAACGAGTAGATATCACTGTCACTGTCAAGAGACCGGCTGGATTTGATCGTATTGCGTTCATAACGTAATTCAGTGTCCATGGTACTGCCGAACTGCTCGCGCCAGTATGGACTCGCACTGTAGGTGACAACCCTGGCACGGTTCTCTCCGAGCGAGATGTTGTCAGTCGCAAGCGCGCCTGTATTACTGATATTCTGCTCCCTGCTGGTAGCAGTGGTCTCCAGAAATAACCTGTTCCTCAACAGCTCTCCGGTACCGGATGCATCAAGCAAGTTGGTAGTCCTGTTCTCCGGGGAATTATCCCGGTAAAAAACACCCTGGAGTCTGTAATGGGCGGTAATATCCAGCCGTTTTCCATCACGCTTCATCAGCATGCCTGGTGTCAGCGTAGTGACCAGTTCACTTGCTTCTGCACCTGCAGGGGCCAATCTGACATTATCTGTCAGTGACTCATCCAGACTGACGGCCGGGTTGAAGGTCCATAAGTCCGCATGAGCCTGGGCTCCGGCCAGACTCATGTAAATACATGCAAGTACACGTAGCCGCAGCGTAAATACGTATTTACGCATTTTAATCTGCGCTCACTCCGTCCCGCTTGTTCGATTGCAAGGGGAAATTCACGTGTCCATAATAGCCATATTCTGATACGAGACGGCGATTACTCTTGTTCAGGACAAGTCCGATATATTGTGATTCAGCTATCGATTCCAGTGCTTCCATGACCATCTGCTTGTGTGTCTTTTCTGCCTCAATCACAAACAAAACCTGTCCGACCTGTCTGGCCAGAATCTGGGCAGAAGAATCCAGCAAGACTGGTGGTGCATCAAATATAACCACGCGATCCGGGTAACGGGTAGACAACTCTACAAGCAGGTTGCGCATCTTGTTGCTTGCCCACATCTCGTGGCCTTTTTCATGATACTGACCTGCAGGAAGCAAGGTCAGATTGGGTATGTCAGTTTTCAGTAAATAATCGCCGACATTGTTATTATCGCTCATCAACAGATCCGACAATCCTGGCTCACCCGCCAGTCCCAGAAATGAACTGTTGGTATGTCTTGCAATGTCCGCATCAATAAACAGGGCAGTCTGGTTAAATTCAGTAGCAATACTCAAGGCCAGATTCAGTGACGTGAAGGACTTCCCTTCCTTTGGTACGGCACTGGTCACCATGACCAGATTCCGGTTTGTCAGATGCGCACCCTTTTCCTGGAATGCGTTGCTTAATATCGGCATTTTTATGCGCCGGTATTGCTCTGCGAGCACGATATTGATCGTTCCGGGAGTAAGGTAACCAGACTTTTTCAGCTTCGGCATATCCAGTGTAATCATCCGCGACTGTCTGGTTTGTGTCGGTACGGATTCCCGATCCAGCCCCGGGCCCGGACGGTCATGTATTATTTCTCCGGAAGTTTCATAGGTGGACGTGGAAATTTCGGGCACATCCTGGGCAGGCTCGACACGTTCCGGCTTCATAGACATGGCTGCCTCAAACTTCTTCTGTGCTTTTTCAATTATGCTCATGGTTTTCTAGCCCAGCACCTTGCCGATAAGGTCGGACATCAATCCATTATGAATCAGCAGACCGAGATACGAGATCAGCCAGACTGATGTTACAGCTATAAATATCACGACACCCATTCTGCGCCTCGCAATCTCACGATCTGTCTTGTACATTGATACAAAACCGAGCACAGGTAAATCAATAGCATTGTTCATCTGCCGTTTAGTATAAAAGGTCGGACGTATCTGTTCGTATGCTATCGCAAGTCCAATTCCAATACCCAGTGATGCAATAAGCACCAGGGTTTCCAGTAATATCCGGTTCGGACTTGCCGGTGTCACCGGCACCAGTGGCGGCTCAAGTATCCTGAACTGCAAATCCTCACCTGTTTGTTCGGCCTTGTAGGTAAGCTGTGATGACTCCCTCCGCATAACGAGGTTCTGGTAGAGTTCTCTCGTCACCTCATAGTCGCGATTCAGGCTGGCCAGTTGCGCTTCAATTGTCGGCAAAGTGAGGATAACCTCATTCATTTCTTCACGACGCTTCTGATACTCGGCGAGTCTGGCACGTAATGCAGATATGTCTGCCTGTGCCTGACCAAGTAACACATTAAGCTCACCATACAGTGTCGACCCCAGCACATCATTCGAGACTACACTTTCATTACCGGACGCTTTCTGTTCCTGCTTTTGTTTTTTTAACTGCTCAAGCACGCGGCGGGTAGCAAGCACGTCTGGATGTTGCTCGGTAAACTGAAGCAATAGTTCATCCAGACGAGTCTCCAGTCCCTTGATACGGGTATCCAGCGGGTCCGTCGACGTGCCGGCAACTGCATCCGCATCGGAAGACTTGTTCAGTAATGAGTCAATCTGGGTCTGGAGGGATTGCGACCGACTCTCGGCCTCCCGGAGTGCCAGAACCGTTTCCTGGATTTGTGAATCCAGCATCTTGACGCTTGAGTAGATACTGTTGTCCGCTTCCGGCATGATACCCGCATATTTCTGCTTGAACTGCTTCAGGTTTTCCTCTGCCTCAACCTGTTTTTGATCGTACAGTTTTATCTGTTCATCCAGAAATTGCTGGGCACTGAATGTATCCTTGCGGCTGGTACCCAGTATGGTTTCAACAAACATATTGAGCAGCGCATCGACGACATCCTTGGCGAGTTTCGGGTCAGTATGACTGTAGGTAATCCTGTATATATTTCGTGATTCATTCCTGTCACCCAGCGAAACCGAACTTATATTCGTATCGTTAATAAGCTGACCCAGCAGTTTTTCAACCTGAACAGGGTCGGTATCAACAATTTTCAGTTTAAGATCAGTCTCGTTGATTAATCGTTCCAGATTCGGTCTGGCAAGCAAGGTCCGTTCAATGACACTGGCAGCGTTCTCCAGCACATTATTGTCGACGGCAATACCGGTCAGCAGGGATTTCAGGGCAGTTTCTGTATCAATGTAGACCCTGGTTTCAGACTGATACTTGTCCGGTATAAACTGGACCGTGGTCCAGCCGCCAATACAAATCAGGATCGCACTAACCAAGGTGAACCAACGGTGATGGATCAATACCCATTTATAATGGTTGATTTGTTCGAATATTTCATCCATTGCAGGTCAGATCCGTCCGCGAGCCCGATACCAGTCAGTAACTAGAACAGTGATTCGGGGATAATTAGAATATCACCAGGTATTACCCGGCGATTAGCATTCAGGTCACCACGCTTGAGCAGGTCCTCCAGGCGCACATTAAACTGGGTCTGTTTGCCATCAATAGTGCGTACTATTGATGCCTTATTGCCAGCTGCAAATTCGGTCAATCCCCCGACGGCGATTATAACATCCAGCAGGGTCATATCGTTTCTGTAGGGTATGGCACTTGGAGTTGCCGCTTCGCCTACCACCCTGATTTGCTGGGTATACCCGCCAACGATGTTGACAACGGAAACCGTGACGTAAGGATCCGCGATGACCTTCGATAAAACCTGTTCCAGATCACGTGCAAGCTGCACCGTCGTTTTTCCGCTTGCCATCATTTCCTCAACCAGGGGAGTTGAGATACGGCCATCGGGTAATACCGGGGTGCTGGCCACGGAAACATCCGGGTTACGCCAGACAAAGATATCCAGCCGATCACCTGGTGCAATCGTATAAACATAGTCCGAGACGGCGGTATCCACCACCGCGTTGGAAACGGGGATGCGCGCACAGCTGACACATACCAGCGCAAAAAGGATTAAACAATAAAATCGCGTGTTAAAAAGGAAGGTAGATTTATTGCGAGACATGTTCAATACTCCCTGGAAGATCTGAATTATTCATTTTAGGTCTAAATGTTACGCCCGGCCGCACTTTACCTAGCAAATTTCATACCTGAAACAGCCCGTATACTTCACTGTTTGCCCGGTTTAGTCAAATTTTCATACCGAATTTTTCAAACAAATCGTACATGGTCGGCCTGCTGACTCCCAGTAGCTCCGCTGCCTTGCTTATTTTGCCATTTCCGAGGTACATCGCCCTTACCAGCGCTTCGCGCTCGGCATTGTCCCGAATTGTCCGCAAGTCAGGCATGCTGGCCTCATAATCAGGCAATTCCAGATCCGAACTTCTTATCCGACCATCATCGGACATGATTATAGCCCGCTTCATCCTGTTTTCGAGCTCACGAATATTGCCTGGCCAACTGTAAGCCTCAATAGCCGCTATCGCGCTTTTATCAAGTCGACAGGTCTTGCCCACCTCTCTACCGAACAGATCCAGAAAATGTTTGGCCAGAACGACAGCATCGCCACTGCGATCATGTAACGAGGGTATGTTAATCGTTATCTCGCTGATACGATAAAACAGGTCTTCACGGAACTGGCCGGTTTCAATCTTTCCGGTCAGATCCTGATGTGTCGCACAAATAATACGTACATTTACCTGGATCTCCTCACGTCCACCGACACGCTCGATCACCCTTTCCTGTAAAAACCGGAGAATCTTGGCCTGCAAAAGCAGCGGTAGATCGCCGATTTCATCCAGAAACAACGTACCATTATTCGCATACTCAATTTTACCGGCTGTTTGCTTGTGGGCACCGGTAAATGCACCCTTCTCATAGCCAAAAAGTTCACTTTCCAGCAGATTGTCCGGTATGGCAGCGCAATTAATCGCGACAAATGCTGCATTTTTACGAGTACTCAGGTTGTGCAAGGCCCGCGCCAGCAATTCCTTGCCTGTCCCGCTGGCACCCAGCAATAACGTCGTCAGATCAGTCGGCCCGATTTTTTCTATCATCCTGCAAATTTGTACCATTTGTGGACTTGATGCCACCAGCCCTTGAACGGAATCGTGACGATTCATTTCAGCAAGTTTTCTGTTTTCCTGCTCCAGCTCACTGAGTCGGTACGCCCTGTCCACAATCAGTCCAAGAACTTCTGGCTCCAGTGGTTTCTGGTAAAAATCGTAGGCACCCAGATCAATTGCCTTCAACGCATTCGCCCGTTCCCCATTACCAGTGACCACTATCACCTTGGTATCCGGGGCAATCGACAATATTTCATGCAAGGCTTCCAGGCCTTCCGACGCATTCGCGGGGTCCGGTGGCAAACCCAGATCCAGTGTAATGACGGGAGGCTTGTGTGTCCGTACCAGCGCCACAGCCGCCTCACGATTATTTGCCTCCAGAAATTCATAGTCCGGAAAACACCAGCGCATCTGTTTCAGCAGGCCGGGGTCATCCTCTACCACGAGAATCGAACGAGGTTTTTGCACTTTACTGGTCATATTGCGTTATTTGCCTGGTTTGATACCGGCCCGGATGTTTCATCCAGACAGGGTAATACAATTGTAAACTCCGTCCCGACTCCTGGACGGCTCGCCACCCTGATACTGCCTCCTGTTTCACGGATAATCTCGCGACTTTCATACACACCTATACCCATGCCTGCATTCCCCTTGGTGGTATCAAACGGCTTGAACAATCGCGTTTTGATAAACTCTTCATCCATGCCACACCCGTCGTCCGCTATCGTAATTCTTGCCTGATTGTCCTGCTGTTCGAGGTCCAGCCACACGTTGCCACTCGCCTCTGCGGCCTCCTGCGCATTCTGGATCAGGTGCTCGAGCGCAGAGGCCAGTTTATCTTTCTCCACCCTCACTATCAGACCACTAACCGATTTTCTCAGCACCGGTTCGGGTTTGGCCAGACTTCTCCTGGTAATTATGGTTCCAAGTAATGTGGCAAGATCCACCTTCTGCAGGTTGGGCGTACTGACTACCTGCCCTTTACCCAGCGATCCCAGCAGTTTCTTCATCTTATCCGACGCATGCGAAATTGTCTCTACAGCGTCATCCATAAATTCCGGTTTGTCCCGGTATTTGGGGAAGTTTGAGGTGATAAATGTCAACTGGGCAACAATGTTCTTCAGGTCATGCACCATGAACGCAGACAAGCGATTGAATGTTTCAAACTGTCTTGCCTCGGACAAGGCGTCAGTCGTCCTTAATAATGCAATGTAGGCCGCCGTCTGGAAACCCACAGTCTTCAGCAAGTCCACGTCCTCCCAGTCAAACGAAACGTTGCCGTGCGGACGGGCCAGCATCATCAAACCGGAGAGCGTGTCCCCATTGAAAAGCGGCAATACTAACCAGATCCGCTCCGAGGAGGTCATCCATCCGGGCAATACCAACTGATTATATTTTCTTGCGGATACCCTGTATTCGTCAATATTGATAATCCAGCGATGTGTTTTCATATAGCCGATTAGCTCATCGTCAGCAGCTATCTCGTTCTGGACGTGATCATGAAATCCGACCTTGTCTACCAGCGCCAGATAACCGTCGCTTTCAGTCAACCACAAGGCACCACCCGGGCTTTTTACCACTTCACAGACGGCCTTGATAATGGTCCGGTATATTTCAGTATTGTCGGTGTTTTCAGCCAGCGTCCGGACAAACCCCAGCCACTCTTCACGATAATCATATTTATTCTTGTAGAAATGTTTCGCCAGGAAGATTTTCAGACGGGCCCGCAATTCGGTGGAGAAAAATAGTACGACCAGTATCACCAGGGCACCAAATAAAAACACTATCTGAAGGTGGGGGCCCCACACGCCGCCGTAATTTCTGACGTAATATCCGGCAGCGGCCATTATTATCATATATATGCCGGCGGCCAGTGCTGCCGTGCTGTGGTAAATCACATGACGGGAGACAAACAACTTCATTTCCCAGTTGGGGTTTCTGACCACTGACAAGGCTATCAAGGGGACGCAGATACCATTAATCACACCACGCGCGTCGAGCAAATGCATTTCAATACTTTTAAACAATACCGCATCAGAGTACAGAAACAGATCATAGGCAAAAATCCCGCCAATGCCGAAACACATGAATTTGAGCGCCCATCTGCCGGCGGGATTTGTACTCCGGTACAATTTCTCCAGCAATAACAGACCAAACATGGCCATGGCAATAAAGGCAACATATTCTGTTCTGACACCGGTCAGGATGGTGATATTGCCGTGGTTACCCAGCTCGGAATAGACAATTACCACTGACAGTAGCAGTACCAGACCGGCTACCAGTGGCAGAACCAGCCGGAATATTCGCGATTGGTTGCTAGTAGATTGCTGGCTCAATACGACATACAGGAATAACAACCAGGCTGTATTGCGGGCAACCTCCAGTAACCGGGACAACACGGAAGGCACACCGTCATAAATGGGGTAGTATGCCTGGGCTGCAAATAACAGGGCCGAGAGCACGCTCGCCAGTATTAACACCCCCGCGACCCGTTGCCCACGCCAGTTAATCAACAATAATACTGACAATACCAGGAACATGAATGCCCCTGACAGGTTGCTCAGTGAACCGGGATCAAACATCGTATTCATGGTTATCGGCCGGGCCGGCGTTCCTGTGTCTAAAAGCGGTACGATAACCCATCAGGGTAACAATTGGATATGGCCGCATTTTTGTCATATTGCTGTCGAACTAACATCAACGATTGTAATAGTTAGTAACTATATTTGTCGAAGTCAGGGTTCTTTGTATAATACGCGCCCATGATTGTCGCTGAATGACTACAAATTATCCTGCGGTTGTTTTGAAACTCACTCTTTTTTATGAAGTTGTCTCGGCCTGGTCCTGACAACTTCACTACTGACAAATTTTTTAACTTATTGATATTATTGGATTATATTTGTTTTGCGCCTATACAGACCCTGTCGACCCCCATGTCTTTTAATAACTGGCATCCAACTTGCTTAGTACTAGTCAGAGTATACCGGTACGACTAACAACAAGACCGGCGACCGGAAAGACAGAAACAGACCGGTTAGCACAAAACATATAATTACGGGGAACATAAAAATGAAAAAACTATTCGGCCACTACATACCACGAGGTCTGCTTTTCTCCTATATAACGGAGATTATTATCGTATTCAGCTCCATCTTTATTGCCATACCGATTGCGCTGAGCCTGTTCACGCACGATACGCTGGTCATGGGTAATTTGTCGCTGTATCCGTATGCCATTCTGTACACCGTCGTGATGCATCTGGCGATGATTTCGACTGGCCTTTATCAACGGGACTTGCCCTCAGAGCGTACAACCCTGATATTGCGTATGCTCGTCAGCATCGCCATCAGCGGAATAGCCATTTATGTAATCAATCTGTGGTTACGTCTGGATGTGTTCTGTCTGCATACTTTAACCATCGCCGGTTTCTTTACCTTCTCGGGCATCATCAGCAGTCGTCTGCTGCTGTTCCGTGAGGCTGAAACATCTTCAGGCCATCACCGGGTCCTGGTGATCGGTACCGGAGAAAAGGCCTCCAGCCTGCAACACCGACTGGTGAAACCCAAACTGAAAACTGGCCTGCTTTCAAGGACCGGCATCAACACAGACGCGCATATCCTGAAGAGCCAGATTGTCAGGCTGGATTCAAAGTCGCTGAGCCAGTATGCAAAAGAGAAAAACATCAATGAGATCATCATCGCGCTGGACGAACGCAGAAATAAACTGCCGATAGATGACCTGATTGAGTGCCGGTTAAACGGCGTCCGTATTACCGATATTGCCACCTTTCTGGAAAGGGATTCGGGCAGTATCATCCTTGACAACTTCCAGCCCAACTCGCTGATCTTTTCTGAAGGTGTCGTCCAGGCGATCCGGCTGAAGACCAAGCGTATTGTAGACGTGCTTGCCAGTCTGATGATCCTGATGATGACACTGCCGATAATGCTTGTTACTGCAGTGGTTATCTGGCTGGAATCCGGCTGCAAGGGCTCTGTACTTTACTGTCAGGAACGGGTTGGCCTGAATGGCAAATGTTTCAAACTGCTCAAATTCAGAAGCATGATTGAAAATGCTGAAAAAGACGGTCATGCCGTATGGGCCCAACAAAATGACATGCGTGTAACCAGTATTGGACGTTTTATCCGCAAGACCCGTATCGACGAATTGCCCCAGTTACTGAATGTACTGAAGGGTGAAATGAGCATGGTAGGTCCAAGGCCGGAACGCCCGCAGTTTGTAAACGAACTCGCCAGGGAGATTCCTTATTACAATCTGCGCCATTACGTGCTGCCAGGAATTACCGGCTGGGCCCAGATTTGTTATCCTTACGGCGCCTCAATTGAAGATGCAAGGCAAAAGCTCCAGTTCGACCTGTACTACATCAAGAACTACAGTGTATTGCTGGATGTACTCATATTATTACAGACCACGTCGGTAATTTTATGGGGTAAAGGCGCCAGATAATTTCCCCCTGACTATTTTATCAGTTCCCGTACTGATACCGGCTGGGTAGCGCTACCAGCCGGTATTTTTTATTTGGGTAGTAACAATCCATCGGCGCATTGGCCATGATAAACGGCTATGTTCCAACAGGAAATGCGGGTCGTTATTTGACGTGGTAACAGGACTGTGTCTAATCGGGCATACAGCAACTAAATAACTGTTCCAAAATCCACGACAGTTCAGATTGGGCACAGGAATATTACCCTTCCAGACACGCTGTGAATACATCCATGTACGCTCGAGCGCCGCATCCATGCGGCTAACGGTCTGTCACGGTAATATTCCTGTGCCCAATCCGAACAGGATTTCGGAACAGTTATTCAGGTTTCAGCAAGGGGCACGGACAGGCCAGTTAATGGATACTGTTATGATACCCGATGAACGATATCACTATGCCAGAGTGCTAACTCAAACCCGGGCACACGATAGTGCCGGTAAAGCCGGGGAGAGTGTATGTAGGGAGACAAGGTTTCAGGAATACCGGCCCCTTCGTCAGGGGGGCCGGGTGATTTGCGAAATCGGAATTATTCCAGACTCTTGGCAAGCTCCATGGCAGCCGGCCTTTCCGCGAACTCATTCTTGTTTTCAAGCACTTTGCTGATTTCACTCTTCGCCTGCACCTTGTCACCGGTAGCTGCCAGGGCATAAGCGAGGTGATAACGAATTTCAGGGGATTCCGGGTATTTGGCCAACGCCTTCTGTATCAGCGGGATCCCCTGTTCATTCTTGCCCTGCTTGACCATCGCCCAACCCAGCGTGTCCATTATGCCCGCGTCATCTGGTGCGGCCTTGCTCGCCTTTTCAGCCAGCTCATAGGCACGATTAATATCTGTATCCAGATACAGCCAGGAAAGATTGTTCAGGGCAACTATGTTTTCAGGGGTCTTGGCCAGCACATTTTCATAATGCATTCTGGCTGCTTCCATGTCATTTTGGCGCATCGAGAGGCCACCTATCAGCAAATCGCCCCGGATATCTTCCGGATTTGCAGTACGCCATTCATCCAGAATGGCCCGGGCCTTTTCAATATCCCCGACCTTCTCGTAGGTCTGGCTCAACCTTGCAGTCAGTGTAAATGTACGGGCAGCTTTGTAGGCCTGCTCATATGACGAAATGGCCTCGGCATAATTGCCTTCGGAAAAGAAGGTGTCACCGATCAGGATATGGGTATCCGGTGCGTCAGGCTGCTGTTTTTTCAGCTGCTCGGTATAGGTCCTGGCCAGTTCTGTGTCATTTTGTCTGATTGCCAGCTCAATACTGGCACTCAGGGCACCAGGATGCTGGGGCTCAAGTTTAAGAACTTCCTGCAGATGCCCGCGGGCAGCCTCATAATCGGTACGTTGTAACTGAACCTGGGCAAGTTCAAAGATGATTGCCGGCGTGTCCGGCATACGGCCCAGCAAGGCTGTCAGCGTGCGCAGCGCATCATCCGTCTTCCCGGTCATACGTTGTGCCTGTCCAAGTAACAACTGAACATCAGGATTATCCGGCGCAACCTTGACAGACTCATTGGCGATTTCCAGCAATTTCTGGGAGTCACCGGTTGCCATGTAGTGGCGACCCAGTAGCAGTCGTGGCCCCAGTGAATCCGGATTGCCTGTCCGCGCCTGTTCTATCAGACCTATCATCTTGTCAATCTGTCCGCGTTGCGACTCAAGTCGCGCCAGTTCAAGCAAGGTCTGCACATGACTCGGGTTTATCTGCAGGATTTTCCGGTAATGTTGTTCCGCCGCATCGGTTTTTTCAGAGGTGATTTCAAGGCGTGCTAGATTGTACAGGGCAGGGATAAACTCGGGATCCTTTTCCAGGGCCAGTTCAAACTGCGCCATGGCAAGTTCAGTCTTGCCACTTGCATTTAATGCTGTGCCAAGCAGGTTATACGCAGAGGCCTCTTCCGGCTTCAGCTTGATCAGCTCCTCGGCAGAACCGGTGGCCGCATCATAATTCTTGTTGCGTATATAGGTTGCCACAAGCAGTTCACGCGTTGGCAATAAATCCGGCTGGGTGGTGATGGCCTGCTTCAACAACGAGACCGCCTTGTCGACCGAACCCAGGTTCAGGTAAGCCGTGGCTAGCTGTGTGGCAAGCATCGAATTATCCGGCGCCAGTCCAACCGCGCGTTCCAGCAAAGTGACACCCTCATTTATATTACCTGCCTCGATGTTTGCCGAGGCGAGCATCGAGAGCAATGATGCGTCTTCACCACTGCTGGCAATAATTTTCCGGATATTACTGATGGCTTCGTCCGGTTCTTTCAGCCTGATCTGGATCGTTGCCAGCAGTTTTAGAGCCTCTGCGCTGTCAGGATATTGAGCAAGAAATGTCCTCAAAAAGTCGCGTGACTGCTCCAGCTGGCCCTGTTCAAAGGAAAGATAGGCCATCATCAGCAGGCTTTCAGCGTGTCCCGGTATTACCTTGAGCACTTCAAGCAGATTGGTCCTGGCCAGTTCGGGATCATTGTTTCGAACAGCAATCAGTGCCCGGAAATATTTACTCATCAGATTTTGTGGCGCGATCTTGTCTATCTGGTCAAGTGCCTCGGTAGCAGGCTGTACCTTGTTCTGGGCCAGCATGGACCGGATCCTGCCGAACTGCGCTGCCATATTGTTTTCTACCAGGGTGGTGGCCTGGGCATAGGCGGCCTCGGCAGCCACCGGGTTATTTAAGCGCATTTCCAGGTCACCCTCATGGATGAATACCGTCGGATCCTGTGGCGCGCGTGTCCTGGCCTCGGCAATCAGACTACGTGCCTCGTCTATCCTGTCTGACTCCATAAAAATGCGAGCCAGTCCGAGCCTCGCATTGATAGCGCTATCGTCCTTTGCAAGCACCTCTCTGTAACTGGACTCGGCATCACCCAGCCTGTTCAGTCCCAGAAAGGCCTCTGCCCTGCTCGTCATGTCATTCGCATCCAGACTACCCGCTTCGGCGCGCGCGTCGGTTGCATCAACAACTTCCTGGAACTTGCGCTGGAGCATGTATGCCTTCAGCAGTGCCGTCTCCAGGTCTGCACCGGCGTATCCGAGCGATCTCGCAGTCACCAGTTCCTTTTCAGCCGCCTCGCCTGATCCCATTTGCAAATAAAGATTACCCAGCATCCAGCGGCCTTCCTGCAGATTGGCATCCTTTTGCAGGGCATTTTTAATTTCAATAATCGCGGCATTCGCGTTATTATCCGCAAGGAAGGTACGGGCCTTCTCCAGGTGTTCCTCTGCGGACTGTCCCGATATCAGATTACAGGCAGACAGAAAACATACCATGGTCAGTGCCGTCACCAGACGGGCGGTTTTACCCCGGTGGGGCAAAGTGATCTGGGGGCTGGTTCCGGTCGACTGCATATAATACTTGTTACTTTGGATTATCATATATGCCTCTTGTGAATGGTTTAGGTTCCAGGCCTGATTGGTATCGTCGCGCCGGATTGATGCGATCATCAAGTCATCAAATTATAAACAACTACCGCCAGATTGTCACCGCACATGCAGGCGACCTGCGGCTATATGATAAACAGCATACTGATTACTGATATATGAAAAATACTACTGTTCTGGTTACTGGTGGCGCCGGCTATATCGGCAGCCACGCTGTACTTGCCCTGCTTGAATCCGGATACCGGGTCGTCATCGTCGATAATCTGTCGACCGGTCACCGGGAGGTTGTCCCGGACCAGTGCGAGCTGGTGGTGGGCAACGCGGGCGACAGCGCTCTGGTAGCAAGGGTAATCCGTCAGTCAGGGGCAAGTGCCGTATTGCATTTTGCCGGTTCGATTATTGTGGAAGAATCCGTCAGTAATCCGCTCAAGTATTATCTGAACAATACCGAGGTATCACGCAGCCTGATACAAACCTGTGTTGAAGAGAAGGTTCATCAATTCATCTTTTCCTCGACCGCCGCCGTTTACGGCAATGCGGAAACGGTCCCGGTGACAGAGGCCTGCCCGGTCGCACCCATCAATCCTTACGGGTCGTCCAAGGCGATGACCGAACAGATCCTGAAAGATGTCGCCGCCTCATCCCCGCTGCGTTATATTGCATTACGCTATTTCAATGTCGCTGGTGCCGACCCGCAACGACGTACCGGCCAGTTAACGAAAAATGCGACACATCTGCTGAAGGTTGCCTGCGAGACCGCCTTGGGTAGACGCGAGCAGATCACGGTTTTTGGTGAGGACTATCCGACCCGCGATGGCACCTGTATCCGCGACTTTATCCACGTCAGTGACCTGGCCGCAGCGCATGTCCGGGCACTTGAATATCTCGAATCGAATACTGAAAGTCTGACCCTGAATTGCGGTTACGGCACCGGCTACTCTGTCCGGGAGGTGTTGACAGCCCTGCAACAACTGATGGGGAAACCGCTTAATATCCGCACCGGACCACGACGTCCCGGTGATGCGGCTGAACTTGTTGCCGACAGTACTCGCTTGCGCACCTTGTTAAAGTGGGTACCGCAATATAATGACCTTCCACAGATCATCAGTGACGCGGTTGAATGGGAAAAACGACGTTAAGGTAAAGGTGCCGTCGCCATTCCCGGGGCAACCAGATATTCAGCTGCAGTTGCCAGTGGACCGTTCAGCGTCAACAGAAACGCCTCCAGATTTTTCATATCATCCGGTGTCAGATTTAACGGTGCCGCCTCGGAATGTCCCCTGACAGCAAGCGGTGCCTGGTTATAATGGTTTATAACCTCCGGCAGGGTCGCGATCTGGCCCGAATGCATATAGGGCGCCATCAACGAGACATTGCGCAATGTCGGTACCTTGAAAGCCGCAATCAGTTCAAGTCCCTCGGTGCGCATGAATTGCAGATGGGGACACTGACCTTCTGTCGCATCGCTGTATTTACCGGTGCAGTTAAATTCGTCCTCCTGTACCAGTACGACCCCTTCCCGGCGTCCGAGATCCGGAGGCAGGTCAGCTGCCGGGGGAATACCCGTATTATGGAACGAGTGGTTTGTCAACAGGGGGCCGTTGTGGCAATTGATACATTGCGCCCTGCCGGTAAACAATTGCAGACCGTGTGCTTCCGTATCGGTCAACTGCTGCTGCATCTGTTGCCTGTCATCCGCCAATACAGCATCAATGTAGGCATCAAAGCGGGTCGGGCCCGGCATTAATAACCTTTCATAGGCGGCGATAGCCTTGCCCATATTACTGAAGATCCGGTTGATGATGGCCTGATCCTCGGCCGACATGGCAGTCCAGGCGGTACTGGCAGCGGGATCCGCGACCGGGCCGGCTGACGCGGGGAAACGTTGCGGGTCTGACAGATCAGGCAACGGCCCGAACAGGGCTTCGTATTCGGCACGATAGACGGGATCCGTGGCAATAATGTGGGCATATTGGGTACGGTTACCGCCATGTTCAACCGGACTCTCGGTCGGTCCGAGCGCCTGCGACCACATACTGTCCTTGCGCCCGTCCCAGAAGAACCAGTTACTGTGGGCGACCCCAACCAGTGTCATCGCCTTGCGTGGGGTCACACCGACACCTTTGGCACGCGGCAGTCCATCGGTAAAGATCAGTTCCGGCTTGTGACAGGTGGCACAGGACACCTGTCCGTTTGAACTGAAGCGCATATCAAAAAACAGCTTGTGCCCAAAACGCGCGGCCGCCGGATTATCGGCTACCGCATTCGACGGGTCGGCTGGCAAGGCCGGCAAACGCTTCAGCGACAAGGTTGAGAGCAGTTCTTTCTGTTGTACAGTCCACTGGTGCGGATCGGTGATTTCGGGAACTTTAACTTCAGTGACCGGGACAGGCGCTGTTTCCTGTGTGGTTGTCGGCCCCTGAAACAATGCCGCCGCTATAATCACAACGAGCAATAGTGCAAACGCGAGCCCGATAAGAGAATTTTTCGACATGAGCCACCCTTTATTCTGATTACTGTAGTCTAAACCGGAAAACTACTGCGTCAGTGACAGCGCCAGCAGTAATATTGAAGATAACCTCCCACTCACCGCCCATCTGGAACTGTATCCCCTCGACCCGGTAATTACCGCCGCCCAGATTGGCTGTAACTTGTGGATCTGTCGGCATGCCATGGCTGTGGGCCGGCATGCTGCCGGTAACTGTAATCGTGGCATCCTCCACCGGCGCACCGTCAGCGGTTTGCAGATGCAAGGTCCAGCTGTGCAACTGGTTGATCACCACCGGCTCCAGTTCACTGGTGACGCTTGCGCTGAACAGCCTGTTATTTGACGCTGCTGGCGCGATACTACCCGGTGCTGCGATCGGTGCTGCGATCGGTGCTGCGGCGACAGGCGGTGTCACGGCTGGGGCCGGGGTTGGTGTACTCGTCACCGTAGCGGGTGGCGTAGTCTCCACAGATTGATCCGCTCCCTCACCACAAGCTGTCAGCAATAGAGTTGTTAACAGGATGAAATATTTAAACGATAAGTACATGAGTCCCTCCGCTCCAGGCGACACTGTTGAAATTACCCTGCATTTTATTATAAATATCCGGGCAGGTGTGATCCTTGATCCATGTCAAGGATAAGCAAAACTGACTATTTATCGCAGTGTTACAGGATGACTGCCCGTACCCGCCATTACGCGGGCAGTCGGCTACACTGAATTTACAGGCTCTTTCGAAACCGGTATGGCGCGTCAGGGTTTCTGTGGCGCTGCAGTAATTATCACCGCGTTGATCACAACCGGTTTTAAAGGGACATCCTGAAAATCGGCAACGATGCCGGTCTCCACCTTGCCTATCGCATCCAGCACATCCATACCCTTGACGACCTTGCCAAATACGCAATAGCCATACCCCATGACAGATTCACGCTGAAAATCAAACGTGGGGTTGTCCTTCAGATTGATAAAAAACTGCGAGTCGGCCGTATGCGGATTAAACGTACGCGCCATCGCAATGGTACCGCGTACGTTCTTTAATCCGTTATTCGCCTCGTTTGAAATCGGCGGATTGGTGTCCCGCGCATTCATGTCCTGATCATACCCGCCACCCTGGATGATCCAGTCCTCAATGATACGGTGAAATATCAGATTATTGTAGAACCCGGCCTCGGCATATTTGACAAAATTCGCCACCGTCTCCGGCGCCTTGTCTTCATATAACTCCAGCTCAAAGCTGCCCATTGAGGTTTCGACCTGCACGACAGTCACAGCCTGAACCAGACCGGATAAAAGTAATGTGCATATCACTGCGATGAATCGTTTAATCATGATGATCTACCCTAATTATAAAAATATTGCGAACTGTCTGCCCTTTCAGCAGACCGATCAGGTCGTGACAGACCGTGTGCCGCAGGGATGCGGCACCCGAGCCTACATGGACGTATTCACGGCGTGTCTGGAACGACCTGATCGGTCTGCTGAAAGGGCCGGGCTGGATATAAAAGTGTCCATCTAGTCAGCCTTCTATAACAAACCCCGTACCCTCAACGAAGCCTGCCGATCCACATTCTTTTCCACCTTCTGAACTATCTCTTCCGGTTTGAAACCTTTCTGCCTGACCTCTTTCAGTACATCCCGAATCGCCGCATCCGGCTTGTTCGCCTTCAGCGATTGATACAGGATCTCCAGTATCGTCTCGGTCCACAAAGTCTTCGCCGTCGTCAGCGAGGTGTTGTCATCTCCACTCATTCAGTTCACCTGCGTAAAGTATTATTCACCTGATCAGGGCCTGATAATACAGGATGATAGTTATGGCGCAAGCCGGGTGATGACCCAGTCACCGGACGTATCACGCTGATAAGCGAGGCGATCATGCAGGCGGTTTTCCTGCCCCTGCCAGAACTCGAACCAGTGCGGGATAACCTGGTATCCGGTCCAGTCCGGTGGCCGGGGTACGCTGGAATTTTCATACTGACTGGACAAGACAGTGACCCGATCCTGCATCCAGGCATGGTCCGGCACCACACTGCTTTGAGGCGCAACCCACGCACTGATCTGGCTGCCCCGGGGACGGCTTGCAAAATACTCTTCAGACCGTTTGTCAGCAATCTGCTCGACGCGGCCCTCGATCCTGATCTGTCGGTGCATCTCCTTCCAGTAAAATAGCAGTGCCGCCTGCGGGTTCACCGCAAGCTGTCTGCCCTTCTGGCTCAGGCTGTTTGTATAAAAGACAAAACCGGCGCTGCTGTATTCCTTCAACAGCACGTAGCGGGCGGCGGGCCGACCGTCACCATCGGCCGTGGCCACGACCATGGCGTTGGCCAGTTCAATATCAAGTGCAACGGCTTCCTGAAACCACTGCCCGAACTGGTGAAATGGATCGGCACTGACAGCCGATTCATGCAGTCCGGCATAATCATATTCACTCCGGTGTCCGGAAATATCGTGACTCATCTCAGGGCATTACTGTATCTATGACCAGATTAATCGGCTGCGTGCTGGTCGCAATCTCGATGTCTGCAAGCAGACCGGTCAGGTCACCGGACTCAGGCACGGCATTTCCGGATTTTGATATCCGCGCCTGCAGCTTCACCCGGGGGAATGCCGACAGTTTCATCGCAGGCATCATTGCCATGCTGTCGTCCAGCGTCACCTCGATCGGCAGGGCACCGGCGCGGTTACGCACCACGGCAAGCGGCATCGGTGGTCCATCAATGGCCTGGGCATAAACAAAAAGCGTATCTTCCGGTCCGAATTTTCCGGTCAGATCGGTCGCAACGCTGACAGCGACACGCAACGCCACGGCAACCGTTTCCACTGCCGCGGCGGGAACCTCCGGGTCTATACCGGCATCGCGCAGCAGCTGATCATTGCGTGCAATCAGCTGGGTAATGGTCTGCTCCAGACCCGCATTGTCCTTCAATGCAGGTAACAGTCTACGGTAATACTGGTTCGAGACCTTGTAATCTCCCGCCTCGTCCGAGGCCATGCCTGCGAACAACAACGCTGTATAATTTTCAGGCTCAATGGCAAGCACACGCTGCGCAAGTTCCGCCGGCCTCCCGCCAAACTTTCCGTCATTCGCCATCACCAGTGCATTGGCCAGACGCAGCATCACATCGGGGTCATCCCCAGTCAGTCGATACAGACTCTCCAGCGCATCTACAGCCGCCACATATTGCTGCATTGATGCATACATGTCTGACATCAATAACCAGCCATTTGCGTCACCCGGATTTTTTTGCAGATGTATTTGCATCTCCGGTATAACGCCATCAAGAGGAGGAGGCGTATCTCCTTCAGTCTGTTCAGCCAGCCTGCTGAACTGCTTCAGTTCATTCAGTTGTGGATTACCCAGATACAGATATAACGGTATCGACAGTCCGCTAAGCAACACCACCGGCAAGGCCACAGACCACCGGCTGGCCCGATGGCGACCGGGATCAGCCGATGCAGAATCCGGTTTGCTCCGCTCAAGCTCGGCCAGCAAGGAAAGTTCCAGCTCGTTGCGTACGTTTGCCAGCTGTTCGGCCGTCAGCTGACCACGCTCGAATTCACGGTCCAGTTCGCGCAGGTTCTGCCGGTAAATGGATATGCGTAGAGGATCATCATTGGTCACAGCCGCGCCACCGGCATGCGACCACGGGCGTAATAACAGTAACAACACGATCACTAATACCAGGATAACCAGCAGCCAGAACATCATGATCTACCGTCCTGTGGTTGGTCTGGATTGTCCAGCAGGCGTGACAGTTGCGCCCGGTCGGCGGAACTGATGACGACAACGCCTGCCCTGCGTGAACGGATGAACCGGTACATGCTGAGCAAGGCCACCAGCAACAGTGCAAACGGTCCAAACCATAACAGTACCGTGCTCCATTTTACCGGCGGACGATACAACACAAAATCACCATAGCGGGAAACCAGAAACTCAATAATGTCAGTATTGGTCTGGCCGGCCTCAACCATCCTGTAGACCTCGTTACGCAGGTCCTGGGCCAGGTCGGCGTGGGAGTCGGCCAGCGTCTGGTTCTGGCAAACCAGACAACGCAGCTCTTCCAGCAGATGCTGATATTGCTCCTGTCGTTCCGGATCCTCAAACTGCAAGGGTTCGTCTGCCGCATAAAGGCTGCCCCCGAAAATGATCAACAAACAAAGCAGTATTGACCGGATCATGGAACGGCCTGAAGTTCAGTTATCACAGGCAGTATCGTGTCCCGGATAATCTCAGCAGTCAGCGGGCCGATATGTTTGTAGCGGACGATACCCGTTGCATCCAGCACAAAGGTCTCGGGCACGCCGTAGACACCCAGATCAATGCCGGTATTGCCGGCCTCATCAAAATAGACCTGTTCATAGGGATCACCGAGTTTTTCCAGCCACGCTATCGCGTCAGTGCGCACGTCCTTGTAATTGAGTCCATAGATTTTCACATTATTGGTAGCAGCAAGATCAACCAGCAAGGGATGTTCCTGACGACAGGGTATACACCAGGTTGCCCAGATATTCAGCAGTGCCACATTACCTTTCATCATTGTTGAAGACAGCGTAAGGTTTTCATCGCGCAATGCAGGCAGCTCAAATGTGGGTACCGGTTTATCGATAAAAGGGGAAGGCACCAGCTTCGGATCATTTTGCAGGCCAAAAATAAACAGCAACACCAGACCAACAAATACAAAAAACGGGACCAGATACCTGAGCATGGTCTGTCAGGAACCGGATACGGCCGTCACTGCACCCGTGGCCACGGGGATACTACGCGACTGTTCAGCCTTGAGCCGATAACGCCTGTCACAGGCGGCAAACAGACCACCGAGCATCATCATAATGGCGCCGAGCCATAACCAGCGTACAAATGGGCGATAATAGAGACGCACACTCCAGTCTTCCCCTTCCAGCACCTCACCGAGCGAGATATACAGATCACGAAACAGATTGCCGTCGATGCCGGCCTCAGTCATTGAGGTGCCCACCACCGGATAATAACGCTTCTGACTGTGTATCGTGGTGATAAGCTCAGTCCCTTTCGAGACTGAAAATACACCTTCTGTGGCGGTATAGTTCGGCCCTTCTACCTGCTGCAATGATTCAAGCCGGAAGGTATATCCGGACATCTGCTCGCTATCACCCACCCCCATACGCGCATGATGTTCCTCACTGTACTGGGAACTGATACTGATACCGATAATGACAAAGGCAAAGCCGGCGTGGGCGAGACACATACCGATAAATGCCGCCGGCAACGCAGCCAGTCCACCCATCACCCCTGGTGCATGACGGATACGTTCATAAATCGCGACCAGCGTACCGGCCACTATCCACAAGGCGATGGCGACACCGGCCACTGTCCTCAACACGAAATGGTCTGTCAGCATCAACACCAGCGAGACTCCCAGCACCAGGCTGGCCACCAGCGCCAGACGCAAGTGGACCCACAACCGTTGCAACTCATCACTACGCCAGCGCGCAATCATGCCAACCGCGATGGCGAGCGCCACCGGAATCATCAACGGGACAAATACCGCATTGAAGTAGGGGACGCCGACGGACAACTTGCCCATGCCCAGCGCCTCGACTATCAATGGATACAAGGTGCCCAGCAACACCGCCGCCGTCGCCACCGATAGCAACACACTGTTGATCAGCAACAAGGTTTCACGTGATACGAGGGCAAACGAATTACTCCGGCCCATCGACGGTGCGCGCCAGGCATACAAGAGTAGCGAACCACCGATGACGATGCCGAGTAATATCAGAATGAAAATACCGCGCTCGGGATCGGTCGCAAACGCATGTACCGAGGTGAGCACCCCGGATCGGACCAGAAAGGTGCCGAGCAGGCTGAGCGAAAAGGCACAGATGGCAAGCAGGATGGTCCAGTTCTTGAACACACCGCGTTTTTCGGTTGCCGACAACGAATGGATCAAGGCTGTACCAACCAGCCACGGCATAAACGAGGCATTTTCAACCGGGTCCCAGAACCACCAGCCACCCCAGCCCAGCTCGTAATACGCCCACCAGCTACCCAGTGCAATGCCGAGGGTCAGGAACGACCAGGCCACGATAGTCCAGGGACGCGACCAGCGTGCCCAGACAATATCCAGATTACCGCTGAGCAGCGCGGCAATGGCGAAACTGAATGCAACGGAGAAGCCGACATATCCGGCGTACAACATCGGCGGATGGATGATCAGCCCTGGATCCTGTAGCAGGGGATTCAGGTCAGAGCCATCCATCGGTCCCGGGAAAAAGCGCTCAAACGGGTTTGAGGTCAACAGCATGAATAACAGGAAGCCGGTGCTGATGATCCCGAGTACGGAAATAACGCGCACAACAAACAGCTCGGGCAGCCCCTTGCTGAACAGTGTGACCGCCACCGTCCAGACACACAGTATCAATGCCCACAATAACAGCGAACCCTCATGCGCACCCCAGACCGCCGAGATCCGGTAGATAACCGGCAACAGTGAATTCGAATTGCTGGCCACATAACGTACTGTAAAGTCATTGTCTATAAACGACCACGTCAAGGCGGCAAAGGCCAGCGCAACCAGAACAAACTGCACCTGGGCCGCCGGTCTGGCGACTGCCATCCAGGCAAGATTGCGTCGCGCCGCCCCCGTCATCGGCACGACCGACTGCAATACGGCCACACACAGTGCCAGTATCAATGCAAAATGGCCCAGCTCCGGTATCATCGACCCTGTTCCTTTTTGCTGTAATCGTGCTTTACACCAGCCTTGTCGAGTGCATCGGCGACCTCGGCAGGCATGTAGTTTTCATCGTGTTTGGCCAGCACTTCAGCTGCAATAAACTTGCCCTCCGGCCCCAGAGAACCGTTGGCTACAATACCCTGGCCTTCACGAAACAGATCGGGCAGGATTCCTTCATATTCCACGGTCACGGTGCTGAGTGTATCGGTCAGATCAAAACTGACCTTCAGGTTTTCGGGATTACGTTTGACACTGCCGGTCGTAACCAGCCCACCGATACGGAAACTGCGGCTGGTCGGGGCCTCGCCTTTTTTCACCTGACTCGGGCTGTAGAAATACATCAGGTTTTCCTGAAACGCCTTCAGAGCCAGTGTTGTCGCCGTGCCCATGCCGAGCACGACCGCGATGACGATAATCAACAGCTTTTTTCGTTTTGCATTCATCAATTTAACCGGTCTTGCTGGCCTGCAGGCTGGAAAGTTTACGCATCAGCTGCCGTTCATGCCTGACCGGTAACAGATAATTCAGATAGAGAATTACTGCGGCCAGTCCATAGGAACCCCAGACATAAAAGGCGTACCCACCCATATGCAGGAACTCGCTGATACCCGTCATTTGTGACCTCCCTGCTGCAATACAAGTTCCTGTACCCACTTGCTGTTACGTTCCTGCTCGATAATCTCCGCACGGGCCCGCACCAGTACCAGTGCAAAAAAGTAGCACATAAACGCCACTATCATTACCAGTAACGGTATCAGCATGTCGACATGGATGGATGGCGTGTCCATTTTGGTGATAGTCGGGCCCTGGTGCAGCGTATTCCACCACTCGACGGAATAATGGATGATCGGAATATTGACCACGCCGACCAGTGCGAGCACGGCCCCGGCGCGCGCCGCCATGCGCCGGTCATCTATCGCAGACTGCAATGCAATATAGCCAAGATACAGGAACAGCAAGATGAGCTCAGAGGTAAGCCGGGCGTCCCATACCCACCAGGTACCCCACATCGGTTTGCCCCACAACGAACCGGTCGCCAGTGCCAGAAAGGTAAATGAGGCGCCGAGCGGTGCGCAGCTCCGCGCTATGGCATCGGACACCTTGGTCTTCCAGATAAGTCCCGCCGCACCCGCGCCTGCCATCGTCATATAAACAAACATCGACATCCAGGCACTGGGCACATGCACATAGATAATGCGGAAACTCTCGCCCTGCTGGTAATCCGCCGGGGCGTAAAAAAATGCCCCGTACAGTCCAATAGCAAGCAACACCACGGCGGCACGACCCAGCCAGGGCGCAAGCCGGTTTACCAGCAAATAAAAATTCATTGGTGAGGCAAATTTTATCAACCATTCCCACATAGTATCAGGCCATTCTTATCTTGAGAGATGCAAGTACCGCAAACGGGGCCAATGTCAATGCGAGTACCAGCATCGCCCCGAGAAAATAGAATTCCCCGGTAACCGACAGCCCCCGGGTGACATTGCTGACCGCCGAGACTGCAAAAATCAGCAGCGGCATGAACAGCGGTAATATTAACAATGCCTGCAGAAGTCCGCTACTGCGCAGGCCAACAGTCAACGCAGCCGCAATCGCCCCGATCAGACTGAGCACCGGTGTACCCAGCAACAATGTCACCAGCAAGGTCAGCATCGAACCGGTGGGCAAGTACAGAAGTACGCCTGAAAACAGTACAAACAGGATTAAGGGCGCACCGGACAACAGCCAGTGTGCACTGATCTTGGCCATAATCAACAGTAATTTTGACTGTGGAGACAACAGCATCTGCTCCAGCGATCCATCTTCATAATCACTGCGAAATATACCGTCCAGAGACAGGCTGGAGGCCAGTACGGCCGCCACCCAGACGATGCCAGGCGCTAGCTGGCGCAAGGTGGCCTGTTCCGGTCCGATCGTCAACGGAAACAGCGTAACCACAATGATAAAAAACAGCAGAGGATTGACCAGATCACTCTGGTTGCGCAAACCCAGCATCAGATCACGCTTCAGGATGGTCAGGTAGGGGCCGGAGATCTTCGCCATGATTATAAATTGACCTGTAACGGAGAGATACTATCAAGCAGGACAGGCTCATGTGAGGTCAGCACGATGATACCGCCACCTGACAGATGTTCGACAAAGCGTTGTTTCATGAATACCTTGCCCTTTTCATCCAGTGAGGTAAACGGCTCATCCAGTATCCAGATGCCCGAACCACTGATGGACAAACGCGCCAGTGCCAGGCGACGGCGCTGGCCCGAAGACAGCATCTGGGCCGGGGTCTCGGCATGTCGTCCGAGACCGTATTGTTGCAGGATACCGGCAATATCAACCGCCCCTGCCACGCCAAAAAGTGCACACGCAATATGAAGGTTTTCAGTACAGGTCAAGCCCGATTTGACGCCATTGTTATGTCCCACATACCGCATCCCGGCAAGATACTCGTCCATACAGTTGCGTATATTATTGCCACACCAGGACACCTCACCTTCATCAGGCAGGATAAAACCACACAAGGTCTTTAACAGACTGGTCTTGCCACTGCCATTTGCACCTTCAATCATCAGCATCTGCCCGGCATGCACCTCAAATTCCAGGCCACTGAACAGCACGCTGTCATTACGTGAACAGGCCAGGCCCTGTACTGCCAGTGAGAACACTGGACGCACGGAACCGGGGCCGCTGGTAAGGTCCGGTTGTGCAGCGGCCGTATTGTGGTACCCCGGGTGATTCATTCGTAAAAAAAACCAGTGTCGGCAAGGGATAAAACAGCCGGAAAAGTGTAACACAGCACGTACCCCAATAACACGGAAGCTGCACTTGCCGTGCTTTTTTCCAACCAATGGATGATAATGTACTTAACCATGCACTTCTGAACAGGACAGTTAAAAATGAGCAGGGAAAATCTGGTACGGGATCTGGAACGTTTACGTATTGAAATTTATGAGGTGGCGCGCAACAATCCGGACGCGTACCGCAAATTGAACGAACTGATCAGCGATATGGAGCGGCAGATTTCAGAATCGCCCGATCCGGATCATGCCGGGCTGAGCACACGCGTCAAAGACGAGCTCGTCCGCTTTGAAGCGGCCCACCCGCGTGCGACCGCAATCCTGAACGATATACTGGTAACGCTGGGGAATATGGGTATCTAGATAACAGTTACGTATTCCACCCAAGTCTGGAATCAGCCGTCTGGCTATAATTGTGAAAGACCGTTAGCCGCATGGATGCGGCGCTCGAGCGTACATGGATGTATTCACAGCGTGTCTTGAACGATTATAGCCAGACGGCTGATGGCGCCGAATCCGGAACACCTGTCGATCTAAATTTCGATTACGCTTTTAGTCATCCACACCGAGCAACAGACCAATGCCAAGTCCAATTCCCATATAAACACCCATCGGGGCAGTTGCACGCATGTCTGCGAGTACACCACGGACGCGGTCACCCACTGTCAGACCGTCATCCTCTTCTTCTGTTTGTTCATCAGCGACCCCTGCATCTGCCGGGGTATCTGCCACCACTTCAACCTCGCTGCCCTGATCTTCATTCTGTCGGTTGACCCGGTACATCTGCAGATAGTCGATGCCGGAAATATACAGCCCGTCCATCCCCTGCTCATCCATCCTGAAATCCAGCACGGCCGTCCCTTGTAACTGCTGCTGGTAATTGACCGGCTCACCCGGTGTGTAGGCGATATTGTCCAGTCGGAACCCGTAATTGATGCTGTCCCGGTCATATGTCTTTCCATCAAGCGGGATGGACACATACAGCATGGCATGAGGCTTTACGGCGGTTTCAAACGCCTGCGTGCTGAAAGATAACAGCGACACCAGCACTACGGTCAATATTTTCGTCAATGACATTGCGACTCCCCTGGCTGCACCGGATAGTTGTTTTAATTATCGTTGCTTTTAATTATAGGGCCTGTTTGTACAAGCTCAAAGCAAAGCTGTTACTGAAGACTGTTCGGGATTATCAATGAGGGAACTGGCAATAACAAAGCAGGATTTTAGTGAGAACGAGTACCTGGCACGGTTGACGATACTTTCTGGGGGGGGTAAAGGTTAGACAGTTGTTACCAGGTACCCGCTCTCTGCTTATATCTATCCAATAAGTGTGCCAACTTATTATTTCATATTAATCATATAGTTATAAAAATTGTCAGGGGGTAGTGCTGTGCTATTTCAGGGCAGTTGATTCAAAACTGCACCGATATGTGTCAGTCCACTGTCACCGGTGGGCAATAATAATTTTCCTTTCAGGTGCGGGTTCTTTAAGATTAGCGGCCATGGATACAATCTTTTCAAAAATAATCGAACGCAAAATACCGGCAGACATCGTCTATGAAGATGATTTGTGCCTGGCATTCAGGGATGTAAATCCCCAGGCGCCCATTCATATACTGATAGTCCCGAAAAAACCGCTACCGAAGATTGCCGATGCCGGGCAGACCGACCAGCCACTGCTGGGCCATCTGCTGTTGACGGCAAACCGCATCGCCGGGGAACTCGGTGTCAGCGGGGCGTTCCGTCTGGTTGTCAATAACGGCGCGGACGCCGGACAAAGTGTGTTTCACCTGCATATCCACCTTCTGGCTGGACGTACATTTAACTGGCCTCCGGGCTAACCCCTCCTCATCCGGGACAATATAACAAATGAAGTACAACACTGAAGACCTGCGTATTGAAAAAATCAAGGCGGTAGCCACGCCAGCCGAGATTTGTGAAGAAATCATGATTACGGAAAAGGCGGCTGAAACGACCCACGCTGCCCGTTCCGGTATACAAAAAATATTGCGTAATGAGGACGATCGCCTGCTGGTCATCGTCGGCCCCTGTTCCATTCACGATACAACGGCTGCAAAGGAATATGGACACCGGCTGGTCAAACTGATTGAACAATATCGCGATGACCTGTTAATCGTGATGCGTGTCTATTTCGAAAAACCACGTACGACTGTCGGCTGGAAAGGCCTGATCAATGATCCGGATCTGGACGGCAGCTTCAAGATTAACAAGGGCCTGCGACTGGCCAGGCAGCTGTTGCTCGACCTGAATAACGAAGGAATACCCGCGGGTGTGGAATTTCTGGATGTGATCACCCCGCAATATATGGCCGATCTGGTCAGCTGGGGTGCGATAGGTGCCAGGACCACCGAAAGCCAGGTACACCGGGAACTCGCCTCTGGCCTGTCCTGTCCGGTCGGCTTCAAGAACGGGACCGATGGCACGATCCAGGTTGCGGTTGATGCGATACGGGCCGCTGCCTCACCCCATCATTTTCTGTCGCTGCGCAAGGAAGGCAGCTCGGCCATCTTTGCCACACGCGGTAATGAGGACTGTCATGTGATCCTGCGCGGCGGCAAGGAGCCGAATTTTAACAGTGCAAGCATCAATGAAACGGCCACCCGACTCGAACATGCAAAGCTGCCAGTCCGGATCATGGTTGATTTCAGCCATGCCAACAGCAGCAAGAAACACAAGAACCAGATGGTAGTGGGCAGCGATATCGCCGGCCAGCTGGCGGCGGGTGACAAGCGGATATTTGGTGTGATGGTAGAAAGTCATCTGTGTGAAGGTCGTCAGGATGTCATCAACGGCCAGCCGCTGAATTACGGTCAGAGTATCACCGATGCCTGTCTGGGTTGGGATGATACCGAAGTGTTGATCCGCGAACTGGCAGACGCCGCAAGACAGCGCCGGACTGCCGGATAACGCGCACCTTTGCCTGACATGCGAGTAATACACAAACCCGTCAGTATCGCTTTGTCGCTGCTCTGTGGAATTCTGTTGCTGTTGAACAATGTGCAGGCTGAAACGCTGTATGAATCCACAGAGCCTGCCAATCTGCAACCGCGCTATGACGACAGCGGGCAGTCACTGCCGGTGATGACGGAATCAAACCTGCGCAGGCATGATCAACAGTTCAAGTCCGAAACGCTGGAGGCCACGCTGTATCCTCAGAGTGAGATGGAGTTCATGACGACCATCGATCAGGGTGAGGTGATGCTGTTTGCCTGGGAGACCAGTGAACCGCTTTATCATGATTTTCACGGCCACCAGCCCGGCGTGAATCCGGATGTGTGGACACGTTATACCGATGGCACGGCCAGTCGTGATCAGGGCAGTATCGTTGCACCCTACACGGGCGAACATGGGTGGTACTGGGTCAATACAGGCGACAAACCAGTGACGCTTAAACTGACACTCAGCGGTTATTACAAGACCGTATTTCGGGTTGATCTCAGCGGCACCAGCAAATAAAGGCCTGGACTCATCCTGCCTGTCTCTCCCTGCTGGCTTTAAACAGGGCACTGGTTACCGAAATGATATAGATCACGCCTGCAAGCAAGACGATGACCGCGCCGGACGGCAAATCCGGATTATAGGACAGGGCCAGCCCACCCAGCGTGGAGACCAGGCTGAGCAATACCGCGAACAACATGATACGCGGCAGTGTTCCGGCAAACCGGGCCGCCGAGGCCGCGGGCAGGATCAGCAATGCAATCACCAGTATCAGTCCGACGATCTGGATCAGCAAGACCACCGTTAACGCGATCAAGGTCAACAGCAGTATATAAAACAGCTCCACATGGACGCCCCTGACCCGCGCATACTCCTCATCAAACGCCGCCGCCAGAAATTGCCGGTAGTACAGCCTGATCACAATCAGGATAACGAGATCCAGCGCGAGCATACGCACAAGGTCGGCCCCGGACACCAGCAGGATATTTCCGAACAGATAGCTCATCAGGTTGACGTTATAACCCGGTGTTTGTGAAATAAACAGGATACCAACGGCCATACCCACAGACCAGAAGGCAGCAATCAGCACATCCTCACCCTGTTTCATCCGCAGGTTAATCAGTCCAATCGAGATGGCCGAGAACAGCGCCATCACGGTGGCACCCAGCATCGGTGATACCCCGAAGAAAAATGCGATACCCATACCTGCCAGTACCGCATGGGCGATTCCACCGGCCAGTGAACCGAGCTGCTTTACCACCACAAAAGTGCCGATCATCCCGCAACCAACACTGGCCAGCACACAGGCCAGCAGTGCGTATTGCATAAAACGGAAACCGATGATCGCAGAAAGGAATTCAGACATGGCGGCGGATGTCAGTGGTGATGGTGGTTGATCATACGAACCGGTGATCCGTACAGTTGTTCTATGGTCTTGCCACTGATGTCTTCGGTGCGATGACAGACCAGTGTCCGGTTCAGACAGCCGGCACGGTGGACAAAACCGGAGATAAATCCGACATCATGCGATACGACGATGATGGTCATGCGCTCGTTATATTGTCTGAGCAGACTGAAGATATTCTGTTCGACCCGCAGATCAATATTGGCAGTGGGTTCGTCCAGTATCAACAATTCCGGTTCGCAGGCCAGTGCCCGCGCAATCAGCACACGTTGCAACTGTCCACCTGACAGCGTCCCGATCTGCCGGTTTGCCAATGTTTCAAGTTCCAGTGCGGCCATCACAGCCAGCAATTTATCGGCCAGTACCGGTGCGGACCAGTGACTGCCAAGTTGCCCCAGACGAATCACCTCGGTAACTGTAATCGGGAAATCCCGGCGGAAGGTGGGATGTTGAGGCACATACCCGATTCGGTTTCTGGCCTTGATCGGGTCTTCACCCAGCACAGTTATACTGCCCGAGTCCGGTCGCCCCAGCCCGAGTATCAGGCGTAACAAGGAGGTCTTGCCTGCCCCATTCGGACCTATCAGCCCAAAAAACTCTCCGGCAGCAATCTGCAGCCGGATATGTTCAAGTATGGGCACCTGACCATATGCCAGACTGACATCCGCTATATCAATGGCGTTCTGCGTGGTCATTTCAGAGACCCGGCTATCTGTGCGGACACCTGCGCCATATTGGCAAGATAGTCTTCCGCCAGCGGATCCAGTTCCACCACAGTGGCCTCAAGTTCGCGGGCCAGACTGTCGACCACCGGGGTCTGGTATTGTTTGA
The DNA here is from genome assembly GCA_945878555.1 of Klebsiella pneumoniae. Classification (GTDB taxonomy): domain Bacteria; phylum Pseudomonadota; class Gammaproteobacteria; order Eutrophobiales; family Eutrophobiaceae; genus Eutrophobius. Next base: position 117,639 of record CAMDWI010000013.1, read on the forward strand.
TTGAAAATACGGTGTGTATGTCCTCGTCCCTGGCCAGCCTGATGATGTCGAGCAGACTGCGCGGTCCACTTTCCTTGCCATTGTTTTCCAGCGCAAGCTGCACCAGTCCGTATTGTTCGGCAAAGTATCCCCATGCCGCATGCGAGACAATAAAATGATCCACACGTCTGTTGGCCAGACTGGCACGTATATTCATATCAAGCGCATCCAGCTCGGCAATAAACGATAAATAGCCCTGTTGATAATCGTCCGAGTGAGCAGGGTCTATCAGACTTAACTCATCGCGAATCTGTGTTGCCAGATATTTAACTGCCACCGGACTGCTCCAGATATGCAGATCATGATGGTCGTGCGTAGAGACCTCTGGCGCGGGACCTACCAGCTGCTCACAACAAGTGGCAATCCGGATATCGCTATTGGCAGAACGTATGGCATCGGTCCAGCTGACCTCGAATGGTACGCCGATCTGGAAATACACCTCTGCAACAGACAAAGAGGCCAGCATTTTCGGTGAGGGCGAATAGGTCTCGGGAGACTGACCGGCAGGCAACATCACATGGATATCCACATGCTCGCCACCGATTTTCTCTACGAACTGACGTTGGGGGGGGATGCTTACAAATACACCTACCCTCTCCTCTGCGGCAACATCAAAAACCAGTGCTGACAGCAGCAACAATAAACGGGAGAACATCATCATGTCGTGTATCTGGTGTCGGGTGGAACGGACTCAGTCCGACCCACAGGAGGTGCACAAACCATGTACTTCGATGGTCTGGTGCTTGCTGGTGAAACCCAGCTGGTGCGCTTTGCTGGCGATCAGATTTCCGATCTCCCTGTCTTCAAGTTCTGCCACCACGCCACACACATGACAGATAAGGAACTGGGCAGTCGTCTGATGTCCGGGTTCGCCGCAACCGACATAGGCATTCAACGATTCAATCCTGTGCACAAAGCCCTGTTGCTGCAGGAATTCCAGCGCACGATATACCGTAGGAGGTGCCGCGCCTTTCTTTTCCTGCTTCAGCGCCTCCAGCAGGTCATAGGCCTTGACCGGCTCATGTTTGGTCCATACCAGCTCCAGTACCCGACGGCGTATCGCTGTCAAACGCAGGCCACGACGCACACAACTGTCTTCAGCCTTGCCCAGCGCGATATCCATACAATCTGCATGACGATGATCGGCATCCAGAAACGGACTGACTACAGGATTTGTATGCATAAAACGAGATAAACACTGCCTGAGGAATTGTTATAATATAACAAATCAAACTACATACGGCAAAATACTTTTCCGGTTCAGGCAGATATGCGTGGCGTTACTAAATCGCTTATCTAAAACCGGCTCCCATTAACATCAGGCACGTAAATAATTCTTAAGAATTCCACTTCGTTCGGTATCAGCCGTCTGGCTATAAGCGTGACAGACCGTTAGCCGCATGGATGCGGCGCCCGAGCGTACATGGATGTATTCACAGCGTGTCTGGAACGATTATAGCCAGACGGCTGATGTCACCACCGATCCAATCAAAAAGTACCGCTGACCACCAGATTCACACGCCTGCCGGCTGAACGATTGCGGACGATCCGTGACTCCAATGGTGTCAAATCACGGGCACCGGTGTAGATAAACCGATCGCGCAATTCATCATAATCAAGCAGATTATTACCCTCAATCCGAAACTTCAGTCCGAACCAGCGCGTCGTCTCTACGAACAGGTTAATCAGCACACCCTCGTCATTTATCTCCAGTTCGTTGACCTTGTATATCGGGCGCTCGGCCTGCTCAGTCACGTCCCAACCCCAGGCGATATGTGAGGCCTGGAGGTCCTGACGGTAGGCAACCATATAGACATACTCGTTTTCACTGCGAAAACGGATGGCTGGTGGACCACTGAAACCGGCATTAGCGGTCAGCTGGCGTTCCAGACCAGTGACCGGGTCGGTCACCGAGGAGTCCTGCCAGCGCAGCTTCACATCCAGCCGCGCACCCGTCAGCCCCAGCCACTCCAGCGGTAACGTGTTCTCCAGCTCCACGCCCCAACGCCTGCCATCTCCAATATTGCCCGGTGCCTCAAAACTGTCTGACAACGGCAATAAATCCAGCACGTCACGGATCCAGTGATGGAACAAGGTCACCTTCACCACGCCAAGCTCCCCATAACGACGCTCATGACCCAGCTCCGCCACCCA
>CAMDWI010000014.1 GCA_945878555.1 Klebsiella pneumoniae
ACATCCATATAGTCACCATTCAGGATAATAATATCTGCCCACTTGCCCTTTTCAATCGACCCGATCTCATTTTCACGCCAGAGCTGATAGGCTCCCCAGCGGGTCATCATCAACAACAGGGTCAGACGATCCGGCACCGCCTCTTCCGGTACTCCGAAATCCTCACCCTTGATCTTGCGGGTCAACCAGGCCACACCATCTTCAAACGGGGAATAACGGATCTCACCCTGGCTGCCAAACTCGCTGATCATCGCCTTGACTCCGGCCTTTAACATGCTGGCCATCGGTGCGTTTAATGTCAGATATTCATCACCGTAGTCAGCCTTCAGTACTTCACTCGGGACCTCGGTTGCATCACAGGAAAACACCTGGCCAATACGGGCGGCCAGCTGGATCTGTTCCGGTGTGACCGAATGACAATGGTCCGTCTGCAGACGCAGTGAACGCAGCTTTTCCAGTGACATCCCGGATTGGGTCAGTTCGTCCTGATAGAATTTCAGCGCACCATCACCCGCCATATGCCAGCCGGGAATACCGGATTGTCTCCCTGCAGCAGCCAACTCCACCAGCACCTTGAAATGCTGCAACCTTCTCATATTAGCTGTGCTGGATTCCGGTGTCGGACACAACTCACGCTTTTTCAGCTCGGGTGTCTTCGCCGGTATGGAGGTACACCAGGCGACACCACCTCCATCAAACGCACCTGCGCTGCTACCGATACTCCACATCATGTTGGAACCATAACCTGCCCAGTCACCGATACGCCAGTAGGTCTCGGTGATACGCGGGTTAAATGGTTGCATCCAGCGATGGCCCCAGGCCAGTCGAATCGGCATAAGATGATTTCTGTCCAGATGGACTGACGCATTAAAACCACCTTCGCACTGGATATGGGTTTTGTGTGTGGTCAGGCCGGTCTGTGCATTGAGCTGCAGAACCTCGAAGTATCCCTTGGTATATTCATTTTCCCGACTGGCGTCTGTAACGATGACATCACCCCGGATACAGCGCGGTCCATCGGTATAGTCACCTGACCAGCCAACTGCCTCATCTATCCAGAAATCCTCCGGAATGGGATTGCGGAACCTGGCTTCTACTGATTTGATACCGGCAGTATTGTAGACTGCACCACCGCGTGTACTCATGAAGATCGGATGATTAGGCAGGGCTTCATCCAGCATCTGCTTGGTGATTTTTTTGCCGATGACATTGACGGCGATCCGGGCCGGTGCAAGATTGACCTGAATCCACTGGCCAGCAGGTATCTGTTTGGATCGGGCGACCGCCGCCTTCAGCGCCACATCTATCATCTCCTCTTCGCTTTGGGCAGCCAGTTCGATCTGCAACAGTTCCGGAATTGTATTCAATACCCACGGAAACGCCTGCAAGGTGTTTTCGTAGAGATGGTTGTGTGTGTCGATCAGGCCTGGCAGGACGGTATTCCCCTTCGCATCTATCGTCTCGGTCCAGTCGGCAACATACTTCTGGATTTCCGCATTTGTACCAACCGCGATGATCGTATCATCCTGAATGGCGACGGCCTCATGGAATCCAATCTTGTTGATATCATCAGATTCAGCAGCAATGACCTTGCCATTGATGATGACTGTGGTGGCATAGGGTGATGGACCTGCTTGCGCAACCGAACTGGCGAGCAATCCTGACATGATCAGTGTAAGCATCCTGATCTTGCCGGGTATAACTGTGTTTCCCGCGATTTTCATTTTGAACCCCCGTTTGTATGAATTGATTATCCAGCAATACTGCAAGCAGACAATATATTTTCACATATTATCCGTTTGTAAAAAAACCTGTCCCTGAAACAAAAACAATACCCTATTCCATCGGTTTAAATCTACCATCGTGACGGTTAAATTCTAATTACTTGCACAATTGGACCCGCAAAAAAAAACGGCGCGCTGTACATAGGTTCAGCGCGCCGCTGGTTTTACCGACCGTAATTAACTAGAAAAACTCATAGCCAATCTGAAGTCCATAGCTGGCAAAGCCATTTGGGGGTACCTGTATAAACAGCACGGCTGTATTTGCCGTTGTAGTTATATCGTCATTATCCGGGAAATACGACTCCCTGAAACTACCCATCAGGTTCCTGCCCCATAACGTGACATTCCACTGTTCGCCGATATCTACCGAGGCGCTCAGGTTCAGGTCCACTTCCTGATCCATCATGACGATTGTTTCCCATGCACGGTCGGTGATGTAACCATCAGAGAAACTGAAGGTTCCGTCAAGATTTACATTGTAGGTCTCATTGGTAAATACATCATAGGATGCCTTGACAAAACCCTTCCAGTCCGGTGCCTGCCTGGGTGCCTGACCGGAACGGTCAATTACGCCATTAATACACAAACCCTGCAACTCCTCGGTCTCAGTACAGAGCGAATTCGGGAAATGGGTAATTTCAGCGTCCAGCAACATTACGCCACCATCGAGAGTCAACTGCTCAGTCGCCTGGAAAGTACCTGACAACTCCAGACCCCGGTTACGCTGAGCGGCGATATTCTGGGTAATATTGATGGCCACAGTAGAATTCTCATTCCGCTGCAAGAACTCAACCTGCATACCATCAAAATTGGTCCAGAACAGGGTCGCATCAAAACGGGCCCTGCCATCCAGCAGGGTACCACGTATACCCGCCTCGTATGTCTCAGCAGACTCAGGTCCGAATGCAAATCGTTCATCCACATCCGTAACCTCGGCTACCGACATATCGAAACCGCCCGCCTTGAATGCGGTTGCATATTTGGCATAGAGTGAAATATCCTCGCTCGGTCTATACCGTAACACGACCTGGGGATCGAATTCTGTCTCGTTGATTTCGTTGGTGACTCGGGAAAACCGGTTTGCAAATATCCTCGCTCCCGGTGACATTTCACCATAGGGACCTCGACCTACTATTTGCACATTTTGCCAGAGCGCACGCTCAGTTGAGGTTGCTCCAAAGAAGGCAAAGTTTGAAGTCGTTGCACTGCCCTGTACACGCCAACCATACGGAACCCGAACTGGCTCACCCGTAATCGGACTGATGACTACATATTCAGCGGGCGTATTCTGACCATCCCCATCCTTTTCAATCCGGGTCGCTCGTAATCCCAGATCCAGTGATGCCTTGTCTCCCATGAAATTCCAGGTCATCGTACCAAATGCACTCATCCATTCGGCAATTTCATGCGAACGACTGGCCTTGATCGCATCGACATTGTTCGCACGCCAGCCATCGACCTGATAGGTAAGGTCACCGTTTTGATAGTACAGGCCGGCCATCCATTCAAACGTCCCGCCTGTAGGTGAGGTAAAGCGCAACTCCTGACTCCACTGATCCAGCCATTCCTGCCGATATCGCATATTGCCATTCACATAGCCATGTGAGAGACGCAGGGTGGCATTATAGTGATTGCTATACCCGGTAATGGACTGCATTTCGACGTCGTTCTCAAACTGGTAGGTCATGTCAAGCACAGCATGCCAGGGATCGGCTTTGGAACTCTCGCCGAATTCACAGTTAAGCAAGGCTTCAGGTGCCTCAAACCCAGGCGTTCCTTCATTGTTCAGGACAAATGTCTCTCCAGGAACGCATCCTCTGAAGTCCCACACATCCCCGGTATTGGCCGCATTGGCTATCTGATACCCCTCTGGCGACAGGTAAAATGGACCTCGTTTAATTCCGACATCGGTGACCTCACCTACCGGGGCATCAGCCCAGCTTGGATAGGCGGAGCTGATCCCCTTATCGATAACAAATATATCATCAGACCTCGGGTTGACTATCGCCGCAATAGGCCATTTATCACGTACGATCGTCTCAGCCCTTGGCCCATGGTCAAATTTGCTAACTTCCGCCTTTAACATTGCCTGGAACTGCTCTGTCGGGGTCCACTGGACTGTGCCGCGTAACATTTGAGATTCCTGCTGCGGAAATTTTTCACCGGTCAACCAGTCGCGTAAATGCCCTTCAAAGCGATCATACTTGCCGGCTACTCGTATACCAAAAGTGTCGCTTACCGGGCCACCTATGGCGCCTTCGATTGATTGGCGACCAAAATTACCGTATTCAGCAACGGCCTTGCCCTGCCATTCCTCACCCGGTCTGCGCGAACGGATATTCAGCGCACCTGCGGTCGCATTCTGCCCAAAAAACACCGGCTGTGGTCCACGTAACACCTCGACCTGCTCTACGTCCAGAAAGGCGCTCTTTAGTGAGGAAGCGCGCCCGAAATGGACACCGTCGATAAAGGCCGGCACTGCCGCCTCTACACCGACACCCTTGGACTGTGTGCCTGCACCACGCAGCATCAAGCCTTGTTCTTCCTCTTCATTTTTAATGACTAGGCCAGGGGCAAAAACTGACATATCCTGTATGGTACGGAATCCCTGTCGTACCATATCCGCCCCGTTGACAACCTGTAGGGATACCGGGACATCCTGTAGTGATTGAACGCGACGCTGCGCAGTTACAACGATCTCTTCGAGACCGGCCTGCGCGTAGGTTATCGCCGGGTTGGTAAGCGTAGCGGCCATGATTGCGACTGCAAGTGGTCCGGAATATTTGAATACAACCATTAGGAATCCCCCTGAATTTAAAACTAATGTGAATACGATGAAAAAATCTAGAGCATTTATATCAAATATCGGATGTGAAATAAACAACTACTCTAGTATTTATACAACAGATGTGTTCATGACGGTTCAGTTGCTGCATGTGCACCTGCAATATAACCCTGGGTAGTACATCGTCCCTGGCCATGCTGACTGGAACCGCCCGCTGATTCACCACCACAATACAACCCGGGGATGACCTGCCCTTGCATATCAATGACCTGACATTTCATGTTGATACGCAAGCCTGTATAACAATCATGAATCACCGGTGTAGACCACGCCGCATAAAATGGTGGCGTCTGGATCTTGTAGGTCGGTTTGGGACGTCCAAAGTCGGGGTCCTCGCCACGATCGACAAATTCATTAAATCGGTTCACGCTAGCGACCAGATTCGTCGCCGGCATGTCTACCTTCTGAAACGGGTTGTCCCGCAGCTTTTCTGCCAGTTCTTCCAGTGTGTCCGCACTGAAAAAATATAACGGGTCAGTTGATGGCGGGTTTATGTCCCACTTTTCGCGTTTCACCGCTTCTGAATCGAATATCGCCCAGACGGGCCCGGCAGCAAAATCTGGCGCCTGTGATCCTTCATTCGGTGCAGTCGCTGCATCGAGAAAATTCTTTGGTTTGTAACTGATGCGTGAGGGATTACGCCAGTCGCCCTGGTTATAGGGATCGAGATAACCGTGTGTGGTGCCATTAGGCCAGTTACCCTCCAGTTCATTATAAAACCGTTTGCCAACCTGATTGACGAGGATAACGTTCTGCCAGTCATCCAGACTGAGGCCGGTAGCGCGGATCAGCGGGAACAGGATACTGTCCGGTTCCCACGCAATATAGGTATGTTGTGATCCAATCAGATTTCTTTTGCGCAAGTAACCGTTACGTTCCATCGACTGGTTGGCCGTACCCCAGAGGGAAGCACCGATGGCCATGGCAGCCATTTCACCACTGGCATCCTGTGGCGAATATTCTCCCCCGGCCAGCTGGTACTCTTCGGTCATCCGCGGGTCAAAAATCCGTCTGAAGTTGACATTGCCGGTACTGCCACCGGTCCCGATAATCACTGCACGGTTTGCCTTCACGGTGATTTGTGGCCGGGAGCTGTCGATATTTCCTTTCGAGTGGAAGCTCTGCATCGGGGTTGAGACACCCGGTAAATAGCGTGGTGTATAACTGGCCTGGATGCCCAGCACCCGGCCCGCGTTTTGTTGTTCGCGATAGATCACATCCATATGGTAGTTGAGGATGAACTTTACCCCCTTGTTTCTGGCGCTCAGTTCCAGTGGTCTGTATATGGCAGTACCGGGTGCGCCCGCCGGACTCTCGGCACCCTGCCCCTTCGTCCAGGTCACATAGTTTCCGCGCGGCGCCGAGATACCGACGGCATGTCCACCGGCCACGGCCGGCGGCACCTCCAGAAACTGGACGCCATTCTCAACAAGGAAATCGTAGGTTGCCGCCTCGTTGTCGGCCAGTGCGCGCTGCACGGCACGATCATTGTAGCGATATTCCGGCATGCCATTGGTTTCCACTACGGACCAGTCGGTCAGGTCACGGAACAGTATATCGGGGCTGTCTTCGATACCGTATTTTTTCTGGGCCGTGGTCCCGCCACCCAGATGAATCTGGCCGCCGTTCAGCAGGCCGTGACCACCGATATCGTAATTCGTCTCGACGATGATGACAGATGCGCCGGCGTCGCGGGCGCGGATTGCTGCGGTCAGTCCGGTTGGACCCGAACCGATGATGACCACATCCGCCTCATAATCCCATTTATGCGTAGGGGAAACCGGTGCTGATGTTTGTGGTGCTGTGGTTGCACAGGCGCTGACCAGTGCGGTTGACCCGAGGCCCGCTGCCCGGACGAATTGCCTGCGACTCAGCTTGCCGTTTTTATTATCTTCGTTGTCATTGTCCATCATTGCCCCCTCTGCAAGTCAGACTGGCTGATATTTTTTATGGATTGTTGAGCAGAGATACTGCCCGGCTTATCGGGCTTTGGTTTCTGGCACCGGTGCATAGGGATCGATCAGATCCTCCAACAATACGGGACGCGCCCCCAGTTTCAATAACAGTGCCGCTGTCGTCTCGTGTTTACCATACAGTCCGGTATTCTCCAGTGACGGGCTCATGCCCGAGGCCATACTCCAGGGTGTCTCCCCGTAAAGGTTCTTCACGTCGACACGGGCACCGTGATCAGCCAGAAACTGCACGACAGGATCCGAGCCGGTAAAGGCGGCAATGTGCATCGCTGTCCTGCCTTCCTGGTCTGTGTGATTTACATCCACACCCTGCTCCATCAGGAAACGGACAGCGTTTAATGCCTTGTCCACATCCTGCTTGCTGGCGACATTACCGCCTTCCTGATAGGCGCACGTACCGGTACAGGCGGCCTGGGTGGCAGCCATAAACGGCGTGACATCTTCGCTGGTCGGCATGTGGATGTCTGCCTTGTACTTCATAAGCAGCTGCATCATCGGGATATCAGCGGCTGCGGCGGCAAGCAGAAACGGGGTGGCACCCTCCATCAAAAACGGTGTGCCGTCCGGCCCCAGCATCCTGTTCTTTTTAATCTGCCGATCCGGATCAGCGCCTGCCTCCAGCAAGGTTGACGCCAGCTCGATACTACTGCGTGGACGGGTACGGTATGCCGCATCATAAATGACACCATCGAGCAGTGACAGACCTCCACGGACCGCGTAATGCAGTGGTGTTACACCCCAGCTGTCTTCGGACTGGATGTCAGCACCGGATCGGATCAGTAACAATGCCATCTCATCATGGCCACTGGCTGCGGCCAGGACCAACGCATTGCCATATTCGGGTACTGGCTGATTAACACTGACACCGGCCTCCATCAGCAGACGTGCAGAGTCCAGATCACCTGCGCTGACGGCAAATAACAGCGGTGTATATCCGCTGTTTGATTTGGCATCACTATCGGCCCCGTGTTCTATCAACGTGCGAGTGATATCCGGGTAGTTATTGGCAGCGGCCCACATCAGTGCGGTCTGTCCCTTATCTGACTCGCGGCTGTTAACCTCGGCCCCCGCCTTGATCAGCGACTCAACCGCAACGGTGGTGCCGGTACGTACACAATTCATCAGCACCGATTCGTTCGTGCTCAGGACGGCATTCGGATTGGCGCCTGATGACAGTAGCTTTTCGATAATGGCTGAATTTCGGTTTGTGCAGGCCAGCCACAGTGGCGTAACACCGTAGGGATTGGCGTGGTCTGGATCGGCCCCGGTCTGCAACAGTTTTACAACGATATCCGTATTGTTCCGTTGCACGGCCCAGTGTAACGGCGTAGCCCCGTCCATGTCGGCAAGATTGATATCGTCTGACTGGTCAATCAATTGCACGATATCAGCATGGTCCTGATTGTTTTTTATCGCCTCGATCAGTGCGGATTCACCTGCGCAAACAACCGGGACCGACAATGTTACATACAGAAAGCATAAGGTCCTGCAAATATATAAACGGGACTCGCGAGTGGACACCTCTATTCTGTACTTCAGTGGACTAGACACCGGATAGCAGATCCAGCTGGCCGTTGGCATCACCAAAGTTATCGACCGGAATGTCAAGCTTCGACAACAGGCTCAGATACAGATTTGCCATCGGCGTGTCCAGTGGATAACGGACATGACGGCTACCCTGTAGTTGTCCACTGCCGCCCCCGATCAATGCCACCGGCAGGTTGTGCAGTGAGTGCGCATTGCCATCACTCATGTCACTGCCGAGCATGATGATCATATTGTCGAGCAGGCTGCCATCCACATCCGCCGTATTTTTCAACTTGTCCAGATAATACGTGACCAGTTGGGTGTGATACAGGTTGATCCGGAATATCTTTTCCAGCTTTTCGGGGTCATTGCGATGATGAGACAGTGAATGGTGCACATCGGGGATACCTATCTCGCCAAAGGTCCGGTTACTCTGCGCATGCCCCATCATGAACGTTATTACACGCGTCATGTCCGTCTGGAAGGCCAGTACCTGCAGGTCAAACATGAGCCGGATATGTTGCTCAAAGGAACCGGGCACCCCACCGTCGGGTCTGGCGACCGCCGGGATCTCTCGTGAGGACTGCTGTTCCGCCATCTGGATGCGACGTTCTACGTCACGCATACTGTCGAGGTATTCGTTCAGTCTCGATTTATCACTGTGACCCAGTCTTGCCAGCATCTGTGAAGCCGCATCCGTCACGGAGTCGAGTATGCTTTTGTCCTTTTTAATCCTGGACAACCTGGCCTCAGGTGCCGTACTGACACTGTCGCCAAACAAACGCTCAAACACCTCTCGCGGCCGGTATTCAATCGGCAGCGGAGTTGTCGGGGTGCGCCAGGAGAGTGTGCTCATATAGGCGCAACTCCAGCCCTTTTCACAATTACCTACCACGTCCTTGCTGTGCAGGCCGAGTTCAAGCGAGGCCAACTGCGTCTGTTGCCCCAGATGCCGGGCAATAATCTGATCGATTGAAACTCCGGTCTGGCCTTCGCGTAGCGGATGGACGCCGGTTAAAAATACACCACCGGCACGTTCATGCGGGGCCAGTTCGCCTTCACCTGGTAGCGGGTCACCGGCGAGATTGCTGAGTCCGCTTATGACCTGAAGTTGCTCACGGTAAGGTGCAAGCGGTTCGAGCAAGGGACTTAATTTGAAATCTTTCCCCTCTTCTGTTGGCGTCCAGCGTTCCATGTGCATACCGTTTGGTGCATAAACAATTGAAAAACGGCGAGGCACTTGCGGCCCTGACTTCGATTGTGCAAGTGCGGGGAACATGGCATCAAGCACTGGCAGTGCGATGGTGGCACCGGCACCGCGTAGAAAAGTCCTCCTTGGTAAATGCTTTTTAAATATCATCATTGCCCCAGTCCCCCCCTCATCCGAAATTGCGTACTCTCCACTATCGCCATAATCAGGCCTGAAAGTCTGTGCTGATCATTTGCCGTCTTTTTCATAATCTGTCGCATCGCCGGTGCATCGTTATGGTCTAGCTCCCGGTTCAGTGCATAGGTGAACAGCCGGTCGATGACAGTCAGGATAAAATCTGACTGTCTACTCCGGATCAGTGCCTCGCGCAACTCGATGGGACCATCAAATGTTGTCCCGTCAGGCAAGGCACCGGACGCATCGACCGGGCTGTTCGACGCGGCATCAATGGTACGCCATCTGCCGGTCGCGTCATATTTTTCCAGTGCAAAACCCAGTGGGTCCATTACCTTGTGGCAACTTGCGCAGACCGGATTGGCACGATGCTGCTCCATCGCCTCGCGCATGGTCAGTACCTTGCCTTCCGTATTTTTCTGTTTCAGTCCCGGGATGTTAGGCGGTGGTGGCGGTGGTGGTGCCCCGAGGATATTTTCCAGTATCCATTTGCCGCGGATCGTCGGTGCTGTCCGGTTTGCATAGGACGTTACGGTCAGGATACTGCCCTGGCCGAGCAAGCCGCCACGGGTGTTGTCCGGAAATGTGACCTTGCGAAAATGACTGCCAAAGACCTGCGGGATATTGTAGTGACTGGCCAAACGTTCATTAAGAAAGCTGTAGTTTGCCGTCAGCAGTTCGGTTATTGGCAGGTCTTCACGCAGTACATGTGCAAATAGCAGGCGGGTTTCCGTCTGCAAGGCCTGCCTGAGATTATCGTCGAAGTAAGGAAACAATTCACCGTCCGGGGAGACCGCATTCAGTTTATCAAGCGCCAGCCATTGTGCCGCAAAGTTCTGGACGAGTGCGTCCGAACGCTCATCCTTGAGCATGCGTTGTACCTGTTGTTGCAAAACGTCCGGATCAGACAGCTTGCCTGCCTCGGCCAGATCCAGCAGGGGCTCGTCCGGGATACTGCTCCAGAGGAACAGTGACAGCCTGGTCGCCAGTTCGGGATCCGTAATGCGGAATATGGCATCAGGTTTTACCGACTCCGGTGTCTCTTCTACCAGGAACAGAAACTCGGGGCCGGCCAGCATACGTTCAATGGCGAGGCCGATGCCTTCCTCAAATCCGCCCTCCTGTAGACCATATTTGTAGAAATCCATCAGCACCGCCATCTCATCGGAACGGGGTGTGCGGCGGTAGGCGCGTCGAGCAATATTACCCAGGATATTTCTGGCACATTCCTGATCATTCACGCCTGACGGTGTGCATGTCATTAACCTGTTGCGAATATCAGAACGGCTGATGGCGACGGCGTTATAAGGGCCCTGAATCGCCACCGTTCGTATACCCGGGACACCGCCCTTGTACTGGGCATAATCGACCAGTGACATCCGGGGTTGTTGCGGGCCTTCAGGCATCGTGGTGACCCGGGGGAAGGTCACGGTGATTTTGTGTGTGCCTGCGCTGACAATGGTACGCACCTCCAGTATATCGTCCGCGTTTCTTTCATAGAATTCCTGCGCCACATCTCCCTGTGCACCGGAGGAGAACAGGCCTGCTGACTTGCCCTTCTTCTCGCCGCCTACACTGAATTCCTTGACACGCTTGCCATCAACACTGACATCCAGCCGATGCCTGTCCACCAGTCCGCGGATATAATCCCTGGAGTTACGTTGCAACCTGATTTTGATCAGATACTCACCATCAAGCGGGAAAGCATGATTGATGGCGATACCACCACGCGAACCAAAGGGCAGGCTTTCACTCATCTGCTCTTCCTGTAACAGGTAGGCAGGCACGGTGTAGACGTTAAATTCAGGCTGCATTTCCGGCTTACCCAGCAACTGATAGCGGATCTCGCGTGCAGCGGCAACATACTTCTCAGCAAGCAATGGCGAGAGCGTGAGCGCCTTGCCCACATTATCAAAGCCGAGCATGGTGTGATCGGCTGGCAACAGATTGTCTGCATTCAGTTGCACTGCGAACAGGTCGCGAATTGCATTGATGTATTCGGTACGGTTCATGCGGCGTAGCAGTGGCGAACCGGGGGCCGGAGCGACCTCGGCTTGCAGGTCGAGCGCGGTCTCCAGATAATTGCCAAAATCACGGTATACCGTTTCATCCGGTCGGGGCATACCGGCTGGTGGCATCGTCCTCGACTTGATCTTGCGCAAGACCTTTTCCCATATCTGCGGGGCGCGGCCAGGGTTGCTGACATCCAGATTTTCCAGCGACAGATTGGCAGTACGTGTCGCATCGTTATGGCATAACACACAATACTGGTTTACGGTCTGGTGGTAATCAGCTGGAGCAGATACATTCTGGGCAGCGGAGGCAATGCAGTACAGGAGTGTGCCTATTCCGGTGAATGCAATTGCAGCAGCACGTAGCATTTTAATATCCAGGATCAGGTGAAGTAAGACAGGTCGTCGGCAAAACTAAACCAAAGCCCCCTGCTTGTCAAACCCATTACCAGCCAGCCTTCTCCTGACTCTGTCAGGGAATTAACAAGACTGGCTGCCACCCCCCGGAGTAATATTCAAGCCTCAACCAACCTGGAATCGACGTGTTACCATGACAGCATGTTATTGAGTAGCGACTGTGGTCGTGAAATTAACGAGCTAACCTTTACCCAGTACAGGAGGAACTAAATGACGTACCTGATAAATTTCGGCACGACAAATGCCATAAAACCACTGACCCGGGGCCTCGTGATGACAGCATTGTTATTTAGCCTGTCATTGCTCACCGACACCGCATCAACCGTAATGGCTCAGGAGCATTCCGGTGAGATCAAGCTGCGACTCGGTGATGTCTCCCTGAACAAGCTGCCGTTCATCCTGGCCTATGATGCAGGTATCTACAAAAAGAACGGCATCGATGTGGTACCGATGTTCACGCAGAGTTCAGTCAACACCATTCGCCGCAGCGGCATAGATGTCCCGGAGCAGTTTATTCTTAAAAGCGGTGACGAAACCCCGATCTGTATCTGCGGCTCATCTCCGGCAATAGTCCGTCTTGCCACTGAGGCGGGTGCGTGGGACCCCATCAATCTGGGGGCAACCCACACGACGACGCGCTGGCGTATCGTTGCTGACAGTAATATTACGTCGAAAGAGCAACTGAAAGGCAAGCGTATCGGTTATTCCGGTGTCGGTGCTGTCAGTCATCTGGAATCCATTCTGTTTGCCCGGGCGATGGGCTGGGACCCGGATTTTGACGTTTCATTAATGAGTGAAGCACTTGCACTTGAGGCACTGCAAAAAGGTTATGTCGACGCCTTTATGGCGGATGAACTGCATGAAACCATGTCCGTCAAGGCAGGCTACAAGGTGATCGTAGATATGGTTGATTTTAACCTCCCGCTGGCGGGTTCCGCGTTTGCGGTCGATCGTACGTGGCTGAAAAACAATCAGGATGCAGCACGCCGGTTCATCAAGAGCACGGTTGAAGCGATTGCCCTGTTAAAGACCGACAAGCAGGCCACTTTTAAAACACTGGCGAAATGGTACCAGATGAGCGATCCGGAAGTACTGGAATACTTTTATGCCAAGGTCGAACTGATTCCACGTAAACCTTATTATCCACTGGAAGGTGTCAAACAAGTGATGGAGATCTATGACAATCACGAAATGCGCAAATACACACCGGAACATTTCTTCGATAACAGTTATGTCAAGGAACTGGATGACAACGGTTATATAGACAGTCTTTACAAATAGTGAACCCGGGTTGAGGTAGCCCGCAACGGGTTACCTCAGCCCGGGTTGCCGTTTTCAGGCCGCGGTACCGGATTGCCCCTTCCGCATCAAAAAACCTATACCGGCAAATACAACCAGTGCCAGTACCCCGGCGATTATCATAATAGAGGGTTCGATGCCCGCTTCCTGTGGCGCGGATTCAGTCTGTAGCGGCATAGTTGTGTCGACTGCCGCTGCTACCGGTGTTTCAGCGGGAGTGGCCGTCGGCGCCGCGTCATTCGCCACAGCCGCCTGGTCCGGCTGCACCCCGGTATCGACAAACTGGCTGGATTCAGAGATATTTTTTGTTGCCGAAGTAAACGTGCCTGTCGCCGGATCAAACGTCAGATAAACCGAAGAATCCATGTTTTCATCTGCTGCGTGTAGGACAGTAGCAAGCGGACCTGCCAAACCGATGAATAATATGCCTGCAAAAATGCGTTTAACCATAGCTACGAGACCCCCTCTGTATGCGCCTGGCGGCTTGCACCGAAAAGCACGGAAAATTGTCAAAAAACAATATGCGGCTTGCCCGACAATGTCAACATTAACCCTGTCGACATAAGTCATCCGCGAAATATCTATAACATTGGTAAAAACAGGCTCTGGACGCGTGGTATATTTATAGTGGAATATACCTGTGTGCGAATACGTCGACTGACGGACTAATTCAGCAGAGAAAGCAGGCGTGCAGTTCAAAACCAAGCGGGGGGGGATTATGTTCATATCAAGGGGTAAGGTTCCGGTATCTATTTGCCGGGCAGTATTAATGCTGTGTACCGGATTGTCAGTCAGTGCCATCGTACAGGCCGGTCAGTCACCTTATGCAACCACCGTCGTCATTAACGGCAAGGTGATTACGGCAGACTCAGACAAGATTGAAGACATCGGCGTGTATGAGGCGATTGCGATCCGGGACAAGGAGATTATTGCCGTCGGCAGTAATGCAGACATCCAGAAATATGTGGCTGACTGGACGGAGACAATAGATGCAAAAGGCAATACAGTTCTGCCTGGCCTGATCGATACACATAACCATTTGTATGACACCACCCTTTCGGCATTTCCCTGGGTGCTGAAGGCGATTCCCGAATTACAGCAGATCGAACTGACTGCGAAAACCCCGGGCGATATGTTAAACCTGATGAAGCAGGCGATAGCCGCCCGGGTAAAACAGATACCGGAAGGTCAATGGATACAGCTTGAAGCCGGGCCAGCCCAGGTGGTGGTGCCGATGCTTGGCGTCGAAGTAACCCGCCAGATGATCGATGAGATTGCGCCGAAACATCCTGTAGTCGTGTTTACCCGTGGCGGATCGGTCTACAGCTCACGTGGCATTGAATCAATTGAAGCCCGCTATCACAACCCGATTCCGGATGATTTCTGGATAGATGGTGAAAAAGGCTTTTCCGGTGATCAGACCGACGGTACACGCTGCGCCCGTCTTGATATAGTCGTCCCGGAAGCCAATAAAATGAATGATTACATCAAGGCCTATCTTGAAGTGCTGCAGGTAAATGCGCAAACCGGTGTTACCACGCACAGCACGCATATCCAGTGTGAAGGCGGATTCAATGCATCCGTGCATCTGGACAGAAATAATCTGTTACCTATCCGCTTCTCCTGGGGACATCGCTGGATGCAGCCGTTTAATCCGTGGATAGTCGAGACCTACTGGCGTATCGGTGATTTTCTGGGCTACGGTTCTGAACATATGTGGAGTAACGGCAGCAGTGCCGGTGCGATCGATAATGGTGGCGTGGGCTGGTGTACTTCCCTGCCCGCCAAGACCCCGGAACTTAAGGCGCGTGAACGGTGTCCGACGATGGAATCCAGCCCGCCCAATTTCAGACGGCTTGAGCACCTGAAGGTACTGGCAGAACTGGTAAAGGAAGGCCGGCAAACCAGTATTCCCGGCTGGCATGTGGCCGGTGATGGTGCATTGCAGGCCTGGTTTGATACCGTCCTGAATGCCGGTATCCCGATAGAAAAGTTGCGTACGCTGCGCCTGCAGGTGGATCATTGCCATTCGGTCACGCCAGAGCAGATTCAGATGGCCGCCAAGCTGAACATGGCATTTTCCTGTGATGCCACCCGGGTGCCGAGCCAGGTTATAGAAGAGGCGTATGGAGAGGAATATCTGACTTTTAATGCGCCTGTAGCAAGCATGATGAAGGCCGGCGCCCGCGCGCTGGTCAGCGAATTTGGCAGTCAGGGCGAGGTCAGACACTCACCGTTTGAGGACGGTGTAGAGTGGCTGACACGCAAGATCGATGGCAAGGCCTTTGGGGTACCGGAGGAAGCGGTGCCGGATCGGCTGACGCTGTTACTGATGATGACCCGTTGGGGCGCGTATGCGGTCTGGAAGGACGACAAGATAGGATCCATTGAACCCGGCAAATGGGCCGACCTGATCATCCTGAACGGTGATTATATGGGTGTTGAAATTGAGGATCTGGATACATTGCGACCAATCATGACGATGGTGGGAGGCGAAGTTGTCTACGAGGACAAGGCGCTGAGAAACAATTCACTGTACTTCAATCATGAAACAGCAGGATGGGAGATTAGCCAGAATACCCCTACCTCACTGTGGCGCTGGAAAGACGGGGCACCGAAGATCCCGACATACCAGTAAACAGCTGATCATCGAATACGGCGAGGAATAAATTGTCAATGTATACGGGAGTATAAAATAATTCCTGTGCTGTTACAGGTAACTGCCTGCATGCTTATTAGCTGGACATATACAGGGTGGATTTGATTAACTAGTGTCAGCACGGTATCACTGTGCCAATATTTATCAGGAGGGATTAGATGCGTATATTACCTGCAACAACACTGGCAATTTATATTTCGGGTCTGTTCAGCGGTATTGCCAGCGCCCAGATAGAAGAAGTGGTTGTTACTGCGCAAAAGCGCCCTGAAAATATACAGGATGTTCCGATTTCCATTTCAGCCTACTCCGGTAACTTTCTGGAAAAATCCGGTATCAAGACGCTACAGGACCTGGGAAACTATACACCCAACCTGACCTTGAGCCAGTCCAGCCAGGTAGCCAACCAGCGCATTATCATGCGTGGAGTCGGTTCTGTCGGTGACAGTGCGATAGAACCCAGTGTGGCCGTATTTATTGACGGTATCTATTACCCCCGCTCTGCATCTGTAACCGGTACGCTCTCGGACCTTGAACTGGTCGAGGTACTGCGTGGTCCTCAAGGCACCCTGTTTGGACGCAATGCCTCCATGGGCGCGCTGAATATAACGACACGCAAGCCTGCCGATGAGCTGGAAGGTGTCCTGCGGGCCAGCTACGGAAACTATAATGATTTCCGTGTGGCCGGATCTGTCAGCAGCGGCCTGACAGAAAATTCCGGCGGTCGGCTGTCCTTCCACCACTCTGACCGTGGTGGCTATGGTAATAACACATTTACCGGCGCCGGTAATAATGACGAATTTGGTGACTGGGAAGATTCTTCCGTACGCGGCAAACTGAATTTCAGCCCGTCCGAAATGCTTGATATCAACCTGACGCTGGATTACGCCAGTGTAAAAAACGAGAGCGGTGTCATCGAGGTCCTTTCCAGTACAGTTCTACCCGCCTATCTGAACACACTGACAGTTGTTCTGAACCCTCTGGGCCCGTTGCCCGGCGGTCCCCTGCCGGATACGACGGATACCTTTGACTATACCTTGAATCAGGACCACCGCGATTACGGTGATGATGAACAATGGGGTGGTGCGGCTGACATCTCGTGGAATCTAGGCAACCATACAGTCAGGTCATTGACCGGCTATCGTAGCTGGGAAAATGATACGTTTGAGTCTGCCTTGCGCCTGCCTGCTGATTTGCTGAACCGTTTGACCAACTACCAGACAGAGACGTTCTCACAGGAGATCCAGCTATTGTCGGTCGATGGCGAATTCCTTGAATATGTAACCGGTCTCTATTATTACGATGAGAAGTACGATATCGACCAGTTATTCAATCTGGGTCCGGACTTCTGCCCGGCAGTACGCAATCTGGTCGCTGCACGTTCAGGTTCACTCCTGTTTGGTAATGCGGCGAATACACAGTGCGCCGCCGGTCCGCAAACAGGTGCAGTGGATCTGGATTTTGGACAGGAGCTGACCAGTTTTGCCGCCTATGGTCAGGTAACATTTAATATCGATGAACAACTGCATGTCTCAGGTGGATTGCGCTGGACCAGCGACAAAAAAGAAGGCAGTTTTAATCAACTGGTGCCAAATACGATACTGCTGCCGTCTACCGTTACCAATCCGCTTGCGATTAATCTGCGGGCTGTAGATAGCGCGCCTGCCCTTGAGTTCAAGGACAAGGAACTGACATGGATGCTTAATGTCAGCTATGACGTGACTGACAGTGTGATGGGCTATGCAACCGCCTCTACCGGATTCAAATCAGGTGGCTTCAACGCAGATGGTGCCAACAGGGTTATCCCGCGCACATTCGAGTCTGAAACCGTGAATAATTACGAGCTCGGACTCAAATCGAGCCTGTTTGAAAACAGACTGGTGGCCAACCTTGGGATATTCCGGACTGGCATAGACAACTTCCAGGATCGCCAGTTTGACGGTGTTAATTTTATTGTGCAAAACGTGGGTGAATTGATCCAGGACGGTATTGAACTGGATCTGCTGGCACAACCGAATGACAATCTGTATCTGGCGGCAGGGCTCTCCTATCTGGATTCGGAGTTCAAGAGCTTCCCTAACGCGACCAATCTACCGGCAATTGTTGCGGCAGCCCAGCGCCTGGGTCAGGTACCCGCCACCCAGGACCTCACTGGCGCACGTAATCATTTCTCCCCGGAATGGCAGGTCTCGTTGGTCAGTGAGTGGCGTGATAATTTCAGCGACAACGGCCTGGGATGGTTTGTTCGCGGTGAATACCAGTATGTTGATGAGCAGAATGTCGGTGCCGAAACCAACCAGAATCCGCAATCGATCCAGTCGGCCTATGACCTGGTCAATGTCAGGGCGGGTCTGACCGGCGCAACTGAAAACTGGGAGCTTGCAGTATTCGGCAGGAATATTACAGATGAAGGATATTGCCAGACCATCTTCAATCAGCCGATCGGTACCACGCTGGGTCTGGTAGATGCAACAACAGGGGGTGGCATGCAACGCTGCGTGCTGGGAGCACCAAAGACCTATGGTGTGGAGGCCAGTTACCGCTTCTAGTCGCGGTTTCGTTACGGATTATCGTTACACAGACATGGCCCTCACGGGCCATGTCTGTTTAGATGTCCTGCGAAATGATTTCGGTTGTTGCCGATAGCCGGTGAATCAGCGTACGCAGGAAGACCTTCAGGAACCTCACCTGACACTTCAACGACACCTGGGCAATGACCGTCGAGTTTATTTTCAATAGCGAGGTATCATCATCGGCAATAATTGTTGCCGTACGTTTTGTTCTTGCGAGATAACCCATTTCTCCAAAACAGTCGCCACGCTCCAGCGTTCGTATCAGTTTCGTATTTTTCTTTACCACCACCTTGCCGGAAATGATGATGTAGAAGCAGTCATCCAGATCACCTTCAACGATAATATCCTCGTTCTTTTTATATGATTTCCAGATGCTCGCATTCAGGATTTCCCATATCTCGGCATCGGGGAATCCCTGGAAAAACTCCAGCTGTTTGACCATATTGAATTTTTCTTCAATGGCAATCTCTGCCTCGGGTTTGGCCAGATTCTCAAAGGCCTTGTTCAGATCAGTCGCAATCTCAAGTCCGGTGCGGTAGCGCTGGTTCTTGTCCTTGCAAATCGCCTTGCGGACGATTTCTCCCAGAACCGGCGGCAGATCATTGCGGTGTGATTCCAGTGGTAACGGTTCCTCGTTCAGAATCCGCGTAACCAGTTGCGAGAAGTTCTCCGCCGGGAAAGGATGTTGACCGGTCAACAATTCATATATGACGACACCCAGAGAATAAATGTCGGTCTGCGAGTCCACTTTCTCTTCCCGTAATTGCTCGGGAGACATATAACGTGGTGAACCCATAAAACCGGAGGGCTGGGTCTCGGTCATGTCCGGTTTATTGATGTGGGCGATACTGAAATCACACATTTTCACATCCATATCCTTACCCACCAGGATATTCGAGGGTTTGATATCGCGGTGGGACACACCCTGGCGATGGGCATAATCGAGTGCGCGGGCACACTTGTAGGCGATCTCTATTACCTGATCAACCGGTAATAACTTGCCCGGTTTGGTAAATGCCTTCAGCGTGTTTCCGCCATCGACATAT
This sequence comes from Klebsiella pneumoniae, assembly GCA_945878555.1. Taxonomy (GTDB): domain Bacteria; phylum Pseudomonadota; class Gammaproteobacteria; order Eutrophobiales; family Eutrophobiaceae; genus Eutrophobius. The sequence continues at coordinate 19,517 of CAMDWI010000014.1, forward strand.
TCCATCACGATATAGCAGGTATCTGCATCCACGCCTGCATCATAGATACCGATGATATTCGGATGCGTCAGTTTGCCCGCAGTGTGCGCCTCGTTAAAAAACATCTTGCGGAGTTTCGCACCTGTCTGCGGATCGCTAAAGGAGTCATCCAGCGCAATCTTGATCGCTACAGCCCTGTCGATATAGGGATCATGTCCGAGATAAACCACGCCCATACTGCCCCGGGCTATCTCCTGGCGGACTTCGTATTTTCCGAGGCTGGTCCTGTCTGTCATAGGATAGTGTCCTTGCCAGCCACCGAGATGGCCATCATGTTTGTATTGGAGAGCCGGCGTACCAGTGTTTTCAGAAACACCTTGCTGAAGCGTAGCTGACATTCCGGAGATACCTGGTCGATAAGCGTGGCATTGATCTTCATCAGTTGCATACTCTCGCGTGCGCGTATCGAGGCTGAACGCATCGTTTTTTCCAGATAACTCATCTCACCGAAACAGTCTCCTGCCTTGAGCACACCGAGGACATGGCCTTCCTTGCTTACCTCTGCCGAACCGGAAACTATGATATAGAAAGAATCATCCAGCTCACCCTCGACGATAATCTGCTCGTCCAGCCGACAGGTCTGCCAGATACAGGCACGGATGATTTCCCATATCTCTGACTCAGGAAACTCCCTGAAAAAATCGATATTCTGGATTGCATTGAACATCTCCTGTTCACCGATATCTTCCTCGGGTTGTTCCAGATAATCAAACGCCAGGCTCAGATCGGCCGCCATATTCAGACCCATTTTGTAACGCCTGGCCGGGGATTTTTGCAGGGCATGGCTGATGATCCGTTCAAGTATTTCCGGCAGATCAGAACGGTAGGTAGACAGTGGTGGTTGTTGTTCATTGATTATCTTGTGGATAAGTCGTGAAAAGCTGTCGGCAATGAAAGGATGTTTGCCCGTCAGTAATTCATACATGACTATTCCAAGTGAAAACAGGTCTGACTGGCTTGAAATCGAGTCTTCCTGTACCTGCTCGGGTGACATATAACGCGGTGAACCCACAAAACCGCTGGGCATCGTATGGGTAGTTTCAGAGGAGATGACATGGGCGATGCTGAAATCTCCAATCTTGATGTCGCGATCACGCGTCACCAGTATGTTGGTCGGTTTGATGTCCCGATGGATGACGCCCTGCCGATGTGCATAATCGAGTGCCTTGGCACATTTGAAGATAATCTCGACCACCTGCTTGACCGGCAACAGGTTGTCCGCCTTGCAATACGTCTTCAGTGTGTCCCCGCCTTCCACCAGTTCCATCACGATATAACACTCATCACCGTCAACCCCGGCATCCAGTATGCTCATGATATTCGGATGTTTCAGCATGCCGGCAGTGTGTGCCTCGTTAAAAAACATCTTGCGATAGCGCTGACCGGACTCCCTGTCCTTTAATGAATCCGACATGGCCACCTTGACGGCTACCAGTCTGTCGGCAAACGGATCATACCCCTGATAGACGATACCCATGCTGCCACGTCCAATCTGTTTCTGGATCTCGTATTTTCCGAGTTTCTTGGGTACTGACACAGGCATTTTCGCTCTTTATGATGTGGTTATATTACAGTTGTACCGGTTATCACTATACAAGCAACACAGAAGTCTGACACAGGACTGGACTGTCATTCTGAGACTTTAATCTAAAATCAGTTTTGAGCCAGACGGACAATTCAGGCTGATTTTAATGTGCCTGCGGCCGACCTGTCAGCGTATTGCCTGGATTCGATAAATGCGAGTATACCTGCGATGTTCAATCCGGCGTCACTCAGCATGTCTTCGCGTGAACCATGAGGAATTGCCCTGTCAGGCAGACCATGATTGATGATACGGGTCGTAATTCCGTGCTCGCACAGTAATTCATTCACGGCGCTACCCGCCCCACCCTGTACGACATTTTCCTCCAGCGTCACCAGTAACTGATGTTCACTGGCAATCCTGATAATCAGGTCGGCATCCAGTGGTTTGACAAATCGCATGTTGATGACGGTCGCATCCAGCTGATTACCTATATCCAGCGCCGGTGTCAGCATAGGGCCAAATGCAAGTATGGCGATATTTCTGCCTTTGCGCCTGATCTCTGCCTTGCCCAGTGGTAGCACCTGCATTTGCTGTTCCAGTTCGACACCAGGCCCGCCACCTCGTGGATAACGCACAGCGGCCGGCTGATCAAGCATATAACCGGTATACAGCATCTGCCGGCATTCATTTTCATCAGACGGAACCATAATCACCATGTCCGGCAGACAGCGCAGGAAGGTAAGATCATAACTACCATTGTGGGTCGGACCGTCCGAGCCGACCAGACCTGCACGGTCTATGGCAAATAACACAGGCAGTTTTTGCAATACTACATCGTGGATCAGCTGATCGTAGGCGCGCTGCAAAAAGGTCGAGTAGATCGCAACGACCGGTTTGAGTCCGTCACATGCCATTCCTGCGGCAACGGTGACACTGTGTTGCTCGGCGATGGCCACATCAAAATACCGGTTCGGGAATTCCTCTGCAAAGCGGATCAGATCCGAGCCTTCTTTCATCGCGGGCGTAATCGCGACCAGCCTCGGATCCAGCCTCGCCATATCGCATATCCAGTCGCCAAAGATATTGCTGTAGGTAGGCCGCAGGTTTGCAGTTGAGCCTATCATCCCGGTGCGTGGATCAAAGGGTTTTGAAACCGCATGATATTTTACCGGGTCTGCCTCTGCCGGTGCATAACCTTTTCCCTTGCGGGTTATGATATGCAGAAATTGCGGACCCTCAAGGTGATTGATGTTCCTGATCGTTTCCAGCAGCGTGGGCAGATGATGGCCGTCGATCGGTCCGATATAGTTAAAGCCAAGTTCTTCAAACAGCGTGCCTGGCACAATCAGGCCCTTGATATGCTCTTCTGCCCGTTTGGCGATTTCCCATACGGGTGGCATGTTAGCAAGTGCCTTTTTACCCTTTTGCCTGACATAGGTGTAAAGCTTGCCGGAAAGTATTTGTGCTACGCGGTTCGATAGCGCGCCGACATTGGGCGAAATCGACATATTATTATCATTGAGGATGACCAGCAGGTTACTCCCGAGATCCCCGGCGTGATTGAGCGCCTCGAACGCAAGACCGGCTGTCATTCCGCCATCGCCAATAATGGCAACAACCTTGCGCGGGATACCTGTATGCTCACTTGCTATCGCCATACCAAGCGCGGCGCTGATCGATGTGCTGGAATGCCCTACCCCAAAGGTATCGTATTCACTCTCTTCGCGTCTTGGAAACGGTGCCAGTCCGTTCCATTTGCGTATGGTCTGGAGTTTATCGCGTCGACCGGTAAGTACCTTGTGCACATAGGCCTGGTGGCCTACGTCCCATACCAGACGGTCATGGGGAGTATTAAAGATATAATGCAGCGCAATCGTCAGCTCTACCGCGCCCATACTGGCAGCGAAATGTCCGCTGTTATTACTGGCCCACTGTAACAGGAACGCGCGTAATTCCCTGGCCAATGGCTCCAGTGCAGTCTCGGGCAAGGCACGCAAATCCCTTGGTGACCCAATCTTGTCCAGAATCGGCGTATTGATTTCTTTTTTCATCCCGGTTTCACACTGTTGAATATTTTATATGGCGACAGTCCATCAACAGCCTGATCAATCTGACTGTATATAACCCTGTTGAAGAGATACGCTTACACAGGACCGTATCCTGTTAATTTTGTGGATATTTTAACTTAAATATCCGGTGCCGTCTCTTCGTCGATTCAGCCTGCGGACAGATTAAAGAGGGTTTTGGCATCCAGACTTACAAACCAGGTGCCGTTACAGTTATAATCAGTTCAATGTTATCAGTTGAATGCCTTTAGAAAAACCTGTTCCTGCATCTGCCTGATAATACCCTGCAAAGACACTAAGAGGCTTTAAAACCGGACTATGCGTATCAAACTGCCAAGATTTATTATCATTCTGCTGACCATTCCGCTCATTTCGGCATGTTCCACCCTGCCAAAAACATCACAGGCAGACCCTGACTACATTAATGTGGATCCATTCGAATCCACCAATCGTCATATCTACCGATTCAATGACGGACTGGATCGTTATTTTATTAAGCCGGTTGCGACGACCTATGCCAGCATGACTCCGGATCTGGTACAGACCGGTGTTACTAACTTCTTCAACAATATCAGCTACCTGAATGTGGTCGTGAATTCATCATTGCAGGGCAAGCTGGATCAGGGTATGTCTGATCTGTTCCGGTTCCTGTTCAATTCAACACTGGGTGTAGTCGGTGTATTTGATGTCGCCACACCTCTCGGCATACCGGCCAACAAGGAAGACCTCGGGCAGACATTTGCGGTTTGGGGTAGTGGACAAGGCCCCTACCTGACCTTGCCCTTGTTTGGACCCAATACTGTACGTGATGCACCGGATATTATTACCAGCCTGTTTCTCAACCCGCTGACTTACCTGGCAACGGCAGTGTCGCTACCAGCGACAGCATTGAATATTGTTAATCGTCGCGCAAACCTGCTCGAGGCCAAAACCATGCTGGATGAGGCCGCACTCGACCCGTATTCGTTTACCCGAGAGGCCTATCTGCAGCAACGTCTCTATCTGATCCATGACGGCGCCCCACCTGCAGATGCAAACGATGATATATTTGGGGAAGAAATATTCAATGATAATTCAAATTAACATAAATTTATATCTTATTGATAATATTATAATTATTAATTCTTAATATACTGGCCTGGCCAGTGTGGATATTGACCCGTTTGACCACACTGGCCTCCCGGTACCCCCCCGATAACCTGCTCCAACGCTGTACCTGTTTTACCAAAGATCAACCCTGCCTGCTTTACCCTCAGATTTCGCTGTCCGCGGCCGGTGTAAAGGGGTATAAAATCGGTTTACCAATTTTTTATCGTAGTGCTATATTTAGGCGAATTTTCCTTAAATATTTTACGGTTAAGCGCTATTACTCACATTAAGCATAAAGAGTCAGACCGATGAGTGAAGAAATACTGATTAATGTCAGCCCGCAGGAGACCCGTGTCGCCATCGTGGAGAACGGTTTATTGCAGGAAGTCCATATAGAGCGTACGAATAAACGCGGTCTGGTAGGTAATATATTCAAAGGCAAGGTATCACGGGTACTACCGGGTATGCAGTCTGCGTTTATCGATATTGGCCTCGACCGTGCCGGCTTCCTGCATGTGTCCGATATCGTAGAATCGCACAATGAGCTGGAATCCAGCAAGTTCGTCAGCCCTGTCCAGGAGACCGCCATCAATACATTGCTGCGCGAAGGTCAGCAAATTCTGGTTCAGGTCATCAAGGACCCGCTGGGCTCAAAAGGTGCCCGCCTGACCACCCGTATCTCCCTGCCTTCCCGTTATCTTGTATATCTGCCTGATCATCCTGCCATTGCGATATCCCAACGTATTGAAGATACAGTCGAACGCGAAAGATTACAGCAGGTGATACTGGACTATCATATGGGCGACAACCGCATGGCGGTAAATTCTTCCGCGACAAATGTGATTATGCACACAGCCGTCCAGCAATCCGTATTATTGAAAAAGGGCGGCTTTATAGTGCGGACAGCGGCCGAAGGTATCGGAGAGTCTGAACTGTACAAGGACATTGAATATCTCTACAAGTTATGGGACGCCACCAGCCGGATGACCCGACAGGCCTCCACACCGGACCTGATCTATGAGGATCTGCCACTGGCTATACGCACCATGCGCGACCTGGCCCACGCCGGCATCGAGAAGATCAGGATCGACTCCCTGGACACATTCGAACGTGTCATACAGTTCACCCGCGAGTTTATACCTGAGTGTACTGATCGCATCGAACATTACACCGGCGAACGACCTATCATGGATATGTATTCTGTCGAAGATGAAATCCAGCGTTCGTTAAATCGCCGTGTCCCACTGAAGTCAGGCGGTCATATAGTCATAGACCAGACGGAAGCGATGACCACAATCGATGTGAATACCGGTGCCTTTGTCGGACATCGCAACCACGAAGAAACCATCTATAAAACCAATCTCGAAGCATCACAGGTCATCGCCAGACAATTAAGACTGCGTAATCTGGGCGGAATTATCATCATTGATTTTATCGATATGAAATCTGCCGAACACCGGAGACAGGTATTGCGTGCACTGGAAAAACATCTCGAACATGACCGCTCCCGCTACATCTTCAGTGAACTGACATCACTGGGACTGGTACAGCTAACCCGCAAGCGGACGCGGGAGAGTCTGGAACATATCCTGTGTGAGCCCTGTCCCGCCTGTAGTGGCAGGGGCAAGGTCAAGACAGCAGAGACGGTGTGTTATGAAATATTCAGGGAGATCATACGTGAAGTCCGTCAGTTTGATGCGCAGAAGCTGCTGGTAGTTGCCTCGGAAAAGGTGGTAGCGATGCTGATGGATGACGAGTCTGCGAACGTGGCAGAACTGGAGGAGTTTATCGGCAAACCTATCACCCTGCAGGTGGAGCCGGAATACACTCAGGAACAATACGACATTGTTCCTTACTAGGCGATAAAACCGCTTGTCTGTCCGTATACTAAAAGGCCTCTACCAGGTTACTGTCTATACCATTGGTATAACCGTACTGCTGGCCGCTGTTTCGGCCACACTGGTACGTGTGTTACTGCCGGATATCGGGATGTACCGGAGTGAAATCGAGGCCTGGGTCAGTAACTATATGGAGTTCCCGGTCGCCATCCGTAACATCCAGGCGGACTGGCAAGGCTGGACTCCCTATCTGTATCTGGAAGATATCGACCTGCTGAACAAGGCCGGCACCCGTACCATCATCAAATTTGAATCCGCACAGGTCAGCATCGACCCGCTTGCCACCCTCATGCGCAGGCAAATTGTACCGGACCGCCTCGTAATTTCCGGTTTTGAACTCGGCCTGACCCGTCTTGCAGATGGTTCCATTGATGTAGCCGGTCTGGAATCGGGTAAAAACATGCAACATAACAGGTCCAATAATGAACTTGCAGAGTGGTTGTTCGGGCAACGCTTGATCGAACTGCAAAATGTCCAGATCAAATGGCTTGATGAGACACTCGGACAGGCACCTGTTCTCTTGTCTGACGTTGACCTGGTATTACGCTCCGATGGCAACCGGATGCAGGTCGAAGGTACCTCACCTCTACCCTCCATGTACGGTGAACGGCTTTCATTTGCCGTCGATGTGACAGGTAACCTGCTCAGCGCGAACTGGGCAGCGGAGTTGTACATTCAGGGCAGTAATATCAATCCGGACTTCTGGTACCGCAAATACTGGCCAGCGGACATTAATGTTAGCGGAGGCAATGCCACAATCGCGATGTGGAGCAGCTGGAAAAATGCAAGGGTCCAGAGTATGAAAGGCCAGATGCACTACAGCAATTTTGAGTTCGGATCTTTTAGCGGGCCAAGACTGTCCGTCGAGCAATTGAGCACGCGTTTCAACAGTGTACGCAATAGTGATAACAGCTGGCAGGTAAATGTCGGTATCGACCATCTGCTGACGGCGAATGGCAGTTGGGAACCTGCACTGGTATCGCTGCTGGCCCGACCTGATGACCCGAGTTATATTGTAAACTTCAACTACCTGAAAGTTGATGACCTGTATTCGATAATCACCGCACTCCCGCAACTACCCGACAAGATTGCCGCCTTGGCAGACAAATACCCACTGCATGGCGAACTGCGTGACGGTCGTGTCCTTTACAAACCTGAAGCCTCACACAACGAAAAATTACAGTTTGATATTACCTTCAGTGAACTGGGAATGGCCTCCTCCGCGGCGATGCCTGTAATCTCCGGATTGTCCGCCCGGGTCCAGGGCAACGCTGATACCGGCAGGATTTCCTTCACCGAAGAAAATGCCGAGGTTGAATATTCGTCCGTGGAAACACGGGAAACAGTTCCGCTCACCATACATGGCCAGCTGTCCTGGGCAGTTACCAGTTCAGGATACGTGCTGTTTACCGACAAGCTTAGCCTGCGAAATGAGGAACTCGACACGCACGTTGCCGGATCGATCGGTATTACGGAGAAATGCTGTTATATCGATATGATTGCCGAGACAGATCCGGTTGACGTCGACACTTTTATCACGCATATCCCCTATACAAAATCGTTCAGGCTGCGTGACTGGTTGCAAAAATCCGTACGTGATGGCCAGATGCAGCAGGCACGCGCCCTTTTCCGCGGCAATACAGCCGCATTTCCATTTGATCGGCATAACGGTGTATTTCAACTTGCCCTTGATGTCTCGGGAGCGAGTCTTGAATATTCACCACGCTGGCCGGTAATCGGGGACATCACCGGTCAGGTCGGATTTGTCGGCAGGCAGATGATAATCAATATAGCCAGCGGCAGGATTTTTGATGCGGCGATATCGACAGCCACTGCCACTATTCCCGATATTTTTCCCAGACAGAAAACCGTCAATATCGATGGCCAGATCCGTGGGATTACCGATGATCTGAAAAAATATATCGGTCAAAGCCCACTGGGAACCAACCAGATGTTGTCTAAACTGGTGACCTCGTTGTCAGCAGACGGCAATGTTGATCTTGGACTGCAACTATCGGTTCCGATCCGTGCTCCTGACCGGCAAACAACCATTAATGGCAGGCTGCAACTGGACAATACTGTGCTGACCACTGATTTGCAGGGCCTGCAGTTTACCGATATCGACGGTATTGTCAGCTTCACACGCAACAGCATATCTGCAGAGAATATCTCAGCCAGATATGATAACAACCCGATCCGTCTGTCTGTGCAAGGTTCGGATACCGATGTGAATAATCCTGTTACGGTTGCCATCCAGGGAACAGGTGATAACGCGTTTATCGCCCGCCAGGTTAACCACTATTTCCCTGGTATGTCTTATATCAACGAGGTTCTGGCTGAACGCCTCAGCGGTTCGACAGACTGGCAGGCCTCGCTCAGCTACGCAAAAAAACCCGGACAGACCGGCATGCAGCGCACGTTGAAGATCAGCTCCGACCTGTATGGAATGAATGTAAACCTGCCACAACCATTGACCAAACATGCCTATAAAAAAGTCCCGCTTGAGATCAGCAAAAATCTGGATGATGCAGAGGTTCCGCTGAAAATACGCTATGGCAACATACTCACCTCCGAGATCCTCTCGGACAGTATCAATGGTCTGCAGCGGGCCGACATCAACTTTGGCAACAAGACCTATATGTATCCAGACCACGATGGTGTCCTGCTGTTCGGAGCCGTCACTGAAATGGCCCCTGGTGAATGGATGGATCTGATTGGAACTTCCGGTTCCGGTCAGGAACGCGAGTTGATGACTATCCAGGCGGATCTGGAATTCGACAACCTGCATCTGTTTGGTCAGACGTTCAGGGACATCAAGGTACGTGCAGATCATGACCTGCTGAACTGGAATGTCGGTCTCAGTAGCGAAAGTGTCAGTGGCAGCCTTACCATACCGCTGGGCACTGACAAGGACCAGCCTATCATTGCAGATCTGGATTATCTCAGGCTGGTCCGGGGTAGCAGCGGCAGCAACAGCAAACCGGTCATTCCCTCAAAACTGCGATCGATAAGTGCCCACGTCGATTCGTTCAGTTACGCCGGACTGGATCTTGGTGAGATGGTATTTGTAGCCGGTGCGGCCGATTACGGGCTTTATATTGATACCATGTCGTTCACCAAACCGTCATTCACCATTGAGGCAAGCGGCAAATGGAACGGTACCGACGGGGTCAACAATAGTTCTGACTTTACCATCCAGGCACATGCCACTGAATTCAACAGCATGCTGAAAACCTTTGGTTACGATGTCGCCGCAGTGAAAAAAGGTGAAGCGAATTTCGCCATCGATGCCAACTGGATCGGGACACCAATGGATTTTTCACTGGACAAGCTGAACGGTACACTGGGACTGAAGATTGGCAAGGGCCAGTTACTGGATATTCAGCCCTCTGCCGGGAGATTGTTTGGCTTGCTCAGCCTGCAAACACTGCCACGCAGACTAACGCTTGATTTCAGTGATCTGTTTGGTGATGGCATGGCGTTCGACGTGATTGAAGGAAACTTCGTCATCCGTAACGGTGATGCCTACACCGATGATCTGATCATGAAGGGACCTTCAGTCGACATATCTATCAGCGGACGTACCGGGCTATCCACCCACGATTATGACCAGACCGCCGTGATTACCCCGCAGATATCCGACAGCCTTGCGGTAGCCAGCGGATTCCTCGGACCAATGGGACTGGGTCTGGGTACCGTACTCTATCTCGCGGGCAATATGTTCGAACCGCTACAGGACAGCATCAACAAGATCATGATGTTCAAGTATTCGATCAGTGGCAGCTGGAATGACCCTGTCATTGAGAAACACCGCGACGCCACCAAGTCCAGTGGCTAGCCACCCGCCCCGAACATACTGGAAAGACAAAGATGCAGTGGAAACCGAATGTAGTAGTCGCCGCGATTATCCGGCAAAATGACAAATACCTGCTGGTCGAGGAGCATGCGAATGACGGCAGTATAGTACTCAACCAGCCTGCGGGACATCTGGAAAAGGACGAGAGCCTGCTGGATGCGGTCAAACGTGAGGTGCTGGAAGAAACTGCCTGGCATTTCAATCCGGAGGGACTGACGGGTGTTTACCTGCGTCCCGATCCATCAAATGGCATCACCTACCTGCGCTTCTGTTTTTATGGCAGTGTAGTCAGTCATGCGAGTGAACGGAAACTCGACGACGGAATCATCCGTGCGTTGTGGCTCGATCGCGAACAGATGCTCGCCGAGGCCCACCGGATGCGCAGCCCACTGGTGATCCGCTGTCTGCATGATTATCTGTCCGGGCAGTCCTACCCGCTGGAGATGCTCCATACCGTCCTGGACATCCGGTAACCGAAGATGAAGGTCATTGTTGGTATCTCCGGTGGTGTCGATTCCGCCGTATCCGCGTTGTTATTAAAACAACAGGGATATGAGGTCGAGGCCTTGTTCATGAAAAACTGGAACGAACCCGCCGGTGACGGCCAGTGTTCATGGGAGGCCGAGGTTGAGGATGCCTTGCAGGTCTGTGAAAAACTCGCTATTCCCCTCAATACTATCGACCTGTCCAATGCCTACTGGGAGTCTGTATTCAGGTTGTTCCTGCAGGACTACAGCAATGGCCTGACCCCGAACCCGGATGTCTTGTGTAACCAGGAGATCAAGTTCACTGCCTTTATGGAACAGGCCCTGAAACCAGGCGCAGACTGTATTGCCACCGGTCACTATGCACGGATCGCGCACAATGGTGACAACTTTGAATTGCAAAAGGGGCTCGATGCGAACAAGGACCAGTCCTATTTTTTATGCCGGTTGACCCAACAACAGTTGTCACGCTCCCTGTTCCCGGTAGGTGAACTGGAAAAGTCCGAAGTTCGCAGACTGGCCGCCTCAGCCGGGTTGCCGGTACATGATAAAAAAGACAGCACCGGGATCTGCTTTATCGGCGAACGCCCGTTCCGCGAATTTCTCAGCCAGTATCTGCCTGTCCGCAAAGGCCTGATCCAGACAGTGGACGGCCAGACTGTCGGTGAACATGACGGCGCCTGTTTTTACACGATAGGCCAGCGTCAGGGGCTCGGCATTGGCGGCGTACGCGGTCTGGACGTCGCCCCCTGGTATGTCGCTGACAAGGATATCGATCAGAATATACTCTACGTCGTACAGGGGGCTGACCATCCCTTGCTGTACCGCCGCGAATTAACGGCAAAAAACCTGCACTGGATCGCCGGCAACGCCCCGGATGCACCCTGGCAGTGCACCGCCAAAACACGCTATCGCCAGCCCGACCAGGCCTGTGTAATCGAGGCCATAGACGCAGACGCGCTAACCGTGCGCTTTGCAGAGCCCCAACGTGCCATCACACCCGGTCAGTACGTCGTCTTTTACCAGGACCAGACCTGTCTGGGTGGTGGGGTCATACATTCGTCGCGTAATTAAACCAACCCGACGCAAATAAACAAGTAACCTGGCCGGAATGTATACGCGGCCTCAATAGATAACTCCGCAGCGGTAGAACCGTTTGCCCGTGTAAGACCGTGTGCCGCATGGATGCGGCACCCGAGCCTACATGGATGTATTCACGGCGTGTCTGTAACGGGCAAACGGTTCTGCCGCTGCGGCACCTTATTAGTTGTTTCTAGAGATAACCCAGAAGACCGGAGCAGCTCGCTTGCGGAACCATTCTACCGATGACCGGTTATCCGGGTATCCGGACTTGCGCTTTCAGGATTTTTCACTGTCACGGACTCATGAAATATCGCATAATAGCCACCTTTATGAACCACCCTATTTATCACCGGAGTCGTCGATGAAAAACAGCTTTAACGCCAGGTCCTCACTGAATGTCAATGGCAGGAAATACACCTACTTTTCCCTGCCCGCAATCTATAACCAGGGCGATGTGGCTACCCTGCCATTTTCCCTGAAGATCCTGCTGGAAAACCTGTTGCGCCATGAAGACGGTCTCAATATTACCGGAGAGAACATCAAGTCACTGGCAAACTGGATCCCGACGAGTGAACCCGATACGGAAATTGCCTTTACCCCGGCGCGTGTACTGATGCAGGACTTTACCGGTGTACCCGCTGTAGTCGACCTTGCCGCGATGCGCGATGCAATGAGTCAACTGGGTGGCAATCCGGACAAGATCAATCCGCTCTCCCCGGCCGAACTGGTCATAGACCACTCTGTCCAGGTCGACCACTACGGTACCGCTGACGCAATGGAAAAAAATGCCGCGATTGAATTTGATCGTAATGAGGAACGTTACCAGTTTCTGCGCTGGGGCCAGAAGGCATTCTCAAACTTTCAGGTCGTCCCGCCAGACACCGGTATCGTGCACCAGGTCAATCTGGAATTTCTCGCACGTACAATCTTCTCGGCCGAGAAGGACGGTGAAACCGTGGCCTATCCGGACACGCTGGTCGGTACCGATTCGCATACTACGATGATCAACGGCCTCGGTGTACTCGGCTGGGGCGTCGGTGGTATTGAGGCCGAGGCGGCGATGCTGGGCCAGCCTATCACCATGCTGATACCGCAGGTTATTGGTTTCAAACTGACAGGTAAACTGGTCGAAGGTGCGACAGCAACCGATCTGGTACTGACAGTCGTCGAGATGCTGAGGAAGAAGGGTGTTGTTGAGAAGTTTGTCGAGTTCTTTGGTCCGGGTCTGGATAACCTGCCACTGGCTGATCGCGCTACCATCGCCAATATGGCGCCGGAATACGGTGCTACCTGCGGTATCTTCCCGATAGACAGCGAAACAATCAATTACCTGCGACTGTCTGGTCGCCCCGACGATCAACTTGCACTGGTCGAGGCCTATGCGAAGGCACAGGGCATGTGGCGTGATGCCAGCAGCCCGGTTGCGCGTTATACCGATGTGCTGGAGCTGGATATGGCCACCGTGGTACCCAGTATCGCCGGCCCGAAACGTCCGCAAGACCGTATTGTGTTGGCCAATGCGAAACAGGCCATTAGCAAATACCTCCAGGACACCCGCCCGGGTAATGAGGCCTCCGCGCCGGTTACACTGGACAACGGTGCGAAATTTGACCTGCGTGACGGTGATATAGTCATCGCCGCGATTACCTCCTGCACCAACACCTCCAACCCGAATGTGATGATGGGCGCGGCACTGCTGGCGAAAAAGGCCTGTGAAAAGGGCCTGAAGGTCAAACCGTGGGTGAAGACCAGTCTGGCACCCGGATCACTGGTTGTGCGCGATTACATGGACAAGGCCGGTCTGACGCCGTATATGAACCAGCTGGGATTCAACATCGTCGGTTATGGCTGTACCACCTGTATCGGTAATTCCGGTCCCTTGCTCGAACCGGTCAGCAATGCCATCAAACAATCTGATTTGATCGTCAGTTCGGTTTTGTCGGGCAACCGTAACTTTGAAGGTCGTGTGCATGCTGAAGTGAAGATGAATTTCCTGGCCTCCCCGCCGCTGGTCGTCGCTTATGCGATTGCCGGAACGATGAAGATCGACCTCACCCGTGACCCGATAGGCCAGGATGCCAGTGGCAAGGATGTATTCATGAAAGACATCTGGCCGAGCCAGAAAGAGATTGCGGATACGATTGCCGCCGCGATAGATTCGAAGATGTTCCAGGCCAGCTACAGGAATGTCTTTGACGGCGATGCACGCTGGGCCGGACTGAAGGTCCCTGAATCCAACCGTTATGTGTGGAACAACAAATCGACCTATATCCAGAACCCGCCCTACTTTACCAACATGGGCAAGGTGGCCAAACCCGTCGTGGCGATCGCAAACGCACGTATCCTGGCGATGCTCGGTGACAGCATTACGACCGACCACATCTCTCCGGCCGGCAACATCAAGAAAGACAGTCCGGCAGGCAAATACCTGATGGAAAATGGTGTAGCTCCGGCTGACTTCAATTCCTACGGGTCACGACGCGGTAACCATGAAGTGATGATGCGTGGCACATTTGCAAATATCCGTATCCGCAACCAGCTGGCACCGGGTACCGAAGGCGGTGTGACCTCGTATCTGCCTACCGGTGAGACGATGTCGATTTATGATGCCTCGATGAAATATCAGGCCTCTGGTACACCGCTGATCATCATTGCCGGCAAGGAATACGGTACTGGTTCATCACGCGACTGGGCCGCAAAGGGCACCACCCTGCTCGGCGTACGTGCAGTCATTGCGGAGAGTTTTGAACGTATCCATCGTTCCAACCTCGTAGGTATGGGTGTATTACCGCTGACCTTTCAGTCTGGACAAAATGCAAAATCACTCGGGTTGACTGGTCAGGAGGTCTATTCAATTGAAGGCTTCAGGACCGGCGTGAAGGAGGTCACCGTAGTCGCCACACCGGCGTCCGGTGCCGCAATACGCTTCAACGTAACCGTACGTGTTGATACACCGAAGGAATGGGAGTACTACAATAACGGTGGCATCCTGCAGTATGTATTGAGGCAGTTGGCAGCCTGACACTGATTGGGGACAGGCTTAAGCCTGTCCCCCGTTAGTGTTTCGTAGTTGAAGCGCCGGCTTCCGGCAGTCTCCATTCCGTGTGCGCGCATGCCTGGGTCAACAGATTATAAAACAGGAACAATAATGATTTGTTCAGGCTCATGTTTATACCCTTGCCTTGCTCAGGCAACAGTTCCAGTGCCAGTGAGGCATCCGGATTCGATTTGTAATTGATTTTATACGCCAGTATGCCGGTCTGACCGAGTGGCATATCCACGACCTTGTCAGCCTCGTAGGGTTTTTCCATCGCCCCCTGTTTGAACAGTGAGCGGGTCTGATCGGTAGAGGCCAGCACGGGTATGCCGCCATGTTTGTCAATTTCCTTCGTCAATAAACCGGTCAGAATGGCGGTGAACCGACGTGTCAGCCATACCCGGTATTCCACGCCCTGCTTTGTGTTGATCCGCATCATGAGCCGATCTTCAACCGGCACATAGCTGATATTTATCTGGTGTAGTTGATCGGACATGCCATTCAGTCAGAGACCACCACCGGTCTGTAAAAAACGGTCTATCGTATGCTCAAGTTCGCGCATTTCCATTGTCTTGACAATATAGGCATCGCAACCGGCATCAAAGGCTTTTTTCCGATCAGCCTCTGACTCCGAACCGGTCAGGATGATGATCGGGTTGGTAAATCCGGTACCGCGCAGTGCACGGGTCACGATAAAACCGTCAATATCCGGCATACGCAGATCCAGCAGTATCAGGTCCGGTGTTGAATCCTTGCAGATATGCAGCGCGTCCTTGCCACTCGTTGCCACCTTCAGGTTATAACCGGATTTGGACAGTATCAACTTGACCAGTTCGATGATGTCCTCATTGTCATCAGTTAATAATACCGTCTTCATAGCGCGTCCTCAGGTTTTGTTTAAAGCATAAACTATTTGACTATGCCGCCCTTCACAAGTGCGGCCGGATTCAGCAGACGATCCAGATCTTCCTCCGACAGACCACCAAGCTCCCGGGCAACGTCACGGATGGGCAGATGGCGTGCATAGGCCTCTTTTGCAATACGGGCACCCAGCTCATAACCAATGACAGAATTTAAAGCGGTCACCAGGATCGGATTTCTGGCCAGTGCGACGTCCAGCTGTGACTGGTTGACGGTAAAATCACGGATGGCCTTGTCTGCCAACAGGCGTGATGCATTGGCCAGGATTTCAATACTCTGGCACAGATTATAGGCAATGACCGGCAACATCACATTTAACTGGAAATTACCGGACTGCCCGGCAACTGTGATAGTGGTGTCGTTTCCTATGACCTGCGCACACACCATACACACCGCCTCCGGTATGACCGGATTGACCTTGCCGGGCATGATACTGCTACCAGGCTGTAACGCCGGGAGCACGATCTCACCCAGGCCGGCCAGCGGCCCGCTGTTCATCCAGCGCAGATCGTTACTGATCTTCATCAGACTGACAGCCAGTGTCTTTAACTGTCCGCTCATTTCAACGGCGGCATCCTGTGTACTCAGGCCTTCAAAGAAATCAGTCTTGGGGACAAAATAGATGCCAGTCAGCTCCGATAACTTCCTTGCAAATAAATCGGCCAGTTGCGGGTGCGCATTGATGCCGGTTCCAACGGCGGTGCCTCCCTGCGGTAACATGTCCAGTCGTTTGCAGGCGTCCTCCAGCCTGGCGATACCGTTACGTATCTGTGACTCCCAGCCACCAAGCTCCTGCCCCATGGTCAAAGGCATCGCATCCATCAGGTGGGTCCTGCCCGTCTTGATAATATCTTGCAACTGCTGCGACTTGTCTGTAAGTGTTTTTGCCAGATGTTCCAGCGTCGGTAATAGCTGCTCATGTAGCAGCAAGGATGCGCTGACATGGATCGCAGTCGGGATAACATCATTACTGCTTTGCCCCAGATTGACATGATCATTCGGGTGTACGATTTTACCAAGCCTGCGCGTCGCAAGAGTGGCAATTACCTCATTGCAGTTCATATTTGAACTGGTTCCGGAACCGGTCTGGAAGATATCAACCGGAAACTGGTCGTCATACTTGCCATCAGCAACTTCGAGTGCACTGCTGATGAGGGCATTAGTCAAATCCGCTTCAAGCAGGCCGAGTTCACCGTTAGCACCGGCCAGCGCGGCCTTGATCAGGCCAAGCGCACGAATGACGCTACGCGGTAGTGTAATGCCACTGACCGGAAAATTTTCAACAGCGCGCCGGGTCTGTGCCGCATAAAGCGCATCAAAGGGGACGCGCACCTCACCCATGCTGTCCGTCTCTATCCTGTATCTGCTGCTTACCATCTGACGTACTCCGGTTATCGCAACCTGTACTGTTCGGGTGTATGAAGTAACCTGACTTATGATAATTGATTTAAACCGGTTTTCCATCCGCATACGTGAGGGAAACCGGCAAGTTAGCCGGGCAGCGTCGTTAATCTCCGAAATGCTGATAGCCAGTTTCTGCCAGACTGATTTCCCTGCCGTCAGCTTCGATCCAGTGTATACCCGGAACCTCTTTAATTACACCTATACAGCTGAACTGACAGCCTGTCTGTTCTATATCCGGCATAGTCTTGTGATATTGCACCGGTAGTGTAAAACAGAGTTCATAGTCATCACCACGGCACAAGGCATAGTTGTACATTTGCTGCCGGGAAAGATGATGGAAACACGGGTCTATCGGCAGTGATGCCAGACGGATCTCCGCGCCCTTGCCGCTCGCCTGCAACAGGTGGCCAAGATCTGCGGCCAATCCATCCGAGATATCGATACAGGCACTGGCCAGATTGCGTAGCGCAAGGCCTGCCTGGACACGCGGCTGCGGACGAGATAATCGCTCACTACAGGCGGCGGGCGCGGGTTCCTGCCAGCTGATTTCTCCCGTGGTGATAGCCAGTGCCAGTGCGGCCATACCCAGCTGACCTGTGACGTAAATGAGGTCACCCGTCTTTGCACCGGAACGCAACAATGCCTTCCCTGTCGGTACGGTTCCCATGATAGTAATCGTTATCGACAGCGGACCATGTGCCATATTGCCACCCGTCAGGGCAACACCGGTTTGATTTGCAAGTTCGAACATACCCTCTGCAAATTTATGCAGCCAGGCAATATCATTATCCGGCAGTGTGAGTGACAGGGTCATCCATGCAGGCATAGCGCCCATTGCTGCCATATCACTCAGATTGACGGCGAGTGACCGGTATCCGATATCGTACGGGTCAGCGTCAGCAAAAAAATGGACGCCACTGACCAGTGTATCGGTTGATACGACAAGCTGATGATCGGGGGGGACCTGCAGGATTGCAGCATCATCTCCGATACCGCAAATCACACCCGGGCCGGAAGTGGCCCTTGCCCTGAATACCTGTTCTATGATGTCAAATTCGGAAGCAGGCATTTTCGGAGACCGTCAGCGTAGTTTCAGCTCGGCAGTACGGTACTTATGTGCAATGCGATCCAGTATGCTGTTGATATACTTGTGCGACTGTTCCGCACCAAACATTTTTGCCAGATCGATGGCCTCGTTGATAACAACACGGCAGGGTATCTCCGGCAAGTACATCAGCTCGTAGGCACCAAGGTGCAACACGGCATTTTCGACCGGGTCCAGCTCCTCATCCGGGCGGTCCAGCAGGTCTTTCAGCTGTTCATCAATATCGTCCCGCTTCTCAAACATGCCATGCATGGCCTGGTCAAAATACTCGATGTCGGCCTTTTTTAATTCGACGCGCTCAGCCTTGAACTCATTGATGATCTCGGCGACCGGTCGACGCGTCATTAGCCACTGATAATACGCCTGTATGACGGACCGTCTGGAGCGGATACGCGCATGTTTTGAATAACCCTGGTTCATTACCGGTTTATGCCCTGATTTTTCGCATCACTGAAATCATTTCCACTGCAGCCTGTGCCGCCTCGGAACCCTTGTTACTCTCTTCATCTCCTGCCCTGTCCTCTGCCTGCGCTACATTGTCTACCGTCAACACGCCAAAGATCACCGGCACACCATAATCGAGCGCAACCCGGGCCACACCATCCGAGCAGGTTTGCGCGATGATATCAAAATGCGGTGTCTCACCGCGTATAATCGCACCGAGGGTAATAATCGCATCCGGATTTACAGTCACCGCTATTTCCCTGGCCGTCACCGGTATCTCAACAGCACCCGGCACCTTCACAACAGTTATTGCGTTGTTGCCGATACCGGCCGCATTCAATGTCTTGAGACACCCCTGTAATAATCTGTCGACGATGTAACTGTTATATTTGCTCATGACAACAGCGACCTGACAAGGTGCCGGCCGTCCCTCTGCTTCGACTATTTTAAATGTATCCAAAATCTCGTCTCGCTTACGGTGCCGAACCCGGCTGTCCGCTATGGTTGTGAAAGACCGTGTGCCGCATGGATGCGGCACCCGAGCCTACATGGATGTATTTACGGCGTGTCTTGAATAACCATAGCGGATAGCCGGGTTCTACAGTTGGCACGATCCCGTTCTCCGTATTAGTTTGTCATGTATTCAACAATTTCCAGACCAAAACCGGAAATTGCGTGGTAACGTTTGGGAGAACTCATCACGATCATCTTTTTCACGCCGAGATCGGACAAGATCTGCGAACCCAGTCCGATAGTCCGAAACTCGCGACTGCCCTGTTTCTTGCCGGCAACCTCCGGTACTGCATTGGTCATACTCTGGATCTGGGCAATGATATTATCCGGCTCAAGCTGGTTACATAACACGACCAGAACGCCATTTTTTTCCTGTGACAACCGCTGCAGCACTGCTCGAACCGGCCAGCTGCTTTTCAGGCTACCGCCGGTAAGATCAAAGATCGGATTCTCGATATGCACGCGGACCGGTATCGGTATCTCCGGATTGATTTCTCCCCTGACCAGTGCAAAATGCAGGTTATTTTTCAGGCTGTCACGAAATGTATACAGTGTGAATTCACCAAACTCGGTCGTGAAAGCCGATGTTGTCATACGTTCAATCGTCTTTTCGTTTTCGGTCCGGTAACGGATCAAATCTGCTATCGTGCCTATCTTCAGTCCGAAGGTGACTGCCAGCTTTTCCAGATCGGGTCTGCGGGCCATCGTACCGTCATCATTCATGATTTCGACGATAACCGCCGCCGGACTGAATCCGGCCAGCCTGGCAAGATCACAGCCAGCCTCGGTATGGCCAGCCCTCGACAGCACACCTCCGGGGTGTGACATCAATGGAAATACATGGCCGGGCTGGACCAGGTCCGCAGGTTGGGCATTTTCGGCAACGGCCTTGCGGATGGTCAAGGCACGATCCGCAGCAGATATTCCGGTAGTGACGCCCTCGGCCGCCTCTATCGAGACTGTAAAATTGGTACTGGTGTCAGAATAGGTATTACGTGCCATCAGCGGCAGGTTCAGCCTGCGGCAGTGTTCCTTGCTCAGGGGCAGACAAATGAGTCCGCGGCCATAACGCGCCATGAAGTTAATGTCTTCCGCACGCACGCACTCGGCGGCAAGCACAAAATCACCCTCATTTTCACGGTCTTCATCATCCATCAGGATGACCATACGGCCCGCGCGAATTTCGGTGATCAAATCTTCTGTTTTATCAAGCGACATTTAAGTTTCCGGACAGCAGTTGTATCGGCGACAGTATAGCCAGAACAACAGGGTTTGTATCTAGAGACCGGTTGTTTGCAGCCGTTCCAGATAACGGGCGATGATGTCTACCTCGATATTGACCGGGCTGCCAACGCGATAATCTGCAAAACGGGTCTGTTGCATCGTATGGGGGATGATATTGACACTGACAAGCCTGTCTGCAACATCATTGACTGTCAGACTCACACCATCAATACAAACCGATCCTTTTTTACAGATATAGCGCTGTAATGGCGCGGGAATCTCAATCTTGACCCGGATTGATCTCGCATCCGGCTCTATGGATACGACATGTCCGGTACCATCAATATGTCCGGTCACAATATGACCGTGCAGACGTGAGGACGCCTGCATCGCCTTTTCCAGATTCACGATGTTTCCCGCGACGAGTGTGTTGAACGTTGTACAGGAAAGTGTCTCGGACGAGATATCGGCGGTAAAACAGTTTCCGGCTACGGCGATAACGGTCAGACACACGCCGTTGACACTGATACTGTCACCAATAGCCACATCCGTCAGATCGAGTGTGCCGACGTCGATGACCGCACGCATGTCACCGTTAATGATTTCGGTACGGCTGACGGAACCCACAGCGGTTATTATGCCGGTAAACATCGCGCCTCAGTCCTTGCTGAACCGATAGCGATAACGCATATCCGTACCCACGGCACGCACATCCATCAATGTCATACGGAGGCCATCATTCAAGACACTGAGTTCAGGTAGCGTCAGCATCGACATCGCCTTGTCACCGAGCAATATGGGCGCCTGATAAACAATCAGTTCATCCACCAGACCGGCCTGGATTAAAGCGCCGGACAGGCCTGGACCGGCCTCGACCAGCAATTCATTAATCTCGTGCTGTCCCGCCAGATAACGCATACTCTCCTGCAGAAAGTCTGTTGATTCCGGCATGTGTACCTGCACACCACGGTCCTGTAACGGCCGTTGCCTGTCCTGATCCCGGCAGGTAGTTAATAACAGGACCTTTCCCGGCTGATCGAGCAGCTTTGCCGACAACGGCAGCCGCAGTTGGCGGTCGATGATCACCCGTAATGGTTGTCTGGAATGCGTATCAATATCACGGACCGTCAAACGCGGGTCATCGGCAAGGACAGTCCCAATACCGGTCAGGATGGCACAACTTTGTGCCCTCAGCTGTTGGGCGTCCTTTCTGGCCGCCTCACTGGTGATCCACTTGCTATTGCCGTTATTCAGGGCCGTCTTGCCGTCCACGCTGATCGCCAGCTTGCATCTGACATAGGGAAGTCCCGCTGTCATGCGCTTGATAAAACCGGGATTCAGTGCCTGTGAAGATTTTTCCATCAGGCCATTACCGGCGAGTACACCGGCAGCGGCCAGCTGTTGCAAGCCCTTACCGGCCACGCGTGGATTCGGATCGATCATCGCTGTAACAACACGGGAGATTCCGGCATCCAGCAAAGCCGGTGTGCACGGCGGGGTCTTGCCGGTATGGATACACGGCTCCAGCGTGACATAACAGGTGGCGCCGCGCGCACGATCGCCGGCCTGTTTTAATGCAATGATCTCGGCATGATCGGCACCGGCCTGCACATGCCAGCCTTGTCCAACGATTTCATTGTTATTGACGATTACGCAACCCACACGCGGGTTCGGGGTGGTGGTGTACAGGCCGTTTCCGGCAAGCCTGAGTGCCTGCGCCATATGCAGATGATCAGCCGCAGACCACTTCAAGTTTCTTCACTGTCGTTGGTGAGAAGATTTAGCTGGTTCTCCCGGATTTCCGGTGGCAGGTCATTTTCCAGCTTGGCAATTTCATCCAGAAAGGCGCGCACATCTTCAAAACTGCGATATACGGAGGCAAAGCGTACATAAGCCACCTGGTCCATCTGGCGCAGCTCCTCCATAACCCATTCACCGACCTGGCGTGACCTGATTTCGCGTACACCCAGCGCCCGCAGCTTGTGTCCGACTCGACTGATTGCAATCTCAACCATCTCCATCGGTACCGGTCGTTTTTCCAGTGCACGGAGAAAACTGGCCCGCAGTTTTTCCTCGACATACTTCTGGCGACGACCGTCCGATTTGATAATACGCGGAAAATTCAGCTCGGCTGATTCATATGTCGTAAAACGTTCCTGGCATTGCAGACACTCACGGCGACGCCGGATCTGGTCACCTTCACCCACCAGACGTGAGTCAATTACCTTGGTCTCGGTGGCGGCACAGAACGGGCAATACATCTAGCTAACCTTGTCCGCGTGACGATTCACAGTGCGCCTAACGCTCATACATCGGGTAACGGTCACACAATAACCTGACCTGCCCGCGGATACGGGCAAGGACAGACTCTTCACAACGACTGTCAATCACATCACAAATCATGTTGGCCACCTCACGTGCCTCGGCCTCGCGGAAGCCGCGTGTGGTGATCGAAGGTGTTCCAATGCGTATGCCGCTGGTGATAAATGGTGACTGTGGATCATTCGGCACGGCGTTTTTGTTCACGGTAATGTGCGCCTTGTCGAGTGCCGCATCCAGCTCCTTCCCTGTCAAACCCTTGTCGACCAGATCGACCAGGAACAGGTGATTATCCGTACCACCGGAGACTATCTTGACACCCCGTTTAACAAATTCTTCAGCCATCGCCCTGGCGTTGTTCAGCACCTGCTGCTGATAAACCTTGAACTCCGGTTCCATCGCTTCCTTGAAGGCCACCGCCTTGGCCGCAATCACATGCATCAACGGGCCACCCTGATAGCCCGGGAAGACAGAAAAATTGATCTTCTTTTCAATATCCTTGTTTTCACGGCCCATGATCAGTCCGGAACGCGGACCGCGCAGCGTTTTGTGTGTGGTTGTAGTCGTCACATCGGCAATCTGAATCGGACTGGGATACAGCCCGGCGACAATCAGACCGGCCACATGGGCGATATCTGCTACCAGATAGGCACCAACCTTGTCGGCTATCTCGCGGAAACGCTGCCAGTTAACCACACGTGAATAGGCCGAAAACCCGGTCATAATCAGTTTCGGCTTGTGTTCGAGTGCCAGGCGTTCGGCCTGGTCATAATTGATTTCACCGGTCGCCGGGTCCAGTCCGTATTGTACGGCCTGATAAACGCGCCCGGAGGCATTGACCGAGGAGCCGTGCGTCAGGTGACCACCATCGGCCAGGCTCATCCCCATGACTACATCACCCGGCTGGACCAGGGCCAGATAAACCGCCCCGTTCGCCTGGGATCCCGAATGCGGCTGGACATTGGCAAAATCAGCACCAAACAGTGTTTTGGCCCGATCAATGGCCAGCTGTTCGATCACGTCGGCATATTCACAACCACCGTAATAACGTTTGCCGGGATAGCCCTCGGCGTATTTGTTCGTCAATATTGAACCCTGGGCCTCAAGCACACGCGGGCTGACATTATTTTCCGAGGCTATCAGTTCAATATGCTCTTCCTGACGCCTTACCTCGCCCTGCATCGCCTGCCAGAGCACATCATCATAACCTTCTATTTTCATATCCTTATTGAACATGAATATCCCTCATGAATTATTGTATCGGGGCGCAAACAGATGTCGGAACAGGCCGGTTTCTGTCTCGCAAAATCAGGCTGCAAGAGTACCAGATTTAGTGGTTTCTGGCTAAGGCTGTATGCAATATTTTGTGGATTGGGGATATTTTTCAAGCGACTATTTAATCCGTGTTCAGCGTGGTTGCGCGGACCCAATTGCCGGGATTCAGCCGGTCGATCTGCGTGTGTTTTCAGCCCGCTTGCCGGTATGAATTAATCCTGCAGGATTCATCCGGAAAATCATATAATTACCCGCTTTGACCACCGGATAAGAGTGAGTTGTTGCCATGTCTGAAATGGATTCTTTTTTTAAACGCGCCAACCAGCTGCTGGACAGGCTGGAAATCCAGCTGGGCACGACCCGGTCCCCGGGGTTGATGCTGGATCCGGAGCAGGACTACTGCTGGTGTTATTCAGCTGACAGTCGACGGCTTGAGCCGGTCAGACGCCTGAACAATATCCGTCTGGACGACCTGAAATGTATTGATAAACAGAAACAGCTGTTGATGACCAATACATTGCAATTCATCAACGGCCTGCCTGCCAATAACGTGTTGTTATGGGGACCGCGAGGCACAGGTAAATCCTCACTGATCAAGGCACTGTTGAATCACTATCATACCGAAGGACTGAGGATGATCGAGGTACAACGCGATGACCTCGGCAAATTATCGACCATATGCGATGCACTGTATGAACAAAAGGGACGTTATATCATCTTTTGCGATGACCTCTCGTTTGAGGCAACTGACCCCGGCTACAAGGCCATCAAGGTCATACTTGATGGATCAGTCAATCCTTTACCGGAAAACACGCTCATCTACGCTACCTCTAACCGCCGCCATCTGGTCCCGGAGCACATGCATGAAAATCTGGAAAGCGGGCTTGTTGATGATGAACTGCATTTAAGCGAAGGCATAGAGGAAAAGCTGTCCCTGTCCGAGCGCTTTGGACTGTGGGTTGCCTTTCATCCGTTCAACCAGGACCAGTATCTCGAACTGGTGCAATACTGGCTGGGCAAACTGCTCGGAGAACAATACAGGCTGGACGAGACGGCACGTAAGGCCGCCCTGATGTGGGCCCTGCAGCACGGGTCACGCAGCGGCAGGTGTGCGCTGTTGTTCAGTCGTGACTGGGCCGGCAAGACCGGACTGGCGGCACGATGAAACGGATCGCAATTATCGGCGGTACCGGGCTGACCCGGTTGGAGACCGTCCAGATTACTGACAGGCAACACTGCACTACCCCATATGGCGCGCCGTCCGGTCCGGTCATCCATGGCACACTGGCCGGGCATGAGGTCCTGTTCCTGCCACGGCACGGCGACCCCCATGCCATACCACCACACAAGATAAATTACCGCGCCAATATCCAGGCACTGAAAGACTGTGGCGTGAACGCGATTATCGCTGTCAATGCGGTAGGTGGTATCACCCCGGCGATGGGGCCCTGTGTGATTGCTGTGCCTGACCAGATTATTGACTACACCTGGTCACGTGAACACACCTATTCGGATGGTACAAGCGAGACGGTCAACCATATCGATTTCACTCTCCCCTACAGTACGGCATTGCGCCAGCGCATCATCAGGGCCGCCACCAGTATCGATGTGCCGATCCAGACTCACGGCACGTATGGCGCGACGCAGGGCCCACGACTGGAAACGGCGTCGGAAATCACCCGTATGGAGCGCGATGGCTGCGATCTGGTAGGTATGACCGGGATGCCGGAGGCCGCGCTGGCGCGTGAACTTGATATTGATTATGCCTGTATCGCGCTGGTTGTTAACTGGGCGGCGGGTAAAACGGATGAAGAAATTACTATGGATATCATCCAGCAGAATCTGGACAGCGGCATGGATAAAATTCGCCGCCTGCTGGAGGCGAGTGTCAGTCTGGCGTAACAGCGCCAGACCATAACACTCTGTCAGGTACCGGGTCCCGCTTCGGGATTTTCTGCCGACGCCGGTTCTACCTCAGGTTCTGTTTCATAACGCCCTACTTGCAGGATCACACCAAACCGGGGGTGATCGAAATATTGTAAATCATTCAACCTGACGCGGCGGCTTTCTGTCAGCCTGACATATTCAGCCGGTTTTTCCGGCACCATCGGTACGGTCAGTTGCGGGTCAGTTACCTGCTCAGGTATGACCACACTGTCACTCGCGGGAGATCGAAACAGCACCATATCGAGATCAACATACAGTAAAGACGCGCTGCGGATTCGGACAGTGCCATCCAGTAATAATTTTACCGGTTCGTAAAATCCGGTCGGCATCGGATCTGTCACCAGCGCCGGTGGCATCGTCAGTTCAAACAGGCTGCCATTGTCATCCTGCTGCAGATGCAGGGCTCGGGCACGGTTGCCGTCCTGACCCGGTTGTAGCCAGGCCACATGATATTTAGGTCGATAATCGCGCGACTGGCGTAAGGTCTGGTAGACACCCTGCAGACGATGACTGGAGGCAGGCAGTATCCGGTAAGGGATCATCGGTTCGGCTTCCTGCACCGGCAGCACACCCTCTACGGTCAGCGGCGGTGATGGCGGTGCGGGTGGCAGGCTCACATAATATACCGGTCTGACCGTACCGGTCAGCGGTACCAATCCTGGGTCACGAAACCAGTCCTCGCCATCAAAACCGGGATTGACGTGCTCGAAGACTATCATTTCTACCTGGTACCACTGGGCCGAAGCAGATTGTGTACCTGTCGCAATGACAAGTAGTAAAAACATCCTGATCCAGTTTCTGATCATGCCGTGTCCCTGAGTACAATTTTGTCAAATAAATCATACAGGAAATCCATCCGTGATTGCACATCGGCAAATTCCCGTATGATCTTCAATTTATCAGAACCGTCCAGTTTAAAGGTGCGAGATTCCTTCTGTATCAGCATGATAATCCGTACCGGATCTATACGGGTCACATTATCGAACAGGATACGACCACCTCTGGCCCCCAGTTCTATCTTCCTGATCCCGAGTGGTGCTGCCCGGTATTTAAGCCGGGTAATGGCAAACAGGTTTTTCAAAGGCTCGGGCAACAGGCCAAAACGGTCTATCATCTCCTCCTGCAAACTCACAAGGTCGTCATCATCTCTCGCAGTGGCAATACGTTTATACATAATCAGCCGGGTCTGCACGTCTGCGAGATAATCCTGGGGTATCAAGGACGGCACATGAAACTCCACCTCGGCGCCATGATCAAGCGGACGATCCAGCCGGGGCTGGTTACCGGACTTCAGTGCACGTACGGCACGATCGAGCAGATCCATGTACAGACCAAAACCGATTTCCTGGATCTGGCCGCTCTGTTCCTCACCCAGGATCTCACCTGCACCCCGGATTTCCAGGTCATGTACTGCCAGTGTAAACCCGATACCGAGATCTTCGAGAGACTCGATCGCCTCAAGCCGCTTGATAGCATCTTTCGTAATCGATTTGAGTGAAGGTATCAGCAGATAGGCATAGGCGCGATGGTGTGATCGACCTACCCTGCCCCGCAACTGGTACAACTGGGCCAGCCCAAACTTGTCAGCCCGGTTGATAATAATTGTATTCGCGCTGGGGACGTCAATACCGGTTTCAATAATCGTTGTACAGACCAGTATGTTAAAGCGACGATGATAAAAATCGAGCATCACCTGTTCGAGTTGCTTTTCCGGCATCTGACCATGGGCAAACTGCACCCGGGCCTCCGGTACCAGTGCCTGCACTTTTTCTGCCTGCTTTTCAATGGTATCCACTTCATTGTGCAGGAAGTAAACCTGGCCACCGCGCTGGATCTCGCGCTGGATCGCCTCCTGCAGTATCTGGTCACGCCATTCAAATACAAACGTCTTGATCGCCTGCCGACGCGACGGCGGCGAGGCAATAATGGACAGATCACGCAGGTCCGCTATCGCCATATTCAGTGTGCGCGGGATAGGTGTCGCGGTCAGAGTCAACACATCGATCTCGGCGCGTATCGCCCGGAATTTTTCCTTCTGTCTGACTCCGAACCGGTGTTCCTCATCGATGACAACGAGCCCAAGTCGACTGAAACGTATATCGTCCTGTAACAGCCTGTGCGTGCCGATAATAATATCAACCTTGCCATTTTCGATATCACGAATAACGTCGTCCTGCTGTTTGCGATCCACAAACCGGGACAGCACCTCGATACGGAATGGCCAGTCCGCAAAGCGATCGCGGAAATTCTGGTAATGTTGCTGTGCCAGCAGGGTGGTAGGTACCAGTATACCAACCTGTTTGCCGCCATTGACTGCAATGAACGCGGCACGCATCGCTACCTCAGTCTTGCCAAAACCGGCATCACCACAAATCAGCCTGTCCATCGGTTTGGCCTGTTTCATGTCAGCCAGCACCGCATTAATCGCATCTTGCTGATCAGGTGTTTCCTCAAACGGGAATCCCTGGACAAAGCCAAGGTAGGCATCTTCATCAAACCGGAAACTGTTACCGGTCCTGGCGGCACGGCGCGCATGCAATTCAAGCAACTCCGCCGCCACATCGACCACACGCTTGCTGGCACGTTCCTTCGCCTTCTGCCACTGGTTGCTACCAAGCCGGTGCAAGGGAGCATGTTCCGGATCCGCGCCGGTATACCGGCTAATCAGATTGAGCGCCGAGACCGGTACATACAACTTGTCGCCCTTGTCGTATTCGAGACAGATAAATTCATTGAGGATACCGCCAACTTCCAGCGTCATCAGCCCGAGGTAGCGGCCTACACCATTATCCTCATGTACGACCGGTGCGCCTATCGTCAACTCGGCCAGGCTTTTTACCAGCGCATCGGATTCACTCTGGCGACGTTTACGCAGACGTCGCTGCTGTACACGTTCGCCGAACAGTTGTGACTCGCTGATAATCGCGATATGGGGCTGATCTACTATCGTGCCGTTCTGCACAGGAGCGATCGCAAGCGCCAGAGTGGCATCCGAGTGCAGGAATTCGTCCCACCCCTGGACCTGACGCGGCGTCAATCCATGGTTGCGGAACATCTCGGTCAACGTTTCGCGCCTGCCGGGTGATTCGGCCAGGATCAGTACCCTGCCCGCGAATTCAGCAAGAAATCGCTGTAACATTCCCAGTGGTTCACGTGCCCGTATGTCGACCGGCATCTGCAGTGGCGCACGTGTTGCATAATTAAATGTGTGACGCCTGTCAGTTACTGCAAGCCCCTGGCAAAAAACACGTGCATGTGTTTGCAGGCGGGCGGTGAGATCCTCCGGGGAAAAAAACAGCTGGTCCGGCGGCAACAATGGCCGTTCAATATCATATCGTCCCTGCTCATAACGTCGCTGGATATCGTGCCAGAATGAATCGGCAGCCGTTTCCACACCCTCGTCGATTATGACAAGTCCGGTCAGCGGTAGATAATCAAACAGGCTGCTGGTCGTTTCATAAAACAGCGGCAGATAATATTCAATGCCCGCTGGCGCCATGCCATTGGTGACATCTGTATAGATATGTGAACTCGACGGGTTACCCTGAAAGCGGTTACGCCAGTTTGAGCGAAACCGGTTGATTGTCTCCTCGACCAGGCTGACCTCTCTGGCGGGCAATACCGTCATCCGCTCGACCTTCTCGATCGAACGTTGGGTTTCAGGATCAAAAATCCGGATACTGTCTACCTCGTCACCAAACAGATCCAGTCTGTAAGGCTGACGCAAACCCATCGGGTAGATGTCGAGCAGTGATCCACGTATGGCAATATCACCGTGTTCAATTACCTGCGATACCAGTCGGTAACCATTCTGGATCAGTCGATTTCTGAACTCCTCAATATCCAGACGCTGACCTGTCCGGATATCCAGGCTGCGTGCATGCAGATAACTCGCTGGCATGAGCCGGTGCATGACCGTAGATACGGGGACAACGAGTATGCCCTTGTGCAAGGTGGACAGTCGGGTCAGTGTCGCAAGGCGTTCGGAGATGATGTCCTGGTAAGGAGAAAAAATATCGTACGGTAATGTCTCCCAGTCAGGAAATGTTAACAGCGGGATATCGGTAGCAACCTCACCGAAAAACCGCAGTTCCTCCATCAGGTTTTCAGCCGTCTTTATATCCGCCGTCAATACTATCAGTGGTGCCTGCGCACGCTTCGCAGCATTAAAAATGGCAAGTCCACGCGAACTACCATACAGTTTGCCCCAGTGGTAACTGTCGTTGGCGTTAACAGGCAGCGCCGGTCTGAACAGATCCGGCGTGGAGGTATCGTTGGTCACAGCAGACGGGCTAACAGGATTCACTATCAGGGGATTTCAGTTCCAGCGCGGTTAATACCTGGCTTCCGTCAGCGTCGGGCTAGCAGGGCAAGCGCACCGTCAACTTCATCACGGATATGCACGAGGGCCTGCAAGGGATCTATCGCCTGGGTAATGGGGCGACCAATCACCAGATAATCACTACCGGCAGCGATCGCATCGGCCGGTGTCACGATCCTGATTTGATCATTCACATCTGAACCCTGCGGGCGTATACCCGGGGTGACCAGATAACAGGGTTGTTTAATTTGTTCTCTCAGCAACGTGACTTCGCGCGCAGAACAGACCACACCGTCCGCACCGGAGGTGATAC
Organism: Klebsiella pneumoniae; assembly: GCA_945878555.1. Taxonomy (GTDB): domain Bacteria; phylum Pseudomonadota; class Gammaproteobacteria; order Eutrophobiales; family Eutrophobiaceae; genus Eutrophobius. Next base: position 50,381 of record CAMDWI010000014.1, read on the forward strand.
TGAGACGCGCAAGCCGGAGTACCTGTTCATCCACCGTTGACGCCACACCGGTTTCGGCGAGATCTGCATCCGCCAGACTGGTAAGTACCGTGACCGCTATCAAAAGGGGTTTGTGAGTCGAGGACTCTATTGCTTCCCGTGCGGCACTGATCATCCTGCGCCCACCCGAGGCATGCACATTGACCATCCACACACCGAGATCGGCCGCCGCCTTGCACGCACCGGCAACCGTATTTGGAATGTCATGAAACTTCAGATCGAGAAAGACAGAAAAACCGGCCTTAATCATATTTTCTACCAGCGCCGGACCACTACGGGTAAACAATTCCTTGCCTACCTTCAGCCTGCATAATGAGGGATCCAGCCGATGGACGAGTTCCAGCGCCGGTGATGGCTCGGGATAATCGAGCGATACAATAATTCTCGGGTTATTCACCATGTACTCCTTGTACCGGTTTGACAGAATTCCAGGACTTGCACCCGGGACACTTCCAGTGCAGTTTTTTAGCTTCAAATCCACAATTGTGACATTTATAAACAGGTCGATCTTCCAGCAGTCTGGTTGTCAGTTCCTTAATTGTGGTCAGGTTCTTGTTTAATTCCCCGTCCGTCACGCTGATGGCGTATTTTATCAGATGATCCACACCACGTACGGTTGGCCTTAGATGTAATTGCCCGGAAATAAAACTGATAGCCGCTGCATTTCCCTCGGCATCGGCTATCATATCGGTCAGACATAACAGCGGGGTAATTCCGCCATAGTTTTTCAGTACTTCGGCAAGATAGCTCCTGAACTTTTCCAGCTGCCCCAACGCCTGGTAACAGCTGCGCAATGAGTTAACCACTTCCGGAATATAGTCTGGATCCTGTTTTTCAATCCGTCTGTAGGCCTTGATGGCCGTCTGATAATCAGCAACATTCCTGGCATTATCGGCTTCCATCAGACTCGCACGTACACAACGCGGGTCCAGGTTCAGCGCCCGTTTAATATTCTGCGTCGCGTCGCGAAGGTTATTTGCGGCCAGCTCCATACTGGCAATCTCACAGTGAAACTGCGCCATGACCGGGTGCAGGTCACGAGAGGTAATCGATTCGAGTTTTTTCGCCGTGGTAATTGCCTTGTCCCATTCACGTTCCTGCTGGTAAATATCCAGCAAGTGGGTGTGGGCCGGAATAATGAAGCGTTCCGTGGCTACCAGCTCGGAAAACAGGCCTTCCGCCCGATCCAGGATGCCCAGTTTCATGTAGTCCAGCCCCAGTTCGAGCATCGCCTGGGAACGGTATTCACTGTCAAGAGCGGGTCGTGCAATCAGGTTCTGATGTATACGGATGGCACGGTCGACCTCGCCCCTGCGCCGGAACAGGCTGCCCAGTGCAAAATGGGTCTCTACAGTCTCACTGTCAACTTCAAGCATCTTGATAAAGATTTCAATCGCCTTGTCAGGCTGTTCGTTCAGAACGTAATTCAAGCCCTTGAAATATTCCGGTGGTAATGGTCTTGAGCGTCCCTTGCCGCGGCCCTGACCGGCAGATCGGGCGGCAAACCAGCCAGATGCCGCCGCCACGGGCAGCAGCAAGATCAGCAACAGAACCCAGTCCGTATTCATGCCGGATCAGTTCCTTGCTGGAAGTACGCGCAGATTGTCGAGCTCCTTTTCAGCAAGGCGTATCCTGGTCCGGAGCGACCTGTTCTCCTGTTTTATGCGTAGCAGTACGGACACACAGGCAACCACACCGAGTGTCGTCCCGGTGATTAACACGACAATCAGGAAAAAGGAGAAGGGTAACTCGATAGTACCAAGATAATAATCAAATGTTACAGCCTGATCATTACGCAAGTGCAAGGCCAGTCCGGCCATCATTATGAGGAACACCAGCAGAAGTCTGATTATACGCAGCATACTACCCTCGAATTCTATTGCAGGTTTGGCACTGTCTACGCGGTAATAGTAAAACAATACCCGCAAATATTATACGGGGGAGGAAGAAACAACCGGTTGGAATGGTACAGCAATACTGCCGGGATTTAATCTTCGTCTTTAGCCAGGGTGATCGGGATATCGCGGGTCTGGTCTATCCTGTCACGCAGTTGTTTACCGGGTTTAAAGTGGGGTACATATTTGGCCGGCAGGGACACCGGGTCCCCCGATTTCGGATTGCGTCCTACTCTCGGAGGCCGGTAATGTAATGAAAAACTGCCAAAACCGCGGATCTCGATGCGTTCACCGTTCGACAGCGCATTTGCCATATTTTCAAGTATGGTTTTTACAGCAAGCTCAACATCCTTGTAAGCGAGCTGCATTTGCCGCCGTGCCAATGCTTCAATCAGTTCTGATTTGGTCATATGTCTTTATCAGTCACATTTAGTCAAATACAGCATCAAGTAGCCGCGATTGCGGTCAGTTATTGTTATCCAGATGTTCCTTCAACAGATCACCCAGCTTAGCACCTGTTGATGAATCCGGCGCATATTCCCTGACAGCGGCGCTTTCTTCATCCGACTCCTTCGCCCGCACAGAAACAGCGATGGAGCGTTTTTTGCGATCAACTGCAGTGATCTTGACTTCCAGCTCCTCGCCTTCCTTGACAAACTGGCGTGCATCTTCAACCTTCTTGTCTATGGACAGTTCAGTCGCCTTCATCTGGCCCTCAATTCCCTCAGCCAGTAGCACGGTCACAAATTTCGGCTCTACACTCAGTACGGTTGATTTAACAATACTGCCCTTCGGATGTTCAGCCACATAACTTGAGAACGGGTCCTTCTCCAGCTGCTTGATGCCAAGCGAGATACGCTCGCGTTCTGCATCCACACCCAGAACAGTTGTCTCGATTTCATCACCCTTCTGGAACTTGCGAATCGCATCCTCGCTTTCGTCCGACCAGGAAACATCAGACAGATGTACCAGACCGTCGATACCACCTTCCAGACCGATAAAGATACCAAAGTCAGTGATCGATTTGATGGTACCCACCACCTTGTCACCCTTGTTATAGGTGGCAGCGAACTGCTCCCACGGATTGGGCTGGCACTGCTTCATGCCGAGCGAAATCCTTCTTCTTTCCTGGTCAATGTCCAGAATAACGATATCGACTTCATCACCAATATGAACAATCTTGGAAGGATGGACATTCTTGTTGGTCCAGTCCATTTCAGAGACGTGTACCAGGCCTTCTACACCTTCTTCCAGTTCAACAAAACAACCGTAGTCCGCAATGTTGGTAACCTTGCCGCGCAGACGGCTGCCTTCTGGCAAACGTCTGGTCAGGTCGGTCCATGGATCCTCGCCCATCTGCTTCAGGCCGAGCGAAACACGATTACGCTCGCGATCAAACTTCAGAACCTTCACATCGATCTCGTCACCAATCTTGACGATTTCACCCGGATCCTTTACGCGCTTCCAGGCCATATCGGTAATATGCAACAGGCCGTCTATGCCACCCAGATCAAGGAATGCACCGTAGTCGGTCAGGTTCTTCACCACGCCCTTGACGATTGCGCCTTCGGTAATCTTCTCCAGCATCGCATCGCGTTCAGCCGAGCTCTCGCTTTCAACAACGGCACGACGGGACACAACAACATTATTGCGCTTCTGATCAATCTTGATGACCTTGAATTCAAGCGGCTTGCCTTCCAGATACGATGTATCACGAACCGGACGGGTATCCACCAGTGAACCCGGCAGAAACGCCCTGACCTTGTCGATATCAACCGTAAAACCACCCTTGACCCGCTCGGTGATCACACCGATAACGGTTTCACCGGTCTCATGGGCCTTCTCCAGGAATACCCAGGCCAGCAGGCGCTTGGCCTTTTCACGTGACAGTCTGGTTTCACCATAACCGTCTTCAACTGCGTCCAGAGCCACATCCACCCTGTCACCGACGCTGACCTCCAGTTCGCCACGCTCATTGTAGAACTGCTCAATGGGGATATAGGCCTCGGATTTCAGACCAGCGTTCACAACTACGCTGTCAGCACTCACCTCAATAACGATACCGTTAATGATGCTGCCGGGGTGCATTTTAGAGTTCAACTGACTCTGTTCAAATAATTCTGCGAAACTTTCACTCATGAAATATCAATTTCCTGGTCAGATAATCCGTACTGGTACGATTACCAGCAAAACGATCGACCTGTTCTAGTTAATCGGTAGTTGACGCACCTGTTCCGGAAAATTCTTGCGAACCAGATCCAGAACCTGCAGGCCAACCGCTTCTGCATTTACAGCTGTAGTATCGATAATAATTGCATCTGAAGCAGGTGTTAAAGGAGACGCTGATCGTTGCGCATCCCTCTCGTCCCGTTCAGCAATCTCAGCCGAAAGGCGGGCAAGGTTAACACTAAACCCTTGTTCTTTCAACTGTTTATAGCGCCGTTTCGCACGTTCATCTGCACTGGCGGTCAGGAAGATTTTCAGCGTGGCATCAGGGAACACAACAGTACCCATATCGCGACCATCGGCAATCAACCCCGGCGATTGCCTGAAGGCACGTTGTCGGGACAATAAACCGGCCCTGACACCGGGATAAACAGCAATTTTTGATGCTGCATTGCCGCACTCCTCGGTGCGGATACTGGCTGTGACTTCTGACTGTCCCAGCCAGATAGCGACATGATTACCCTTGTTATCAGGCCTGAAACGGATGTCCAGATGTTCTGCCAGCCCGCATAATTCCGGCGTGTTTTCGAGGCCAAGTCCGCTGTCCAGGGCAGATAGCGCCAGTGCCCGGTAAAGCACCCCGCTGTCGAGGAAGTGCCAACCTAACAGTGTAGCCAGACGTAAACAGATCGTCCCCTTACCCGTGCCGCTGGGGCCATCGACAGTAATAACCGGCGCCTCAGCCATCAGTCTGTTCAATCCGGATATCCAGCCCCACTGAACAGGCCGTTTCAACAAATCCGGGGAACGAGGTATTGACGTTGATACAATCCAGTACCCTGACCGGACCGCTACTGACGGTCGAGGCCACTGAAAATGCCATCGCTATCCGGTGGTCACCATAACTGTTTATCTCGCCACCGTGCATGCTGCCTCCGGTCACAATCATTCCATCGGGGGTCGTCACCGCCGCGATACCCAGACGTTTCAGACCGTCCGCCATCGCCTCGATTCGGTCGCTTTCTTTGACCCGCAGTTCGGCCGCATCCCGCAGGACAGTCTCTCCCCTGGCATATGCCGCCGCTATCAGGATTGCAGGTATCTCGTCGATGGCAATTGGAACCAGATGTGACGGAATTTCAATCCCGTGCAGGGGCCGGTGTTTCACCCGTATCGTGGCTGTCGGTTCTGTCCCGTCGACACTTTCGGCCGCCTCCACCTGGATATCCGCACCCATCATTTGCAGGATTTCAATCACGGCATGCCGGGTCGGATTGATACCGATGTTATCAAGAACAATGTCAGAGCCGGGGCAGATGCTGGCGGCCACCAGAAAAAATGCAGCCGATGATATATCACCCGGCACGCTGACCCGGGTAGCCGTCAATCTGCCCGGCTGCAAGGTGACACTCTTGCCTGAACGGGTGATATGACAACCGAAACCGGGCAACATCCTCTCGGTATGATCGCGGGTGACAGCCGGTTCAATAATGGTCGTGTTGCCTTGCGCATACAGACCGGCAAGTAACAGGCAGGATTTTAGCTGCGCGCTGGCAACCGGCATGGTGTAATGAATTCCGCGTAATTGCTGTCCGCCACGGATATGCAAGGGCAAGGTACCTTTTTCGGTACATTCCAGATCGGCACCCATCTCCCGTAATGGCAATACAACCCTGCGCATCGGTCGCGTCATTAAAGACTCATCACCAATCAGCTCGGTATCAAATGTCTGTCCGGACAATAATCCGGATAACAGTCTGACCGAGGTGCCCGAGTTGCCAAAATAAAGTGGCCTGGTCGGTGATTGCAAGCCGTGCAGGCCCACGCCATGCACCGTCAACTGATCATCAGACCGATCAATACGCACACCCATCTCCCTGAACACATCGGCGGTAGCGATAGTGTCAGCGCTGTCGAGAAACCCGGTCACCCGGGTCTCACCCTCGGCGATGGCACCAAAAATAATCGCCCGGTGTGACACCGATTTGTCGCCCGGCACACGAATACGGCCACTTAGCGAACGGACAGGTCTGGCGAGATAGTCAATACGTTTTTGCTGATGCATGTGATATCGGGATTCCGTAGTTTCAGGTAGTTTTTTTTCTGGACAGCAGTGACTGCCGTTCAGCCAGCATCGTGTCTCTGGTGTATTTGACCCGCGCAAAAACCTCACGCAGCTTGTCACGATCATTCGTGCTTATCATCGCCTTCATTGCTGCCAGATGGCTCTCAAACTGCGAAATCACCTTCAACAGCTTGTCACCATTCGCAATGCAGATATCACTCCACATCTCGGGGTTACTGGAGGCGATGCGGGTAAAGTCCCGGAATCCTCCGGCGGAAAAGCGAAAGATTTCGTCATGTTCATTCATACCTGCGAGGCAGTCTACCAACGCATAGGCGAGTACATGGGGCAAATGACTGGTCGCCGCAAGGACCTGATCATGATGATCCACCGATAATGAAACAACTGTTGCGCCGCAGCTTTCCCACATCCGGGTGATGGTTTCTACCGCAGTGGTTTCATTATCCGGCAGCGGTGTCAGGATGACCATGTGATCAACAAACAGGTCGGCAAATGAGGCCTGAACACCGCTCTGCTCGGTACCGGCTATCGGATGACCCGGGATAAACTGGTGCAGTCTGTCGCCCAGCGCATTACGTGCGGCCTCGACCACACTGCCCTTCGCACTACCGACATCGGTGATGATAGTTTTTGTCTGCAAGGCCGACAACAATGCACCCAACAACGGTTCCATCGTCGCCAAAGGTGTTGCCAGTACAATCACATCGGCATTGGCAACTACATGGGTTATATCTTGTGAATACTCGTCGATAACGCCGAGTTCGAGCGCGCGCTGCATATTCGATTCATCGCGACCATAACCGGAGATATGGTTACATACGCCCGCGCGACGGAGTGCACGTGCGAGTGAGCCGCCTATCAAACCGACTCCGATGATTGCAAGTTTGTTTATCAACATATCAAGGCCGTTATCGAACAGAAAGTTACACAGGATTGCATGGCGATTGCAGATACCTCCGGCAATATCGGTGATCTGATATTACAGGACGGCCTTCGGGTAGGAGCCGAGTATCTTCACCATCGACGCCTCGGATTCGAGCCTTACAATGGCAGCCGCAACATTATCATTGTTTTGATGTCCATCCACATCAACAAAAAACACGTACTCCCACAGTCCCCTGCGTGACGGCCGTGATTCTATCCGGGTCATGTTGACATTATTATCAGCAAAACAGGACAACATACGTAACAGAGAACCCGGTTTGCTTGGCATCGAGAACAGCAGTGAGGTCTTGTCTGCACCGGACGGTTGGGCGTCCTTTTCCGCAATGATCAGAAATCGGGTGGAATTGTCCGGTTCATCCTCAATATTGCTTTCAAGAATCTGCAACTGATACACCTGTGCCGACGCGGCGCCGGCTACTGCTGCTGCAGCTGGATCTTCTGCGGCGATACGGGCGGCCTCGGCATTACTGTTGACAGCGATGCGTTCAATACCTGGCATATGTGTATCCAGCCACAAACGGCACTGGGCCAGTGACTGCTGATGAGAATAGATCCTGCGGATCTGCGACTTGTCTCCGGTCTTGCTCATCAGATTCTGGTGGATACGCAGTTCCACTTCGCCGCTGATTTTCAGTTTTGAATTTATCAACATGTCGAGTGTATGGTTGACCACACCCTCGATTGAGTTCTCAATGGGTACAACGCCGTAATGACAGGCTCCGGACTGTACCTGGTGGAAGACTTCATCTATCCGCGACAGTGGTACGGTCTGAACCGATTGACCAAAATGTTTCAGTGCAGCCGTCTGGGTGAATGTCCCTTCCGGTCCCAGAAACGCAACTTTCAGTTTCTGTTCCAGTGCCAGACAGGCGGACATTAATTCACGAAACAGTATGGCAATCGCTTCATCAGACAACGGCCCCGGATTTTCACTGATGACCCGCCGGAGGACCTGTGCCTCGCGCTCGGGACGGTAATAAACGGCAGCCGCACCATCTTCCCTTTTCAACTCGGCGATTTCCGCGGCCAGCGACGCACGGCTGCTGATCAGATCGATCAGTTGTTTATCGATCTGATCGATTCGTTCACGTATCCCGACCAGCTTGCTGTCAGTTGTCATGATCGCCAACGGGATCAGACAGGTGCAACGACATGCAGGCCGGACACCACATCAGCCATGGCGTTTGGCAAAGTCGAGCATGAAGCTGACCAGTGCCTCGATACCGTCCATGGTCATACCGTTATAGATACTTGCACGCATACCACCGACACTGCGATGGCCTTTCAGTTCGATCAGGTTGTTTTTCTTTGCCTCGGCGAGGAAGGCGTCGTTCAGGGCTTCATCCTTCAGGATAAAGGGCACATTCATGCGTGAACGGAACTTGCGATCGATCGGGTTGCTGTAAAACTCGCTGCTGTCGATAACATCATACAATCTGTCGGCACGCTGCCTCGCACGTTGATCCATCACGGTCAGACCGCCCTGCTTCTTGATCCACTTGTAGATCAGACCGGCCATGTACCAGGTGAAAGTTGGCGGGGTATTAAACATCGACTCATTGTCTGCATAAATCTTGAAATCACACAGAAACGGCACCTGCGGACCGGCCTTGCCAATCAGGTCTTCACGAATGACCACACAGGCAAGACCTGCAGGACCAAAATTCTTCTGTGCACTGGCGAATACTATCCCGTATTTCGAGACATCAAACGGGCGTGACAGGAAATTGGAGGTCATGTCACATACGAGCGGGATACTGCCTGTATCCGGTATGTCTGCAAACTCGACACCGGCTATGGTCTCGTTATCGGTGTAGTAAAGATAGGCGGAATCGGCGCTCAGATTCCAGCTGCTGCGCTCCGGTATCGTATAGAATTTTTCAGCCTTTGAGGTACCTGCCAGATTGGTCTTGCCCAGACGTTTGGCCTCACCATAGGCCTTGTCCGACCAGTTGCCGGTCAACAGGTAGTCACCGGTACCACCCTGGGCCAGCAGGTTCAGCGGCACCATGCTCATCAGTGCGGTTGCCCCGCCTGGAACATAAAGAATCTTGTAATTGGCAGGTATGGCCAGGACTTCACGCAGGTCCTTTTCCGCCTCTTCAGCAATCGCCAGGAACGATTTGCTGCGATGACTCATTTCAACAACCGAGATACCCGTACCATTCCAGTCCAGAAATTCTGCCTGGGCCTGTTGCATCACTTCAGCGGGCAACTGCGCCGGACCCGCACCAAAGTTTATTACTGTTTTCGTAGCCATTTAAGTCTGCTCTTCCTGTGTAGTTGGTAGTTCTTCATCGAGCTCTTTTTCCTCAAGTATGCGTTCAATACTTGCCAGATGCTCGTTCTCATCCAGATTGACCAGCCTGACACCCTTGGTGTTGCGGCCCATGACCGAAACCTGGCCAACCGGAGTACGGATCAATGTGCCTTGATCGCTGATCAACATGATTTCATCTTCTTCATTGACCAGTACCGCACCGACGACCTTGCCGTTGCGTTCATTGGTCTGGATCGAAATCACACCCTTGCCACCGCGTGCCTGGGTGACCGGGTAATCTTCTATCAGTGTGCGTTTGCCGTACCCTTTTTCAGTTGACGTAAGCACTGTCATTCCAGGTTCGACGATAATCAGGGAGATCAGTTTCTGATCGTTATCCAGACGGATACCGCGTACGCCCTTGGCGGTACGACCCATCACCCTGACATTTGATTCGGTGTATCTTACGACCTTGCCTGCATCACTGAACAACATCACGTCTTTTTCGCCGTCGGTCAGCTTGACGTCGACCAGATGGTTACCTTCGTCCAGGCCAATGGCAATAATGCCACTCTGGCGCTGTCTTGAAAACTCCACCAGTTCGGTCTTCTTCACCGTGCCATCAGCCGTGGCCATAAATACGTATTTACCTTCGGTAAAGTCACGAATTGGCAATACCGCATTGATGCGTTCCCCTTCCTGCAACGGCAGCAGGTTGACGATCGGCTTGCCGCGTGAGGCACGGCTGGCCTGCGGCAGTTCATAGACCTTCATCCAGTACAGACGACCACGGCTTGAGAAACACAGCAAGGTGTCGTGGGTATTGGCGATGAACAGTTTTTCGATAAAGTCTTCTTCACGGACATCCGCTGCTGACTTGCCCTTGCCACCGCGTCGCTGTGAACGGTAGGTGTCCAGTTGTTGCGACTTAGCGTAGCCGGCATGCGACAGGGTGACCACCACATCCTCCTCGGTGATCAGGTCTTCCATACTCAGGTTCTGGTGATCGTCGATGATTTCGGAACGACGCTCATCACCATACGCCTCTTTCAGCCCTTTCAACTCGTTACGGATTTCATCCATCAGCCGTTCAGGTCGTGACAGGATATCCAGCAGGTCAGTAATCGCGCCGAGTAATTCCTCATACTCACTGATAATCTTGTCCTGCTCAAGGCCAGTCAGTTTTTGCAGGCGCAGATCCAGGATCGCCTGTGCCTGGATTTCAGACAGGCGGTAACCGCCCTGTTGCAGTCCGAACTCAACGGCCAGCGCATCCGGTCGTGACACGTCCGCACCGGCACGATTGAGCATATCAACAACGACACCGGGTGCCCATAACGGTTTTAACAGGCTCTGTTTGGCCTCGGCGGGTGTCTGGGACTGCTTGATCAGCGCAATGATTGGATCGATATTGGCCAGCGCGATGGCCAGGCCCTCCAGCACATGGGCACGGTTACGTGCCTTGCGTAAATCAAACAGCGTACGCAACGTTACGATTTCACGACGGTGTTTGATAAAGGCCTGCAGGATGTCCTTCAGCGTCATCAACTTCGGCTGACCATCATCCAGCGCGACCATGTTGATGCCGAACACATTCTGCATCTGGGTCTGCTGGTACAGGTTATTCATGATCACTTCAGGCACTTCGTTCTTGCGCAGTTCAATTACCATACGCATGCCGTCCTTGTCGGACTCGTCACGCAGCTCACGTATGCCGGTCAGTTTCTTGTCCTTGACCAGCTCGGCAATCTTTTCCAGCAACCTGGCCTTGTTGACCTGGTAGGGCAACTCGGTAACGATAATCGAATGGCCGCCGGTGCTTTCATCGGTTTCAATGTGACTGCGCGCCCGCATATAGATGCGACCACGTCCGGTGGTATAGGCCTCATAGATACCTTGCGAGCCGTTGATTATCGCCGCCGTCGGAAAGTCCGGGCCGGGGATGTACTGCATCAACTGGCCGATATTCAGATCGGGATTGTCTATCAGTGCAATACAGGCACCGACGACTTCAGTAAGATTGTGCGGCGGGATGTTCGTGGCCATGCCAACAGCAATACCGCTGGAACCATTGATCAGCAGGTTCGGCAGACGGGTCGGCAGTACCGTCGGCTCCTGCTCGGATCCATCGTAGTTGTCTACAAACCGGATCGTTTCCTTGTCTATGTCCTGCAGCAGTTCATGCGCGATACGCGACATGCGTACTTCGGTATACCGCATCGCCGCGGGAGAGTCACCGTCGACGGAACCAAAGTTGCCCTGACCGTCTACCAGTACATAACGCAGTGAAAACGTCTGCGCCATACGCACCATGGTGTCGTAGACCGCAGAGTCACCGTGCGGGTGGTATTTACCAATAACATCACCGACGACGCGGGCGGATTTCTTGTAGGGCTTGTTGTAATCGTTGCCCATCACATGCATCGCGAACAATACGCGTCGATGTACCGGTTTCAGGCCGTCTCGTACATCGGGCAAGGCACGGCCGACAATAACGCTCATCGCGTAGTCCATGTAGGACTGACGCATCTCGTCTTCTATGTTGACGGGGGTAATTGAATGGGCGAATTCTGATTCAGACATGCATTAATTCGGTCGTTAAAAAACCTGGGTTCCCTTGTGCTGGTGAAGTAGCTGAATGATACCGATTACAAGGGCAGAATCCTACCATATCCGACAGGATGACAACACTATTGATTTACGGTTTCAGACTGATTTACCCCAACAAAAAGGGGTTGACTTTTGGTGATTTTTTCAGCGTAACAGCCGACTGATTTTTTCACTGTCCGGCGCTTCAATCACACCACGTTCTGTGACCAGCACGCTGATCAGTTCTGCCGGTGTCACATCAAAAACCGGGTTGTATGCCTCTACCCCTTCGGGTGCGATCCGGGTCCCGGAGAATTCGAGCAATTCGCCCGGTCGGCGTTGTTCGATTTCGATATGGTCTCCGCTCGCTGTTGCCGGATCAATCGTGGACACCGGTGCGACGACCATGAATCCGATCCCGTGATATCGGGCATTGACGGCATGCGAATAGGTTCCGATCTTGTTTGCGACATCACCGTTGGCGGCGATACGATCTGCCCCGACGATGACCCAGCGGATCTTGCCGGTATGCATCAACCAGGCACAGGCACTGTCTGCCACCAGCGTCACCGGGATATTGTCCTGCTGCAACTCCCAGGCGGTCAGACGGCTGCCCTGTAACCAGGGCCGCGTCTCGGCGGCATACACCCGCTCGATATCTGCATTCGCCCAGGCCGTACGTATCACACCGAGCGCTGTACCAAACCCGCCGGTGGCAAGTGAGCCCGTATTACAATGGGTCAATACCGCGCCACTGTTGCGCAGAAAAACGGCACCTGCCCTGCCCATAGACCGGTTCGCCTCAATGTCCTCGGCGTAGATGGCATCTGCCTCGGCCTGCAGGGCGTCCACAGGATTCGTCCGGCAGTGGTCTATCACCCGTTGCATCCGATCCAGTGCCCAGCGCAGGTTGACCGCTGTCGGCCGCGAATCCATCAGTACCGGTATTTTTTCAGTCAATACCTGACGCCAGTCACCCGGATAGTCACGCACAGCCGATATTGCAGCAAGCACGACCCCGTAGGCCGCGGCAATTCCGATGGCAGGCGCCCCACGCACCACCATGTCAGTGATTGCGCTGGCCACACCTTCGGCACTGTCCAGCGTCAGATATTCAAAGCTGGCAGGCAGTTTGCGCTGATCAAGCAGGCGCAGCCGGCTTTGTTCCCACTGGATGGCGCGAACGCTGTCAGCCGTTCGGGTGGTGTCCGCTGGATTCATAAAAAATGGTTGTCCTCATGTGATTCGGTTATGCTTTTGGCAGAGACAGCAACGCCGACTGTCGTTTACCGCTCGAAATATAAAGGGGAAGTTCGTGAATGTCGATTCATTGATTTTTGCTAAATGGATAATCCCGGTCGAACCGGACAACCGTATTCATGTAAACCATGCCCTTGTTATTCATGAAGGCCGGATCCTTGATCTGCTCCCGGCGGAACAGGCCAGGTTGCGCTATACCGCAACCGAAACGCACGATCTGGCGGGACATGCGCTGATACCCGGCCTGATTAATACGCATACCCATGCCGCCATGTCGCTGTTCAGGGGACTGGCCGATGATCTCTCGCTGATGGACTGGTTGAGCAAACATATCTGGCCGGCCGAGGCCCGCTGGATCAATCCGAACTTTGTCGAGGACGGTACAAGGCTGGCAATGGCGGAGATGATACGCGGCGGTACGACCTGTTTTAACGATATGTACTTTTTCCCGGACCGCACCGCAGAGGTCGCGGTCGAGGCCGGCATGCGTGTCAGTATTGGTTTGATCGTCATCGATTTCCCGACGGCCTGGGCACGTGACAGCGCAGAGTATTTTGACAAGGGCCGCAAGGTCCACGATCAGTTCAGGCACCACCCACTGGTCCGCACAGCCTACGCCCCCCACGCACCTTACACGGTGTCTGACGCCCCGCTGCAAAAGATCGTCACACTCGCAGAAGAGCTTGATATCCCGGTACATATGCACATCCATGAAAACGCCGATGAAGTATCACAGGCGATTGCCAACGGCGGGATGACACCACTGCAACGTCTGCACCGGCTCGGTCTGCTGAGTCAACGCCTGATGGCCGTCCACATGACCCAGCTCGATGCCGGGGCGATAGAACTGGTCGCACGTTACAATGTCAGTGTGATTCATTGTCCGGAGTCAAACCTGAAACTGGCCAGCGGCATGTGTCCAGTACATGCGTTACAACAGGCCGGTGTCAATGTGGCACTCGGCACCGACGGTGCCGCCAGCAATAATGATCTGGATATGCTCGGTGAGATGCGCACCGCCGCACTGCTTGGCAAGGGCGTGGCCGCAGACAGTCGTGCCGTCCCCGCCATGACCGCGCTGAAAATGGCAACGATCAATGCCGCCAGAGCGCTGGACATGGATCACAGCATCGGATCGTTAACACCGGGCAAGGCCGCCGATATCACAGCGATCGATCTCGACCGCGTGGAAACCAGTCCGCTATACGACCCGATCTCCCAGATAGTTTATGCAACTTCGCGTGACCAGGTCACGAATGTATGGGTGGCAGGCAAACAGCTGATGAAAAATCGCCAACTGTTGACGCTTGATGTCGAGCAGATCTGCCGAAATGCGAACGAATGGATGACCCGGATAGCCGGCGCGAACTGATACACAAGCTGCAAGCTTTGCTTACCTCACTGTCATCAAATTGTCGTAAAAACGTAAACAAACATGTTTATAGTCTCGCCAATATTCCGGTGCGGACTTAACCGGCATCAACTTCGCTGTTATATATAACAGCGGTAGATTCCATAACAACACAGACAGGTCCGGACTCCCTGAACTGCTGATTGTTCAATAAATTTCCGGTGACTGCATGCCATGAACCTGTCTGTTTAAGCTGAGAGATTAGTATGTTGTCCAGCCTGAAATCCCGTGCTGCCATCCTGCTCCTGTTCATGTTCGCCAACGCTGCCGTGCTGACCGGGACTGCTGTCGCGGCCCCACCCGAACCGGTATTTCAAAACAACGTGTTCCATTTTTCGAAGGGCGAACCCAAAAGTGTAGTCATCGCGGCAGGCACACAACCGTTTATCGTCGCTGCGCTGGCATTTGAAGGCGTTATCGTGCTGGGGGCGGACGGTAAGGTCGTTGATCATTTATATCTGGATAACCCTCTGTCAGAGGCCACCGCGGTCAGCGTATCCCCCATCATGCCCGTCAACAGCCGGTCGCTGATCCTGTTGGCCATCGCCGACGAAGGCACATCATCGGTGCTGTTACGGGGCATGGATCCGCAGACAGGTCATTTCACAAATGATATACGGCACTCGACAGTCACGGACACGATACCCACTCACCTTTGTATCGCGCAGGATATTCATGATCGGAGTCTGTATCTTTATACCGGTGGTGAGCATGGCATGCTCGCCCAATATCGGATAGTCATGCCGACGGCGGGTGAGATCAGTCTGGCATGGATACGTAACATTGCAATAGGTGGCGAGACCAGCAGCTGTATTGCCGACAATCGCAGCGGTATCGTCTATGTTGTGGAACCTGAAGTCGGCTTATGGACTGTGCAAGTAGACCCGGAAACAGATGCCATACGCAGGATGGCTGCAGTGAACACGCCATTCGGTCCGTTACAGGAACCGGTCGCAGTGGCACTCATCAGTCACAAACAACAGATATCCCCGTTAGTAGTTGATCAGGGTATCGAGGCATTGGTACGCCTGTCCAGCGAAGGAAAACCCTCGGCCAGACTCCGCCTGGCTAGCATGTCTGGCAAGGGTGGCATCAATGGTGACATTGAGGGAATGGCAACAGGTCGATTCCCGATCTCGGGAAAAATACAGGACATACTGGCTGTTGCCGTCCAAGGTGAATCCGGCGGTGGCAGCCTGCATCTGCTGCCCACCGGGACGCTGGGTACCTGGCCTGACATTAAGGATGCAGATACCAACGGACATACCGTGGTTGTCACTCCGGTTGTGGAAACGGATGTTGCACCGTCAACCGGTGATGCCGCAGATGACCCTGCCATCTGGATCCATCCGCAGGACCCGGCAGACAGTCTGGTTCTGGGCACCGACAAGAATGGCGGGCTGATGGTAATGGATCTGGCAGGCAAGCTGATCCAGTTTCTGCCGGATGGACGCCTTAATAATGTCGATGTTCGTTCCGGTTTCAGTGATATACCCGGGCTGAACCATATCGCCGCTGCAACAAACCGTACGGATTCAGCCATTAATCTTTACGCCATCAACCCGGTGACCAGACAGGTCAGTCGTGTTGATGCACGCAGCATTCCGGCGGAATTTTATGACCCCTATGGCCTGTGCCTGTACCATAGTCGGCGTTCCGGAGAATTTTATGTAATCGCCACCAGTGGCGATGGCAAGTTACACCAGTGGCGCCTGTTTTCAACAGTTGACGGCAAGATAGATGCCGAGCTGGTACGTCGATTAAACATCGGCACGGTAGCCGAGGGATGTGTCGCCGATGATGAAACCGGTCTGCTCTATGTAGGCGAGGAAGATGTCGGTATCTGGCGTTACCCTGCAGAACCGGCGGCAGGTAACGATCGCGTCCTGGTAGATGGAATTCATCCTGATGGCCAGCTTATCGATGATGTTGAGGGGCTGGCTATCTATAGAATGACAGGGGATCGAGGATATATAGTCGCCTCGTCGCAAGGCTCGGATAGCTATGTTGTATATGACCGCAATCCTCCCCACGCGCATCGGGGTACATTCCGGATTCGTGCAAATGTCAGCACAGGTATAGACGGAGTATCGGAAACAGACGGTCTCGATGTGAGCAGTACGGCGCTGCCTGGTTACGCACAAGGCATACTGATTGTTCAGGACGGGCGCAACATTGAACCTGCCGAAAACCAGAATTTCAAGTTTATCTCGTGGCAGGCGATTTCTTCCGCATTAGGACTTGAACAATAATGATGAAATCCGGTTGTCATAAAAATCCCCTATAGTGTATGTAACTGCTTTCAGGAGTTGGAATATGAAGACTAAATCTCATGCCAGTCGTATCGAAATATCACGTCGGCACCTGTTACGCCAGGGCCTGATTGCCACTGGCATGGTCGCCCTCGGTCATGGTCTGTTCAATAACCCGCTGCAGACAGCGATTGCACAAACAATCGCACCCGGTCGGCGATCAAATATCCCGAACCTGGCCAATACCCTGCACGAGGTCGCTGTCGAGAATGACCCGGCCACACGCATGGTGATACCTCGGGGATTCAGCGTACGGGAGATCGCACGTACCGGTCGACCACCGGTCGCCACCTCGTCCTATTTGTGGCATCGGCAACCGGATGGGGGTGCAGTACTCCCCTTGCAGGAAGGTGGCTGGGTCTATGTTTCCAACTGTGAAATCGACCGACCAGGTGAAGGCAGTGTTGGTGCACTCCGTTTCAACTCATCCGGCGACCTCGTAGACAGCTATACCATTTGCACCGGGACGCGTAACAACTGCGCGGGTGGACCGACCCCCTGGGGCACATGGTTAAGTTGCGAGGAAATTCCACTGGGCCTGGTATATGAATGCGACCCGACCGGTAAACGTGCCGCCATCGCCCAACCGGCGCTGGGGACCTTTACCCATGAAGCCGCTGCGGTTGACCCGGTTAACCGGCACATCTATCTGACGGAAGACACTCCTGACAGTAATCTGTACCGGTTTATCGTGGAGAATTATCCTGATAAATACAATGCTGAGCAGCTTGCGGGTCGGCTGGAGGTGGCCGTTGTCGACGGCGAGGACCCCTTGCAAACGCGGGGGATCCGCTGGGTTCCAATATCAGATCCGAACCCCGTAAAAGAGGCAGTACCCACTCGTAAACAGGTCAGTGAGGCAGCAAGGTTTAATGGTGGAGAAGGATGCTGGTACCATCAGGGCATGATCTATTTCAGTACGAAGGGTGACAACCGAGTGTGGGCAGTGGATACCCGTGCAAATACGCTCAGCATGGTCTATGACCAGCAGCGTGATGGTATATTTAATCCGGCCATGAATGATGTTGACAATGTAACTGTCTCCGCCGACGGAGATATCCTGGTCGCCGAAGACGGTTCGGATATGCGCCTGATCGTGGTCGGGAGCGGCCTCACCCCGTTTGAACTGGTCAATTTGATCGGCCATGAAGGATCGGAAATAACCGGGCCGGCCTTCAGTCCGGACGGTAGCCGACTCTATTTCAGCTCACAAAGCGGTATCGCCGGAGATGAAACTGACGGCCGGACCTATGAGATGCGGGGGCCGTTCTTCATCTGATCCCGTTACCGACTGCCGGAAGGTTTATAGGTAATCACACGATACAGGTAGATCAGCAGTATCGCGCCAAGGATGACCTTGGACGCCGGGCCCACATACACCTCAACCTTGCTGTAGTTGACGCCGAGCACATAACCAGCAATTGCCAGCAAGGTTGACCAGACCGCAGAGCCTATCGTGGAATACAGCAGAAACTGGCCCATGTGCATGTTATTTATACCGGCCGGGATGGAGATCAGCGAACGCACACCCGGTACCAGACGGCATAGCAACACTGTCCACATGCCATACTTCTCGAACCAGCGATGACTTTCATCAATATCAGCTGAACTGACCGTAAACAAACGTCCATAACGATCTGCCCACAGTTTCAGCCTGTCGAGGCCCAGAAACTTGCCTGCGTAATAGAACGGTAATGCCCCCAGTATAGTCCCGAATGTTCCGGCCGCAATCACACCGGCCAGATTCATCTCACCCTGACTGACCAGAAAACCGGCCATCGGCATGATCAGCTCGGAAGGAATCGGGGGAAAGACATTCTCCAGAAACATCAATACCACGATGCCGGTATAACCGGCCGCGTTGATCCATTCGGCAATCCATTCAAACATGTTTCTTACCCAGTATAGTGTTAACCCAGTTCAACTTCTTCACCGTGTTCCGGGATTGTCGCGTGCCAATGCAGCCTGTCCTGAAGATACCGTCTGAAACTGTCCTGCGCCTGCGGTTCGCCGTGAACGATAAACGTCTGTTTCGGTGCCTGTTGCAATGTCGACATCCAGTCAGCCAGCTCGACATAATCAGCATGCGCCGACAAGCCATCAAGGTTGACTATCCTGGCCCGGACCGGGACATACTCACCGTGGATCTTCACCGATTCTGCGCCGGCAAGCATGGCCGCACCGCGTGTGCCAGCGGCCTGGTAACCCACGAAGACGACCACGTTGTTCTGCATCGGCAGATACTGTTTCAGATGATGCAACACCCGTCCACCGGTCAACATACCGCTGGCTGACAGGATGATCCTGGGGTGCTGGACACTGGCGATTGCCTTCGATTCATCCACAGTGCGGGTGAATGTCACCATCTCGCGAATGGACTGGCACGCCGCAACCGACAGCCGATGCAGGACCTGGTGTTTGCATATAATCTCGGTCGCATCGATTGCCATCGGACTGTCCAGAAACACTGGCAGCCTTGGTATCGTGCCCGCCTGCATCAACTCGTTAATCAGGTGTAATATCGATTGTGCGCGGCCAACGGCAAACGTCGGGATGACCACGTTACCACCCTTACCCACCGCTGTGCGAATGGCCTCGGCCAGCATAACAGCCGGGTCAGCCGTGCTGTGACGACGATCACCGTAGGTCGACTCAACCACCAGATAATCACAGGATTCAAGCGGTGTCGGCGCACGCATGACCGCATCCTCTGGCCGCCCGATATCACCGGAAAAAGCTATCTTGTGACGACTGTCGGACAGATAGACCGTCGCCGAGCCCAGTATGTGACCATTGGGTACAAATCGCGCTGTGATCCCCGGCGCCGGGTTGAATTCGGCGTTAAACGGTATCGTCTCGTACTGTTTCAGACAACGTCTGGCGTCGTTTTCGGTATACAGCGGCAAGGCAGGCTTGTGTTTGCTGAAACCGTGCCGGTTTGCATACTCGGCCTCCTCTTCCTGCAGATGTCCTGCATCCGGTAACAGGATACTGCATAAGTCATAGGTCGCATCGGTACAATATATCTTGCCGCGAAATCCGTTTTTGACCAGGGCCGGGATATAGCCGCTGTGGTCGATATGCGCATGGGTCAGAATCAGTGCATGGATAGTGGAAGGCGGTACCGGAAACGCCATGCGATTGCGTTCACGCAGTTTTTTCAGCCCCTGAAACAGGCCACAGTCCACGAGGACCCTGACATTATTACTGTCTACCAGAAACCGCGAGCCGGTGACTGTTTCTGCTGCACCCAGAAATCTCAACTTCATCTGTCTGACCTTTTATGTGTGAGGCTGATAGCTATATATACAATCAATTAATGTCTGTTTTTTCCAACGACCGGTATTGATAGCGAAGATTATCAAATACGACCTGAATTGCCCGAAAGACTGCTATAATGCCCCGCTATTGAATATGAACGGTTAATGTCACAGGAAATAATCTTGTCTGTAAAACTGAATAATATCCGTTTGTGGCCCGGGCAACACAGCTGAATCAGGCAGATTATTATACACCATGTCCGATGCCAATCTGATTGAAATCCGCAATGTATCGTTTGCCTACGATACGCGTGCGATCCTCAAAAACATCAATCTGGTCGTACCCCGCGGCAAGGTTGTTGCCATCATGGGCGGCAGCGGCTGCGGCAAGACTACCCTGTTAAGACTGATAGGCGGTCAACTGAAGGCATCAACAGGCAACGTCAATGTTGATGGTCAGGCGGTTGAAACACTCAATAATGATCAATTAATACAATTGCGCCGGAAGATGGGCATGTTGTTCCAGCAAGGTGCCTTGTTCACCGATTTGTCTGTCTATGAAAATATCGCGTTCCAGATGCGTGAACATACGGATCTGCCGGAAGAAATCATCCGTGACCTGGTGCTGATGAAGTTACATGCCGTGGGTCTGCAGGGCGCCGCAGGCCTGATGCCTTCTGAACTGTCCGGCGGCATGGCGCGCCGGGTAGCATTGGCACGCGCCATTGCGCTGGATCCGATGTTGATTATGTATGACGAACCGTTTGCCGGACTTGACCCTATCTCCCTCGGTGTGGTCGGTGAGTTGATCCGCAAACTGAATGATGCGCTGGGAGCCACATCAATCGTCGTCACCCACGATGTGCAGGAGTCGCTGAAGATCGTCGACTATGTCTATATGGTTTCTGAAGGGGTCGTTGTCGCTGAAGGCACGGCCGAGGCCATCCGTTCATCAGACAACCCGTTTGTACACCAGTTTGTCTGGGGCGAGGCCGACGGCCCGGTGCCGTTCCACTACCCTTCCGCTGATTATGCGAACACCTTGCTGGGGCAGTCCCGATGAAGGCGCTCATCCTCTCGCTCGGCCATCACATAAACGACCGCCTGATGCGACTCGGCTACATGGCGCGCTTCTTCGTGCAAATCCTGTTGCAGTCCGGTACCTGTGTGCTGCGGCCCGGACTGGTCATGCGCGAAACCTATTTCATCGGTGTGCAGTCTTTAATTATTATCCTGGTCTCCGGCATGTTTGTCGGGCTGGTGCTGGGACTGCAAATGTATGACACTCTGCAGCGGTTCGGCTCGGGTGATGGCGTGGGTACGGTGGTGGCGCTGGCACTGGTACGTGAACTCGGGCCGGTCTTGTCGGCACTGCTATTTGCCAGTCGTGCCGGAACAGCTGTCACCGCAGAAATTGGTCTGATGAAAACGACTGAGCAACTCAGTGCAATGGAAATGATGGCCATTGAGCCGGTAGCACGTGTCGTCGCACCACGCTTCTGGGCAGGCATTATTTCGCTCCCACTGCTGACTTCCATGTTCAATGTGATGGGTATAGCCGGGGCTTATCTAATCGCTGTGCGCCTGATTGGCGTCGATGACGGGATCTTCTGGTCGCAGATGCAGGCCTCGGTAGATTTTAATCAAGACGTGATGAATGGCGTGATTAAAAGTATCGTTTTTGCCGTCGCCGTCATCCTGATATCTGTATTCGAAGGCTATAATTCACCACCAACCGCTGAGGGCGTTTCCAATGCAACCACCCGTGCCGTTGTGACTTCTTCTCTTTCAATTCTCGCACTGGACTTCGTCCTCACTGCATTTATGTTCCGGGGGATATAATGAATCGGACAATTATGGATATCTGGGTAGGCATTTTTGTTGCAATAGGTATTTTGGCCACCGTGTTTATTTCCCTGCGGGTTGCCAATCTCGCCTCTTCCACCAGCGGCACCACTTACCAAATCAGCGCCGAATTCAGCAATATCGGTGGACTGAAGGTTCGCGCCCCGGTCAAGAGTGCGGGGGTCGTCGTGGGCAGGGTGAGCAACATCCGTCTCGACACGGGCAATTATATGGCCGTAGTAACGATGGACCTCGAACAACAATACGCCTTCAGCAAGGACACCTCGGCCAGCATACTGACCTCAGGTCTGCTGGGTGAGCAATATGTGGGCCTGGAGATTGGAGGTGAGGAACAGCCGCTGGAGAACAACGATAAAATCATGCTGACCTCTTCCGCGATGGTACTTGAATCACTGATAGGCGAATTCATGTTTAGCAAGGCGAGCGAAACCGAAAAATGATCCACGCTGACCTGATGCGTCCCGCCTGGCATCTGCGCTCTTTACACTGCCTGAGCGTGTTCGTCATTTCTGCGCTGTGCTGGTCTGCGGGATTGTCCGCGCAAACATCAGCAAACGACCCGGCTGAAATAACCCGCCAGACCGTCAATGAAGTGATGACGGACATGAAACAAAACGAAGCTGTCTATTCGAAAGACAATGAAAAACTGAATGCGATGGTCCAGCAGCGCTTGTTGCCACGGTTCAATTTTAATGTGATGACGCAGCTGGCGGTCGGTCGGTCCTGGATGCAGGCAACACCCGAACAAAAGTCCGCACTGGCAAATGAATTTCGCAGCCTGTTGGTGCGTACCTATACCAACGTCCTGTTTGGTAGTCGTAACGAATCGACCACGATCCGATCCACAGATACGACCTCACAGGGTGATGTCTCAATCGGCATGGAGGTCAGTAATCCGACCGGTGATCCGGTCACGCTGACCTTGCGGATGAGGAAGGACAAGACAGACTGGAAAGTCATTGATGTCAGCGTCAACGGGGTCAGTCTGATCGTCAACTACCGGACGACATTCTCGCGCGAGATTCAACAGTCCGGTGTGGACGGCCTGATCAAAAGTCTGGTCACAAAAAACCGGGAAAACGCACAATGAACAAGCAGCAGGTGCAACTGGTACGCGAGGGTAAAACGCTGCATCTGCACGGCCAGATAAACTTCCAGACCGTAAATGCCCTCTACAGGCTGTTAACGCAGGAGCTGGTCATCGGTACCACTATGCTGGACTGCAGCAAGGTGGACCAATGCGACTCCTCCGCCATCAGTCTGTTACTCGCCAGCAGACGCCTGGCGTTGGGCAGGCAAATCAGTCTGCAAATCCATGGTATGAATGAGCAGATGGTCAGTCTGGCACGCCTCTATGACGTGGAAACCGTACTGCAATCCGAAAAAGTCGCGAACTGAAAGCATCCGGGTCAGTGTCTGCAACCGGCAGTTGCCATGTTTGTATTCCTTAGTCCACAACCGGTGTATCCTGTGAGTGATGCTGTATTTGCCTGTGGCTTGATCAGGATCAAGCGGCCGTTAGCCCCATCTACTATAATTACATCAGGTCCGGCGCACTGCGTTTGTATAAACCGCCATACCGCAGATTCTGGACACCCACTTTCCTGTTGTTGAAAAGGCGAATAATGCTATGAGACCGCTCCTGCAAGTACTGTTTATCCCTACACTGGCCGTCCTTCTTGTTGCCTGTGCCACACCGAACAATCCGCTGGCAGACATGCGCGAGATTACCCCGACCACGATAATGGACACGCCGCAGATGGTTGTGCGCGAAAACCTGCCCTACAGTCCGGAACAGATTATACGGGGAGAATATATGGTCGCGTTGCTTGGCTGCGCCAGTTGTCATACTGACGGAGCACTGACCGGCAATGCGAACATGCAACGCCATCTCGCCGGGTCACAGACCGGGATCGCCTATACCAATCCAATGAAACAGAAAAATCCGGGTGTGGTCTATCCTGCCAATCTGACACCGGATCCGGAGACTGGCCTTGGCAACTGGACCGATGATGCGATTATCCAGATGATTCGTATCGGCATCAACCCGGACGGTGGTCATGCGCTTTCGGTCATGCCCTGGCCTGCGTATGCAAAGATTTCTGATGAAGACATGAAAAGTATCGTGGCCTACCTGCGCAGCCTGCCGCCTGTCCAGCATAAGGTCCCGGAAAATGTCCGGGCCGGACAAAAGGCGACAGCACCTTTTGTGCATTTCGGGGTTTATCAGAGTACGCAATAGTTTTAGCTACTGACAGTAAAGAACTCTTACGTATGCCATTAAAGTCGGGGGTCAGCCGTCTGGCTATAATTGTGAAAGACCGTTAGCCGCATGGATGCGGCGCTCGAGCGTACATGGATGTATTCACAGCGTGTCTTGAACGATTATAGCCAGATGGCTGATCTTGCAGGAAATTCCAGCAGATTTTATCAACCAATCTTGTTATCTATCGAAACATCGTGTCACTATCCTGTCACGATAATACAAACGACCATGCAGGCCATCGCCAATGAACAACCGGATTAAGGAGTTACTGGCCCAGATCACCTCACTGGAGGACGAGATTGAGGACATCCTGCATGCGCGACAAGAACAGGTAATCTACCGGTTGAAAGACGGCAGGATACGTTTACGCAAAGACATCGAGGCCGCGCAGAAAAAATTCAGGACCGGCACTATCCAGTGGTTGCTGGAGACCCGCCCGCAAAACCTGGCCACCGCACCGTTCATCTACGGCATGATCGTACCGTTCGCCCTGCTCGACCTGTGCATTACGATTTATCAGGCCGCGTGTTTCCCGTTGTACGGGATAAACAAGGTCAAACGTCGCAACTATATTATTATCGATCGGCACCACCTGCATTACCTGAATATCTTTGAAAAGTTTCATTGTGTCTATTGCGGATATGCGAACGGTCTGCTCGGGTATGCGCGGGAGATTGCGGCACGCACAGAGCAGTACTGGTGCCCGATCAAACATGCGAGCCGGGTCATCGACAAACATACACGCTATCATCATTTTGTCGACTACGGCGACGCCGAGGCCTACTCGACCAGTCTCACACGCCTGCAAAAAGAGGCCGGCAACGATCCGTCACATACCGACTGAGGCCGTTCATGGATCAGTCTTTGGCCTCTAACCCCATCTGTCTTTCTATCTCAAGTACATGTCGGGTTGTCTTCAATACACTGTCCGGATTCAGACTGATTGAATCTATACCCAGTCTGACCAGAAATTCTGCCATCTCGGGATAATCGGAAGGCGCCTGACCACAAATACCGGAGTGGATATGATTGCGGCGCGCCCCTGTCACTGCCAGACGCAGCATTTCCAGTACGCCGGGGTCACGTTCATCAAAGTCAAAGGCGACGATACCGGAATCCCGATCCACGCCCAGTGTCAACTGGGTCAGATCATTCGAGCCGATGGAGATACCATCAAACAGTTTCGAGAACTCATCGATCAGGATGACATTGTTCGGGATTTCACACATGACCAGCACCTGCAGACCATTGCTACCACGAGCCAGACCGTTATCGGCGAGCGCCTGCAATACCTTTCGGGCCTCCGGTAACGTACGGCAAAACGGTACCATAATCTGTACATTATCCAGCCCCATCACCTCCCGGACCCGTTTCAGCGAGGCACATTCCAGCGCAAATCCTTCCCGGTAGTCCGGGTGTGCGTAACGTGCAGCGCCGCGAAAACCGATCATCGGATTTTCTTCCACCGGTTCAAACGCCGCCCCACCGAGCAGGCTGGCATATTCATTGGTCTTGAAATCAGACAGGCGGACGATGACCGGTTTGGGATAAAACGCCGCTGCTATCGTGCCAATGCCCTCGGACAGACGCTCGATAAAATAATCTTCCTGTCGGTCATATCCAGCGCAAAGTGCGGCAATCTGCTGCTGTGCGTCCTTATCGGTAATCCTCTCCGGATGCACCAGTGCCATCGGATGGATCCGGATATATTCATTGATGATAAATTCCATACGCGCAAGGCCAACACCGTCATTCGGCAGGCGGCTGTAACGAAACGCCATGTCCGGATTGGCCAGATTCAGCATGATCGCTGTGCGCGGCCTCGGCAGACGGGTCGCATCCGACAGCTCGACACGCCAGGGGATCTCACCGGCATACACCTTGCCGGCATCCCCTTCCGCACAGGACACCGTCACAGACTGTCCGGTTTTTATCACTCCGGTGGCATCACCGGTACCGACGATTGCCGGGATACCCATTTCACGGGCCACAATCGCGGCGTGGCAGGTACGGCCTCCGCGGTTGGTAATGACGGCGGCGGCGGTCTTTAATACCGGTCCCCAGTCCGGTGTGGTCACATCGGCAACCAGTATCTCGCCCGGTTTGAACTCGCCTATCTGATCCACGTGTGGAATGACATGGGCAAGCCCGCTGGCAATGCCGGCGCCGATCGCGCGTCCCGTGCTTATCACCGTTCCGGTCCCTGTCAGATGGTAGTCCTGCTGTTGCAGACCGGCGCGTTGCGACACCACCGTCTCCGGACGTGCCTGCACCAGATACAGCTTGCCGTCCTGTCCGTCCTTCGCCCATTCGATGTCCATCGGCATCGAATGACCGCTGCGTTGGCTGTAGTGCTGCTCGGTCTTGATCGCATAATCGGCCAGTGTCAGCACGTCCTGATCGTTAATACAAAACTGCTCACGGCTGGCGCGGGGTGTCGGTATATTACGAGTGGTCTGGCCGCTGCGCGTCTGCGCGTACACCATCATCACCTGTTTATCTCCTTTTACCCGGCGCAGTACTGCACGATGTCCGCGGTTAAAGGTCGGTTTATGCACGTAAAATTCGTCCGGATCCACTGTGCCCTGGACCACATTCTCACCCAGGCCCCAGGCACCAGTGATAAACACCACATCACGAAACCCGGATTCAGTGTCCAGTGTAAACAAGACACCGCTTGACCCGATATCAGACCGCACCATCTTCATCACACAGACAGACAGGGCAATCTTGCGATAGTCGAAACCATTGACGATCCGGTAACTGATCGCACGCTCGGTAAATAACGAGGCAAAGCTGCGGCGCGTGGCATCCAGTAACTGTTCGTCACCACACACATTCAGGTAGGACTCGTGTTGTCCGGCAAAACTGGCGTCCGGCAGGTCCTCAGCCGTCGCCGAGGAGCGTACGGCCAGACTGAGCTCACTGCCATACTGCTGTTGTAACTGGCGGTACGCACGGATAATTTGCTCTCGCATCGCCGTGGGCAGACCGGCACCGTACACCAGCTCACGTGCCTGCTGTGCTCGCGACGACAACTCCGCCATGCTGGACATATTGATATCGCGGAACAGGCGATCCAGCCGCTCACGCCCGTTGCAGGAGTCCAGTATGGCCCAGTAGGCATCGGCCGTGATGGCAAACCCGTTCGGTACATTGACACCCAGTGGCACCAGTTCGCGGTACATTTCTCCGAGTGAGGCATTTTTCCCGCCCACCCGTGCGACGTCGTCCATGCCCAGATCATTAAACCAGCGTATATAGGCTGTTGTTTCTGTCATCTGTTCGACCCTCCCGAGGTATATTGCGATCCCGTCTCATCACATCTGTCATTGGTGATACTATTGAACGGTTGCCCGATTCGTCATGATATGGATCAATAAGCGTCCGGAAATGACAGCCTATACTGGAAATATACGCCTGCAGGCAGATTCAGTCTTCCCCCTAAAACGGTAATATTGACAACGCAGGATCCGCCTTTACCTGACACCTGGAGCCGTAACGACATGTCACAACACTATCTGCGTCAGCTGTTTGCACCTGAAACAATCGCCGTGTTTGGTGCGAGTACGACCCCCGGCTCTGTCGGGACAACCTTGTTTGCCAATCTGGTACGGGGCGGATACGCCGGTCGGCTTTATGCCATCAATCCTAAATACACGCACATAGATGGCCATCCCTGCCTGCCTGATATCCGGCAGATAGATGGCAAGGTCGACCTGGCTGTGATAACTACACCCCGCCATACCGTCGCCGACATACTGAACGCCTGTGGTGAAAAGGGAGTGCGCGCGGTCATTATTATCTCGGCTGGATTTGGCGAACAAGGTGGTGATGGCAAAGCACTGGAACAAACTGTGCTCGATATCAGCCGACGCTATCAGATGCGCATACTTGGTCCAAACTGTCTGGGCTTGATCCACCCTTCGCTGGGTATGAATGCGACCTTCAGTAAAAACAGCGCACGCCCCGGTCAACTGGCACTGGTCTCACAATCCGGTGCATTGTGTACCGCGATGCTGGACTGGGCCGAGGCACGCGAGATCGGGTTCTCCTCGATCGTTTCACTTGGCGATACCGCCGATATTGATTTTGGAGATGTGCTGGATTATCTGGCACAGGATCCCGAGACCCACAGCATCCTGCTGTACGTCGAGGGCATACGCCACGCCCGTCGTTTCATCAGCGGTTTGCGTATTGCTGCACGATTAAAGCCAGTGATTGTACTGAAGGCCGGACGTCACGAGGCCGGGATGCGCGCCGCGGTGACTCATACCGGGGCTATGGTAGGCGGTGATGATGTATTTGAGGCCGCGCTGCAACGTGCCGGTGCGGTGCGCGCACTGACGGTTGAGCAACTGTTTTCAGCCGCCCGCCTGCTGGCATCGCGTTACCGGGTCCGGGGCAACCGGCTCGCGATCATTACCAACGGTGGCGGACTTGGTGTGATGGCGACCGACCGCGCTATCGATCTCAATATTGAAATGGCCACGTTATCGCCTGCAACACTGCAACAACTCGACAGTACACTGCCCGCCTACTGGTCACACGCCAACCCTGTCGACTTGCTGGGTGATGCCACACCTGCGCGTTACGAGACCGCGCTGCGTGCCTGCCTGCAGGATCCGGGTGTCGATGGCGTGCTGGTGATGCTGTCACCGCAGGCGATGACCGACGGCATGGCCTGCGCCGAAGCGGTGATCGCACTCGCCGAACAGAGTGACAAACCGGTCATGACCTGCTGGATGGGTGGTACGCTCCTGGCGGAGGCAAAACAATTATTTGCCACCCGGCATATCCCCGGTTTCAACAGTCCCGAATCCTGCATCGAAGGTTTTGCCTTTCTCGCGGCCCATTACCACAACCAGCAATTGCTGATGCAGGTCCCGGATTCGATACCTGCACACCGCGAACCGGAGCTGGATGGACCGCGACAGATCCTGCACACAGCACTGGCAGAACAACGCCAGTTGCTGAATATAACCGAGTCGAAGGCGATACTGGACGCCTTCTCCATTCCGGTCACCCGCAGTATCAATTGTGACACTGTCGATGCCGCATTAGATGCAGCCGCCTCACTGGGATACCCGGTAGCGATGAAGATCCTTTCGCCGGATATCAGCCACAAGTCCGATGCGGGAGGGGTCCGTCTGAATATTGCCGATGCCCAGGCTCTTCGCACCACCTATGCTGATATGATCGATCAAATCCATACAAGGCTGCCGGAGGCGAACATCACCGGTGTGACCATCGAGACGATGTACCGGCCTGTCCATGGTCGGGAGTTGATGGTCGGTGTGATCCGTGACCCGGTGTTTGGTCCTGTCATCAGCTTTGGCAGTGGCGGTATCAATGTTGAAGTCATGCATGACCGTGCACTGGCCCTGCCCCCGCTGAATACCTTCCTGATCCACAAAATGATCAGTCAGACCCGGGTGGCGGGCATGCTGCGTCAGTACCGCAATGTACCGGCAATCGACATGAACGCACTGGTGGCGGTACTTCACCGTGTATCGGACCTGGTCTGCGAACTGCCGGAGATAATCTCACTGGATATCAATCCGTTGATTGCAGACGAAAACGGGATCATCGCACTCGATGCCCGCATCGAAATCGCCGCACCTGGCGCCGGGCGGGAACGTTATGCGCATATGGCCATACAGCCGTACCCCGTTGATCTGGTATCAACACACCGGCTGGCAGACGGCACAGAAATCGTGATCCGGCCGATCCGCCCGGAAGATGCCGCGCTTGAAAAAAGTTTCATCAGTCGACTCTCGGCACAATCACGTTACTTCCGGTTTATGCAGGAGATCAAGGAATTGAACCAGGAGATGCTGGTCCGGTTTACCCAGCTGGACTATGACCGGGAACTTGCACTGATTGCTGTGCTCAAAAACACAGGTGAAAGTACTGAAACCGAGCTTGGCGTTGCCAGATATATCATGAACCCGGATGGCAAGAGTTGCGAGTTCGCCCTGGTTGTGGCGGATGAATGGCAAGGACGCGGTCTGGGAAGTCAGTTGATGAAGTTGCTGATGCGTGCTGCCCACATGCGGGGATTTACTGAAATGAACGGCGAAGTCCTGCATGAAAATACGGCCATGCTGGATCTGGTCGCTTATCTCGGATTTAATATTACTGTGAACAACGAGGATCCTGCTATCCGGGTCGTCAGCATACAACTCTGAGCAATCCACCTCCTCCCTATGACTGATTCAGAAAACAACCCTGACCGAACGCTCTGGCATACATTGTCGCCAGATACAGTTCTCAGTCTGCTGGAAAGCGGAGCAGATGGACTGTCAGAGTCTGTTGCACAAGATCGATTGCAGCAGTACGGCCCCAATAATCTGCCGGAACAGAAACGCACAGGGGCATTAACGCGATTTCTGTTGCAGTTTCATAATGTCCTGATCTATGTATTGCTGGGTGCAGCAAGCATCACCGCCTTGTTGCAGCATCTGGTCGACACGCTGGTTATCCTCGCCGTTGTCATCGTTAATGCCATCATCGGCTTTGTCCAGGAAGGCAAGGCAGAAAAGGCGATGGAAGCTATCCGGCATATGCTCGCGCCACTGTCCTCTGTTATACGACATGGTGAAAGACACACCATCAAGGCGGAGTTATTGGTCCCGGGCGACATCGTGTTTCTGGAATCCGGAGACAGGGTGCCGGCAGACCTGCGTCTGCTTCAGACCAATGGCTTGATGATTCAGGAGTCCATCCTGACAGGTGAGTCTGTCGCAGTGGAAAAGAATGACCGGACAACTGGCGCCGATGCCGTGCTGGGTGATCGTTATTGCATGGCCTATAGCGGCACTATCGTAACCAGCGGTCAGGGCAAGGGAATTGTTATTGCCACTGGTCAATCAACAGAAGTCGGTAAAATCGGAAGCATGCTTACAGAGGTGCAGATGCTGGTTACCCCGCTGGTCAAGCAGATGGCCACATTTTCAAAATGGCTGACAGCGGTCATCCTGCTCGTAGCCATTGCCCTGCTTTTAACCGGTTATTTCATAATGGACCATGAATTTGCAGAGCTGTTCATGGTCGTGGTAGGTCTGTCTGTTGCCGCCATACCGGAAGGATTACCGGCGGTATTAACAATAACACTTGCCGTTGGCGTACAGTCGATGGCCAGGCGAAATGCCATTGTCCGTCGTCTGCCCGCAATTGAGACCCTGGGCTCCGTCTCGGTTATCTGCACTGACAAGACCGGAACATTAACCGTGAATGAAATGATGGTGGCCACTGTCATTACGGCAGAAAAAAAATACCGTGTTTCCGGTAATGGTTATAAACCTGAAGGTCTTGTCAGCAGCGATAGTGGTCCGGTTGATGTACAGGCATCTCCGGTCTTGTCCGGAATCATGCAGGCAGGTGCGTTATGTAACGATGCAGCACTGAAACACACAGGTGATGACTGGGTCGTCCATGGCGATCCGATGGAAGGTGCGTTACTGGTGCTTGCACACAAGGGGGGGATGGCGCATGGCGACCTCCGGCGCAACTGGCCGCGCACCGATGCCATACCTTTTGATGCCGTTCACCGTTATATGGCGACCCTGCATCACAGTCATGAAGGGATGGCCCGCGTTATTATTAAAGGGGCACCCGAACGTATAATGAGCATGTGTCACCAGCAACTTGCGGCAGACGGCTCACCGGAAATACTGGATGCAGAATATTGGCACCAGGCCGCGAATGACATTGCGACACAAGGTCAACGCGTGCTCGCGCTGGCAGTCCGTCAAGTCGCGGCTGAACATATTGTACTTGACGTTAACGATATTAACAGTGATCTGGTCCTGCTTGGCCTGGTAGGCCTGCTGGATCCCCCGCGTCCCGAGGCAATTTCCGCCATACGCGAGTGCAGGTCTGCCGGTATCGGTGTAAAAATGATCACCGGTGACCACGCCGGGACTGCGGCTGCAATAGGCAGACAGATAGGTATTGATAATCCCGATACCGTACTGACCGGTGCGCAAATCGAGACGATGGATGAGGCTGCCCTTGTCACTTCGATAAAAACCACCAATATATTTGCCCGCACCAACCCCGAACATAAACTCAGACTGGTAATGGCCCTGCAATCACTGGGCGAGGTGGTGGCCATGACCGGGGATGGTGTCAATGATGCCCCGGCATTAAAACGTGCAGATGCAGGGATTGCGATGGGTAAAAAAGGCAGTGACGCCGCTAAACAGGCCGCTGAACTGGTATTGGCCGACGATAATTTTGCCTCCATTGTCGCTGCCGTGCGTGAAGGCCGGACTGTTTATAATAATCTGAAGAAGGTCATCAGCTGGACCCTGCCGACCAACGCAGGTGAAGCTACAACCATCATTGTCGCCATGTTGGCAGGCCTGACCTTGCCCATTACCCCGGTCCAGATACTCTGGATCAACCTGATTACCGCCGCCACACTGGGCATCGCCCTGGCATTTGAACCGGTTGAGACAAATACCATGCATTGCCCTCCACGCCCGCGCAACCAGCCATTACTCTCCGGTACACTGATATGGCATTGCATTTTCGTGTCTACACTTTTTGTCTTTGGCGTATTCGGCATGTTTAATTATGCGCTGGATCAGGGTTATGCGATCGAACAGGCCCGCACCATCGCTGTAAACACGCTGGTTGTTATGGAGATTTTTCACCTTTTTTTTATCCGTAATATCTATAGCGCTACCTTTACATGGAAGGCGCTGCGCGGGACGCCGGCTGTCTGGTTGACTGTGACTATTATCGTGCTGGCCCAGCTGGGAATTACCTATATACCGGTATTGCAGCGGATATTTGATACCCGTGCGATATCATGGTCTGACGGGATGCTGATTCTGGCTACCGGGATAGTACTGTTTATTATTGTAGAGGCCGAGAAACATCTGCGTTTACGGTGGACTGCATAAATTCGACCCGGTTACGACCGTTTTTCTTGGCCATGTACAGCGCCTCGTCCGCCTGGTTAACAAGCTCGTTCAGTTCACTCTTGCCATCCCAGCGGGCGATACCGAGACTGGCAGTGATACTGATCGGATAGCCACGGTAATTAATTTCAAGCGCCTGGATGGCGATACGGATACGCTCGGCGATATTGAAGGCAACCGGCACATCCACACCGGACAGCAGGATCAGAAACTCTTCACCACCGGTACGCCCCATTAAATCACGAGGTCGAACAGACATGCGCATCGGTTGTTCAATGGCACGCAATACCACGTCACCGGCCTCGTGTCCGTAGGTATCATTAATTGACTTGAAGTAATCGAGGTCCACCATGATCAGGCAGGCCTTCTGTCCGTCCCGTCTGAGTCGCATCAACTCGCGTCCTGCCTCCGAATAAAAATGCCGGCGATTCGCCATACCGGTCAGATCATCCGTGGCAGCGGTGGTTGCCAGGTTATCGTTCGCAAGCTCCAGCGCCTGCTTGGCCTTCTCCAGCGACCAGGTCCGGGCCAGCACTCTTTCTTCCAGCATCGCATTGAGCTCCTGCAGGCGCAGGTTGCTTGCACGTAAGGCATCACGTTGCTCGGTGATTTCCCGGATGATGATGGCCAGACCGACAGAAACCAGGGCAATAATAGTCAGATAGGTCTGGGTAAGCCAGACGGCATACTGCTGGTTATCGGTATGATAGGGATGGATACCCTGGGTCATGAACCAGCTAACCTGTGCTGCAATAACAATGACGGTGGCAGATGCGCCGATCAGGCCCAGCCTCAATGCGGCGACGATGACTAATGGTAACAACCATACCGGTCTGAATAAAAACGCAACTTCACCTTCATTGCTGTTCTGGAATGCAAAGGCACCTATAATCAGGATGACCGACCATAACAGGACTGTCTCGGCAAGCTGCTTCAGGGGTAACGCCAGAGTTCCCTGCTGAAATCGGCGCCAGCACAGCACCACAAGAGGCGTCAGCAAGATCAGCCCGAGTGCATCCCCCAGCCACCAGATATTCCACAGTGCATGCAGATCCAGATCGGATCTGCCAAGCAGCGTGTAGACCCAGGCCCCCATCAAGCCGGCAAACATCGCCGCGACCATTGGACCGAACAACAGAAAATGCATACCCCGGTCCAGCCGGTCAAAGTTGAATTCACCAGGCACAGTGCGGCGTATCAACCAGGCAGCCAGGCCGGTTTCAAACAGGTTGATCAACCCAAAGCAGATGGCGGTCCAGAGCGGGAAAACCGGGAGGTCAACCGCAATCTCGGCCAGCATCACCCCGACGGCGATAACTGGCCAGAGACGGTAGGGCTTGATCAGTAATACGGCAAGCAGGATACCGTTCGGTGGCCAGAAGATGGCAATGCTCTCGGGTGACACCGTCAGGGTGATACCGAGACCGACCCGTGCAGCCAGATAGTAGGCCAGCGCCGTCAGTATTACGGTCATCACCTCATTCGTTTTGAGATTTACGGCCACAGGTCCCCTGGTCAATTTCCTGGCGTGCTGTATCGGGTCTGGTCGCCACCCAGATTGTTATCGGCAATACGGGATGGACTCACTAGCTACAGGAACTAGTTGGCAGCCTCGCGCAAACCTTGCAGATATTTACTGTAGCTGGCCGACCCCTGTTGCTCCCAGACTTCGAGACAGGCCGTACCAATAATCGCAATATCGGCGATCCCTTTTAATGATTTCAGCTGTTCGGCCGTTTTGATACCGAAACCGACTGCCAATGGCAGGGTCGTGACCTTGCGGCAACGCTGCATGTAAGCGGCGAGTTCCTGGCTAAAATCGGTCTCACTTCCGGTCACACCCTTGCGGGCGACGCAGTAAAGAAATCCGGAGGCCACACCCGCTATCTCGGTCAGCCGTTTTTCCGTATTCACCGGCGTGACAATCTGGATATGGTCGAGTCCGGCAGGCTGGGCAAAACTGTCCAGTTCGGCTGAATGCTCCACCGGCAAATCGGCGACGATAAAACCACGCGCCCCCGCCTGTTGCAGACGATCACAAAAGGCCTGATGGCCCATCGTATAGACACTATTGTAATAGCCCATAAACAACAGCGGAAAATCAAACTCGGCCGAGGCCTTCGTCATGAAGTCAAAATACTGTTGCCAATGGATGCCATGTTCCAGCGCGGACTGGTTCGCCCGGATAAAGGCCGGACCGTCGGCAATCGGTTCACTGAACGGTAATTGTAATTCGACCAGATCGACACCGGCCTTCTGCATCGCCGCCAGCATGTCCCAGTTTTCCTGGAGTGAGGGGTGGCCCACAACGGCATGGGTCATCAGCAGCATACTGCGTGACTTCAGTCTTTCATGGATATATTTTTCGAGCATTGATCCTGTCCTGTGGTCCTGTCGCGGGACAGACTCAAGTCTGTCCCGACTCACTTTTTGTTATGTCTGGCTTGCAGCCTTCTTTTTGATAAAGGCCTTCCATTTGGGGTCCTGCAAGGCATCGGCGATCGTAAAGATGTCCTTGTCGCCGCGACCGGACATATTGATCAGGATGATATCGTCCTTGCTGCGCCGGGGTGCTTCCTTGTAGGCCTGGGCAAATGCATGTGAACTTTCCAGCGCCGGGATCAGCCCTTCGCTCTTGACGGTCAGCTTGAAGGCGTCGAGCACCTCCGCATCTGTGGCCGCTTCGAACCGCACCCGGCCACGCTGATGCAGGCTGGCGAGGATCGGACCGACGCCGACATAATCAAGCCCGGCCGAGACCGAATGGGTTTCCTTCATCTGTCCTTCCGGATCCTGCAGGAACCAGGTCTTGTAACCCTGTGCGACACCGATATGTCCCTGACCGCTGGCGATACGGGCCGCATGCAAGCCGCTGTCCGTGCCGGTACCACCGGCCTCCACCCCGATCAATTCGACGTTGGCATCAT
This sequence comes from Klebsiella pneumoniae, assembly GCA_945878555.1. Classification (GTDB taxonomy): domain Bacteria; phylum Pseudomonadota; class Gammaproteobacteria; order Eutrophobiales; family Eutrophobiaceae; genus Eutrophobius. The sequence goes on from CAMDWI010000014.1 coordinate 86,596, forward strand.
CCAGAAAACCGGAGAAGATCCCGCTGGCGTTCGAGCCACCGCCGACACAGGCAAATACCTGATCCGGCAAGCGACCCAGCTTGTGCAACATCTGCTCACGCGCCTCCTTGCCGATGATCGACTGGAAATAGGTCACCATCATCGGAAACGGATGCGGACCACAGACGGTACCAAGCACATAATGCGTATCGGCCATCGATGCAGTCCAGTCACGCATCGCCGCGTTAATCGCATCTTTCAGCGTCGCCGTACCGTCCTCGACCGAGACGACGGTCGCCCCCATCTGCTCCATCCAGAACACATTAGGGCGCTGGCGTTCGACATCAACTGCACCCATATAAATCGTACAGTCAAACCCGAGCTTGGCCGCCATCGTCGCCGTGGCCACGCCGTGTTGTCCGGCCCCGGTCTCGGCGATGATCCGCTTATTCTTCATACGCTTGACCAGCAGGCCCTGCCCCATCACATTATTCGCCTTGTGGGCGCCGGTATGGTTCAGGTCTTCGCGTTTGATATAAATCTGGGCACCACCGAATTTGCGCGTCAGGTTATCGCAGTAGGTGATCGGCGTCGGCCGACACGAATACGAGGACATCAGCGCGACATATTCATTCCAGAAACCCGGGTCCCGGCGGGCCTCATCAAAGGCAACACACAGTTCGGCGACCGTCTCATGCAGGATCTCGGGGATATAGGCCCCGCCAAACTCGCCATAAAACCCGGTCCTGCCGTCCGGGAATTCAAACAGTTGTTCAAAAAACTTGTCAGTCATGCCGCCGCTACGTCCTTCATTAGTGAACCAGCATTATACGGGACTCCCCCCTGTTCCGGTATCATCAATCCGGTGATCCGGCTAAAATACGGCCATGCTGAATGAGGAACAAATTGCCGACGAGTTTCCTCTGCACCCGGACCTCGTCTATCTGAACCATGCGGCCGTTGCGCCCTGGCCCGCCCGGACCACCGCCGCGATGACCCGCTTTGCCGAGGAGAACAGTCGCTACGGAGCCAGCCGTTATACCGACTGGTTGGCTGTGGAGGCGCTGGTTCGCCAGCAGCTGCAAACACTGATAAATGCGCGATCCCCCGATGAGATCGCGCTGGTCAAAAACACATCCGAGGCGATCTCGATCGTCGCCTGCGGCCTCGACTGGCGTCCGGGCGATAATGTGGTCATGACTGATCTGGAGTTCCCCTCCAACCGCATCGCCTGGCAGGCCCAACATCGCCACGGCGTCACTGTCAGGGAAGTGAATATTGCGGGAGACGACCCGGAGGCGGCGTTGATCGCCGCCTGTGACGGACACACCCGTGTGCTGACAGTCAGTTCAGTCCAGTACGCCACGGGCCAACGCCTCGACCTGCGCCGGCTCGGCCAATTCTGCCGCGACCGTTCCATCCTGTTTTGTGTCGATGCGATCCAGAGTCTGGGGGCCTTGCAAATCGATGTCGAGGCGATCCATGCCGACTTTCTGATGGCCGATGCGCACAAATGGCTGCTCGGGCCGGAGGGCATCGCCCTGTTTTATTGCCGTGCGGAACATCAGGACAAGTTGCAGTTGTACCAGTACGGCTGGCACATGGTCGAGGCCATGGGTGACTATGACAGCAAATCGTGGGAACCGGCACACAGCAGCCGACGCTTTGAATGCGGCAGCCTGAACATGGCCGGTATCCATGCGCTCAACGCCAGTCTGTCACTGCTGGCGGAAATCGGCACAGATACCATAGAAAAAATGGTTCTGAAGAATACTGCCTATCTTATTGATAAATTGAATAATATTGCGGATGTTCATGTTGTTACTCCACAGGAAGCTGACCGTCATGCTGGTATCGTCAGTTTTACGGTCAGCGGGCGGGACAACAGCAAAATCCAGCGCAAATTGATGGAAAACAATGTGATTTGTGCATACCGCGGCGGGGCCATCCGCTTCTCACCGCACTTTTATACCAGCCTGCAAAAGATTGATAAAGCAATAGAGATATTAAACATATCTATTTAATTTATATATTAATGTTTAAACAGATTGTAGTAGTTTGTGGTGGTGACCGCCGCGATATGTTCGAGAGTGGTCTCCCGTAGCTGTGCCAGATATTCAGCGACATGACGCACATAGGCCGGCTGGTTCTGTTTGCCCCGGAACGGGACCGGGGCCAGATACGGCGAGTCGGTCTCTATCAGCAGGCTGGATTCCGGTAACTGCCGTGCCACCTGTTGCAAGGCGGTCGCACTTTTAAAGGTGACAATACCTGAAAACGAGATGGCGAAGTTCAGGTCTATTGAGCGCAGTGCCGTGTCCATGTCCTCGACAAAGCAATGCATGACCCCGCCCACCTCATCTGCCCGCTCTTCCTTCAGGATGCGAAGCACATCGTCCTTCGCCTCACGACAATGGATGATAAGCGGCTTGCCTACCTCTCTTGCCGCCTGGATATGGCGACGAAAACGCTCGCGTTGCCAGTCCAGGTCACCCTCACTGCGAAAATAATCGAGGCCGGTCTCACCGATGGCCACCACCCGGGGATCGCTCCCATGCTGGATCAACTGATCGACCGTGATTTCTTCGGCCATCTCCGTATTCGGGTGGACCCCTACCGAGGCGGAGATACAGTCATATTGTGAGGCGAGTTCGAGCAGGGCCGGATAGGACTCCATGTCTATCGAGACACACAGCATCCTGTCGATACCCTGTAGCCTTGCGGCCTCAATGATCGCAGACGCCCCACCCTCCATTTCGATCATCGGGATATGGCAATGGGAATCAACGAGGGAAACAGATGTGGTCATCGGACAAAATCCTGATAAGTACCCGGCAATACCTGCCGGGGGCGACTAAAACGGTATGGGGTGACTCAGATCGTCTGGGTCGGGCGGTCAGACGACAGCGCACCGGCCAGCTGGTTTTCGATCTTGCTCTTGGTCGCACCCTTGTCCAGTTCGCTGAACTGCACGCCGATGCCGGCGGTCTTGTTGCTTTGTGCGCCTTTAGGGGTAATCCAGACGACGCGTCCGGCGACCGGCAGCTTTTCCTTGCTGTCCATCAGCGTCAGCAACATGAACACCTCGTCGCCGAGCTTGTACGGCTTGGCTGTAGGGATAAACAGGCCACCGTTCTTGATAAACGGCATGTAAGAGGCATACAGCGCACTCTTGTCGCGTATGGTCAGTGACAGGATGCCCTGCCTGGGGTCACGTCCGCCGACTGCACTCACGCTTTTCTACCTCCGTTGTTACCGTTGATGGACTGCCAATATACAATAAATTGTTCAAGCAGGCCTGTCTGATTCAGATTATACGGCCCGGTGATATAACGGTAATTCTGTATGGCCAGATCATAACCGCCGAGCAATGCCCGCAAGTCTAATCGATTTGCCAGCCGTTGCAAATCCCGGTTCAGTTGCGAGCTGCCATCGGCCGGGGCCACACCGGCAAGCTTCAGCCGTGTCATCGTCGCCAGAAACGCCCCTAACCAGGCAAACACATTGCCCGCACCGAGGTCCTGCCAGCGCTGGGCGAGCGCACTGACATCGGTATTCGCATTATCAAGCCGGGCCAGTTCTGCCAGCAATTGCTGTTGCTGCTGGATGGTATTGTTTTCTGTCATCGCAATCGCCTCCAGCGGGCGACCCCGTGACAATAACAGCGTATCGGCTGCGACGATACGCGCCATGCCGGTCCGCGACTCCAGCCAGTCGACCGCGTTCTCGTCATACACCGGGGCAAAATCCAGGCGCTGACAACGGCTGCGCACTGTCACCGGTAACAGGGCCGGTTGATGGGAGATCAACAGGAAGACCGATCCTGCCGGTGGCTCTTCGAGTATCTTTAACAGTGAATTGGCCGAGCTGCGGTTCATCGCCTCGGCCGGGTCGATAATCGCTATCTTGCCGCGGGCATACTGGCTGCTCAACTGCATGAAATGGATCAACTCACGGATGGCATCGACCTTGATCTGTTTACCGGTCTCCTCCGGCTCTATCCGGGTGATGTCCGGGTGGTTACCCGAGTCAAACAACTGGCAGGAACGGCACAGACCGCAGGCATAACCGTCGCTTGGTGCGGCACACAACCATTTGGCCGCGAGATTACTGGCAATCTGTTCAAGCCCCAGACCCGACGGGCCCGCCAGTAACAGCGCATGCGGCAGTCGACCGCGTTCAAACGCCTCGGCCAGTCGCGACCACTGCCTGTGCTGCCAGGGATAGACCGGCTGGCTCAACGCAGCGTCTCCAGGATTACGGCAAGCTGCTGCTGCACATCAACCAGCGTCTGCTCGGCATCGATGATCCGGAAGCGCTGCGGCTGCTGGCTGGCGCGATCCAGATAGGTCTGCCGCACCCGCTCAAAAAAACTGACGGTCTCGGCCTCAAACCGGTCGGCCTCCCCACGCTTTTTCGCCCGCGACAGGCCGGTCTGTACCGAGGCATCAAACAACAATGTAACGTCCGGTTGTAGTTGCTGTTGCACCAGCGCCTCCAGCACGCCGATGTCCTCCAGCGACAGGCCACGGCCACCGCCCTGATACGCATAGGTCGCATCGGTAAAGCGATCACACAACACATACTGGCCTTTTGCCAGTGCCGGTCGGACCACTTCCTGTAAATGCTGCGCACGGGCGGCGAACATCAGCAGCAATTCCGCCATCGAATCGATCTGCATGTCCTTGCCATGCAGCAGGATCTCACGGATCGCCTCGCCTGCCCGGGTACCGCCGGGCTCACGGGTCAGGATGACCGTGTGCCCCTGTTGCTGCAAACGGTCGGCGATAAACGCGAGATGGGTCGTCTTGCCCACGCCCTCGATCCCTTCCAGAGTAATAAACTTGCCCGCTGTCATTTTGTTTCCTGTGTATTGGCCCGCGAGAGCTGGTATAGCCTGACCGCGCGGTTATGTTCATCCAGCGTTGCAGAGAACTGGTGTGTGCCGTCGCCCCGGGCAACAAAATAGACCTCTTCACCGGCGGCCGGCTGCAAGGCAGCACGGATCGCGTCCCGGCCCGGCGCGGCGATAGGCGTCGGTGGCAGGCCGGAATACACATAGGTATTAAACGGCGAGTCCAGATACAGATCCTGTTTGCGAATATTACCATTATACGCGCTGCCCATCGCATAGATCACGGTCGGATCGGTCTGCAGCTTCATCCCCTGCTGCAAGCGGCGCACAAACACCCCGGCGATACGGTCACGTTCGGACGGGTCGGCCGTTTCCTTTTCGATGATCGAGGCCATGATCAGGGCATCATAGGGCGTAGTATACGGCAGCCCGGTCTGACGCTGCGGCCACTCCTCGGCCAGCACCTGCTGCATCAAATCAAACGCACGCCGGAAAAAATCGAGATCCGTCGTCCCGCGCGGGAAATGATAGGTATCCGGATAAAACTGCCCTTCCGGACTGGTCTTCAGATAGTCCATCTGATTTGCAATGACGACGGGATCGGTGTCGTCCAATGTATGTATCAACGCCGGATGCGCCTGGACCAGACCAACAATCTCGCGGAACGTCAGCCCTTCCGGTATCGTCAACGCATATTGCACCACCCGGCCCGCGATCAGCTGGTCGAGCAATTGCAACTGCGTCGTCCCTGGCGCTATCTCATACTCACCCGCCTTGATCAGCCGCGCCTTCTTGTACCAGCGCGCATCCAGCGTGAGGTAATAGGAATGATTGACCCAGCCCTGCTGCACCAGCATCGAGGCGATGCTGGAAAAACTCATGCCGGGATTGATTGTCATCCGGACCGGCTCATTGATATTCATCGGCTGGTTCAGTTCGGTCTGCATGTCTGTGTACAACCAGTAGAAGCACAGCGATGCTGACACGATGAATGCCGAGAAAAATGCCTTCAGGTTTCTGCTCATAATGTGACTGTCAGACTATTCATTATTCAGGTCCGGCAATTTCGCTGGAGATCGCTGGTTTGGAGTTACTGAATTATAGCGGATTAGGGTTATCGCGACGAGGGCAAGTGTCACTTCATTGAGTGGGCACCGTATCGGTTATAGTATTATCTTCCAAAGGCTGCTTGTACGCGCCAGACGACATTACCCACATCGTCTGCAACGAGAAGCGCACCGTCGCGATCCATAGTCACACCTGCGGGACGACCGAGTGCGTTACCCTCACTGTCTACAAATCCGGTCAGTACGTCCTCGGGTACGCCCACTGGTCGTCCATTGGCAAAGGCAACAAAGATGACCTTGTAGCCGCTTCGCGGTTTACGGTTCCACGATCCATGCTGGCCGATGAAGGCGCCACCAGAGTAGTGTGATGGTAATAGCGTCCCCCGGTTAAACACCAGTCCGAGCGAGGCGGTATGCGAGCCGAGCGCATAGTCAGGCACAATGGCCGTCGCAACCAGATCGGGACGCTGCGGCTTTACACGTGCATCGAGGTGCTGACCATAATAGCTGTAGGGCCAACCATAAAAAGCACCCTCCTGTACCGACGTCATATAATCGGGCACCAGGTCGTTACCCAGTTCATCGCGTTCATTTACCGTGGTCCACAGCTCGCCATTTAACGGTTGCCAATCCAGGCCATTTGGATTGCGCAACCCTGAAGCAAACAGTCGGGTGTGGCCGGTTGCGGGGTCGACCTCAAGAATGGCAGCGCGATTGACTTCGTTCTCCATGCCGTTTTCGCCCACGTTACTGTTGGAGCCAACTGTCACATATAGACGCGTACCATCCTGACTGGAGATGATATTTTTGGTCCAGTGATGATTGATCGAGCCTGCGGGTAAAACGGCGACGTTTACGCCTGGCGCCGTAATTTGAGTTGTGCCAGTCGTGTAGGGAAAACGCATGATCGAATCGGTATTCGCAATATAGAGATCGTTGCCGATGAGTGTCATCCCGAACGGCGAATTCAGTCCTGTCAGAAAGATAGTTTGTGTCTCTGCGATGCCGTCTCTGTCCTGGTCACGCAGCAGAGTGATACGATTCGCACTTGCAACTGCTGCCCCCGCACGTTTCATCACCAGCTTCATTAACCAACCCTGGATTCCACGTGCATCATCTGGCCGTGGTGGGCCATTGGTTTCGGCAACCAGTACATCGTTATTGGGAAGGACATAGAGCCAGCGCGGGTGATCAAGGCCGATGGCGTAGGCATTCACCACAAGTCCGGCTGCCACCTCAGGCGTCACTCCGGTTGGCCAGCCCATGGCCGGGGCGATATGGACCGTCGGTATCAGCGTTGAGTGTGGCGATGGAAGGTCTGGTCGAGGACCGATTCCGTTATACTCTGGCAAAGTTGACACATCTGTACAGCTGACAAGCGCCAGCACGTACCAACTGATCAGTAGCAATGTGGTAACAGAATTACGCATCAGGACACGACTGCTATCAGATATTGCCTGTCACCAGCAGTATTACCAGTAACACGGCTATCACGCCGACTATTCCACTGGGTCTGTAACCCCAACTTCTACTGTGAGGCCATGTCGGAATCACGCCGAGCAAAATCAGTACCAGTACGACCAATAGGATATTTCCCAGAGTCAAATCACTGCTCCTCATTCCAGGTTAATCGAGACTGCAATTTCCGGGAGGAATACTCCGGACGTTTGATTATTAACCTGCTATTACTATGACTCTGTACGCTGTCACACGGAGATGCTGGTATATATAGTTATGTGGTCTTAAAGGGGTCAGAAAAATCAATGCACATGGGTGACAACCCACGGTTTTCGAATGATATCTGTGGCCAGGCCTACGCAATTTAAAAAACTGTGGTGTGTCCGCGCAGAACCTGTGTTCTCTGATCTGGGGACTGTGGGAAATCGTTCTTTCTGTTATTGACTACGCAGCTTGCTGAAAATCAACGTCCCATTCGTCCCGCCAAACCCGAACGAGTTTGACAAGGCGATATCGATCTTCATCTGTCGCGCGTGGTGGGGGACGTAGTCCAGATCACAGGCCGGATCAGGATTGTCGAGATTGATGGTGGGTGGTGCGACCTGGTCGCGTATTGCCAGCAGGCAAAATACCGCTTCGATACCGCCGGCCGCGCCGAGCAAATGACCGGTCATCGACTTGGTCGAGCTGATCGCCACTTTTTTCGCGTCATCGCCAAACACACGTTTGACGGCGTTGTTCTCGACCACATCGCCTGCCGGTGTTGAGGTGCCGTGCGCGTTGATGTAGTCGATGGTGGATTTGTCTATGTGTGCATTACGCAGTGCGTTTAACATACTGTGGGTGGCACCGGAGCCGTCTTCCGACGGGGCGGTCATGTGGTAGGCGTCGCCGCTCATACCGTAGCCGATCAACTCGCCGTAGATACGGGCACCACGTTGCTTCGCATGTTCGAGCTCTTCCAGTACCATCACACCGGCACCGTCGCTGAGCACAAAACCGTCACGGTCGCGATCCCAGGGCCGGCTGGCACGCTCGGGCTCATTGTTACGGGTGGACAAGGCCCGGGCATTCGCAAAACCGGCAAGTCCCGTTGGCGAGGTCGCCATCTCGGCACCACCGGCCACCATTACATCGGCATCGCCGTATTCAATCAGACGCCCGGCATCACCGATATTATGCGTACCGGTAGTACACGCGGTGACGATGGCAAAGTTGGGTCCCTTCGCACCGATACGGATCGACAGATTGCCGGAGATCATATTGATGATATTACTCGGCACGTAGAACGGCGAGATCTTGCGCGGGCCACCTTCCTGCAGGATCAGCGTGCCCTTCTCTATACCGGGCAGACCGCCGATACCGGAACCGATCGCCACACCGATACGATGGGCGTTCTCTTCATTCACAACGAGACCGGAGTCCTCAAACGCCTGGATACCGGCCGCCATGCCGTAATGAATAAACGGATCCATCTTTTTGACATCCTTTTTCGGGATGTAGTCCTCGACATTAAAGTCGCGGATGGAACCGCCTATCTGGACCGGAAAATCCGTCGTATCAAAATGGGTAATCCGGCCGATACCGCTCTTCCCGGCCAGGATATTACTCCAGGTATCAATCACATTATTTCCCAGCGGGGTAATCAAACCCAGCCCGGTCACGACAACACGGCGTTTATGCACGGCGAAAACCTGATTATTCTGTCAGTTAAAAAAGAAAAGGCCGCAGTTACGTGCGGCCTTTCTTCGATTAATGCTGATGTTTATTCCAGATTGGCGTTGATGTAATCAACTGCCTGCTGGACAGTTGTTATCTTCTCGGCCTCTTCATCCGGAATTTCGGTCTTAAACTCCTCCTCAAGAGCCATGACCAGTTCAACGGTGTCCAGCGAATCGGCGCCCAGATCATCTACGAAAGAGGCTTCCGTAGTTACCTCTTCTTCCTTCACGCCTAACTGCTCGACTACTATTTTTTTTACTCGTTCTTCAACACTACTCATGATGGTTCTTTCCTCCCTATACGGAATAGGCACCTAGGTGCGGGTGTAAGTTTAGTGATTTGAAAATAAGTTGCAAGTTGGATAAATCATTGATTATTAATTTTTATATAAAACAACCAGTTAATTTTAAATTCTCGATTTCAGGGCAGCTTGTTATGCCATGTACAGGCCGCCATTTACATTAATTGTCTCGCCGGTGATATAGCCGGCCGAGCCTGAGGCGAGGAAGGCCACCGTTTCGGCTATCTCCACGGCCTGTCCAAATCGACCCAGTGCGGTCTGCTTACTCATCAGGGTCTGGTGCTCTTCCGACAACTCGCTAGTCATGTCGGTCACAATAAAACCGGGGGCCACTGCGTTCACGGTGATCCCGCGACTGCCGACTTCCCGTGCCAGCGATTTGGTAAAGCCTATCATACCAGCCTTCGCTGCAGAATAATTCACCTGACCCGGATTACCCGAAAGCGCAACGACCGAGGTGATGTTGATGATTCTGCCGAAACGGGCCTTAATCATGCCCTTCAGGCACACCCGGGTCACCCGGAATACGGAGTTCAGGTTCGTATCGATCACATCGAGCCATTCCTCGTCCTTCATCCGCAGCATCAGGTTATCGCGGGTGATACCGGCGTTATTGACCAGTATGGTCGGTATCAGATTCTGCGCGGCAAGGCCGCTGAAAAACGCCTCGATAGATTCAGGCTTCGACACATCCAGCACACCTGCCGAGCCCTTGATATTGTTCTCCTTGAACATCTGTTCGATGTTTCTGGCACCGGATTCCGATGTGGCTGTACCGATCACGGTCGCCCCGCACTGCCCCAGTGTTTTCGCAATCGCATTGCCAATGCCACGACTGGCACCGGTAACGAGTGCCACCTGGTTTTCAAGATTTATATTCATGGCTGTATCTCTTTTACGGTCTGTTCCAGCGTTGATTTATCGCCGATGGCCAGCGCCATCAGCTCACGGTTGATCCGTTTGGTGAGACCGGTCAGGACCTTACCCGGACCGCTCTCGATCACTGTCCCGCATTGCAGGGCTGCGAGACGGTTTATCGTATCTACCCAGCGTACCGGCTGGTGCAACTGACTGACCAGGGCGATCTTGATCGCCTCGGCACTGCTGCTGATCTGTGTATCGACATTATGCAGCACCGGTATCTCGGGACTGGCAAACGTCATCTGCTGCAGACGCTGTTCGAGCCGGGCGGCTGCCGGTTTCATCAGGGCGCAATGTGACGGTACGCTGACCGGCAATACGATGGCGCGTTTGGCCCCGGCTTCCTTGCAGAGCTCCACCGCCCGGTTGACCGCTGCCACATCACCGGCGATCACCGTCTGTTCGGGAGAATTGTAATTTACGGCAGAAACGACCTCGGCACCCGCGGCCTCTGCACACATTTTTTCAATGGAGGCGCTGTCGAGGCCCAGTATAGCAGCCATACCACCCGTGCCTGCCGGGACGGCGTCCTGCATGTAACGACCGCGGTCACGAACGAGCAACACGGCCTCACTGAACGGTATCACACCGGCACACACGAGCGCCGTATATTCGCCGAGGCTGTGCCCGGCCAGATAGTCCGGTTTGCGTCCGCCTGCCTGCAACCAGATACGCCAGATGGCCACTGCGGCGCTGAGCAGGGCCGGCTGGGTCACTTCGGTGCGATTCAGTTCAGATTCAGGACCGTTCTGGGTAACAGACCACAGGTCATAGCCGAGTGCCGATGAGGCCTCGGCAAAGGTCTCAGCCACGATCGGATAAGCGACTGCAAAATCCTGCAACATGCCGACAGACTGCGAGCCCTGTCCGGGAAAAATGATAGCGAAATGACTGGATGCTGGCTGCATTAATAACGTACCAGCGCGGCGCCCCAGGCAAAGCCGCCACCGAGCGCTTCAAATAATAACAGTTGACCCGGCTTGATCCGACCATCGCGCACACCGGTATCCAGTGCCAGCGGTATCGAGGCGGCCGAGGTATTTCCATGCAGGGGTACGGTCAGGATCACCTTGTCCATCGATAACATCAATTTTTTGGCGGTCGCAGCGATAATACGCGCATTCGCCTGGTGCGGTACCAGCCAGTCGATATCGGCCTTGGTCATACCAGTTCCGTTGAGAATATCTTCGACGATCACATCCATCGCATTGACGGCAAACTTGAATACATCACTGCCTTGCATACGTATAAATTTGTCATCACCGGTCCGCGATACGCCGTTCGGTACTTCGAGCATGTTCGCATAGGCACCATTGGCGTGTAGCCGCGTTGCATAGAGACCCGGCTCGGTCGAGGCCTGCAGGATGACCGCGCCCGCACCGTCACCAAACAGCACGCAGGTACTACGATCAGTCCAGTCGACGATCCGTGACAGACAATCGGCACCGATGACCAGCACATTTTTGGCACTGCCGGACTTGATAAACTTGTCGGCCACGGTCAGTGCATACACAAAACCTGAACACACGGCCTGCACGTCAAATGCAGGGCAGGCATTATTGATTTGTAGCGCCCGTTGTAACAGACAGGCGTTGCTCGGGAAAATCTGGTCGGGGGTGGAGGTGGCAAATACAATCAAATCGATCTGGTTCTTGTCGAGGTTTGCCGCGGCCAACGCCCGTCTTGCCGCCTCGACCGCCATATCACAGGTGGTCTCGTCGGGCCTCGCAATATGGCGTTCGCGGATACCTGTACGCTCCTGTATCCATTCATCAGACGTATCGACCAGTTGCTCCAGTTCGGCATTCGTCATAATGCGCTCTGGCAGGTAGGACCCGGTACCGGTGATTCTGGAATAGATCACAATACACCACTCCCGTTCTGGTGAAGTTTTTCCAGTCGTGCGGAAATCCGCTCAGGCACATCCATGTCCACTTCCTTGATCGCCTCTTCAATGGCGGTCGCAAACGAAACGCGATCAGCACCACCATGACTTTTCACTACAATCCCGCGCAGGCCCAGCAGACTGGCACCATTATAACGGCGGGGATCGATCTTGTTCTGGATTTTACGCAGTATCGGGATCGTCAGCAGCGCGGACAACTTGCCGTACAGCGTGGAGGAAAATTCTTTTTTCACATGGTATCCGACCAGTTTGGCCACGCCTTCACTGGCCTTCAAGGCCACGTTGCCGGTAAAACCGTCGGTCACGATTACGTCGACCTTGCCGGTAAAGATATCGGTGCCTTCGACGAAACCGATGTAATTCAGATGACTGTTCGTCAGCAATATCGCCGCCTGTTTGATCCTGTCATCTCCCTTGTTCTCCTCGGAGCCGACATTCAACAGGCCGATAGTGGGATTTTCAATATGCTCGACCGCGCTGGTCAGCTCCGAGCCCATCACCGCAAACTGGAACAATTGCTCCGAGCTGGTATTGATATTCGCACCGAGATCCAGCAGATGGGTATGCCCTTCAACACCGGGCATAATCGAACAGATGGCCGGGCGGTCGATACCCGGTAACATCTTCAATACATAACGTGAAATCGCCATCAAGGCACCGGTATTACCGGCGCTGACACAGGCATCTGCCTTGTCTTCCTTGACCATCTCGATGGCGATACGCATCGATGACTGTTTTTTGTTACGCAAGGCGAGTGAAGGCAACTCGTGCATCTCCACCACCTCAGGCGCATGCAGGATTTGCAGACACTCCGATTCGGACTGGCCGAGTTTGCGCAGTTCCTCCTGCAAACGGTCCTGCTGACCGACCAGTATCAGTTGCAGATCCGGGTGTCTGGCGAGTACCTGAATAGCGGCAGGCACCGTCTCGGACGGGCCAAAATCGCCGCCCATCGCATCAATTGCAATACGGTCAACCAAGGTCAATATTCCCGGGAACAGGGTACGAGTGCGTAAGCTGACGCCTGCTGGCAGGCATCAGCATCGAATGGAAAATCAAACGTGCCTGCGGCTTATTCCGTCTCGTCCTTGCTCTCGATTACCTTGCGGCCACGATAATAACCGTCCTTGCTCACATGGTGACGTCTGTGTATCGCACCGGTGGTTGGCTCAACGGACAGTTCAGTCGAGGTCAGTGCATCATGCGCACGTCGCATACCCCTTCTGGAAACTGATTTTTTGGACTTTTGTACTGCCATGGCGTTAATCTCTCCTGAAAATTATGGTTTACCCGTCTTTAAACTCTTTAAAACAGCAAACGGATTCTGTTTCTTTACCGTAAGCTCACTGACCAGGTCCGCTGCCGGGCAAGCGGATCGTTCATGTATCGGCGCTAAAGGCATCGCCAGTAACAACTCCTCTTCTATCAACCGGATCAGCGGAATCCTGTGCTCATCGGCGACCACCGGCTCCAGCATCTCCGGCAATACATCAATCTGCTGCTGGTCATCAATCACCCCGACATGGATCGGGCTTTGCAGTTTCAGCGGCATCTCATTCAGACAACGCTGACATAAAACTGTCAAATCGGCAGTTAATTCACCGGTAATGGTAACGATGCCCATGTCGTCCTTGTCGAAGGCCAGGTCAAAACTGACCGAGCCGTCCCGATTCAGGATTAAATCACTGATTCGGTCCAGTTGCGTAAATCGCAGCTGGCCAGACAAACGTTCACCAGAATCCGCAAGTTTCGCAGGTTCTATTATTAAAGGCAGGTCAGGAGACATCAGGCGGTGAAGTTTAGCTATACACGTATTGGCTGTCAAAGAGTTCGACAGTATTTAAACTATTGACTTGACAGTAAATTACAGCTTGCGATCATGAAACCATGTCCGAATCTCCCAAAATCGTGCTCGCCTCCTCCTCACCTTACCGCAAGGCACTGCTGGATCGTCTGTGTATTCCTTTCATTACCACCAGCCCAGAGGTGGATGAAAGCCCGCGCACCGGCGAATCGCCGGAACAACTGGTCGTCCGCCTCGCCTGTCTGAAGGCCGATACGGTTGCCAAAGAACGGCCTGAGGCGCTGATTATCGGCTCGGATCAGGTGGCGGTGCTCGGCGATAGCGTCCTCGGCAAACCCGGTACACGGGCAAATGCACTAAAACAATTGCAATCGATGCGCGGCAACACGGTTTATTTCCTGACCGGACTGTGTCTGCTGAATGCTGCCACGCAGACGCGACAGACGGACCTCGTCCGTTACGAGGTCGAATTTCGTGATTTTGACGATGCCGAGATTGAACGCTATCTGGATCGGGATCAGCCGTATAACTGCGCCGGCAGCTTCAAATCCGAACAACTGGGCGTTACCCTGATGCGTCGTATGCAGGGTGAGGACCCGACCTCCTTGATCGGTCTGCCGCTGATACGCCTGGCGGAAATGTTACGCCAGGAAGGCGTCCCGCTTCCTTGAATCTACGTTAACTCTATATCTTAACTATCTATTTTATATTGATATTTAACTTTTCGAGTATCAACTGGCTGGCACTGGCCCCTAAGCCCCGGGCAAAGCGATCCAGATAGTCCGGCTTGTAGCTGAAATTAACGATGTCCTCAACCCCAATCACCTCGCGTGCCACATAACTTGAGCTGCCGAGTGCATCGACCAGACCAAGTTCGAGCGCTTTCTCGCCGGTCCAGATCAGTCCACTGAAGATATTTACATCCTCTTTCAGCCGGTCTCCCCGTCCCTTTCTGACCACCGCCTTGAACTGCTCATAGATGTCATTCAGCATATTGTCGACATGGACCAGTTCGTCCTCTTTCAGCGGGGCAAACGGGTCCATAAACGCCTTGTTCTCGCCCGCATGCCGAACCCGGCGCTCTATACCGAGCTTCGATATCGTATCCACAAATCCAAAACCGGCCATGATCACACCGATCGAGCCGACCAGACTGGCCTTGTCTGCATAAATCTTCTCGGCCGCGCTGGCGATGTAGTAGCCCCCGGATGCACAGATATCGCTGATAACGGCATATACCGGGATGTCGGGGTACTCGGCGCGCAGGCGGAATATTTCGTCATTAATATAGCCGGACTGGACGGGGCTGCCTCCCGGACTGTTGATGCGCAGGATGACCCCGGCTGTATTGTGGTTCTTGAATGCGGCACGCAGGCCGGAAATGATATTGTCTGCACTGGCATCTGCCCCGGCACCAATCTCGCCGCTGACCTCGATCAGGGCGGTGTGTTTGTCGCCGCCTATCCCGGATTTGCCAAAATCTGTCTGTCCGGACAGGTAAATGGCAAAAAATCCGAATACATACAGTGCCATCAGAAACCGGAAAAAAATGCCCCAGCGGCGTGACCGTTTCTGTTCCTTCAGAAACTCCCGTGCAATCTCGGAAGAAAGCGACTGCTCAAATGAAGTGGCGGATGGTTTCGTGCTTGCATCATCATGGTCTGTCATGGTTACTCGTCCTCGTCTGTCTGGTTGTTCAGCCACACCGGCAGTTCGCCGATGTGGTCCAGTTTGGTCAATGGATTGTATTCAAGCAGTTTATGCAACGGCTGCGCCCCATAACTGACGGCTATCGAACCAATGCTGGCATTTATCGCCATCTGCAAATCATGGTGACTGTCACCTATCATCAGCGACCGCCGGGGTTCCACATCCAGAACCTGCATGATTTCCAGTAACATTTGTGGATGTGGTTTGGAAATAGTTTCATCCGCACAGCGACTGATATGGAAATACTCCTTTATACCGGTCTCGGTGAAGACCCGCTCCAGCCCGCGTCGGCTCTTGCCGGTCGCCACCGCCAGCAGATAACCGGACTCCCGCAACTGTTCCAGTGTTTCGCGGACACCCGGGAACAACACGGTATTACCCTGGGTGGCGAGCAGGTAATTCTGGCCATAATGCGTGACCATTTCCCTGCATAAATTCTCTTCAACATCAGGATAAAGCGCGCGGGCGGCCTCATACATGCCAAGTCCGATGATCGCCCGGATCTGCTCCGGCGTTCTGAGAGGCAACTGCACCGCATCAATGGCGGCCTCCATGGCGGTCACGATATGGTGTACCGAATCAGCGACCGTGCCATCCCAGTCGAATATCAGCAGATTATATCGGCCCATCAGTTTGTTGTACGTTCGTAAATGCGGACAAATTCCTCAAGTTCCGCGGGCAAAGGTGCCTTGATTTGCAGCGGTTTATTGCCTTCGATCGCCGGTATGCGGACCGAGGCGGCGTGCAGGAACAGGTGTTTCAGGCCAGCACGGCTGATCTTGCGGTTGAATTCACGGTCGCCGTATTTGTCGTCAGCAGCGACCGGATGGCCGATCGAGGCGGAATGGACCCGGATCTGGTGGGTACGGCCGGTACGGATCAGCACATCGACCAGCGTGGTGTCCTTTATTATGCGTACCGGGCGAAACTCGGTCGAAGCGGCCTTGCCTTCCGGATTGATGCCGGTCAGCCGTTCACCTGACTTGCGGATACTGCGTTCCAGCGGTTGGTCCACATCGACCACCGCCTGAATCAGCTTGCCCTTTAATAGCGCGATATACCGCTTGCTGATTGTCCCGGTCTTGAAACACTGCTGCAGGGCGGTCAGATAGCGCAGGTTCTTGCTGATCAACAACACACCGGAGGTCTCCCGGTCCAGACGGTGGACCAGTTGCAGGCTAGCGGCCTGATCCGGGCGCAGGATCCGGAGTAATTCGATGACACCAAAGCTGCGACCACTGCCGCCATGCACGACCAGACCGGACGGCTTGTTTAATACCAGCAAATTGGCGTCTTCATGGATGACCGCATGGCGGATCATGTCGAGCAGATAGTCACGAGGGGTTAATACCGGGCTGGCCTGCTCATCAATGGCGACCGGCGGGATCCGCACCTCCTCGCCCTGCTGCAGGCGGTAGCCCTGTTTGATACGTTTGCCGTCGACCCTGACCTCGCCACGCCGGAGCATCTGGTAGATCCGCGACTTCGGGATGTCCCCGAGCTCACTGGTCAGAAAGTTGTCGATACGACGGCCGGACTGCTCCGCACTGACTTTAAGGTGACGTACCGGGTGGCGTTTGACCTGGTTTACAGGTGGGTCTGATCGAGTTTCCATTGATGCAGTATAACAACATTGATATATTACCGTCTCCGGAACAAGTAGGATCTTGGATCGGATTGTTCGGTAACTGTATAAAATGTGCTCTTCTGCTGGTCTGAAGCAGGCAAACTAATACGGATCGGGGGAAACAACAAGTTTACTTACCCGCCTTTTCGTCCCTTCGCCCAGAGAGCATCCCGAACTTGGCTGTTATAAAACAAAATTATGGATTCCGTCCAGGTGGTACAGGTATCGGAGTCCGGGCACCGGGTTAACCGGTAACAGAATTACATGCGTTGCTACGGCAAGGCCACAAGTCAATTGCTGTCATGACCTGACCGGCTTCTGTTGGAACAGTGGCTATACGCATATAAAAAGGACATAAATAATGAAGAGAATGTTAATTAACGCAACTCAACCGGAAGAGTTGCGGGTTGCCCTCGTTGATGGGCAGCGGTTGTACGATCTGGATATCGAATCAACCAAACGCGAACAAAAGAAGTCAAATATCTACAAGTGCCGGGTCGTCCGGGTCGAGCAAAGTCTGGAAGCGGCCTTTGTTGATTACGGGTCTGAACGCCACGGTTTTCTCCCCTTCAAGGAAATTGCATTCCCAATCGTTGAAGATGGTGCCGAAGAGAGCAAGGGCCGTATCAACATCAAGGACAGGCTGAAGGTCGGCCAGGAGTTCATCGTCCAGGTCGAAAAGGAAGAACGCGGTAACAAGGGCGCTGCCCTGACCACGTTTGTCAGTCTGGCCGGTCGCTACCTCGTGCTGATGCCGAACAATCCGCGTGCCGGTGGGGTATCCCGCCAGATTGAGGGCAATGACCGGGCCGAGGCCCGCGAGGCGATGAGTTCGCTTGAGGTACCTGAAGGTATGGGCTTTATCCTGCGCACCGCCGGTGTCGGCAAGAGCACGGAAGAGCTGCAATGGGACCTGAATTACCTGCTCAGCCTGTGGGAAGCCATTGATAAATCCTCCAAAGACCGCCCTGCACCGTTCCTGATTTACCAGGAAAGTGATGTGGTCATCCGCGCCATCCGCGATTATCTGCGTAAAGACATCGCCGAGATTTGGGTTGACGACAAGGACGTGCATGCACGTGCGGTCGAATTCATGACCCAGGTGATGCCGCAAAACCTGTTCAAGCTGAAGCTGTACAAGGAAGTTGATCCGCTGTTCAACCGTTACCAGATCGAAGGCCAGATCGAGAGTGCGTATTCCCGCGAGGTAAAACTGCCCTCCGGTGGTTCGCTCAGCATCGACCACACCGAGGCACTGATCTCGATTGATATCAACTCTGCGCGATCCACCGCCGGTGTCGATATCGAGGAAACGGCCGCCAATACGAATCTCGAAGCCGCCGATGAAATCGCCAGACAATTAAGACTGCGCGATCTGGGTGGTCTGATCGTGATCGACTTTATCGACATGATGAGTAACCGTAACCAGCGTGATGTGGAAGAGCGCCTGAAAGAGGCCCTGAAGATCGACCGCGCCAGGGTGCAGGTCGGACGTATCTCCCGCTTCGGCTTGCTGGAAATGTCCAGACAGCGCCTGCGCCCCTCGCTTGGTGAATCAACCCACCTGACCTGCCCGCGCTGCAGCGGCAGTGGCACGATACGTAATGTGGAATCGCTTGCCCTTTCCATCCTGCGTATTATCGAGGAAGAGGCCATCAAGGATATGACCGGCAAGGTTGTTGCACGTCTGCCGGTACAAACCGCTACCTTCCTGCTGAATGAAAAGCGCAAAACGATTATGGACATCGAACAACGTCTGGATGTGCAGGTCATTATCGTGCCTAACCCGGACATGGAAACGCCGCACTTTGATGTACAGCGCGTCCGCTTGTCAGATGCCGAGTTTAATGCGAACAAGAAGCCCAGCTACGAGTTGAATGAAGAGAAATCCCCGGACAGCATCACCGCCTTTGCCCAGAGCCCTGCCCCGCCACGCGAGGCACCGGCCGTACAGCATGTGGCACATGACCGTCCTGCCCCACCGGTGGCGGTGGCAGAAAAACCGTCAGAGTCCATCCCGGTTGTCGGCTTCCTCAGCCGTATCTTCGGCAAGTTGTTGAAACCCGCCGAAGAAACCCCGGTTGCTGCAAAACCGGCCACACCCGAGGCCAGACCGTCACAGAACAGGTCCGGCCAGTCGCAGGGTCAGGGTAATAATCGTCGGCGCAAGCCCGGTAGCGGTGATCGCAATCAGCAACGACCGCCACGTAATAATGAAGGCACTGCCGGTGGCCGTCCGCAACAGCAAAAAGGACAACAGCAAAAACGCGGTCCACAGGACGGCATTAAACAGGATGGAAACCGGCCTGAAGGCAATCGGGCGGAAGCTAACCGTCCCGAAGGTGCCAAACCCGAAGGTGCCAAACCCGAGGGTAACAAACCGGAAGGTAATCGTCCGGAAGGCGGGAATCGTAATCGCCGCAACAACCAGCAACAGGGTGGTCCCCGACAACAGGGTGGTCAGCGTAATCGCCGACCGGACCAGGAGCGAGGTCCTCGACCTGATCGCGGTGATAGTGCACAGGCAAACACGGCGGCCACAATCGCAACAGATCAGGCAACCGCTCCCAGGGAAGATCATCAGCCGGTACAAAACAGCTCACCTGCCCAGGAATCGGCACCGATCAGCCATCACGTTGAGACGAGCACACCCGTGCAGCAGGCAGTAGAACGTCCGCAGTACAGTGAACCGGTAGCTGTCGCAGTTCCACAGGCACCTGCCCACGTCGAGACCGTGCAGGCCGCACCCGTGGTTGAGGAAGTACGGCGTCCGGTACAGGAACGCCCGGTTGAACCCGTCGCGCCGCGTCCTGCCCCGACCGAGGTGGTAGAACATGCCCGACCGGTGTTTGAGCAGCGGGACCGTAGCGAGGATGCCCCGGTCCGTCACGAGCCAGTCGGCGACAACGACAAGACCGCCCCGTAATCCAATCCGGGGATAGTCCGCTTCAGCGGATTATCCCCGGCACGTCATCTGCTAATGTTCCCGGGTACCCAGGAATTGAATCTTCGGCCAGCGTTCCATGGTCAGATTCAGATTGACCATTGAGGGTGCAAGATAGGTCAGGTAGCCCGCACCGTCCTCCGCCAGGTTTTCCGAGCATTTGCTGCGAAACTCGCGCAGGTGTACAGCATCATCACATTTGATCCAGCGCGCACTGACCACGCGGACATTTTCATAGCTGCAATCCACGCTGTATTCTTCCTTCAGTCGCCAGGCGACCACATCAAACTGTAGCACACCTACAGCACCCACGATCAGGTCGTTCGAGTCGAGTGGACGGAATACCTGGGTGGCACCCTCCTCACCCAGCTCGTTCAGTCCTTTCTGCAAGGACTTCGATTTCAGCGGGTCACGCAACTGCACCCGCCTGAACAACTCGGGGGCAAAATACGGTATGCCGGTGAATGTCAGCTTCTCGCCCTGGGTGAATGAATCACCGACCTGAATGGTGCCATGATTGTGCAGACCGATGATGTCTCCTGGCAGGGCCATATCGGTATGTTCACGACTGCCTGCCATAAACGTCAGCGCGTTACTGACGGTCATATCGCGTTTCAACCGGACATGGTGCATCTTCATCCCGCTACGGTACGCACCGGAACAGATACGCAGGAATGCCACCCTGTCACGGTGTGCCGGATCCATATTCGCCTGGATCTTGAATACAAAGCCGCTGAAGTTATCTTCATCTGCCTTTATGGTCCGCTCGACTGCCTTTCTCGGCAACGGTGCCGGTGAATAGCGAACCAGATAATCCAGAAACTCCTCCACACCGAAATTATTCAACGCGCTACCGAAAAACACGGGTGTCTGGGTGCCAGCCAGAAATTTCTCCGGGCTGAACTCGGGACATGCACCCTTGATTAATTCGATCTCCTGACGTAACTCTTCAATATACTGTTCATAACCACTCAAGGCCTCATTATCGAGGCCCTTGACCAGTTTAAGATGAATATCCGGATTCTTCTTTGAATACAGACGCACTGTATCATCCACCAGATGATAAACACCCTGCAAGCGACTGCCCATACCTACCGGCCAGGTCACCGGGGCACAACTGATCTTCAGTTCGCGTTCAATCTCATCCAGCAGATCCACCGGCGATTTACCCTCACGGTCAAGCTTGTTGATAAACGTCAGGATCGGGGTATCACGGAGTCGACACACATCCATCAGCTTGATGGTACGTTCCTCGACACCCTTCGCCACGTCGATCACCATCAGCGCCGAGTCGACCGCTGTCAGCGTGCGATAGGTATCTTCGGAGAAGTCGGCGTGACCGGGTGTATCCAGCAGGTTGATTACCTTGTCGTGATAAATAAACTGCATGACGGAACTGGTAATTGAGATCCCACGCTGTTTTTCGATCTCCATCCAGTCAGAGGTGGCATATCGACTGGCCTTGCGTGATTTCACGGTACCGGCCAGCTGGATGGCGCCGCCGTGTACCAGCATCTGTTCAGTCACGGTCGTTTTACCCGCATCCGGATGCGAGATGATCGCGAAGGTGCGACGGCTGGAATAGTCTTCCCTGTATGTCATTTAAATCTGCCTGCCAGAAATAGTTTCGAATAGTGGATACGCTGGCACGTTATTGCCTGGCGCGGGTGATTATGCGCTTCATCTCCTGCACGGCACTGGTCAGCCCGGTCAGCACCGCCTGCGCGACTATCGCATGGCCTATATTCAGTTCATGAATGTCCGGCAAGGCGGCAACCGCGTGTACATTGTCATAGTTCAAGCCATGCCCTGCATTGACCTGCAAACCCGCCGACACACCGAGCGTAACGGCACGACTGATCCGGAGTAGCTGATTGCCCTGCTCTGCGCCGCTTGCGGCGTCGGCGTAATTGCCGGTATGGAGTTCAACGACGCGGGCGCCGGCCGCCACGGCCGCTTCTATCTGGCGGGCCTCCGGATCTATAAACAACGAGGCAAGTATACCGGCCTGTTCTGCCCGACGGCATGCCTGGGTCACCTTTTCCAGATTACCGGCTACATCCAGACCACCCTCGGTGGTCAGTTCCTCACGGCGTTCCGGGACGAAACAGCAATACTGAGGACGGATATGTTCGGCAAACAGCAACATCGGATCGGTTACCGCCATTTCCAGATTCATTGGCACACTGATCTGCTCACGCAGGCGGATCACGTCCTCATCCTGGATATGACGCCGGTCTTCACGCAGATGCACGGTAATCGAATCCGCACCGGCGATTATGGCGAGCCCGGCCGCCTGCAGCAGGTCCGGATACGGCGTGAACCGAAGCTGTCGAAGTGTGGCGATATGGTCTATGTTTACACCGAGTAATACCGGATTCATGTCTTTAAGTATTCCGTGTTATTCATTGTTTGTGCTGTTCTGCAGATAGGACCTGTATAACTCGCGGCTCGCCAGCGGGCGGTCACCGGTATAGGCGTCCAGTATGGCCCGGAACAACTGCTTGGCCTCGCGTGCAATCTGCTCGTCCCAGTCCTGCTCACTGTCCAGTCCGAGCAAGGTGCGTCCGGTGATCCGGATATGGGCATCCTGCGGTTTGTCCAGCTGCGGCCCGGAATCGATCAGGTAATAATAGGCCGCGTCCGGTTCAACCGCCTGGCCGCTGGTAATGTCGTGATCAAGTATGAGACCGTAACCCAGTGTCTTTAGCAGGTGTTTCTCGAAAATCCGCAACACCCGATCTTCTGCTGCATTGCCCTGTAATTGTATCAGGGCATCTTCATACTTGTGAAACAATTCAGGATGGGACTCGTGTTTGTGCAGCATGCGAATGAGCAATTCATTCATGTAGAAACAGCAAAACAGTCTGGGTCCGACCAGCATACCCGCAAGACCGGCCGACTCGACCGTCACCAGCGTACCCATCTCCGATCGCATCGTCCAGGCGAGATTCAGTTTGCGTCCCGGCTGTAACAGGATGGACTGGCTGTTCCTGCCACGTTTGGCGCCGCGCGCGACCACACTGACGCGGCCATGGGCGGAGGAAAACACATCGAGAATGACACTGGTTTCACGAAACGCCCGCTGATGCAGGATGAAACAGGGATGTAAATCGACCTTCATCCGGGGCTAGACCCTGTCAGACCGGGTCGCTGGTATAGCCCAATTGTGTCAGCGACTCCACATCCATGGTCCAGTTCTTTCTGACCTTGACCCAGTTCCGCAAAAAAACCTTCTTCTGGAACAATTCTTCCATGTCCTTACGCGCCACCTCACCAACTGCCTTCATGACCTCACCGTTCTTCCCGATGATGATATTTTTCTGGCTGTTGCTCTCAACCCAGATGACGCCCTTGATGGAGATCAACCCGGGGTCTTCGGTAAAGTCTTCTATCGTGACCGCGATCCGGTAAGGTAACTCATCACCGAGACGCTGGATCAGTTTTTCACGGATAAACTCGGCCGCAAAAAAGCGCTGGTTGCGGTTGGTGACCTGGTCTTCCTCATAGGCAGGCGGCCCTTCGGGCAGCAGTGACAGCACGATCTTTTCCAGCTCAGCGAGATTGTCGCCGGTTTTTGCCGAGATCGGGACGACCTCAAAGCGGTTCTCCGTCAGCGCCGCGATCTTCTGGATAAACGGCAATAACTCTCCCCGGTTACGGACCTTGTCTATCTTGTTGATGACCAGAATGACAGGCAAGCCGGAGGTACGTACCAGTTCAAACACACGGGCATCCGCCTCTGACCACTTCATCGCCTCGATCATGAAGATAACCACATTGACAAACTCCAGGCTGTTGACGGCTTCACGCGTCATGTGACGATGGACCGGACTATCGTAGTCGGACTGGATACCGGGTGTGTCTATATAGATTGCCTGAAAGCCCTCACCGGACTTGATGCCTAGCAATTGCCAGCGCGTGGTCTGTGGCTTGCGCGAGGTGATGCTGATTTTCTGATCGAGCAGACGATTCAACAAGGTGGACTTGCCCGCATTCGGTCTGCCCAGAAGCGTGATATAACCACAACGAAAACCGGCTGTCCCGGTCATGAATTCATCCGTCATAAACGGTTATCTTCTATCTTTTTTAAAATCATTCCGGCAGCGGCCTGCTCCGCGATACGTTTGCTGTGACCGTTCGCGCTGACCTGGTAACCGAGATCGGCTACCTCACAGTTCACGGTAAAGGTCCTCTGGTGTGCCTCCCCCTGTTCAGCAATCACCTGATACACGGGTAAGGGTAATTTCCGGGACTGCAACCACTCCTGCAGGACGGTTTTTGCATCCTTGGTGGTATTTTCCATGTTCTGTTCATTGAGCAAGTCGTGATACAACGTGAGTATGAAACGGCTGCACGACTCATAACCGGTATCAAGATATATGCCACCGATTATCGATTCAAGCGTATTGGCGAGAATGGAGTCACGGCGCCAGCCACCACTTTTGCGTTCACCGGGTCCGAGCCGTACCAGTGAACCGAGATCCAGACCGCGTGCCAGTCTGGCCAGTGTTTCCCGCTTGACCAGATTCGCCCGCAAGCGGGTCAGTACACCTTCAGGGGCCTCCGGGAAGGTACGATAAAGCTGCTCGGTAATGACGAAACCGAGGATGGAGTCACCCAGAAACTCCAGCCGTTCATTATTGACCCGGCCTGCACTCCGGTGGGTTAAGGCCTGTTCGAGTAGATCTGTATTACTGAACGTGTACCCGGCCAGACCTGATAACAATGTATCGGTTCCGACGGTTTATTCGCCAGAGCTGCCTGTGGAGCCGACCAGCGGTAATTTCCTGTCAAAACTGAGCAATAACTGGATATCGGCAAACAGCTTATTGGTAGCCTGGTACTGCACATGCAGCATTGGCGGCTCACCTGACTTTGCCGGCTTGATGATATTCACATGGTCCTTGATGTTCTTGTTGTTGAAGCGGTTGATATTGGTCACCGCCAGCGCGCGCATAAATGCACTTCGGGTATCGGTAATATTGCGCTTGGCCGATTCCGGCTGGGAGACCACTGTCTGCATTGCAGCTTCGATCTGGAATTTTTCGTTATAGAGCGGGAACAGCCTGAGGACAAAGACGACGACGATGGCGATAAAGGACAGGATAAAACATAAACCGATAAAGGTTAATCCGGTCTGTTGCTTGATTGAATGTTTCATTTGCGACCCCTTACAATAAAAATTGCATGTAGATTATTCGAGTATGGTACCAATACGGCTCCAGCCTATGCCACCGTTTTTCGTGTCCCAGTTCATCCAGATATAAAACGCCCGGCCCACCAGATTTTCATCGGGCACAAAACCCCAGTAGCGTGAGTCGCGACTGTTATCACGGTTATCACCCAGCACAAAATACTGTCCTTCGGGTACCGTTGTCTCAAAGCCACTGCTGGCTCGGCCCAGGGAAGAAATCAGGATATCATGTGTATTATCGTCAAATTTCTCGGTGAACCATAGGTCTCCCTCGGCCATCATTCCGGCACCGACAGCCTTGTAGGCACCATTTGACGTTTGCGCCTGTTCTACTCCATTGATATATATGGTTTTATTTCGGTACTGCACATGGTCGCCCGGCACGCCGACGACACGTTTGATGAACGGAATAGACGGGTCTTCCGGATAGCGGAACACCACGATGTCGCCGCGCTGCGGGGTGTTGTTACCGATGACCAGCTTGTTTATTACCGGCAGTCGGATCCCGTAGTCATATTTGTTGACCAGGATAAAGTCACCGATCAGCAGCGTCGGCATCATTGATGCAGACGGGATGCGGAACGGCTCAACGATAAAAGAACGCAGCACCAGCACAATGAGAAATACCGGGAAAAAAGAACGGGCATATTCAACAATCAGCGGTTCCGGCTTCGGGGTAGCGCCACTGTCTACCTCGGCCTGCAGCCGACGTCGTTCAGGCGCGAGGGCCCAGGCGTCATAGATCAGGATAATCCCGCTAATGAATGTAAACAGCACCAGCCAGGCAGAAAAGTCGAAGTTCATCCGTCCTTGCCTACATGTAAAATCGCCATAAAGGCGGTTTGTGGAATTTCGATGGAGCCAAACTGCTTCATCCGTTTTTTGCCGGCCTTCTGTTTTTCCAGCAGCTTGCGTTTGCGGGAAATATCACCACCGTAACATTTGGCGGTGACATTCTTGCGCAAGGCCTTGACGGTCTCACGTGCGATAATCTTCGAGCCGATGGCCGCCTGAATGGCAACCTCATACATCTGGCGCGGGATAAACTCCTTCATCTTTGAGGCAAGTTCGCGACCACGCCGTTCGGCGAGATCACGGTGGACGATACAGGACAAGGCATCCACACGCTCGTTATTGATGAGAATATCCAGCTTGACCAGTGCCGCCGACTGATAATGGGTAAAGTGATAGTCAAACGAGGCATATCCACGACTGGCTGACTTCAGGCGATCAAAGAAATCGAGCACCACTTCACTCATCGGCATCTCGAACGTCAGTGAAATCTGCTTGCCGACATACAGCATCTTTTTCTGTACTCCGCGTTTTTCGATACACAGCGCAATGATATTGCCCAGGTACTCCTGTGGGACGAGGATGTCCGCCAGGATAATCGGTTCGCGTGTCTCGCGGATTTTGTCGACTGATGGCAGCTTCGACGGATTGTCCACATAAAACACCTCACCGGCAGTATTCATCACTTCATAGATTACAGTCGGTGCAGTCGTAATCAGGTTCAGGCCGTATTCACGCTCGAGCCGCTCCTGGATAATCTCCATATGCAACATGCCCAGAAAGCCGCAGCGATAGCCAAAGCCCAGCGCCTGCGAAGTCTCGGGTTCATAATGCAAGGCGGCGTCATTCAGGCTGAGCTTGCCGAGTGCCTCGCGCAATTCTTCATATTCACTGGAGTCCACCGGAAACAGCCCGGCGAACACGCGTGGTTTGATCTTCTGGAACCCGGGCAGCGCGGCGGTCGCGGGGCGGACATGAGAAGTGAGGGTGTCACCTACCGGCGCACCGTGGATGTCCTTGATGCCCGCAACTACGTACCCGACCTCGCCCGCCTCCAGCAACTTCGTTGGCGTCCGTTTCGGTTTGAATACACCAACCTCATCAATCTGGTAGCTGATACCGGTCGACATGATCTGGATCTTCTCACCGATCTGGATACGCCCGTCCACGACCCTGACCAGCGAGACCACACCGAGGTAGTTGTCGAACCAGGAGTCAATAATGAGCGCGCGCAGGGAATCGTCTATCTTGCCGCGCGGGCAAGGTATGCGCTTGATGATCTCTTCCAGCAGATCCGGTACACCCTGACCGGTCTTGGCACTGACCCGAATCGCGTCATGGGCCTCAAGGCCGATGATTTCCTCGATCTCCTGGACGACCCGATCCGGATCGGCCGCGGGTAAATCTATCTTGTTGATGACCGGCAATACTTCGAGATTGTTATCCAGTGCGGTAAAACAGTTGGCCACGCTCTGCGCCTCTACACCCTGCGCCGCATCAACAACCAACAGCGCGCCTTCACAGGCACTCAAGGAACGCGAAACCTCGTAACTGAAATCCACATGTCCGGGTGTATCAATCAGGTTCAGCTTGTAGGTATTGCCATCTGCCGACTTGAAATTCAGGGTGACGCTCTGCGCCTTGATGGTGATACCGCGCTCTTTTTCGATGTCCATCGAATCGAGTACCTGCTCGGACATCTCGCGCTCGCTGAGACCGCCGCATAACTGGATAAACCGGTCCGCGAGCGTGGATTTCCCGTGATCAATGTGCGCAATGATCGAGAAATTCCTGATTAAATCCATGTTATTCAATGGGATAGACTACTTGTATTCCAGTATGGGCGTTGATATTCAGATGTAAATCTGTATATGTCCAGAGTGTCCAGCAACGAGCGCGATTCTAGCTGATTTATCGACCGAATATAACTGTTTTATACAGAAGTGTTAGCGGCGTAACAGGTATCTGTCGACGGCCTGATCGTTATAGCGTCCCTCACAGATCTCGGTGTCCCCACCGACCAGAACAGGCAGACGGGCACCATATCGGTGTTTCAGTTCGGGGTCAGTATCGACATCAATCGTATGGTAAACCAGACCCCGGGCGTCAAGGCTGTCCCTGAACACATCGCACAACGGGCACACTGCCCGCGTATACAGGAACAGCTCGACACCTTGCAGCATTAATCCAGCCTGAAGGCGAGGAACGTCGGATTGCCCTGGCGCTGGATCAGGATAGGAATGGATTTGTTCGTTGGCAACTCACCTACCAGTTGCTCGAACTGTTTGCTGTCAGTGATCTTCTTGTTATCAATCAGCAGGATCACATCACCCTCGCGAATGCCGGCACGGCTGGCCGGACCTTCATTGACCGATTCAACCACAATACCGTAGTCCTCGAGCTGGAGCTGCTCGCGCTGCTCTGCATCGGGTTCGGCAATAACAATATTCAGCGCATTACTCGCCCGGGCCGCCGGTTTCTCCCCGGGCTCGCCCGCATCGGCGCTGAGGTTTTCAGGGAGTTCCTCAATAGTAATATCAAGTTCCCGGGTCTTGCCGGCGCGGATTACCTCAACAGGAATCTTGCTGCCCACCTTGGTACTACCGACTATCGGCGGTAATTCCGAAGACATACCGACGTCCTGACCATTGAATTTCGTAATGATATCGCCTATCTCAAGATCAGAACGGGCCGCCGGGCTGTCCGGCAATACCTTGGCCACCAGCGCTCCGCGCGGGACATCCATATTGAACGATTCAGCCAGATCGCGGGTGACATCCTGGATTATCACGCCCAGCCAACCTCGCGTTACACTGCCCTTGTCACGTATCTGCTCGTAAACATCATTGACTACATTAATGGGCACCGCAAACGACAAGCCCATATAACCGCCGTTACGACTGTAGATCTGTGAATTTACTCCAATGACTTCGCCCTTCAGGTTGAATAACGGACCGCCTGAATTGCCCGGGTTGATGGCAACATCGGTCTGGATAAACGGGATATAACTGTCATTGGGCAAGGCCCGCCCTATCGCACTGACGATACCCTGCGTGACCGAGTGATCAAAGCCAAACGGTGAGCCGATCGCCAGCACCCATTCGCCAACCTTCAGCCGGGTGGAATCTCCCAGTTTCAGTACCGGCAGGTCGTTCGCATCGATCTTCAGTACCGCTATATCGCTGCGCGGGTCGGTGCCGATGATCTCTGCCAGAAACTCCCGGCGATCATTCAGACGGACAATCACCTCATCGGCCTCGGCCACTACATGGTTATTGGTAATTATGTAGCCTTCTTTCGAGATGATAAACCCGGAGCCGAGTGAAGAGCGTTCATCAAACGGCTCACCACCACCGCCTTCCGGCATCTGCTCCAGATACTTTTTAAAGAATTCATACAAGGGACTGTCTTCGGGGATCTGCGGCGGCATGTCAAATTGTCCGGCAGAGGCCTCATTCTGCTTCAGGGTCGTACTGATATTGACGACCGCCGCGGAATTCTTTTCGATCAAGGGCGTAAAATCGGGCAATGTTTGCGCACCGGCATAACCGGAGACACCCAGTAACATGATCAAACTGACAAACAGTGCACGCATGTTGGTTAACCTCATGGTCATTTATCCTGAATAAATTGGTAGGTGGTTGCTGCTGATGACGTTATCAAGAATTGATGCTCACTGCCCGGTGGTCACAGAATCAACCATCCGGATCACAGTGGCCTGGGGTACTTCACCGACCGCCGTGACCTGATAGTCACCCGCGGTTCTGGCATAGACATTGACACCACCGATCTTCAGCGCACCGCTGTTGACGTCGGGTCCGGAATCCAGCTTTTCGATAAAGATGGATACCATTGAGACTCCGTCTGAGTAGATCATATGTTCAAGGAAGCCGTCCTGCTCACCGGGTGCGTGCCCACTATGGTTACTCAGGCGAAATCCCGACGGTAACCAGGTGACTTGCCACTGACTGTCGGTAACCGTCACATCGGCAGCGGCCGCAGTACTGTCGCCCGCATATTCATACCAGGTATATTCCTTGCCGCTGATTGACGGGGAGAACTCGTCGTCACTGAAGGTATCTCGCAGTTGCAGTTCGGTAAACATGACCACTTCCAGCGGTACACCTGCCTCATCACGCAACTCGGACTTCAACAGCAGATAGGTTTCCTTGTCTATCCACAGGTGATAGCCATAACGGAAAGTGTCTTTGGGGGTAACACTGACTACCCAGCTGTCCCGGCCGGCGATACGCTCGTTACCTATAGTGGAAAACTCGTAATTATCGGCCACCGCCTCGATCAACACAGGCAGCTTGGTCGCAAAACTCTGGGCATGACTGCGCTCAACCATAACTTCCTGTGTATCCGGAAATATACAGGTAACCGTCTGGTTGTTACGGATGATTTCGCGGGCAGGACCGGTCAGGGAGATAATCTTTTCCCTTTCACCTCTATCATCGGCCTTGTGCACCATGTGCATCACATCCATCTGCTCACCGCGGGTAAAGACAAACTCGCCCTCGTAGTTCAGCTTTTTGGTTGCATCAGACATGCGGTTGATCAGTTCCTGACTTGTGACTGACTCCGCATTCGCGTCAGCCGAATCAGTCTGCGCGTGTAGCAGGTTACTGAAAAACAGCAATATCAGGAACAGTCTGATCATCTGCGATCAGTCGCC
>CAMDWI010000015.1 GCA_945878555.1 Klebsiella pneumoniae
ACACGCTGTGAATACATCCATGTACGCTCGAGCGCCGCTTTCGTCGCTGCGCATCCTGCTCCGCTAGAAAGTCCAGCCGTTACATCCCTGTAACGGCGCAAACGGCTCCTTAACCCGCCGTTTGCCCATGCGGCTAACGGTCTTTCACAATTATAACCAGACAGCTGATTCCAAACTTTACAGCAGCCTGAAACAATCTTTGTAGGGAAGTAGCGGTGCCTCCTCAATCCATGCAAGCACCGCTGCGGAATTTAGGTCCCGGGTCTCCGACCTATTTCAAATCCAGCTTGAACAGATTGATCGCGTTGGTGCGACCAATCTTCAGCTTTTCTTCGTCCGTGATCACGCTGGTGTTGTCATACCAGTCTGCAGCATCTTCCATCTGCTCGAATGGATAGTCAGCACAGAAGTAGATCTTGTCATTGTCTATCGTATCGAGCGTGCAACGGAAGGCCGGGTCGTTGAAGTTGCCGCTGGTGGTGATATGAAAATGTTTTTTGAAATAATCACCCAGTGGCTTGTTGCCGCGATAACCACGCGGAGAGAAACGCATGCGTGCATCAATACGCCACAGACCAAACGGGATGTTCTCGCCCAGATGACCGATACAGATCTTCAGGTTCGGGAATTCATCAAACAGACCTGAACCACACAGACGCAACGAGTGGATCGAGGTCTCGACCGCAAAGCCCCAGGGCGCACTCATCAGCCACGGATGACCGTCATAGTTTTTGGCCTGCGACGGGGCCTGCATGCGCGGGTGCAGGTAAAACGGCACATCGAGCTGGGATACAGTCGCCCAGAAGCTGCGGTATTCCGGGATATCGTAATACTTGATATTGTCCGGGCTATCGACCTGCTGGAAACCATTGACCAGCGCACCTTTGAACCCGAGTTCCTTCACACAACGTGTCAGTTCGCGGGCAGCCGCGTCAGGATCGTGCATTGGCAAGGCAGCCAGCGCGCCATAACGGGTCGGATGATCCGAGACGGCCTTTGCCATCCTGTCATTCGCCTTTTTTGCCAGATACATCCCCTCATCGGTATTCAATACCTTTTGCAAGGCAGGGGCATTAAGCGACAGCAGCGCAAACTCGATACCGGTCTTGTCCATGCGTTCAATACGCTCATGATCCAGATCGAGGATCTGCTTGCTGAAAAATTCCCACTTGCCTGAATCACCCGCAAAATCACGGGCACCCTCCAGTGTCTCCTCCAGTGAAAAGTGCTCTTCAAATGCAATCTTGCCTTTCATGTTCCTGCCGTCCTGATTCCGTTTATTTATGTGTGTTGGTATTACAGTTGCCCGCCACGATTACTCATAGGACTTCAGGTTATTATGGTAATACCCGCCCAGAATCGCATCCCGCCATAACTTTGCAACCGACGGGAACGTTCCCATCGGCAAATCCTGCTGCGGAGCAGAATAACCATGCGTGCCTGCCCTGAACTGGATCACACGGACCTTCGGAGGCGGATCCATCGCAGCATACATCGGCAGGGTGACCTGCTGGTAACGTTCAAACATGTGATCGGCACTGGCCTCGGCCACACCAAACAGGATCGGTGGTACGCGTTTTACATTGGCACCCTGCAACTCGCGTGAATAGCCGATGTACTGACGGACCAGTTCTTCCGTGTCCTTGATGTTCAGCTCCAGCCGCTTTGCTGTAGCCCGGGCGGCATTTGCCAGCTGATGCACACTGCCAAAATGCACCGGACCTTCCGACTTGAAGTTCGGCTGGGCCTTGCCTTTTTCCCAGCGGGCAAAAACGCGGTCCATCAGGTTCGGCAGCGCCATCAACGCCTCCGGGCCTTCCAGCATCAAGGCCTCCGGGCCTTCATAACGTGCACCGTCACGCCAGGTCCTCACATGCAGACAATTAAATGGCAGGTCGCCGTATTGTTTGCCGGTCGGATTGCCAGACGAACGCGTTTGCACCCGGAAGATATAACCAAAAGGTGAGTTCTCCATGCCGACGACACCAACGATATTATCTACGCGCTGTGACAACATGAATGCAAACGGACCACCGGTTGAATGGCCATGGATGTAAATCGAAAAATCTTTTTCAGGCAGGTTGCGTTTCATCATCTCCTTGCCACCAACCTCAATTGCCACTTCCCAGCCCGCCATACGGTTATACATCTCGGTGCCTTCCTTCGCACAGGCCAGTGTCAGCTTGCCGTACTTGATCCCGAGTGAATCATCTTCGCGGATTTCATATTGATCACGGGTAATCACGCTCTCCTTGGACCAGGCCGGCGTGCGCACCGAGCCATCTGCATGGATAGTATCATCGGGCCAGTTACGGCTGGGGTCATGCAGGTTTATCCTGCCCGGATAGGAAAAGGTCACCACCTTGAAGCCAAACTTGCTGGCGAGCAACCTTGCCTCCTTTTCCTTTGAACGATGGTCACCCGAGCCGCCGTGTATCAGGAACAGCCCTATCTTTTTTCCATCCGGTCCGCGCGGGATTTTACTTTCATCTTCAGGCTGGAATACAGCACCGCCGACGTCCCAGTCCATTTCCACCGCACGAATACGGAAGATGTCTTCCTTGACCGTGATCGGTATGTCCGGCATGCCGAAGACTTCGTTCGAGTCCGCAATCATCTGTTCCCGGGTGACCTCGACCGGTGGCTCCCATCCCTCTGCCGCTACCACCGTCGGCAGTATAAACAGGCACAGCATCAGAATTTTAAACATTTCACAGTCCCCCTAATGAGATTAACAGAATAATTATTCACGGATTTTCCCTGATGTCTGATCCTGCAAGAGGCAGTAGAACATCAGGCAACTGCCAGTTCCAGCATATGATCCAGACAGGTCTGATCCGGCGTAATCACGATAATATCGGATGAGCCCTGCAGGATCCCGCTGGTACCTCTGTGTTCTACTACACCATGCTCCGGACGGTTGATTACAATGACCGTGACCAGTTTATGCAGTTCGATCGCATGATTATAGATGGCCGGAACCGGTGACATATCATCTCCCGGACAAGCAACGATAATAATCGACTGCAAGTGTCGGCTCGTGCCATTGCCCGGCTGTGCGGCGAGTTTTTCCAGCTCGTCTGCCCGATCCAGCAAGGCCACACCCTTGCGTACGGCCCCGCACGCGAGCATTCGTCCACGTGGCTCCATACCAAACAAGGCAACGGTACTACCGGAAAGATCCATGTCGACTTTCCGGTGTGAAACTGTCATGTACACCTGGCAACTGTTTTCCGGCTACAGTATGTAACGCCATGCAGACGTCGGCTTTACCTGCCCCGGCATTTCCAATCCGGCCTGCTTTGGCTGCATTCAACATTACAACAGACTCCCTGATTAACTGGTCACAAATGAATATAGCAAACAACCGGATAAATGTAATCGCATTCGTAAAACAGGTAATGTCTCAATTTGAACTTCAATCTGCAGGCCTCCTGCAACCAATCCGATTCGGCCAGTATGCAAGAAACTGTCATGCCAGGGGAAACACCGACAGGGATCGGGTATAACCTGATCCCTGTCGGGGCAACTACTGAAGGACTACTTTAATCTTGCATCAGTCCGGAACGACTACAGCCTGTGTTTACCACTTCCACAGCTTGCTTTCTGTCTTCACGTCCTTTTCCCACTTTGCCGTTTCGGTATTGAAGCGCAGGGTATTACCACGCAGCTGCGGGTCTTCAAATACAATCTTGCCCTGCACCATCGTCATGATTGGCTTGATGGTCGGAACCTCTTCAAGCGGCACATCCATCAGGTGCTTGTCGAGCACGGTCAGATCCGCAAGATTACCCGGTTCAATCGAGCCGAGACCTTTCTTCATCATCGTTGGTGAGGCCCAGCGGGTCATCATCAGCAACATGGTCATGCGATCCGGTATCGCCTCTTCCGGCACACCCATCGGGATCTTGCCATCCAGACTCCTGCGGGTCAGGAAGATATAGCCATATTCAAACGGGGAGTTCCGGACACTGGACTGGCTACCAAACTCACTGATCATCGGTTTGATACCGGCCTTCAGCATGGAGGCAAACGGCGCATATCTGGCCTGGTATTCATCACCGTAATCGCGGGTGATGACGGTTGAAACCTCAACGGAGGCGTCACAGCTGAAGGTCACACCCAGTCTGGCGGCGCGCTCAACCTGATCCGGACGAACCTGATGGCAATGATCGGTTTGCAGTGCGAGTGCGCGGATCTTTTCAATTGGCAGTCCGGATTGTTCAATCGCGTCCTGGTAATAATCCAGCGCCTTGTCACCGGCGACATGGTGACCGGCGATGTTCAGGCCGTTCTTGATAGCGGCCTTTAATGCGCGCAGACGCAGGATACCAACATCACGTTCATCGCTGGTGCAGCGTTCATTGTCCTTGACCTCCTGTTTCGCATTGATTGTCGTACACATGGCAATTGCACCACCATCAAGACTGACAGGGTTCATACCTATATTCCAGAGGAAGTCGGAACCGTAACCGGCCTCATCGGGCATGCGATTGTAATAGTCTTCCGGATTTTCGTTAAAGATATGGGCCCAACCCAGACTCCATGCCCAGCGTATCGGCATCTCACCGGCACGATCCAGCATCAACCCGGCGAGATAACCGTTCTTCGACTGGGCATGGGTACCGTGTGTGGTGATACCGTTCTGTGCATTGACCTGTAACACGGTCTTGAATTGCGCAGCATATTTTTCCATCTGGTTCTCCATCACCAGATCGATCGCCATCGAACGCGGGAAATCGACATACTGCCTGGACCAGCCGAGTTCTGCATCTTCTACCCAGTACACATCCGGTATCTTGTTGCCGAAGTACGTTTCAAATGCCTCGATTCCTTTCGAGTTAAGAACCACAGAGGCACGGGTACGTATCATTACAGGATTCTCGGGTGCCCACTGGTCCATTACGCGGCGGGTAATCCGACGACCATACAAGGCATGGGCAATATTGGAAGGATTCATTGAAACCTCGATCCATTTACCGGGACCAATACCCTTCGCCCGCGCGCGGATGGCCGCTTCGGCCAGCGCAAAACCCTCGTCCTCTGATTTTGCGACCAGTGCAATACTGAGCAATTGCGGATCAACATCGGCTGCCCAGGGGAAACCCAGCGAGGTTTCATACAGGTGAGAGTGTGTGTCTATCAGGCCGGGTACCACCGTGCGTGAATCAAGATCCACGATCTCGGTTTCCTTGATCGCCATCGCCTTGATATCGGCATTGCTGCCAGTCGCGATGATTTTGCCGTCAAAGATCGCTATTGCCTCGACGACCGATACCTTGGTCGGATCATCATTATCCGCCGTGATGATCTTGCCGTTGACCAGAATGGTATCCGGTTTGACGAATGGCGACTGTGCCAGGACTGGCTGGGCCAGCGTGAGCATTGCCGATACTGCCAGCAAGCAGAGTGAAACTAACGAACGACCAGACTTATACATGGAATACCCCCCGAGTTTACAAAAAATAACACGCGTGAACCAAATCTATATCGAGGTATGCCCTACCCCGACCTTCACCTTGAATATATCCGCCATCTCTTCATGAAACACCTTTTCCACTGGCAGGGTGAACGAGGCCGACCTGACCCGATGTGTCTCCGGCGCTACGCCGGGAGGTGAAACACCGTCCGTTTCCAGCGCTTGCGCCGCCTTGAACAGATTCCGGCGTGCCATCATGATCGCCGCATCGGTGGACACCAGATGCTCCTTGCTACGGTTCTGTAATGGTCCCATGCTCTCCTGCAAGGACGCGTCCTGCATTGCAATACCGTGTACACCACTATAGGTGCGCCCGGACCGTTGGGCGGCGCGATCGATAAGGTAGTCATTGTCCTTGTTCATGACCGGACGATAGGTACCGGGGATCAACTCAACATGCATACCGCCACCCTTGTTCATCGTTTTGACCTCGCTGTCAGACAGCGGGCGACCGGCATGATAGGTTAAAGACCAGACAAAACAGTTTTCATCATCAATCGGCACAAAGGCATGACCATTCATCGCGTTATGACCGTACGGCGGGATCATCGTCCACCACGGCATGATCCACTGCGACACACGCCAGTAATATTCACCCGGATCGGCATTGCGTCGGGCGCCGATCAACAGGCCACCTTCAGATTCTACAATCTCGAATTTCGGCATGCGGTCA
Organism: Klebsiella pneumoniae; assembly: GCA_945878555.1. Lineage (GTDB taxonomy): Bacteria > Pseudomonadota > Gammaproteobacteria > Eutrophobiales > Eutrophobiaceae > Eutrophobius. The sequence goes on from CAMDWI010000015.1 coordinate 6,153, forward strand.
CGCTGGTATTGCGCACCACGTGTACCCTTGTGCAAGGGGTCCTTGTCCAGCTCGCCCGAATGCAGGAAGGACACATGACTCGAATCAATTCCGCCTTCCATCGCCTGCAGATAATTTGACTCCTGCCAGCGCTTGGCCACATAACGGTTTTCCGGAGGCAGCGACATCCATTCGAAGTCCGGGATTTCCGGTTGATGTTCCGGTGGCCCCATGTAGGTCCAGATCACGCCGCCCTTTTCGATACAGGGATAGGACACCAGCTTGATGCTCTTGCAGCGATCACTGCCCGGGGGCTCTGATGGCAGCTCGACACATTGGCCGGTCACATCGAATTTCCAGCCGTGGTAGGGGCAGCGCAGTCCGGACTCTTCATTGCGGCCGAACCACAAGGAAACACCACGGTGGGCACAATAACGATCCATCAGACCAAGACGTCCCTGGGTATCACGGAATGCAATCAGCTCTTCCGATAACAGCTTGACCCTGACCGGGTCACAATCCGGTGCAGGCAACTCCTCTGACAATAGAAACGGAATCCAGTAACGCCGCATCATCGAGCCCATGGCGGTGCCCGGTCCTGTGTGTACGATTACGTCCAGCTGCTGTAATTTATTCACTTTGTACTCCCCCCGCAAAATTCATTAACACTGTTGTATATACTCTCACCATGCTTTCGTGATTTCAATCTATCTAATCGGTGATTCGACAGTTTGAGTCAAACGCTGCGGGAGGCCCGCCCTCGGGCTGATTTGTCGCGGCGGGGTTGCCGCTCCTGCGACAGCTGTATTCAAACCAGGCAACTACCCGTCAGTGTGATTGCAACGCACAAAAGCGGTAACAAAAACTTTCACAAAATTTCCCTGATTACCTCTGCATCAACAGACCATTTTGTAGTTTTTCCAGCATCGGCGTCCACACGTTTTTCTCTGTAAAATAGCGGATTGCACCCGGATGGAACGGTATCAAGGGATTGGTCATCGTATTTTTCAACGTCCATGCCTTTGCCTCTGCGTGCAGTGCACCAAATTCCTCAAGATTATCAAACAGCGTCGAGGTCATCAGATAGACCTGCTCCTCCGGTGCATCGGCAGAAGCGACGAGATACGTATTCAGGCCAAATACGACCATTTCCTTTTCCTGCCCCTCAAAGTGCCCCGGAGGAATTGACCGGGTAAACATGTAGTCCGGGAGCGAGGCCTGCATTTTTTCAACTGTTTCGGGGTCCAGATACAGCGGGTCAACCAGCCCGTCCCTGAACATCTGCACAACGGCCGGCAGGCGTAAACCACCCGGTATTATGATTCCATCTACCGTGCCAGAGGCGATATGGCGCAGTGACTCTTTTGTGTCCTTGGTCGAGACGATACGCAAATCGGTCAGCCCGGCAGCCTTGATCAGTGCATTCGATAGCTGTGCCATTTCCGGTAAGGCCGGACGTGCACCGATTATGATCTTGCCATTCAGATCTGCGAGCGTCTTGATGTTCGAGTCCCGGCGTACCAAGATAAACCGCAAGCTGGTCTGGCCCTGCGCTATCAAACCTATCTGTGCGCGTTCCTTGAATGGCGGGATGGCCTGAAATCCATCGACCGCCGCACCGGAGTTGGTGATGGCATAATCTATCTTGCCCGCGACCATCGTGAAGATATTTGCGTAGGAACCACCAATCGGCTCAACCGACATATTGATATTGGCATTCTTGTGCAGCAACTCACCCAGACCGTTTGCTATCACATAATAGGTACTGCCCACACTGGAGGTTCCCATTCTGGCAATGGATAACGAGGGCTCGGCGGCCTGCGACACCGGCCCGAAATATAGCAGCGCACAGGTCAGCAGGACAGATAACAGTCGGTCACGCTTTAGCTCAGATAACATCTTCAGCTCCGGATTTTTCGGGTATAGATAAATCGTTGTGATACCAGTGTCAGTACCAGTAGACCCAGGCCGATCAGTTTGTCATCCGGTGTAATCAGCATAAAGGCGATCACCCCGAGCACAATACGGGAAAACACGCCCAGATGATTAAAGGCATACCCTCGTATTGCCGCCGCCAGTGTAACCGCGCCGATGGCCGCCGTACCAAAGGCGATCGCAATGTGCGTAGGCGTACCCTTCATCAACAGTGCCTCATCCAGTACAAAGGCAAACGGGATGATAAACGCGGCGATACCCACCTTGACCGCCTCCCAGCCGGTTTCCCAGAGACGTGAACCACTGATCGAAATGGCCACAAACACGGCGAGACACATCGGCGGGGTAAAGAACGAGGCCAGGCCCCAGTAGATCACAAACAGGTGCGCGGCCACATCGGACACGCCGAGTGCCACCAGTGCCGGTGCCATCAGTGTCGCCAGTGTCAGATACGCCGGTATGGCGTCCAGCCCCATACCGAGGATCAGGCTGGCAACGCCGATCATCGCGAGCGTCATGATCAGGTGTCCATCCGACAATTCCAGCACAAAGGTCGACAGTTTTACACCGACACCGGACAACTCCAGTGCGCCTATCATCAGACCTACCGAGGTGGTGATAACGACGATACCGACCCAACGCAGCACAGTCTGGTGACAGGCCCCAACAATATTCGGCCAGGTGACCCAGCTGCTGCGGTCGCGGGTAAAATAACTGCACACTATCGCGACGACAGTGGCATAGACACCGGCAATCTCCGGAGGTAAGGCACTAACAAACAGAAAATACAGCAAGGCCAGGATCGGTGCCACGTATCGCGCACCCTTTGCCAGCAGCGGCCGCAACTTCGGTAATTCGGACGCGGGCAACAGCGTCACATCGTCCTTGTACGCCTGGAAATGGGTCGAGGCAAACAGCACCAGATAATACAGTATCGCTGGCAAGGTTGCGGCGATCACCACTTCTGCATAACTCTTGCCTATCCAGTCTGCCATCACAAATGCTATCGCACCCATGACCGGTGGCAGGATCTGCCCGCCAGTCGAGGCAACAGATTCTACTGCACCCGCAAATGCCGGTTTATATCCTATAGATTTCATTAACGGTATGGTAAACACACCGGTTGTGGCGACATTACTGGAGGGTGAACCGGAGATCGAACCGAACATCGCACTCGACAAGACTGCCGCCTTGGCCGCCCCACCCTTGCTCCTGCCGGTCAGAGCCATCGCTACATCAATACACCACTGTCCCGCACCGGTCACCTGCATGATGGCGCCGAAAAAAAGATATACGATGATGACCGAGCTCGCTATCTGTAACGGTTGTCCAAAAAAGCCCGCCTCACCCGCATAGGCCGCGTAGAGGATCCGATCCAGCGAACCACCCGCCCCGTAGAGCACGCCCGGCAAATACTGCTGGAATACCGTAATCAGTACAAAAAAGATAATCAGCGCGGGCAGGATGATACCGGCCGCCCGTCGCACCGCCTCCAGCACACCTATCGCCATGAGACAGGCGAGCACAATGCCCTTCGTATCCAGATAACCATACATTGCATACTCATCCAGACTACTGTTAAAGAAGATCACGTACAGCGAGCCCATTAATAATGCACCCAGAAATACATAATTAATGATCGGCACACCTGCAATGGCGTATTTGCCGGAATGCTTGTCTGCGCGGGTGTGTCCGGGTTGGGTTGAACCACTGTCTCTCGCCAGAAAAATAATCAGACCGGCACACGTCAGGCTGACCGCAGACAATATCTGTCCGGGGATGAAAAAGCCGAGCCAGGCAGGGATGTTCCCTACGACAATCAAATGGTAGATAACGATAAGTGTTGCGAAGATGGCCGGTCTGGAATAGGCAGTCTGGTTCATTCCGGGGAAATCCTGGCTAGATTACAAAGACAATGGCTGAGGGTAACAGGCGGTGCCTGGCAGATTCATGATCAAGCAGCCTCTGCATCGCAATAAACAACATGGAAATCCCCCCGGATATATAACTGTTAAACCACTGGCGCAGGAAGTTTAACACTTTTCCCGATTGTCTCAACAAACGGATATTTGCCAGGCGTCAACCCAGACCGCAGGAGGCCCGCCCCGGGCCGATAGTATGACTGCATCTTCCCAAACCGGACGACCTTATATATATTCACACCAAGGCTATACCACTTTCTGTTTACAGCTAACCCGGAGATTATTCATGGCAAACCTGAAGTTGAGTGTCGGATGTGGTCCCTATGATCGTACAGAGGCGTTACGCAGCGGTATCGTGCAGCCGGAAGGCATCGACCTCACCTATGTGCCGGTGCAATCGCCCCCGGAGATCTTCGCCCGCATGATCAAGAACAATGCGTTTGATTTCGCCGAGATGTCGACCGCGATGTACCTGACGCTGCGTGCCAAGAATGAATTCCCGTTTATCGCACTGCCGATCTTCCCCTCGAAGGTATTCCGCCACGGCTTTATCTTTATCAACACGAAGTCCGGGATCAAGACGGCGAAGGATCTCGAAGGCAAGCGTGTTGGTGTACCGGAATACCGCCAGACCGCCGCAATCTGGATCAAGGGCATCCTGCAGCATGAATATGGTGTGAATCTGGATTCGATCCACTGGTTTGAGGGCGGCGCCAATGTCCCGCGTGAACCGGACATACTCGACCTGCGCCCGAATTACCAGGTGGATATCGAGTTCATCGGCCCGGAAAAATCCTTGAACCAGATGCTGGAGGCCGGTGAGATCGACGCGATGATCGGCGCACGCAAACCGTTCTCGCTCGACACCAGCCCGCATGTAAAACGTCTGTTCCCGGATTACCGCGAGGTGGAGAAGGCATTTTACAAAAAGACCGGTATCTTCCCGATCATGCATACACTGGTCGTCAACGAAGCGCTCTACCGCGAACACCCGTGGGTCGCCGAGAGCATGTACAAGGCCTTTGTGCAGTCGAAAGACTGGTGTCTGGAGCAGATGCGCTTCTCCGGCACGATGCGCTACACCCTGCCCTGGCTGTTTGCCGACATCGACGAGATGCACGACGTGTTCGGCGCCGACCCCTGGGCCTACGGCCTCGAACCAAACCGGGCCACGCTGGAGGCATTGATCATGTATCTGCACGATCAACAGTTCCTGGAAAAACGCGTCCGTGTCGAAGACATGTTTGCACCTATCGTGACGAGTAATGAGTAAGGTCGATACACAAACGGACAGCTACACCGACCTCATACGGGAGACGCCGACTGACTTTTCCGTGCACAACCGCGTCTATACTGATCCTGCGATCTTCGACGCTGAGATGCATCACCTGTTTGAGAACGGTTGGTGTTATGTCGCACACGAGAGCGAGATCGAAAAGCCGGGCGACTTTCGCACCTCGGCGATAGGCCGTATTCCGGTCATCGTCAGTCGCGGTGATGATAACCAGGTCTATGTAAACATGAACGCCTGCCGCCACCGCGGCACGCTGGTCTGCCGCGAGGAGCGCGGCAATACACGCTACTTTACCTGCCCGTACCACGGATGGTCGTATCACAAGGACGGCAAGCTAAACCACATCACCGACCGCGACAATTTTCCGGACGGCTGGGGTGAGGACATTACCGGACTCATCCCTGCCGAACGCGTCGCCCTCTATCGCGGCATGATCTTCGCCAGCTTTAACAAGGACGTGCCGACGATTGAACAGTATCTCGGGCCACTGAAGACCTATGTCGATTACTGGTTCGACCATGCGCTGAAAGGCACGGTCAAGGTATTGAAACCCTGGCGCGCCACCTACCAGGGCAACTGGAAATATCAGCTGGAAAACTCTACCGATGGCTGGCATGCCCGTTATGTACACATCTCTGCGTTAAAGACGATCTCGCATTACGGCACCTACGCCAGCAACACTGGCTGGAGCGGCTGTACCCGCGGTTTTGATGGTGGCCACGGGATCCTCGAACGCCCGCGCACCGACATCCCGCCGGACCTGCAACCGGACTTTGAACAGTTCAGATTGGCCTTGCGCACCCATTATGGCGAGGAGCGTGGTAACCGGATGTTTGTCCGTCGCCATATCACCCTGTTCCCGAACATCCAGTTGATGGAGTTCAAGCTGCGCGTGATCCAGCCGGTCAGCGTGGATCGGACCATCGTTTACGAGTTTCCGGTCGAACTGGAAGGCACCGATGCGGTATTCAACAAGGCGATCCGCACGCGGTTGCTGAAGGAGATCTCCATTTCGTCCGGCTCGCCCGTGTCCGGCATGGTCAATGCAGACGATGTGGAGATCTATGCTCGCACCCAGTCCGGACTTGCCTCCGGGCAGATGGAATGGATACGCCTCGCACGCGGGATCCATCGCGAGGTCGAGGAACGCAAACACGAATGGAGCGGACAAGACATGGATGAACTGCCCCAACGCTCTATCTATCGCGAATGGGCGAGGCGGATGAAATGACCACTACCGTACTGACCCGCAGCGCCGCCGAAGACCTGCTTTACGTTGAGGCGCAGTTAATCGACGAGGACAAACTCGAACAATGGCTGCAACTGTTCACAAGCGATGGCATCTACTGGGTCCCCAGCGACGAACACGCCGACCCCGAGGTCGAGACCTCGATCATCCACGACGATACCTTGCAACTTGAGAAACGCATCTTCCAGTTACGCAACAAACACCTGGCACAGGACCCGCGCTCACGCACGGTCCATCTCGTCTCCAATGTGCAGGTATTCCCCGGCGACAAACCGGATGAAGTCATCATCCACTGTAACCAACTGATCACAGAAATGCGCCCCGGCGATCACCAGTACCTGCAATCCGGCCTCGGTCAACCACGCACGTTTGCTGCCCGCTGCAAATATATCGTCCGCAACGTAGACGGCGAATGGCGCATCGCGCAAAAACTAGTCCTGCTGATCAACCGCGACCTGCCGTTGGAAAATATCAGTTTTATCTTGTAGGCGCCCTACCGATACTTTTCTGTGTTTATTTTGGTTGCGGGATCTATATTATGTATAGCGCGTCCGGTTTGAACTGATAATATCTGATATTGGCTGTGGACCAATCTGAATAACAACGAATCGGTGGAGCGGGCGTGATGATGAAAATCCAATTAAAATGACGCAATCAGAATTCCTGAAGGCTTTTAAAAGTTTAGCCCTTTCTCTAGATCGGGTACATGCCAGTTTTGGTCAAGTGTCGATTTGCCTTGCCGAGAAATTGAGGATTTTAAGTGGACCTCTCCCTTTTACGATTAGAGATGAGATCGAGCTGAACAGGAAGACTCTTGATAATGTAGATGCTTCAATTTCGCTGATTTCTGCACTGCAAAAGGTTGATCTTATAGGGCGTTTAGAATTGCCCTTGGGCCATAACCTATTACGTTTATATAGAAATGAAAACCATCATGTAGGTTATGTGCCATTTAAGCCAGTATTATGTTCTGGAAAAATCGATTTTTACGTATGGGCTAGTTTATATCATCTGGCATCAGTCAAAGCCGAACATTCAGAGTGGACTCAAACACCAACCGCCTTAACTCTAATGAAACTACTCCATGACAATCATGAGTATATTCTTGGCATCTCAGAGGAAGCAGAAAAGAGACTCTCGTCGTCTGGCTATTCGGGGCTGTTCGTTTCTGACTATACAGTCGGCGAGTTAGCACTTGGCAAAGATGATCTTGATTCGTGGACTCGGGTCTAACCTTTGAGGAAATCAATGGGTCAGAAAACTTGAAGTTTTATAATCGGCTGTCTTATTCAATCATCAATTTCTCTACCCTTTTAAATTCAGCCGCAGCTACTCCGTATTTATTGAGTTGAGGACGCCTATCCAGTTTTCGAACTTCTGTGCCTGCCTGAACCTGTTTTATCCTGCTTTTCTGGATTGATATCGCGTTCCTGGCTTTCTGTATAGATGTCCAGCAAACGGCGGATCATTTTCTGATACTGGGTATTGTTTCTTTTTGCTTCCCGCTTGAAAAACTCAATACTGCTTCGGCTCAAGGCTATCGTTACCTTCACTGTATCGTCACGAAACACCAGCTTGTCTGCCGTCGGTAGAAAGTTCGGTATCACCTTCAGTTTGCCCAATGGTTCATTTGTATATCTGGTTTTCGCGTTCATATATTCGTTTTCTCTTGCGCCAGTACCCGGCACCTGTAATGCGATTGTTTAATTTTATCCGGGTTTGGATAGTTAGCCATATAAAAATATGGTATTTCTTATGTTCGAGAATGTGGTTGAATGTTATAAAACGCGCTCTGGATTCATCTATCGGTGAGACATGTGAGTAAAACAAGAACCATCATCCGCCAGAAACAGACCCTCAGGGACAATGTCTGGTGAGTGAATTCACCACGTATCTGACGGACCTGTTCGCCCCACTCGGGGCTGTCAGCATACGCAGGATGTTCGGCGGGTTCGGAGTGTTTCACGAGGGGCTGATGTTTGCCCTCGTCGTGGACGAGACCTTGTATCTTAAGACCGATGCCAGTGGCGTGCAGGCGTTTGAGGCGCTTGGGCTGGGTCCGTTTGAATATCTCCGGGCGGGCAAGACGGTCAAGCTGTCCTATTATCTGGCACCCTCGGAACTACTGGATGATCCTGATGCCTTGCTGGTATGGTCCAGACGTTCGATTGAGGCGGCATTACGTGCCAAAAAATCCAGGCAGAATTAACTTTTGCAACTGAACCAAGGAAGCTCTGATTCAGTGTCATTTCGACCAAAGTGGAGAAATCCTGTATATACTTATCTGCATGGTAATGAATTAGTTAAAGATGCCTCCACGTTGGTCGGCATGACATGATGTACATACCTGCGGCGCTGGCTTAATAAAGCGGCGGAGATTCATTAGGATTAATAGAATATCGTCCGGCGTAAAGGGCGACTGGAGCCGAGGACAAGATTTATGTCTGACTTGAAGGACCCACGAGTACTGTTTGCGGCCGAGCGTACGCTGCTTGCCTGGAACAGGACAAGTCTGTCGCTGATTGCCTTCGGTTTTGTGGTGGAACGGTCAGGCATGTTAATTCAGGTCATTGCCCCTTCATCAACTGACGCCAGCAATAATATCTTTACTTTTCTCACCGGAATTGCCTTCATCATTCTGGGCTCTGTTGCAGCGATATACTCTGCAAGACAGTACGGGGCGGTATTGCGCACATTGACCCCTGCCGAGTTTCCGCCAGGCTATAATACGAGGTGGGGACTATTGGTCAATTATATCGTTGGTTTGCTGGGTTTTTTGCTGGCGATTGCCCTGTCCGGCTGGATGATGCCCTGAGGCTGCCGCACTGATAATTCACCCCCTTACGCACCCATGGGATAAAGTCCGGTATTCATCATGAACATCCACTACTCCAATAACCACCCCATCACCGAAGCCGCATTCATCGATTTATTACAGCGCTCCACGCTGGCTGCGCGGCGTCCGGTGGAATCGCCCGAATGTATCAAGGCAATGCTGCAACATGCCAATCTGCTGTGCACCGCCTGGGATGATGATGTGTTGATCGGTGTAGCACGTTCGGTCACGGACTTTGAATACTGTTGTTATCTCTCTGATCTGGCGGTTGATGTGAAATACCAGCACCAGGGTGTCGGGCGTGAATTGATCCGGCTGACGCAGGCACGGCTGGGCAAGCATGCGAAGATTGTGCTGCTGGCCGCGCCGCTGGCACGGGACTATTATCCCAGACTGGGTTTTGAAGCTCATGACTCGGCGTGGGTGATTCCGGCGACGCGGGAGTTAACATAATCATCGCGTCGATATAATGCCCGCCATGTCAGATTTTGTCCTGATACCCAAAAACCAGCTGATGTTACTTGCCGGGCTGGTCTGGTGTGTGGCCGGGGGCATGGTCAGTTTTATCGGGCTACCACTGCTTTGGCAACTCGGTGCCGAACAAATACTCCTTTATCCGGCGGCGGTGCTGATATTTCTGATCTTCTACCGGCGGATTTTCTCGCGGCTGGTCGTGAAACACACGCTGCGGATCCGCCTGACCGCTACGCCAACGATGCCGTTCTGGAGTTTCTTCGACCGGTCTTCGTATATCGTCATGAGCATCATGATTGCAGGCGGGATGTGGTTGCGGCTCGGGCATATCGCGGCGGACTGGATGATTGCGTTTTTCTATAGTGGGCTCGGCCTTGCGCTGTTTTCCTGCGGGGTGAAGTTTATCCTTGGCTATATACGCCGGGACGTCGAACAATGATCAGCAAGTAATCCGCTATTATTTGAAACTGAACTTAAATAAGTATACTGTCCCCACGGGACGATTTTTGTGCGCTAGAATGTCGAACAGTGATGGGGAGTGACCAGACTGTTTTCCTGTTTATACGAAATAGCTACTGAATTAAATGCTCTGCGCTCCGATTTCTGCTGTCGGTGTTGATATAAATCAAGGTTAATCCTGTAACAACGGATTATTCTGAAACTGTTTTAACAGAGGGTGGTAATTATTAATGGCAGCATTTCAGTGGAACGATAATTTTTTGACCGGTATTGCGACGGTAGACAAACAGCATCACCACCTGGTTGATTTGATCAATCAACTTGAAAACCGGCTGGCAGAAAACACTTCTGCGGATGACTCTAACGACGGACTGTTCACGGAGTTGCTTGATTATGCGGCTTATCATTTCCGCAATGAAGAACAGATCATGGCCGACTCGGGTATAGATACCCGTCATATTGAAAGTCACAAACAGGCCCACCGGATTTTTCTGCAGGACATTACCCTGCAACGCAACATGACAACATCCTCAAAACCGGAAACATCTCAGATGCTCCTGGATTTTCTGGTGCATTGGCTGGCCTACCATATCCTCGGTATAGATCAGAACATGGCAAGACAAGTGTTGGCCATACAGCGTGGCCATACCGCTGCGGAGGCCTACGAAGCCGAGGAAAAGGCCAGTGCGAGTAATACTGAACCCTTGTTGACCGCGCTGACGGGGCTGGTACACCAGATATCCATACGTAACCAGCAGTTGTACGAACTGACAGTTTCGCTCGAACAAAAAGTGCAGGAACGCACCCGGCAGTTACATGAGGCCAATGAACAGCTTCAGGAACTTGCGCTGACAGATACACTGACCGGATTACCGAATCGGCGCCAGGCAATGCGCCAGTTATCCCTGTACTGGGAGGATGCGGAGCAGCGGCAGACGCCACTGGCATGCATGATGATCGATGCCGACCATTTCAAGGAGGTAAATGATCAGTACGGGCATGATGCAGGCGATTCTGTATTAATTAACCTTGCCAGCACACTGAAAGACTCGGTCAGAAATGATGACATTGTCTGTCGGCTGGGAGGTGATGAGTTTTTTATCATTTGTGTCCATACCACGATGGACGGCGCTTACCATCTGGCAGAGCAGCTTCGAAAAAGGGTCTCTGCATTGCGAGTACAAACCGGGTCTGGTGTCTGGAACGGCAGTATCAGTATCGGAGTAGCTGAAAAAATGGCGGGGATGCAGGCGTATGAAGAATTAATCAAACGCAGTGATACTGCCTTGTATCTGGCCAAGGAAGCCGGCAAAAACTGCGTGAGGAAATTCCAGTGATCATTGCAGTGCAACAAATCCCGGGTAACTGACCAATACCTTTTTTCTACGTTTATTCCTGTAGCCAGCAAACTACCCCTCGTGTCTGGGCGCACACTTTTCGACGCCTGTTTACATCAGAATTGCGGGATTTCTCATGTGATAGCAACACTCTGTCCGGGGCTGCTAAATACATTTGGTTCCAGATATGTAACGACTGAAAATAGTCACCTTAATCTGACCAAATATTAAAATATTCCAGATTTTTCAATCATCTTGACATTGTGGCTTAAAGAAATACGATATGGCTGTTTTACAACATTTCTGTATCCACATTATTGGGGGGGCGCCAGTATGGGTAGTTCAATCAAATCGTTTATTTTATCTCCGTTAGCCGCATCACTATTGCTGTCTGGTGTACATGCACCCGATGTGTTTGCTCAGGACGCGCTGGAAGAAGTCATCGTTACCGCACAAAGACGTCAGCAGAGTCTGCAGGACGTACCACTCTCTATCGAATCGTTCAGTGGTGTTGATATCGCCGCGCAGGGTTTCAGGGATCTGGGCTCCATGTCCCAGTTTACCCCTTCGCTCTCTGTCAGCGACCAGCAGCAGAACAGCCAGGGTATTTCGATACGCGGCGTAGGCACGAGCACTAACGTATTGGCGATCGAACAATCTGTTGCGATGTTCCTTGATGGAATCCATCAGGGGCGCGGTTCGAATATCTTCGGCGTATTTATGGATGTAGACCGCGTCGAAATGTTACGCGGTCCACAGCCAGTTTACTTCGGTCAGAATGCATCTGCCGGCGCTATCAGTATAGTTTCGCGAAAACCGACCGACGTATGGGCAGGTAATCTGTCGCTGGAGGCGGGCAATAACAAGACCTATATGGGTGAAGGTGGTTTTGGTGGCCCGATCTCCGACACACTGGGTATACGCCTTTCAGGTAAATATGATTCCAGCGAAGGTTACATGACCGATATCATTACACTGAAGAAATACCCGGCCCGTGAATCCTACGCGGGCAGGATGGTCCTGCAATGGGAGCCTATGGAAAACTTCGAGGCGACCGCCATGCTGTCTTATGCGAATGTACAACGCGATGGCGACGCCAGGACACCGATTGCGTGTGTTGCTCGTGATGACAAGAAGATAGGATCCATGCTCTCAGGGGCATTCAATGCGGTTGATGTCGTGTCACTGGCCGAGAAATACGATCTGTGCGAAATGAACAAATATGGCCTCAATAATGCTGCGCCGTGGTTCAAGGCTCCGCTGACCGTCCGCGACAGTATCGGAGCACCGCCGACAAATTCGGTGGACCTGTCGCAGATTGCAAACGATTTGCCGGTAGGGCCCTTTGCAGTTCTGGAACAGTACAATTCATCTCTCGAGATGAACTACACGTTTGCAAACGATATCCTGCTCACATCGCAGACCGCCTTCACCAAAGTCGACCGCGATTTTGCCCGCGATGGCCAGGGTATCGGGCCATTCCTGACCACCGGCAACAATCGCTGGGAAATGCTGAACCAGTGGAGCCAGGAACTGCGCCTGACCTCCCCTTCAGGTGGATTCCTTGAATGGATGGTCGGACTGTTCGCCCAGGACGTTAACCTGAATACCGGATCAAACTCCTATCGTGCCAGTGTCGATGGTCTGACGGTTGCTCGTTCAAATATCCAGGGTAACCGTCATGGCGAGGATGATCGCTGGTACAGTGCCTTCGCCGGACTCACGTTCAACCTGAACGAGCAATGGTCGCTTGATCTGGGTGCGCGCTACACGGACATCCAGAAAGACGGTATTGTGCGTGGTATCCGTGCCTACTGGCTGGGAGCGACTGGTAACATCCTGACCGGTGCAACAGCACATGGCGTTACCGCCTTTGGGCACACGCCAATATTCTTCACAGGTGCGATGACCGAGGGCGAATTCAACGACAAGAAACTGAACCCGCAAATTGTATTACGGTGGCGCCCAAACAGCGAGATGTCGACCTATGCCCGTTATGCCACCGGTATGAAGGCAGGCGGCTTTGACTCCTCGGTAACCAACGTCGTAGCAGACGGGGCCTTTGTATTTGACTCAGAAGAAGCGGAAAACTGGGAAATCGGTATGAAAGGCAGCCTGCTGGAAGGTACGGCGAATTACAGTGTCAACGCGTTCTGGACCGAGTTCACCAATATGCAGGTTTCAGCCACGAACCAGGACACCGGTCTGACCGCCACAACGAACGTTGCCTCCCAGCGTGTACGTGGTCTGGAATTTGACGGGCGGTATGCGTACAGCGATCAGCTGTCGTTCGGCATGTCCGGGGCGATTATGGACAGCCAGATCCTCAGTTATCCCGGCGCGAACTGTACCGAGGATGAAGTATTTCGCCATGGTCAGGGCGATCTGGATGCCTGTCCAGGTCGTAATTTGACTCCGGCCCGTTCCATTACGGATCGTTCCGGCGAAACCCCGCCGGATGTACCGACCTGGTCTGTCAACCTGAGGACAAATTACTGGCTGCCGATACTGGACACGTACAAGGCAACTTTAAATATCAACGGTATGATTTCCGATGGTTACAAGCTGGGCTTTGACGGCATCTTCCAGATGAAGACCCACGGTGACATGAACCTGACGCTCGGGTTTGGTCCACAGGATGATGCCTGGCATGTGGCTGCCTTCGCGCGCAATATCTTCCATCCGCGTCAGGTGTATTTCCCGGAATTCAATCATTCCACCGATACCGTATCGACCTTCTTCAGCGCGCGTAACTTCATGACGTACGGGTTAAATTTCAAATACGACTACTGAAGTTACCGCAAAGGTTCAGGTCTTCAATCATCCGGGAACGACGACCTGTCGTTCCCGGATTTTTTTTCGAGAGAGAAAGCGGGCGCTGATGTCAGGATAAATGTCCCATCTTGCCACTCTGGTAATCCTTGATGGCCTGATGGATTTCCTGTTCGGTGTTCATCACAAACGGACCGTGACCGACGATGGGCTCATGAATCGGTTCACCACACAGCAGCAAGGCCCTGACCTCATCCGCCCCTTCAATTTCAAGTGAGCTGCCTTCGAGGCCAAATACACCCATCTCGGCAGAACGGATCGGACTGGTCATGTCCTTCAGCAATAACACGCCACTGAGTACAACGATTGCGGTGGTAAAACCTTCCCGCAGGGGAATACTGAATGGTTCACTGCTCGACAAACGCAGATCCAGCACATTGATCGGCGTGAACGTCCGCGCAGCACCTTTGACCCCGGCGAACTCACCGGCAATAACACGGACAGTGCCCGCACCGTTGTCCAGTGTAACAACCGGTATCTGCTCACGCGTGATCGCCTGATAACCCGGAGGTGACATCTTGTCTTTGGCAGGCAGGTTGACCCACAACTGCACGACCTCGAACTTGCCACCCTGCTTTGCAAATTCCCGGCCGTGGAATTCTTCATGGACGAGGCCAGACGCCGCCGTCATCCATTGCACATCACCAGGGCCTATCTTGCCGCCGCCACCGGAGGAATCCCGGTGCTCGACTTCTCCCGAATATACGATGGTGACAGTCTCAAAGCCTCGATGCGGATGTTCACCCACACCAAGCCGGGCCTGGGTCGGCGGGAAGTCTTTTGGACCTGCATAGTCAAGTAACAGGAACGGACTGAGGTGCTTGCCGAGGTCAGAATAGGAAAACAGCGTCCGTACCGGGAAGCCGTTGCCGACCCAGTGATTGCTGATACTGCCCTGGATGTGTTTCAGGGTTTTCGGCAGCGTTGCTGTGCTTGTGGTCGTCATCGCAATCTCCTCGTTTATTACAGTGGTGTCCTGGATTCAGCCTGCGAGCGTCCATACTATACCCGAAACCGCACACACACCGAGCACCTTCAGAATGTCCGGCCTTAGCTTATCTGATACCTGTGTCCGCTATCCACCAATCGAAATGGTAAGTATTGTCATTCTCCGGCCAGTATAAACCTTGTCTGTATCCCGCGCTGCATGTGCGATAATATCCATGACGCACAGGCGTTTTATCCTTAAAATAAAACCTGATATTCATACACCCTATACATACAGGCACCGAAAATGACGACCGAAATCAAACGTTATAAAGTCTGGGACCGTACCACCCGCCTTTTTCACTGGATCAATGCTACAACTGTTATCCTGTTGATGTTACTCGGCACACTTATTCTAAACGCGGACCGGTTTCAATTCGAAAGCGAAGTCTTTCTGAAAACTGTCCACTCCATTGTAGGTTATGTCTTTGTGATAAACCTGTTGTGGCGGTTGATCTGGGGATTTGTCGGTGGTCATTATGCGCGGTGGCGGCAGGTACTGCCTGTCGGGCCTGCCGAGATCAAGGCCTTTCTGTCCAGCCTGTCTGCGGGCAAACCCAAACAATATCTGGGCCATAATCCGCTGGCCCGGCTGATTATCACTGCATTTTTCCTGGTGCTGACAGTTCAGGGTGCAACCGGTCTTGTTATTGCCGGTACCGATTTGTACTCGGGACCGTTCGGCAGCTATTTTGCTAACTGGGTGACCGAGGGCGATCCGGCCAGACTGGCAGCCCTGCAACCAGGTGATCGTAGCCAGACCGTGGAAAGCGCCTATACTGAAATGCGTGCCTTCCGCAGGCCCATAATCTCAACGCATGTGTATGGTTTTTATACCATCCTGGTATTGTTCCTGGTGCATTTAATCGGTGTCATCGTTGCGGAAAACCGCGAAAAGAACGGCCTGGTCTCGGCGATGATTACGGGTGAGAAGGTACTGGACGATAAGCCTGCGGACGGTGGCAACAGAAACTAGACCGGGTCTCGTTCCGGAGGGGGTGTTTATGATGAAACAACTATGTGTTGTGACGGCGTTGCTGTATTGCCTGCCAATTTATGCACAGGATAATACTAACGTCAGCGATGCCGATTACCGCTCACGTTATGGTCATGCCGAGATGAATATCTCCTGTACACCAGCGGCACGTTCTCCCTTTGAACGTGGGCTGTTACAGATGCATTCATTTGCCTGGGAGGAAGCCCGTCAAAGTTTCACTGAAGTAACACAAATCGATCCTGATTGCGCGATGGCCTGGTGGGGTATCAGCATGACCTATTATGATGGACTGCATGAGCACCCGTCTGCGGAAGAGGTGGAGCTTGCCCGGGCAGCGCTTGCAAGTGCGTGGAAGGCAAAGACCCGCAATGAGCGCGAGGCCGGTTATATCTCCGCCGCAGAGGAAATATTCCGCGGTTATCCTGATGTCGCACGTGTGGATCGTGACCAGAAATACAGCGAAGCGATGTCTGAACTGTACCGGAGTAATCCCGAGGATCATGAGGCTGCAGCGTTTTACTCCCTGTCACTGTTATCACTGGCCCGACGCAAGGCCAATGACCACACCTTGCAGATGCAGGCGGCCGCGATACTGGAACCGTTGTTAAAAACGCTGCCGGACCATCCCGGTGTCGCCCATTATCTGATCCACGCCTACGACGATGCCGGACAACGCGCCCCGGGCCTGGAGGCAGCGCGGCGTTATGCCGGTATCGCGCCGGTATTGACGCATCCCCAGCATATGCCTGCCCATATCTTTGCCGGGCTTGGCATGTGGAAGGAAAACAATCTGTCGAATGCGAAGGCACTGGAGGCGGATCCCGCCTACTACCACTCTTTGATGTATCTCGTTTACGGCAAGATGCAACTGGGTCAACGCAAGGAGGCCGCTGCACTGGTGGAAAACCTGCGTCAGCATACCTTGACGCCGGAGGCAAAACGCGCCGCGTTCCGAGGCCTGCATTCAGCAAATACCTGGCTATTACTCGAAGGCCGTGACTGGCAGGCCGCTGCGAACGCCCCTGCCATATCCGATGCGGCGCTCGACATGCTGGATACATTTTATGTCCGTGGGATCGGCGCCGCCCGCAGCGAAAACCCGGACCAGGCCGCAGCGGCATTGAAGTCTTTGCAGGATCTGGCCTTGCAGATTGAACAACAGAATGACCCTGACAACAAGGTCAGACTGCTGCTGGCCCAGGTCCAGATAAAACAGATCGAGGCCTTGAGTCAGGTCGCCAGCGGAAATCTGGAAGAGGCAGTCGCAACGATGCG
Organism: Klebsiella pneumoniae; assembly: GCA_945878555.1. Classification (GTDB taxonomy): domain Bacteria; phylum Pseudomonadota; class Gammaproteobacteria; order Eutrophobiales; family Eutrophobiaceae; genus Eutrophobius. The sequence goes on from CAMDWI010000015.1 coordinate 23,729, forward strand.
TCAGGCTGTCGAGATTGCAGACGACCCCGGCATTAATCGCGCACAACCGGATTCCGGTACCGGTCTGCCTGCACATGAGTTGTTTGGCGAAATATTACTGAGTGCTGGTATGTACACTGAAGCCATGCAGGCATTCAGGAATGCCTTGCAACGTACTCCGAATCGCCTGTATTCAGAACTGGGGCTGGCACGCGCAGCGGCGGCCGCCGGTGACAAGGCAGTCGCCACCGCACAATACCAGAAGGTACTTGAACAGCTATCAGAGGCCGACCCGGCACTGGCCGAGATAACCGAGGCACGGGCCTACACCGGCCAGCAACCCTGATCAACGGGTCCGGATCGCCTGGGGATTTCCCGGCGTAATATGCTAGGCTATGGCAAAAATTTTCTGATGGTTAAAAGTACATGAACAAACTGAAACGTTACCTGAAAATCATCGGCCCAGGCATGTTAACCGCGGCCACCGGTGTGGGTGCCGGTGACCTCGCAACCGGCAGCTTTGCCGGCAGCATGCTGGGTACGGCCATCCTGTGGGCCGTTATTGTGGGTGCCTATATGAAGTTTGTGGTAACGGAGGGCATCGCCCGCTGGCAGTTGGCAACGGGTACAACGCTGCTGGAAGGTATGACCATACATCTCGGCAGGGGTGCCGCCTGGATATTCCTGCCCTACCTGCTGTTGTTCTCCTATTTTATCGGTACGGCGATGATGAGCGCCTGCGGTGTTACGCTCCACGCGATGATCCCGATCTTTGATAATGCAGCAGACGGCAAGCTGTACTTTGGTATCGCCTGCAGTGTGGTCGGCCTGATCATGGTCTACAAGGGTGGCTATGCCTTGTTTGAAAAGTGTATGCATGTGTGTGCCGGCGTGATGTTCCTGTCCGGCGTGATTACGGCCGGCATGTTGTGGCCCGGTACGGATGCGGTGCTTGCAGGCATGTTGATCCCGACCATCCCGGATTTCAGTGGTCAGGGACTGATCTGGACCATCGCGCTGATAGGTGGCGTTGGTGGCACCGTGACTGTGCTTAGTTATGGCTACTGGATACGTGAAGAAGGCCGGTTGACCGAGGCCGATCTGCCTGACTGCCGCATTGATCTTGCCGTTGGTTATTTTATGACGGCGCTGTTCTGCCTGTCGATGGTCGTCATCGGCAGCAATCTGACCATTGAGGGCGAAGGCGCGACCCTGCTGGTCAGGTTATCGGATCAACTCGGCAACCAGTTGGGCCCGGTCGGGAAATGGCTGTTTCTGATTGGATCGTTTGGGGCGGTGTTCAGTAGCCTGCTCGGTGTCTGGCAGTCGATCCCGTATATCTTTGCCGATACCTGGATGCTGGCGACCAACAAGATGGATGCAGAGACAATCAAGGACAGGTCGCTCAAATCCGGCCAGAGCAATTCCGTCTACCGGCTGTACATGTTGCTGATTGCATTTATACCGATGCTGGGGCTGTTTACCAGTTTTCAGCAGGCACAGAAATTCTACACCGTGACTGGCGCCTACTTTTTCCCGTTACTGGCCATTACACTGTTGTTGCTGAACAGCCGTGGCAAATGGATTGGTGAAAAATTCAAATATGGCTGGCCTTCCAAAATCAGTCTGGGCGTCACCCTCGCATTTTTCCTGTGGGCAACCGCAATGAATGTCACCTTCTGATTTTAGTGCTGATCAAAACAACTGCTGACTTGCACTTTTCGGCAGTATGCAGGCAAACGTATACCGCTCTTGCCCCGGAAAAGAAAAACCCGGAACATCTTCCTGAAAGATGTTCCGGGTATAGTTATACCAATCAATGGTGATGGTTGTGGCCGTCGTGCGGGTGGCCATGATCGCGTTCTTCCTGGGTTGAATCCCGGACGGCCTCAACGGTCACATCGAAATGCAAGGTCTTGCCTGCGAGCGGGTGATTTCCATCCACGGTCACTTCCTTGTCGCTGACCTCGGTTACAATGATTAATTCCACACCGTTCTCGCCCTGGGTCTCAAATTGCATACCGGGTTTGATATCATCAACGCCTTTGAACAGGTCACGCGGTACGACCTGTACCAGCTCTTCCTCGTAGGTGCCATAGGCCTCGTCTGGCGGTACACTGACCTTGAACGCCGCACCCACGGCCTTGCCAGTCAGCTCATTTTCAAGTCCGGGTATCAGATTGTCGGAACCATGCAGATAGGTCAGGGGCTCACCACCGATAGAGGCATCCAGCACATTGCCGGCATCGTCTGTAAGCTTGTAGTGGATGGAGACAACACAATTTTTGCCGATCAAAATACCCATATTTCATTTTCCTGTCAGTGGCGTGTTCGTTTAGGGATAGAAACATGGTTGTGTGAACTATGCATCTGCCGTACCCCGATTGTAGTCCGGGAAGTTTACCATTTTCCTCATTCTGCCTCGCAACATTTTTTCCCTGCGACAAGGTACGGGCAGGGTCTGGAAAACCGCCTTTAGCGTCGATAAAAACGGGCCAGTGGCACGGCAATCAGGGCGATCAGGGCCAGAGCGAGCAGGCTGGCAGATATCGGTCTTTCGATAAATATCGATAATTCCCCTTGTGAAATCGCGAGTGTGCGGCGGAATTGTTGTTCCGCCATCGGCCCCAGAATCATTCCAATGACGGCGGGGGCAACCGGTATATCTGTGCAACGCATAAAAAAGCCGACCAGCCCGATCAGATACATCATGCCAACGTCAAATACCGAGTTGTTCAGGCTGTACGTCCCCAGTGTGGCAAAAACGAGTATCCCCCCGTAGAGCAGCGGGGCCGGAATCTTCAGCAGGCGTGCCCACAAAGGCGCCAGCGGCAGGTTCAGTAACAGCAACATGAAATTACCGATATACAGACTGGCAATCAGTCCCCAGATCAGTTCGGGATTACTGGTAAATATCAGCGGGCCAGGTTGCAGGTTGAATTGCTGAAACGCGGCCAGCAGGATCGCGGCCGTCGCCGATGTGGGCAGGCCCAGTGTCAGCAAGGGTACCAGCACGCCGGCGGCTGCTGCGTTATTGGCGGCCTCCGGCCCGGCAACGCCCTCGATTGCACCATGACCGAATTCCTCGGGTTTACGACTGAGCCTGCGCTCTATGGCATAGGACAGAAACGTCGGGATCTCGGTACCGCCGGTCGGCAGGCCACCGATCGGAAATCCGAGCAGTGTGCCCCGGAGCCAGGGCTTCCAGGAGCGGGCGAGATCCTCACGTGACATCCAGGTCCACCCACTGATTTTGATAATTTCACCCGGTCCGCCGGAGCGGGTCGCCAGAAACAACGTTTCACCGACCGCGAACAAGCCGACGGCCACGACAACTACATGGAATCCATCCAGCATCTGCGGTACACCCAGTGTAAATCGGGCCTGCCCGGTTTGCAGGTCGATACCGACCAGTCCCAGTCCCAGACCAAAAAACAGGCTGAGCATGCCACGCGCCGGGGTCTTGCCCAGCACCGAGGCAATGGTGGTAAAACCGAGCACAATCAATGCAAAATATTCGGCCGGTCCGAACACCAGCGCGAGATCGGCGAGGGCGGGGGCGACAAAGGTCAGCGCGATTGTGCCGAGCGTGCCGGCAACGAAAGAACCCAATGCCGCAGTGGCCAGGGCCGCAGAGGCCCGCCCTGCCCGAGCCATCTTGTTGCCTTCGATAGCGGTGATAATGCTGCCGCTCTCCCCCGGTGTATTTAACAGGATGGAAGTGGTTGAACCGCCATACATGCCGCCATAATAAATGCCAGCGAACATGATGAAGGCGGAGACCGGTTCCAGACCGTAGGTGACCGGCAGCAACAGGGCCACGGTCAGTGCCGGGCCGATGCCTGGCAAAATGCCTACCGCCGTACCGAGCAACACGCCCAGAAATGCCCACATCAGGTTGTCAGGTTGCATGGCAACCCCAAACCCCTGTATCAGTAGTTGCAGTGAATCCATTCAGAACAGTCCGGTAAAGATACCCTGGGGCAACACCAGACCGAGACCACGGGTAAAGATGAAATAGACACTGGCTGACAGTATGACGGCAATGACAGCATCACGCAGGGTACGGGTACTGTTGAATGCGCGGGCAATCAACCAGAACTGGATGGAGGCGGCGATAATAAAACCGGCGGGCTTCAGCAACAGGATACAGGACACCAGACCCAACAGGAGTATGCCGAATGACTTCAGGTTAACAGGCTCGACCTCACGCCGGTTGCTGCCACGTAACACTTCGATCAGCATCATCAGGCCGGTGACCAGTAACCCGGTGGCGATGACGAGGGGAAAAAACCGCGGGCCGATCCGGTCATAACCGCTACCCAGCTTTATCACAAAACTGTCACCCAGGATAAACAGGCCGACAATGATCGCGCCGGTGGCGATGCCAAGTTCCATCCTGTCGGCGTGTTTAAACGAGAACATACACCGACCTGTACGACCTTATGATCCGGGTCCCGGCCTGCTTATTTCACCAGTCCGATCGATTTGAGTACGGCCGTCACCCGGATCGTCTCTTCCTTCATGAACGCGTCATACGCAGGACCGTTCAAATACATATCGATCCAGTTATTTGCCTTCATCTCGTTCTTCCACGATTCCGTGTTATAGACCTTGTCGATCAGACTGACCATTCCGGCCTTTTGCTCCGGGGTAATACCAGGAGGTGCGACCACACTGCGCCAGTTGGCCAGGCTGACATTGACACCCTGTTCGATAAACGTGGGGATATCGACACCCTCGACACGCGCCTCACTGGAAAAAGCCAGTGCACGCAGACGGCCCGCCTGGATGAATGAGGCCAACTCGGCATAGCCATTTAACCCGGCAGCCACATGCCCACCCAGTAACGAGGCCAGTGATTCACCGCCACCCGAATGCGGGATATAGTTTACCTTGCTCACATCTATACCCAGCTCCTGTGCCAGCAATCCGGCCAGCATATGGTCAGTTCCACCGGCGGAACCTCCGGCGATAGCGGTTGCACCCGGGTCAGCCTTCCATGCGGCCGTGAAATCCGCCAGCGTCTGGTAGGGTGATTCAGCGGGAACGACCAGCACCTCATATTCACCAATCAATCTGGCCAGCGGTGTGACCTGATCCAGAGTGACGGCAGATTCGTTGGTCAGGATGGCGCCGAGCATGATAAGACCAGTCACCATCAGGTAATCACCTTCACCCTGGTGCGCATTGACCAGCTGGGACAAACCGATCGTGCCACCCGCGCCATTAACATTTATTACCTGCGTATTGGCAGCCAGACCATTCTCCTGGATGACCTTTTGCAACGTACGTGCTGTCTGGTCCCAGCCACCACCGGGGGCAGCGGGGGCCATGATGGTCAGACTGCGATCAGATGACGCCGGGGAGGCTGTCTCAGCAACAGCGGCCGGTTGAACTGGCTCTACGGCGGACTGCGGCGGTGTCTGTTCCGGGGCGGGTGTCGGGGTTCCACCGTCACATCCGACCAGTGTCAACATCAGTGCGAATATTCCTGCGACTGATGCACCACGCATGGTATTAATCATGATTACCCCCCTCCTCTTTTGTATATTTTATAAGTGCGGCGAACCGGTAGATCCCGTGCACAAACTTGCCATACGGCATGGTCAGGAACAGCCCCATGACCAGTCCGAGATGGATGAGTAACATTATACCCATTGCTGCGGTCTCGCGCAGGAACAAGAGCAATAATCCGGTCAGACTGGTCGTAAACAGCAAGACCAGAAATGAAATGTCCATGCGCGTCTGGCGGTCATCGGCAGGCTCCGGGTCGCGTATACGTTTCAGCCACAACAAACCGACCGGCCCTATCATCAGCATGATACCGCCGACCAGACCAAACAGGACAGGAAGGCTGCTCATCGGATAAGGCGCATACAGACCCAGGCCATAATGGTATACGGTCGCGGTCGAGGTTGCCGCAAAACACAGCATAAACCCGTAAAAGGTCAGATGATGGAAGCGCCGTCGCAGGTTGGACTCGCGTTCCTCCGGATAGGCACAACCGTTCCCGTCTGCCCCGCCGAGATACCGTAACTTCATCGCATCGTGCAGGGCCTGACCGAACTGACGCAGATTGAATGGCGTCGTTTTACCCTCGCTGATATCAGCACGAAACCGCAACCAGCCCATGACCATCGCAAGAATGGCAAACAGGAACACGGAGCCAAAGCCCCAGACCATCATATTGTGCGAGATCAGGGCATAGAATGAACCCTGTGCATCGGAATAGGCAGTGAACAAGGCCGCAGGCCCGATCAACAGCAACGCCGCCAGCAAAAACAGCGCCGGGATCACAACGGCGCTGATCAGCAACGCACGCATGCTGTTACTGAACAGGCTGACCATAAAACCGGGCCAGGCATATTCCTTGTAGGTCTGTTGCCGGATCCCGGCAAATACCTTCGGTACATTCAGCTGAAACTCATGCGGTGGCGCATACTGGCAGGAGTAATAACACTCACGACAATCATGGCACAGGTTGGCGAGGTATTTCAGATCACCCGAGGCAAAATCGAAGCGTTTTTCCATCGCCGGAAACACAGCACAGAATCCTTCGCAGTAGCGACAGGAATTACAAATCTGCATAACCCGCCTGCCCTCGTCGAGTAAGGGGTTTGCATTGTTATCATTTATTGACTGCAATCGCGGCCTCCTTTCCTGCTATACGCCCGAATACGGTGCCGATGGTCATGCCTATGCCGGCCAGATATCCCTTGCCGAGGATATTGCCCGCCATGATCTCACCGGCCGCCAGGATATTTGTGGCCGGGCGATCGTCCTGCATCAGGACCTGCGCCTTCTCATTCACAGCCACACCGAGATAGGTAAAGGTGATACCGGGGCGGAGTGGGTAGGCATGGTAAGGCGCGGTATCGATCCGGCGCGCCCAGTGGCTTTTTACCGGAGTTACACCTGACGTATGACAATTGTCCTTGCGGGTAATGTCAAAATCGCCTGCCTGTACACCGGCATTAAATGTCGTGATAGTATTTTCCAGCGTCACCGGATCCAGTGACAGCTTGCTGGCCAGTTCACGTATTGATTCTGCACGTACCGGCGGGAAGACCGGTGGCAGGAATGCGCCTGCCGATTTCGCATCAATGATGGCGTAGGCTATCTGTCCCGGTTGCTGCGCAATCAACCTGCCCCAGATCGCATAACGCTTCGGCCAGAAATCCTCACCCTCATCATAAAAGCGGACGGCGTCACGATTGACCACCACGCCAAAGGAGACACAGTCCACGCGTGTGGCGATCCCGCCATCAAACCGCGGGGAATCCGCATGCACGGCAACCGCATGACATTGCGAAGGTTCGCCGATGGTCTTCACGCCGTTGTCCATCAACAGACGTAATATCTTGCCCTGGTCATAGGGCGTGCCGCGGATAATGAAGTTCTCAGCCGCCTCACCCCAGGCCTCCTTTAGCCACGCGATATTGCCCTGGAATCCACCCGAACTTGCGACCAGCACACTGGCGTGTATCTGCTCTGTCGTGTTGTTGCGCAAGACGGTGGCCGAGCGGAACTGACCATCGATGATCTCAAGTCCGGTCACCTCGGCATCGTATTCAACATCAATGTCGAGCGTTACAGCGGAACGATAATAGGCATTGATCAGTGACTTGCCGCCACCGAGGAAAAAGGCATTGGTACGGGAAAGTTGCAGCGTGCCACCGAGTGCTGGCTGGAACCTTGCACCGTGTTTGCGCATCCAGCCTCGGCAATGCGCTGATTCCTGCAGCATCATCCGCGCCAGAGGCTCATTTGTCTTGCCGCCCGTCACCTGCAGCAGGTCTTCCCAGTATTCAGCCAATGGATACGAACCGAGTAACACATCTTCCGGTGCATCATGCACACAACGCAGATTACGGACGTGACGACTGTTTCCGCCACGGAAATGGATCGGGGCCGCTTCCAGTACCAGCACACTGGCACCGGCCTCGCGTGCGGTAAGGGCGGCGCACAATCCCGCATTACCGCCACCGATGACCAGCACATCGTATTTTTTACCTGTTTGTATCATGTATCGCTGCTTTTTTTCACTGTAAACACCAGGCTGGAAGCATAAACATCCTGCCAGTGAAAGTCACGTCCCGGCTATCGAAATTCAGGATAATCGCGCTCCCGGTGAGGCAGGTGAATAAGGCGATTTTTTGATATAGTAACAACCATATTTCCACTACGCATGATCAGGACAAGAATGATGAACACACTGGATCTGTTCAGGAACGAAGATAATCTGCTTGAATATAAAAAAGGCGATGTCATTTTCCGTGAAGGCGATGCGGCAGAGTCGATGTATATTATCAAGGAAGGCAAGGTGGAGATCCGTGCCGCTGGTAAATCCATCATCACTGCAGACACGGGTGAAATTTTCGGAGAAATGGCTCTGATTGATGAGAGCCCCCGCAGCGCCATGGCCAGGGCAGCCACTGACTGTACCTTGATCCCGATAGACCAGCGCCGCTTCAATTTTATGGTACAACAAACCCCGTTCTTCTCACTTTATGTTATGCGTATCCTGGTAGAACGAATACGCAAACTGAATGAAAAGATGTCATGTTAGCCAGGATCACGGTTATCGATCCGGTTCTCCCGTAAAGGAAAACCTGTTTTCACCAAACAACTTCAGACAGGCATCCACTGCTGCGGCGTCGTATAACGTCCCTTTACCCTCCGAAATTTCCTTTAATGCGACCTCCCGTCCAAGTGCGGGCCGGTAGGGTCGATGAGATGTGATAGCCTCTACCACATCTGCTATCGCCACGATACGTGCTGACATGCAGATCTCAGTGGCGGTAAGGCCGTAGGGGTAACCCGTCCCGTTGAGTCGCTCATGATGTTGTAAAACAATGTCACGGATATTCCAGGGCGACTGGATGTTTTTGATAATATCGTAGCCAACTTCGGGATGTGTCTTGATCAGATCCATTTCCGGCGGGGAGAGCCTGCCTGGCCTGGACAGGATATCACTGGGTATCGATATTTTTCCTATATCATGGATCAACGCACCTATTCTGATCTCTTCGATACTGTTTTCATCCATTTGCAGTTCCGTGGCGATGGCAGTAGCCAGATCTGAAACACGATGCTGATGACCCGAGGTGTACGGATCACGTTTTTCAAAGAAGGTGGCTATCGCTTCTATCGCCTTGAATGCGTATTGCTTTTCCAGAGCAAGACCGCTTGCAATAAACTTCTCGATACGCCTGCCCTTCGAGATATCAACTATCATCCCGGTAATCATGATGTCACCGGGATATTCAATATACGTATTCTTGTGTATATTTTTCAGCGTCCTCCTGTCTCCCGTTTTCAGGATGATATCGAATTCAAAATCGCTGATATCCGGCTGCTGATTAAAGATTTTCTCAAAGTGGCCCCGGACAGCTTTTCGTTGTTCGGGACTGACCCTGGCCAACAGTTCGTCCAGTGAAGGCTCTACCTCAAAGGGTTCAAAATCAAAAATGGCGTAGGCCTGTGAGGACCAGGACATTCTCCCGGTAGTACGAGCATAACTCCAAAGGCAGGAAGAGGTTTCAAGCAAGGCCACATCCAGCAGGGTTTCCCGATTCTGTAACCTGCTTTTCAGTAAATTCGATTCGCGATTGTTAATCCATTCGATAAAATAAATCAGTGCGGTACTGCACACAACAAACAGGATGCCTTTGTAGGTCTGGATATTCAGCGAGTCTGGAAACATTGCCGCGAGTTGATCCGTAGTCAATATCCAGACAGCTCCGAATATCAGATAAATCGTGGATATCCTTGATTTTCCTTTCGGCAGAATCTTCAATTTATCTCCTGACATCGCTTGGCAGTTATCGCAGATTATAAGCCATATCGGGATACTAAAATAAATTAATATATTACCCTCATTCTAATATTGTGTGTGGCATCAAGCAGGCGTACATTTGCATTAATTTCCCGGGACAGGACACCCTACACAGATGCGGATTTTACTATCAATACTTTTACTTGGTCTGTCGCTCCCAGCGGCACAAGCACAGAGCCTTTATGATTTAGGCGAAACCGATAGCGATACGGTCAGCGATGTAACTGAAGCCGTTGTGACACCGGGTGTATCGAACATACGTCTGGGGCTAGGCCCGATAACCAGTCCGGATTATGACGGTGATGACAACTATGATATAAAACCGGCACCGATGGTCTCGCTGCATTATCGCGACCTGATCCTGATCGATAATAACAATATACGCATCAACCTGTTTGGCAAAGATGGTCTGTTTGACAGTACCCGCTACCGGGCCGGCCCCCTTTTAAAACTGGACCGGGGCCGGGATGAATCAGACAGCAAGGACCTGACCGGACTCGGTGATGTCGGAACCAGCATTGAAGTCGGGGTCTTCGCAAGTTATACGTACGAGCGCACACGAGTACGTCTCCGTATGCAACATGATGTCATCAGCGGGCACCGGGGGCTGAGAGTAATCGGTGACCTGCGCTATATATTTCTCAATATCAAGGATCTCGTGGTCACTACTTCAGCGAGTATCGAATGGGCCAATAATGACTATATGGACTCGTATTTCAGCATTACACCGGAGCAGTCATTCAACTCAGATCTTCCTGGCTTTGATGCCGGCTCGGGACTAAAGGCGGCCAGTCTATCCGTCGGTGCAAACTACAGTATTTCAAGACACTGGGCGTTGGTTGCGAGTGTGGGCTACAGTCGTCTGCTCGGTGATGCGCATACCAGTCCACTCATAGCAGAGCGCGGCTCATCAAACCAGTTTCGGAACGGTTTGTTCGCCGTCTACGTATTCTAGCGCTGACGCATTAAATCGTTCTATGCCGGATTACGCAGCAGAACTGCCGGGCGGATACGCAGACGCCTGAGCAGATATCTCGCGCCCAGTCCGAGAGATATGATACTGATGGACAGTGCTGTTATCGCACCCAGCCAGAGCAGATCAGTCGAGGGCAATTTCAGTCTGTATTCAAGCAATGGCAAGGCCAGCGCGGATCCCAGCAGGATGGCAAATAACGAGGTAATCAAGGCCAGCATGATGTATTCCAGGTGCAGACTGCGTCTGATGTCGGCCATTCTGGCCCCGAGTGCATGCAGGACTGTGGCATCATAAATCTGTCGTGCCCGGCCGGTAGCCATCACACTGATCAGCACCAGCAGGCTCGCGGCCAGACTGGTACCGGCAACGACGGCCAAACCGGCGCTGGCCTTGCCCAGCAGTTCACGTGCGGCAGCCAATAGTGAGGCCGTCCTGACTGTAATGACATTCGGGGCGACCGCCGCAATCCGGTTCTGCGCACCGACGGCCTCGTTATCATCCATATAAGCCGCACCCACATGCCGGTTAATAAACGGATCCAGCGCACCATCTGACAGTATCCCCTCAAACCAGAAGCGTGTCTGCACACCCTTCTGGCTGTAGATTGCGACTATCTCTGCCTCCAGGTTCCTGCCCTCTATAGCAAAACTGACTCTATCCCCGATATCCAGATCGAGCTGCTCGGCCTCCCGGTCCTCCATTGCCAGTTTAGGCAAGGATTCCGCCCCGTCCTGCCACCATTCGCCCTTGACCAGCGTCACATCATCAATATTGCCGGAGGAGTAACCCAGTTTGTATTCATCCTGGCTCGCGTCGCGTAGCTGCTTGTGGTCCAGATCATAGGCCTCATCCAGCGATTTGCCATTGATGGCCGCAATCCGGGATCTTACCAGGGGTGTGGTTTCGACGCGTGCGCCACCTGCAGATTGTGTAATTGCATCGTTTACACTGGCAAGCTGATCAGTCGAGATGTCGTACAGAACCAGCGCAGGTGACTCTGCCGGGATGGTTGTACTGATCGTACGTACCAGTGACCCGACCACCAGCGTACAGGCTACCAGCAGCGTGAGTGCGGACCCCAGGGATAACAGTGAGGTACGCAAGGGACTTCCGGGGCGATGCAGGTTTGACAGTGCGAGGCGCAATACAAAATAGCGTGAAAGTCCGGGCCTCGCATCCAGTCGTCGCGCTACATGCTGTATCCAGCGTACCAGCACATCCAGTAGCAACAGCAATACTGCAACCGTCAGTATAAACCCGGCACCAAACAGCGTATCTGGTAAGGCAATCAGTACCATCGTTATAATACACAGTCCACAGACCAGTGTTGCCAGTCGCCAGGCGCCTGGTGCTGTTGAACTGACGATGTCACTGCCCCGGAACAGTGACGCCGGCTGTACGGACAAGGCCATACCCAGCGCGGGCAAGGCGAAGGTATACGCTGTCAATATTCCGAATCCGGAGGCCAACAGGTTCGGGAGGATCAGGCCGGACAATGTGGTCACCACGGGCACCTGATCAACGATCAGCGTGGCACCCATCAGCGCCATCATGCTACCAGCCACGCAGCCGAGCAGACTGGCACCACCGCTGAGTATTCCGACCTGCAGCAGATAGACCATGGACAGTCTCGTATTACGCAGGCCCAACGCGCGCAGCGTGGCAATTGTCTTTAGCTTGCCACGTAAATAGGCCTGTATACTGTTATACACACCCAGTCCGCCTATAAACAGGGTGCTGAATCCGATGATCAACAGGCCGGAGGCAATCTGGCCCAGCCGCTCAGACAGGCGTCGGCTGCGATCATTGAATGTCCTGACTTCCCAGACTTCTTCCGGAAATTGTGCATAAAACTGGTCACGCCAAGTCTCCGCATTGATGGACGTACGGACGTGGTATTCATATCCAACCCGACTGCCGGGTTGTATCAGTTCGGTAGCGTGCAATGCCGGTTCGGACAATAAAACCGGTGTGCCACGCCAGTCAGCACTGAGGTTTCGATCCGGCTGATTACGGACGAGTGCACGCACCTTCATTACCAATGCACCGATATAAACTTCATCGCCAATTCCGATACCGAGTCTGTCAGCGAGCACCGGATCCAGGGCCACGCCCCAGAAATTGTCGGTATATGCCGTTGCCGTTTGCAGGTCGATTGCAGGCTCAAGTTGCAATTCACCATACAGTGGATACAGCGCATCCATACTTTGCAGTTCTACCCGGGTAAAACCTCCGACATCTGTTCCCATCATTGTGTCCACTTCTGTCATCAGCGAAATTTCTCCGTGCTGACGCATCCAGTCGAGTATATGTTCGGGCAATCGCTCTTGCGCATCTACCTCCACATCACCGCCCATCAGCACCCGGGTATCTGCCAGCAGACCCACACTGATCATCCGGTACAGGCTGGAAGAAGCCGAGACCAGCGTCACCCCGAGCACCAGACACGCACAGAATATCCACAGTGACCGGCCGCTGGATCGCAGGTCACGCCATGCCAGATCAAGCAGAAATGGCATGTTGTTCGTCCTCTACCAGCTTGCCTTCCTGCAAACGTAACACCCGCTGACACCTCCGCGCGATGGTTTCATCGTGGGTAACCAGTACCAGCGTGGAGCCGGCCTCGCGGTTCAGATCAAACAGGATGTCGGTAATGCGCGCACCGGTACGCAGGTCCAGGTTACCTGTAGGTTCGTCGGCCAGTACCAGCCCCGGTGCATGCACCAGTGCACGGGCGATGGCGACACGCTGCTGTTCGCCACCGGATAATTGGGATGGATAATGATTTTCGCGCTGTCCCAGTCCCACCTTGTTCAGCATCATCCGGGCTGCTTCACGCGCTCCACTCTTGCCGGATATTTCAAGTGGCAAGGCGACATTGCCGATAGCCGTTAGACTGGGTACCAGGTGAAATGACTGGAAGATGATACCGAGACGATCACGCCTTAAATCTGCCAACTGGTCACTGTCCAGACCGTCAAGCAGTGTTCCTCCCAGACTTATCTGCCCTGACCGCGGTTGTTCCAGCCCGGCCAGCAACAATAACAGGGTGGTCTTGCCAGAGCCGGAGGGACCGATAATTGCAACCGTTTCACCGTTACCTATGACAATATCCACACCGGTAAGCACATTGACCTGCTCTTCGCCGAGCGTATAGGACATGGTCAGATTTTTCAGTTGTATCATATATCTCCTGTTATGACGTGTGACGACTACAGACCAGTATGCAGTGTGCCGTGTTTCCGGGTAAGTCATCCCTGTTTAAATTCATCATATTTGCAAAATTGTGTACTAACAAGATTACGTTTATGTCATATATGCGGTTCAGTATTAACACCTGAAATGCGTGATACCGTTTTAACGGTATGAATGTACAACTGATTTGATTATAGTTTTGTCCATATCGGTTCAATTCAGGGCATATCAAAGTGGAATTACTGAACACCATCGTTTTAATCAGCACTTTACTGCTGTTCGGCAGTATATTGATCAGTTCTGTATCCTCGCGTGTTGGCGCTCCGATTCTGCTGGTGTTTCTCGTGCTGGGTATGCTGGCGGGTGAGGATGGCCCTGGACAGATCCAGTTTCACGATTTTGGTCTGGCCTATGTTATCGGCACAATCGCATTGGCCATCATCCTGCTGGATGGAGGCATGCGCACCCGAACCGAATCATTCCGGGTCGGATTGAAACCCGCCCTGTCACTGGCAACAGTCGGTGTGTTATTGACCAGTTCGATCACGGGTGTGTTTACATCCTGGCTGCTTGAACTGGATCTGACCCAGGGACTGCTGATAGGTGCCATCGTCGGCTCTACAGACGCCGCCGCTGTTTTTTCCCTGTTACATGGTCGGGGGATCAATCTCGAACAACGCGTTGGTGCCACGCTTGAAATAGAGTCTGGCACCAATGACCCGATGGCCGTTTTTCTGACTGTCATACTTGTGTCGGCGATTTCAACCGGGGAGTCTGTGTTCGGTGGTGGGACCATCATCCACTTTTTTCAGCAAATGGGATTCGGTGTAATTGCCGGTTATGCAGGTGGCAAACTGTTGGTCAAACTGGTAAACAGTCTGACCCTGCCTCCGGGGTTGTACCCCCTGCTGGTCACCACGGGTGGGCTGTCATTCTACGCCCTGACCAGTTATATCGGGGGTAGCGGATTTCTGGCTATTTATCTGGTTGGGTTGATCCTGGGAAACAGCCAGATTCGTGCCTCCCAGAATATTATGCGGGTACACGATGGACTGGCATGGCTGGCCCAGATCAGCATGTTCCTTATCCTGGGACTACTGGTCACGCCCAGTGCGCTGATAATTTCTGCACCTTCTGCCATGCTGGTCGCCCTGATGCTGATATTCATCGCCAGACCTGTTGCTGTAGTAATCAGTCTGCTGCCTTTCCACTTCTCCTGGAAAGAACAACTCTATATCGCCTGGGTCGGTTTACGCGGAGCAGTCCCGATTATTCTTGCGTTATTCCCCTTGCTGGCGGGACTTGAAAATTCCGATTTATATTTCAATCTGGCATTTTTCGTCGTCCTCATCTCGCTATTGGTGCAAGGCTGGTCTGTTGCACCGGTTGCGCATCTTTTAAAACTGGGGGTTCCACCCGGCCCGGAACCCGCCATGCGCATTGATACGGATATCCCTGGCCACCCATGTGATATTCTGGTGTATCACTTGATGTCTGGTAGCGTTTTGACTGGCCTTGCCCCTGCGCAACTGCACCTGCCCCAATCGGCACGTGTAACGGCGATTGTGCGCGATGGCGTCATCCTTGATCCTGCCTTAATAGCCGGCCTGCAACAGGATGATTATTTACATATACTGATAGATTCATCAGAGGTTGCGAATCTGGATCAGATGTTTACCAGTATCGAATACGCTTCGGCACAGGACTTTTTTGGCAACTTTATCCTTGATGCAGATGCACGGGTAGCTGATATAGCGGGACTTTACGGTTTTTACGCGGTTCCCGGGGTAGCTGAAAAGACGATAGGTGAGTATCTGACCGGGTTGTTCAACCATACACCGGTCATAGGCGACCGTACACGGTTTGACAATATTGAACTCGTTGTACGGGAAATTGATCAAGGCAGGATCACCCGTGTTGGCTTGAAGATTCGTCGCTGACTATAAATCTGCTACGAGTCCTGCCAGTCTGTACCCTGCATAACCCAGGTCACCATATAATAAAGAAGGCCCGGTAATCTTTCGACTACCGGGCCTTGAAAAACAAACTGTTACTACTTTTGCGCGTTAGTCAGCAGACGATTGGCCAGTATCGATGTACTCTGTTCTTCCAGTACATGGACCACAGACCGTGATAATGCGGCCAGACCAGCATTTACGAACAGCAGCGGTATTGCGATACCCAGACCCAATACGGTCGCGATCATCGCCATACCAATACCATGTGCCATCAGTTTTGGATCACTGGTACCGGACGCTGTAATACTCTGGAATGTCAGAATCATACCTATAACCGTACCGATCAGACCCAGCAACGGGCCAGCCGCAACAGCGAGTCTCAGGAATGACTGGAAGCGCTCAAGTTTCGGAACTTCGCGCAATACTGACTCAGATATCCGCAGTTCTGTCAGTTCAGGAATATCATGTGTGTAGTCCTTGTTTCCGTCACCTATCGCTGCCTGTAACATACGCCCAAGCGGGTTGTTTTTAGTCGGCTTGTCGAGATGCTTAAGCTGTCTGTTCACGGCAATCTTGACTATGAACAGATAAATATACTGGAAGGCCGCTGCCAGTAAACCGAGCAAACCTACACCCAGAATCAACCAGTTCACCGACTCGCCATTCTGGATACGCTCCAACAGGTTCGGTCGTTCTGCAATTAGCGCAAGTAATACGCCGCGGGCAGGGTCCATCACAGACTGTATATAACCTGTACCAGCCGGTGCATTTTGCAGATTACGGGCCGACGCCATCGTAGCCAACTGCGGTGGCTGACGGGTCATGACTGCCAGGGAGAACTTGCTGGGTATATAGGAAAGAAATACGCCATCACCTACCGCCAAAAATGAGCCTACACGAACAACCTCGGTTTCCTTGACTGTTTCGTCAAGCTGGGTAACCGGTGCAGTAAAGCGGGCGGTCTGGGTATCTGCGTTTATTTCATAGACCATTTCAAGCCACATTCTTTCGAGCTCAACTATCGAAGGCAACTCTTTGGCTGCTGCGACACGACGGAGGAAATCAACCCGATTTTCCTGGCCTTCAGGTAACTTTATCTGGGCATTTATCATTGAATTGTCGAGCACGCCAGCAGCATCACCTGCAATCTGGCGGGTTACACCGAACAATTCACCGAGGTTACCCTGATGCTGTTCAAGCAACAGTGTCATCTCACCAATGCGGTTATAGTTGTCATCATACTGTTTTGACAAACTGGCACTGCGAGCTTCGGCAGCGTTACGCTTGGCCTGGGTTTCCTTCGCCAGACTTTCCATATCCTGCATAGCCTTGGTGAAATTGGCTTGTCTTTCCTTTGCAAGCTTTGCCTCTGCAGCATTCATGGCCTTGATTTTCGCCATTATGTCAGACATTGAGAACGCCGGTCCCTTGGGCTGTGCAGCCGGAGCAGGTGCTGCCGTTGCGGGTGCAGCTGCCGGGGCCGGATTTTGCTGCGCCTGGGCATAAATCATATTCGGCATACCCGACAGACAAACTGCGGTTATTGCCGATATGAATACCGGATAGATTTTTCCCTGTAACATTCTGTATATCATCCTATAAATTGATTCATCTGCTGTTTCGGATCAAGTTCGATGTGTCGTGATGACTAGCCGCCAGACTGGCTGTCAATCAGGGCGATATAACCACTTGCCGTTTTGCCGTGTACCTTGGAAGCCGTTGCACGTTGTAACCAGGTTTTCGCTTCACCCATTTTTTTCTGGTTGAACAACGAAATCCCGATTAGCAACTGGGCATTGGCAGTATCCTTCAGACCACCCTTGCTAACGGCTGCCTGAAGCGCAGTGGCAGCGCCATCCCAGTCTTCAAGCTGCATATTGACTTCACCGATACGCATGAAGATATTTCCATCACCAGACATTTCAGCAGCTTTCTGTAATATTGGCAGAGACTTTTTGTATTCACGAGCAGCAATCCAGGCGTTTGCAAGCTTTTCATAGAGCTTGCCATCAACCTTGAGTTGCTTTTTCTCTATTGCAGCGGACATCAGTTCGGCAGAACGATACGGTACTCCCTGTACCATCATCATGTCAGCCAGACGGCGGATGTCAGAATCTTCAGTAACCATACCCGCATGGTAGGCAATCTGCATGATTGCCAGTGCATTTGAATAATCTTCGAGTGTTCCGTATACCGAAGACAACTGCAGCCAGTAAACCTTTTTATCCGGGAACATGCCAATCAGCCGTTCCAATACAGGCACGGCTTCTTTATAGCTTTCCTTTTGTAGTAAAAGTGCGAGATACAACTGTATCCAGCTCTCCTGCGGTTTTTCGGTCAGGTCTATCGCCTTTTTGGCATTTGGAGCCGCCGCATCAAACTTTTCCTGCTGATAATATGCGACAGCCAGCAGATAATACGCAGCTGAACTTGGTTCCGCAGCGTTCTTGATCCACAGTTCCATCGCTGCAGCACCTTCGACCCATTTTTCCTCAGCCATGAACATCTGGGCAATCTGGTAGCTGGCCTGAGAGGCCTCCTGTGCATTCAGCCCACCTGAGTCGATTGCAGCCTGCATGTGTTTGCGTGCAGCGTCAAAATCACCCTCAGCGTATGTAATCGAGGCCATAATCTGTTCGACACGGCTTCTTTCATACGGACTCAATGTATCAACAACCAGACCTGCCAGAGCAGTCTTGGCATCCTGATACTTTTCAACATTCAGAAATTCAATGGCTGCATTCAGGGCCTTACCGGTTGCCTGATCAATCTGCGGTGGTGGTTCTTTCTTTTCCTGCGCGTACAGGGTTTGGGACATAAATACAGCAAGGGCCAGACATATTACCTTGCAGATTCGGACATTCAATATGGATTTCATGGATTAATCCTCCAGCTCGAATCGAAGTATCGTTTGCATACCTACACGTTCCACGCCTTCGCCATTTTCAATCTTTGGATTGTAACGCCAGCGTAATATTGCCTTGATCGCGGCCTCTTCAAACATCTGTGAGCTACTTTTAATAACCACAGCATCTTTCACGGTACCGGTTGCGGTAATCGTAAACTGAATCTGAACCCAGCCCTCTATACCACGGCTGAGAGCACGTGGAGGATAGTCAGGATTGATACGTACCAGTGGCATAACGTCACGATCAGAACCGCCACCCAGCTTGATACCTGTCATTGCACTGCTGGTATCAATTGTTGGTGCCAGTGTCATGATGTTGTTATCCACACCACCGCTGGACACGGCCAACTTGGGTACATCCGGTGCAACCGGTGGTGGCTCAAGCTCAACTTTTTCTTCACGCCGACTGGCTGTCTGACTATCCTGACGCATACGGGTAAAGTCGATTCGTACTGCCTTTACCTCTTCAAGCTTGAACTCGACGGATGTCAGTGTCCACAGCGTCCAGAACAGACTGCTGGCCAGGGTCAACGCAAATACGACTGCTACTGGAAAACGAACCATTGCGATAACATTGTTCATATTATTAACCTCCTCCCGGTGGGGCCGCAGCGACTGAAACTTCCCGGATACCACCTGTCCTGATTTCATCCATCAGACGTGCCAGCACTTCAGCACGTGATGACTTGTCAGCAACAATTACAGCAGTGTCTTCCGGACGTTCAATATGCAGCTTTTCAATCAAGGCACGGACTTCACGCATATCCACGCGGCGGCGATCCATCCAGATCTCGCCGTTCTCCCGGATTGAGATCAGGATATTGCCTGAATCCCGGTGTTCGGCAGTCGTGGCCTCCGGTTTCACAACCGTGACTCCCGACTCCTTGATAAAGGAAGTTGTTATGATAAAAAAGATCAACAGATTAATTGTAAAATCCAGCATTGGGGCCAGATCGATTGCATGATCTTCTGTTTCTTCTGAACCGTATTTATGTGTTTTCATCTTGATCGTTTCCTGTTCAGCTAGCCTGAAGTACTGAAGGTGATGTTATAGATACCACCAAGACGTACCTGATCCACTACACCAACGATTACACCCGTCTGGGCACTATCATCAGCAAGGATCAACGCACCGGCTTCCGGGTTCAGCGCCTTCAGACGTTCGACATTCGCACGTACTGCACGCATGTCAACAACGCGGTTATCGATGAATATCTCACCGGTATCCAGGATCTGTATCTGGATACTCTTGCTATCCGATTCCGACGCATTGAATTCGGTCGGACGGTTGACCGTCAGACCAGACTCCTTGACGAAGATAGCGGTGATGATGAAAAAGATAAGCAGATTGATTACAAAATCAAGCATCGGAGCCAGATCGATACCGCTTGATGAATCATGTGCACTTGCATTATGTCTACGCATTTTCATAATTAGTATGTAAACCTGTCTGCTAGTAACTCGGTTTCAACTCGTGCCCGGGTACGGAAATAATGCACCGGATACAAGCCAGTTATACTGACGGCCAGACCTGTCATCGTGCAGACCATTGCCTCTGACACGCCACTTGCCATCGAACGTGCATCTGCTGAACCACGCATTGCCATCGAGTCGAAAACCTCCAGCATACCGCTGACCGTACCGACAAGACCAAGCAAAGGTGATAACGGAACAAGTACCTGCAAGATTGGAAAACCTCTTGTCATCGATACGTTCAGTTTTGATATCATCATCTGCCGGATCTGTCTGGCACACCACGATGTGTGATCCTTTCTCGCTGCCCACTGCGCGTGCAGTACCTTTGATTCCTTCGGCAGTATCAGCATGAAATACCAGTAACGCTCGAATATCAGGGCCCACATCAACACACCGCTGCTGAATATCCAGATGACCCAAGGGCCACCCAGATTAATCAACTCCTTGACAGCTAGATAGAGCGGCAGGTGTTCAAGCATGACGGCGCTGCTTCTCAAGGTTTTCTGCCAGGATGCCCGTGCTCTGCTCATCCAGTGTCTGTACGATCGAGCGGGACAGAGATGTCAGCAATGCATTTGCAAACAGCAAGGGCACAGCGATACCCAGACCGAGTACAGTCGCGATCATGGCCGCACCGATACCGCCAGCCATCAACTTAGGATCGCTTGAACCTGACTCGGTGATACTCTGGAACGTCATGATCATACCTACAACCGTACCGACAAGACCGAGCAACGGACCGGCAGCAACTGCCAGCCTCAGGAATGCCTGGAAGCGCTCAAGACTTGGAATTTCCTTTATAACAGCCTCGGATACGCGCAATTCAGCGATGTCAGAGTCTGCTTCAATATTCTTGGCATCACCCTTGAACGCCAACAGTACGCGACCCAACGGGTTGTTCTTCGTCGGCTTGTCCAGATGACGTAACTGGCTGGACACTGCTATACGTACAAAGATCAGGTACAACAGCTGGAAGATAAATGCTATCGCTCCGGCAAAACCAACTACCAGGATCACATAGTTAATATGTTCACCATTTTCGATACGCTGAACCCAGGAAGGGCGCTCAACATAAAGGGCTGTTAATACACCACGAGTCGGGTCTACTGCTGTCCAGAGATAACCGGAAGTGGCCGACTGCAACCCACGCGCCTCTTGCAGGAAATCGTCCGGCAACTGACGTGGAAGTATATTCAGGCGTGACAGACTCGGCAGGTAAGCCAGATATCGGCCGTCTGCGATGGCAGTAAATGTACCTATGCGCGTAACCTTGGTCGAGAGCATGTCACCATTCGGAGATACAACCTTGCCGTCGTAGCTGGCAACCTGGCCAGACGCCACGATTTCACGTTGTAATTCAAACCACAAACGCTCCAGATCTGCCGGGCTGACAATACCATCCGTGGCGGAAAGATTACGGAGAAAGTCAACACGATTAACTGCGTCGGTCTCAGCAAACTGCGCGCTGGTCAATGACTGTTGCAATACGGAAGAACTGTCACCTGCAACCTGACGTGCCAGGCCAAATAATTCGCCCAGACCCAAATCGCGCTCTTTCTGACGCAACTGGGTGTTCAGATCATTAATCGCCAGTTCATTCTGCGAATACAGATCTGTTTTCTGTTTTACCAGTACATCAATTTCAGCGATCTTCGCCTCAGTTTCCGCCAGCATTCTTTCCTGGTCAGCAGGCGCTGCAGCATTAAATTCGCTCTCACGCTGCGCAAACACCTGTGCTTCCTGTTCACGTACGCTACGAGCCTGTTGCAGCAATTCATCCAGAGTCTGCGCCTGTACTAAAGGCACCAGACCGAGTGATAGCAATATCACTCCCTGGCAGACTTTCAGACTGAAATTTTTCATGAACGTACCTCCGTCGGGGCCGGGACAGGTACACGGATAAGATCAGGTGCACCTTCTTTTCTGGCAACGGCCAGTGCATGACGAACTACGTCAGCGTATGAATTATCCTGTACCCAGGACTTCTGCTGTGCATCCCAGTAACCAGTTTCGCTGCCATCCAGCGTGCGGTACATCAGGGAAACACGACCCAGGCGGATAAACTGTACCGTACGGGTACTACCACCTTCACCCATTGAACCTTCGTAAGCGTCCATTGTGCGACCGTATTCAAGTTCAATCTGGTAGGCTTCAAGAATCCGGCGATATTTTTCCGAGATAGCTACGTCGGCACGACCCATGATCTCTTTCAGTGTATTAACGCGGGTGGTACGCTCTTCAATAAAGAAAGGGCTGTCCGCTGCAACAAACTTGTCGAGCATGTCAACCATACGCTCCATCAATGGCATAACTTCACGATTGGTCGTTTCAATTTCGGTCAGCTGACGCGAGATAGAGGCCATTTCGCCCTGCTGTGCGTCAACCTGCTTCTGCAGACCTTCATTATATTTGTTCAGACTTTCGAGCTCGGCCAGTGCCTGCGCATACTTGTTGGCAGCATCCTGGGTGCGATCCACCATCTGGTTGATCCCCTCCTGGGCAGTGGCAGCGGCAGCGTCTGTCTGTGTCTGCGCATCTACAGCGGCATCTATTGATTGGGCTGCGAGCTGGGACACAGGCATTGCCGAGATTAAGAGTGCCAATCCTGAAGCTATTGTGGATTTCACACCTGTTCTGTGAATGGATAGTCTTGTTACCATTTGATTTACTGTCTCCCCTAATAAATGAAGAAATGCCCGATATAATAATTAAAAAAAACCTGCACCAATCTGTATCGTTCGCTACAGGTTCGGAAAATTATTCCGAATCAGTGTTTATAGCGATAATTATTGTTCAAGTGTAGCCGATAGGAAAATGAAAAAAAGTATTACAAACAAACCGCGTCCGGATTGATAAATCCAGACCTGGGCATCCTGTGAACCTTGCTTCAGAATCCATTGAACAACACGCTGAATGAACCCATTAAAGCATAATTTAAGGACACGTAAAACTTTTTTTTGACGCCTGACTATCAACCCCTCTGCTGGCATTAGACCATACATAATGGCTTCAAACAAGGACGAATTGCCGCGAAAATACCCTACCATCAGACGCGTAATATGCGGCACTGCGAGAAAACCACAGAACCCTTTATTAATGCGGTTTTTCACGTGTTTGTCTTCTATTATCGTGTTCATGAAGTTTCTATCTGTAGTAGATACTTGATCATATCTATCATTGCTGAGACCACATGAAAAAACCTGTCACATTGGTCCTCATATCTGACAAGTTTCGGAATTATTTTTTAATTCCTGATGAAGATTGTAGATCTGTCCCCTTTGCTGCATCAGTTTTATTAGCAATCTCCATATCAGGTCAATACTCCAACCAGCAGCAGGGTATCCAGGTCGCACCTGTTAATCGTAATGCAGGAATCAAAATGAGCAGTTAAGGTGAATTGGATTTAATGTATACTGGCGCCGCTTTTTAAAAGCAGTAAACAAGACAAGTGATTCTGTACGTAAGCAGTGGTATCATAACCGCACGTAGCCCTGTTTAAATCTGCAGTGCCAGCACTGAACCGATTGTAACTGTCTGTTTTTTCATTACGCGCCCGTAGCTCAGTTGGATAGAGTACCTGGCTACGAACTAGGGGGTCGGGAGTTCGAATCTCTCCGGGCGCGCCATATTCCCACAGTACAACCTGACGCAAGGTCCGGAATGATAGACTGTATTGGTGATTGGGATTAACATTATTCCCCAATGAAAAACGCGCTTTCATATGTAATATATATACTCGTCTGCACTGTGATGACAACAGTATCTACCGCCTATGCAGCAGACGAAGTAAAACCACCCGTAGAAACAGATCCTTCCGCTACACAAACAACCAGCTCAACCCAGGCGCCTGCACTGAATGCGAAAGAAGCCGCTTTCCGGGAATTCTATAAAAGAGACCCAGCATGTGACTCGTTCAAGGATGACAATATGATGGATCGCTGCCGTCATGCGTATATGACTGCAAAAAAGGAATTTGAGAAGGTATGGGCAAACCGGAAACAAGACAGATAAATCCCAGGTGTCAGCATGATAGCCACTAAAACCCGTTTGTTAGCCCTAGTATTGTCCATGCTGCTATGCAGCCTGTCTTTAAGCGCGCTGGCCCACACCGGTGAAGGCGCGGTGGGTGGATTCATCAGCGGATTTCTACATCCTATCTTCGGCTGGGACCACGTTATAGCAATGGTAGCAGTCGGTTTATGGGGGGCGTTTCTCGGCATGCCAGCCATGTGGGTATTACCGGTCGTATTTCCGATGGTGATGGCGCTCGGCGGAGTACTGGGTATTCTGGGTATCGGGATTCCTGGCGTTGAAACCGGTATCGCTGCCTCGGCCATTGTCCTAGGCGGCTCGGTTGCACTGGCTGCCAGACCCCCGCTCTGGATTGCGGCGGTAATCGTCGGTATTTTTGCCATCTTTCACGGTCATGCCCATGGTACCGAGTTACCGCAGGCAGCAAACCCGCTGGCATACAGTGTAGGTTTTGTCCTGTCCACCGGCCTGTTGCATCTATCCGGTATCGCCTTTGGCCTGCTGGTACGCTGGCCCGGTGGTCGCTTAGTGGTGCGGGCGGGTGGTGCGATCATTTCGGTACTGGGTTGCGTGTTTCTTGCCAGGACACTATGAGGTTACACAAGACTTGTTATGCATCAATACTGTTGACTGCCTCGGAATCGGCGCTGGCGCATGTCTCAGGCGGCGGTATAGTCGATTCGTATAGTGGGCTGCTGCACCCGTTTACCGAACCTTTACATATCATCACCATACTTGGCCTGGGGCTGATGCTCAGTCAGCAAGGCCGTTCCGCACCGCCACGCGGCTGGATTGCTTACACGATCGCGGCGCTGATCGGATTAATCGCCAGTAATATCGGTCTGACACTGCCTGTCAATCTATTGTTATATATGCTAGCCCTGACGCTGGGCCTGCTGGTCGCCAGCAGGCCGACCATGCCGGGGCAGGTTTGTATCCTGCTCAGCCTGTTTGCCGGATTTACCCTCGGCGTTGATTCACAAATGGCGGCAGAAGGGATCGGCAAGCTGATCGTAACGATCTTCAGTACGACGACCGGGCTCGGCATCGCGCTGTTGATCGTGATTGGCTGGGGGGATTATTTCACCCGCGACTGGCAAAAGATCGGGATACGGGTTATCGGTTCCTGGATTGCTGCCAGCGCTCTGCTGGTATTTACGCTCAGTCTGAATACAAATTGATCGGTATGGTTACCTGACTTGTTTCCATGAATCACATTTTGTCGAGCCGGGATCCCTCAGGCTGTAAATTCCACTGAAGCTGTAATCCCGAATCTATAGTATGTGACCCATCGCAGGGTAGTGGCCTCTCTATGTGCATGCCGCAGTGCGATAAGCCCGGGACAATTGTTGCTCACTACCACCAGATAATCGGTATCCTTGACCCACCAATCCCTTTACAATTAACATCACCTGGCAACAATGCCATTTTTCATCCAGATTCTTCGGGGGTAAAACTGATGAAATCGTGTAAATTTACGTGGTTATTTTCAATTGTACTGATGGTTTTACCTTCAGTGTTGTGGGCCCAAAGTCCCTCTGTCGGTGAATTGCTCGGCTATCCTGATCAAATCTACTATAACGGCAAGATTGTTACGATGGACGATGAGTCGTTCACGTCTAATCCCGGGACGATTGCCCAGGCCTTTGCAGTTCGGGAAGACGAGATCCTCGCCGTCGGCAGCAATGAGCTGATGCGATCGCTGGCCGGACCGAAGACCAAAGTGGTTGACCTGAAAGGCCGCACGGTGCTGCCGGGTTTTATCCTGACCCATGAACACCCGACTGACTGGGCCTGGGCTGAACCGGAGGCGCTGAAACATGTGTTCCCGGAAGGTAATGAACATATCGTGATCCGTTTCCTTGAAGGTACCGCTGAAGAACAGATGGCCAACTGGGAAAATGTCCTGAAAGAGGCTGTCTCGGTTGCCAAACCTGGGCAATGGATACTGCTCAGCTCGGACTGGGGTGCAAATTATGAAAATATGGGCGACTTGTTCCCAAGGTTCCTCGGTCTGGTCACACGCGAGAAGATGGATGCACTGGCCCCGAACAATCCGCTGCGTGTCAAAAACAGCTGGGTAGATGGGCTGGTCAATACCAAGGCTCTCGAAGAGATAGACAAGATCTTCCCGGAGCAGAAGAAAGAGGGTCGCGGCAATCGTGGACCAACAGGTCGTCAGCTTGAGCCCGATGTCATGCTGCATCACAAGGAAGACCTGAACGCGGAACTGCTGAAGTCGGAAATGGAGATATGGGCTGCGCATGGCGTGGTCACCTACGGGTCCTCACCCTACACGCTCGGTAACCTGATGGCGCTGAACATGCTGGATCACTCAAAACAGATGCCTGGTCGCTTCGCCTGGAGCTATACCGGCCCGGATCTGCATTACGATACCTTCCGCCTGATATCAAGCCTGTTACGCAGTGGTACCGATTATTTGTGGAATATAGGTGCCCACGGTGAACGATCCGGAGGCAGTTGTACCACCATCAATGCGCCGGAACGGGTCAAGAAACAGGAAGATTGTCGTCTGGAGCCAGGTGATGATGGTCGCCGCGTGCAGGAAGATATCATCCGCAGCGGTGGTCGTATCGGTGCATTGCATTCCGGTGGCGACATGGACATCGATCACCTGCTTGATGCGATCGAAACGAAGAGCAAGGAGGCAGGACTCACGCTGGAAGAAATCCGTTCACGCCGCCACGGTTTTGACCATGCCTCGGGCGCCCCGCGTCCTGACCAGATCCCGCGTATCAAACGTCTGGGTATGGCTGTCAGTATGATCAACACGGTCATCTGGGAGAACCGCACGGGCTACAACACCTCTTACCGCCTGCGCAACTACGGCGAAGAATACCTGCATTACGCCGTGCCGCGTAACAGCGTGACCAAGGCCGAAATCATGAATACACAGGAAATCGACCGGCCCTTGCCGCACTTCCTGTTTTATAACATCTGGGTCGGTATGACGCGTATGAATGAGGCCCTGGGCCGTACGCTCGCCCCGGAGGAAGGCACCGATCTGATCACCCAGTTGAAGGCGCTGACGACCTGGGGTTCCTACTACATGCTGCGTGAACACCGGATAGGTTCGATTGAGCCGGGCAAGCTGGCAGACTTCGTGATCCTGGACAAGGACATATTGACGATCCCGCAGGATGATATCCCGCATGTCAAGGTCTTGATGACAGCGATAGGCGGCAAGACTGTTCATCTGTTGCCGGCGATGGCCAGCGAAATCGGAGCAGACCCGGTCGGTCCGGCCACCTGGCCGACCCGTCCGCTGGAAAACCGCTTCATATTCAAGGGGGCACCGCCACTGCCGTCCTATATGAAGGATCCGAACGCGCCGTTGTCAGCGGAATGATCCGGCAAAATTCTGTGTACCCGCAGTCGACCGAACCGGGGCAGTCATACTCTGGCTGCCCCCGGTTTTATATTGATCATCAGGGCAAGCCGGGGCAAAAAGAGACACGTCCTCTCCTGACCTTGCTTCGTATGGTGCTGCCTGCCATGCTGTCGTTACTGATGATTGCAAGCCCGGCCCAGGCGGGCGACGAGGAGTTTAATCCCTCTGCATACCAGATATTCGATCCGACTACGGGTTACTTTATTGATGTCGAACCACCGCCGGATGAGCAAGCGGCAGCAGGGACCCAGAACCACGCAGCGAGCACGACTGATCCAGCAAGTGTTGTGACCCCATCGGGACAGCAAACCGCTGTCCCGGAACCTGTAGCCGCCACTGCAGAATCCGGCATGGTACAACCAAAAACTGCCTCTGCTAATTTACCGGTGCTGATAGGTGGAGGATTGCTGATAGTGCTTGCGGTATTTGCATTCCTCAAACGAAAGGGTGAACATAGGTAGACAGCAGTCAGAGTGAAGTGCTGCTACGGCATTATAATCGTCAGTAACATAGACTATCCCAGAGGGGATGGAGGAACCAGAAATGAAAAAACTCACCCGTATTCTGTCAGCGCTGGTATTTGGCATCGGCTGTTCGGCCGGCTTTGCACAGGATCACAGCCAGCATCAGGCCGGTGCCGCCACTGATCATATGGCTCATCTCGATGCGGATCTGGAAGAAATCCGCAATACCACAGACACGGCCAAACGCAAGGAAATGCTCCAGCACCATCTGCAGATGATGCGTGAGAATATTCAGGCTATCACCGCCATGGAACACGGAGGTGGAGGCGGTATGCAGGGAATGGATCACGGCGGCAAGGGTGAAGGTGCTGGTGGCATGCAGGGTATGGACCATAGTGGCAAGGGTGAGGGTGCTGGTGGCATGCAGGGTATGGACCATAGTGGCAAGGGCGAAGGTGGTGCCGGTATGCAGGGCATGGGCCAGGGTGAAGGTGGTGGCGGCATGATGCAACATCACGACAAGATGGTGAAAGTCCTGCAACATATGCTCGAAACCCAGGAAATGATCCTCGGACTGATAGACAAAAAGTAACTATCTGCTGCCCGGCAGGCACGACGGCATAAAATAACACGTGCTCCGGGACACGATATCAGACGATGATATTGTGTCCCGGACCATCCTTCGTGATCGTAATGTTGTCGATCAAAAGGCTCTTCATTGACTGATTCGAATTCTGTTTCCCCTCGCGCGCTCGATTACCCCAATTTTCGTAATTACGTAGCTGCAAGATTCCTGACCACCTTTGCGGTGCAGATGCAGAGTGTTGCTGTGGGATGGCAGGTCTATTCGACTACCAGAGACCCGATGGATCTGGGCCTGATTGGGCTGGCCCAGTTTCTTCCCTTTGTTTTTCTGATCCTGCCCGCAGGTCAGGTCGCCGACCGCCTGAACCGCCGGCTGATCCTGTCCCTGTGTTATTCCGTTGAGATGCTGTGCGCTGTCCTGCTGTTAATGTATACGGTAAGTGGCATCAACGAGGTCTGGCCGGTATTCTTGGTGATGGTACTGTTTGGCTGCGCACGGGCATTTTCATTCCCGACCTCACAGGCAATCACACCTAACCTGGTCCCGCCTCCCGCGTTCTCCAATGCGGTTGCCCTGAATTCTTCCTTGGGCCAGATTGCCAGCATTGCCGGGCCGGCGGCGGGTGGGTTGTTGTACGTACTGGGCCCGACGACTGTCTATACCAGCGTGGCTGTCATACTGGCCATTTCTGTCACCATGATGATACGTGTCAGATTGCCAAACATAATCCGCGCCCCGGAGCCAGCCAGCTGGCATACCATCACCGAAGGTCTGCGTTTTGTAAGGTCCCGTCCCATTGTGCTTGGTGCCATCTCGCTGGATTTGTTTGCCGTGCTGTTTGGTGGTGCGACCGCCTTGTTACCCGCCTATGCCAGCGATATCCTGCACACCGGCCCGCAGGGACTTGGCCTGTTGCGTACCGCGCCCGCCATCGGTGCGGCCATCACCGGTCTGCTACTGGCCTGGCATCCTGTGACGCGTCATGTTGGCCGCTGGTTATTCAGCAGCGTTGCCCTGTTTGGTGTCGCCATTCTGGTGTTTGGCATCTCCGAAAATTTCATGTTGTCACTGGTGGCACTGATAGTGCTTGGTGCCTCCGATATGGTCAGTATTTATATCCGCCACATGCTGGTCCAGCTGGAGACACCGGATGCAATACGTGGCAGGGTCAGTGCGGTTAATGGTGTTTTTGTTGGTGCCTCAAATGAACTCGGCGAGTTTGAATCCGGTGTTACAGCCGCCTGGTTCGGGCTGGTGCCTGCTGTGATTATCGGCGGCGTGGCCACACTGGCGGTCACGGGAATCTGGATGAAACTGTTTCCCGATCTCAGCCGTATGCAGACCTTTCCGGATAATGCGAGTCGACACCAAAAAGACGGGTAACCGGGGTATAATGGTCGCACCCTAATCTGTAACAGGTCGAGGTCCATGTCCATGTCGATTCCGAAGGATAACATCGCACCCCGCGCGAATGTCGTCATCATCGGCGCCGGCTTTGGCGGTCTGGCCGCCACCCGTGCGCTGGCCCACACTCACGTCAGTATCACCCTGATTGATCGCAGCAATCATCACCTGTTTCAGCCCCTGTTATATCAGGTGGCAACCGCAGCGCTGTCACCCGCACAGATTGCCCAACCGATCCGTGCCATTGTCAAAAACCAGGATAACTGCACCGTGGCACTCGGAGAGGTGATCGCGATCGATACAATGGGCAAACAGGTACACGGACAACATTCTCAAATCGCCTATGATTATCTGATCATAGCAACCGGCGCGACCCATACATGGTTCAACCATCAGGAATGGGCGCCCTATGCACCGGGGCTAAAGTCGATTGATGATGCCCTGGGCATACGCCATCTGGTATTGCATGCATTCGAACAGGCAGAGTTATCACGTGATGAGGAAGAAAAAAAGGCCTTGCTTACGTTTGTGTTGGTCGGTGGTGGTCCAACCGGCGTCGAGATGGCCGGTGCAATTGCTGAACTTGCACGCCATACGCTGGCAGGTGAATTTCGGCATATCAATCCGGCGAGTGCCACTGTTATTCTGGTCGAAGCCGGGGAGCGGATACTACCGACGTTCCCCGAGGTTCTCTCTACCCGGGCCCGACAGGACCTGGAGCACCTCGGGGTCCGCGTGATAACAGGGCAACCGGTCAATGCCTGCTCTGAATCCGGTGCCACCATAGGTAAGGATTTCGTTCCCGGTCGCACGATACTCTGGTGCGCCGGCGTCAAGGCCTCACCTGCCGCGCACTGGTTGAATGCGGCACACGACCCGGCCGGGCGTGTCCTGGTCAACCCGGACATGTCGGTTCCGGGTCATCCTGAAATTTTTGTGATAGGTGATGCCGCCCGTATCGTAGATGGCAATGGTATTACCGTACCGGGGCTCTGCCCTGCTGCAAAACAACAGGGCGAATACGTAGCAAGCGTCATTGAAAACAAGACCCGAGGATTACCATCACCAGGGGCATTTATCTACAAGGATTACGGGACGATGGCGACGATTGGCCGTGGCAAGGCGGTTGCTGAAATACGCGGACACCGGTTTACCGGGCTGTTGGCCTGGGTATTATGGGGCGCGATACATCTGATGCCGCTGGTCGGATTCCGGAACCGGCTGGTAGTGGCACTGGACTGGTTCTGGTCGTATCTGACCCGGGCACGGGGTGTCAGGTTGATAACCGCCGGGCAGAGATCTGATACCGATATCTGAATTACTGTCAAGAAATCTACGGCTGTTCAGCTTTGTTGCGTGTGTATACTCGTGACAGACCGTGAGCCGCATGGATGCGGCGCCAGAGCGTACATGGACGTATTCACAGCGTGTCTGGAACGAGTATACACACACAACAAAGCTGAACAGAGTTTCGTAACTCTTATTTACTAAACGATCACATTGACCGGTTTACCGTCCAGCCAGGCAAGCAGGGTACGGTAGGTCTGCTCATAAAACACCTTGTAGGTACTGCGTGCCACATACCCCTTGTGCGGGGACAACAGCAGGTTCGGTAACGAGCGTATTTCACTGTCAATGGGCAATGGTTCGATTTCATACACGTCGAGTGCCGCATTTATCCTGCCGGTCCTGACCTCGGACAGTAATGCGTCCATGTCGATAATCTGCGCACGCGAGGTATTCACGACCCAGCTACCCTCTTTCATCAGTGCCAGTTCATTTGTACCCACAAGGTTGCGGGTCCGATCTGAAAGCCGTAGATGGATGGTGATAAAATCCGAGCGCGTCATCAGCTCATCCCGGGACACGTGTTCCACACCGACCTCTCGCGCACGCTCACCGGTCAGGTTCTGGCTCCACGCAATCACGTGCATGCCAAATGCCTGGGCATATCCGGCCACGATGCCACCGATACGTCCGAGGCCAATGATACCCAGCGTGCTGCCTTTAAGGTCTCCCGAGACCCGTGACTGCCAGCCACCCCGCTGCATA
Organism: Klebsiella pneumoniae; assembly: GCA_945878555.1. GTDB lineage: Bacteria > Pseudomonadota > Gammaproteobacteria > Eutrophobiales > Eutrophobiaceae > Eutrophobius. The sequence goes on from CAMDWI010000015.1 coordinate 56,012, forward strand.
TCATTATGCTCGCTGACTATACCCTTTGCCGCCGCTGTGATCAGTGCGAAAGTCAGCTCGGCAGTGGAGTGTGGCGGAGAGTCGGTACCGCAGACGGTGATACCCGCTGCCTTGCAGGCGTCCATATCGACAACATCATTCCGCCGGCCGGTTGTGACAATCAGCTTCAGATTCGTCAGTTTTTTGATTAAGGAGGCCGGAAACGCTGTCCGTTCGCGCATGACCAGCAGCACATCAAACTCCGCCAACAGAGTTGGCAGCTCTTCATCTGCCAGCTTGTTGGTAAAGACAGTCAGCTGATGTTGCTGCTCCAGCAGATCAAACGGTGCAAACTGTCTGGCACAGTCAAGATAATCATCAAGTATGGCAATTTTCATTACAGGATCCAGGGTACGGGTAACAAGGATTCACTTACACAGGGCAGGTGCGCATAGTCGCCGCCTGGACGAATACTGACTGCCAATAGCAAAAGGAAAGATCCTGATTTTTGCGCAGAGCTTTTCATGCCCCCACTCCCGTTAGCTACAAGTGTGATAGTATTATATGCCGCATCCGGACAAAGTTCCTGCTGAATCGGCATACCGGATTATTGCGTGGTCGTCCGGCCAGCGACAGCAATATAGAGCAATTTCAGACCCCGTAAATTAAGGAAAAAGTGTGCAACCGATTATCTCTGTAAAGGGACTTTGCAAGACTTATGCCTCCGGATTCGAGGCACTGAAAAACATCGATCTGGATATCCGCCGTGGTGAGATATTCGCCCTGCTCGGACCGAATGGTGCGGGTAAAACCACCCTGATCAATATCATCTGCGGTATCGTCAATCCCGGCCAGGGTACCATACTCGCTGACGGTCACGACATTGTGGCAGACTATCGGGCAGCCCGTTCGCAGATAGGACTGGTACCACAGGAGTTATTTACCGATACATTCGAGACTGTCTGGAATACCGTCAACTTCAGCCGCGGTCTTTTCGGTAAAGCCCCAAACCCGGCCTATATAGAAAAAATCCTCCGTGACCTCTCGCTGTGGGACAAACGCAAATCGAAGATGATGATGCTGTCCGGAGGCATGAAACGGCGAGTCATGATCGCGAAAGCACTGTCGCACGAACCACAGATCCTGTTTCTGGACGAACCGACTGCAGGTGTGGACGTGGAACTGCGACGGGATATGTGGAACATGGTACGACACCTGCGCGATACCGGCGTGACCATCATCCTCACTACCCATTATATTGATGAGGCCGAAGAAATGGCTGATCGTATCGGCATCATCAGTAATGGCAAGATTATCCTTGTCGACGAAAAAACCGTATTAATGCAAAAGCTTGGCAAGAAGCAGTTGCGTCTGCAATTACAAACACCCTTGTCGCGGATCCCGCCTGAACTGGCAGGATACCCGGTTGAACTATCTGGAGATGGTTTTGACCTGATCTATACCTACGATACGCAGGGTGAACATACCGGGATTACGATGCTGCTGCGCCGACTGAATGAATACGGGATAGACTTCAAGGATCTGCAATCCAGCCAGAGCTCGCTTGAAGACATCTTTGTGAATCTCGTGAGAACAAGAACATGAATATATACGCTATCCGTGCCATTTATCGCTTCGAGATGTCCCGTACCTGGCGGACGCTGATGCAGAGTATCGCCTCACCGGTATTGTCGACCTCGCTCTATTTCGTGGTATTCGGGGCCGCGATTGGCTCACGCGTAGGCCAGATTGATGGTATCAGTTATGCGGCATTCATTATCCCCGGCCTGGTCATGTTATCGATACTGAATGAAAGCGTCTCCAATGCCGCATTTGGGATCTACCTGCCGAAGTTTATGGGGACGATATATGAGGTACTCTCTGCACCGGTCTCCCCTGTTGAAATCGTCGCCGGTTATGTTGGTGCGGCCGCAACGAAATCAATTGTTCTGGCACTGCTAATCCTGATTACCGCCCGGTTTTTTGTTGCCTACGAAATAGCACATCCGGTGTGGATGGTCTGTTTTCTGGTGCTGACCGCGCTGACCTTCTGCCTGTTCGGTTTCATCATCGGTATCTGGGCTGACGGTTTTGAAAAGTTGCAAATCGTACCCTTGATGATAATCACACCATTAACCTTTCTTGGTGGCAGTTTCTATTCAATCAATATGTTGCCACCATTCTGGCAAAATGTGGCATTGATGAATCCCGTGGTCTATCTAATCAGTGGCTTTCGCTGGAGCTTTTACGGTGTGGCAGACGTGGACGTCAGCACCAGTGCCGGGATGATTTTGTTGTTTCTGGGTTTGCAGCTTGTAATCATCTGGAATATCTTCCGTACCGGCTACAAACTCAAAACGTAACCCGCGACCAGACTTCTGGCCGCTCCAACTATTACTGACACAAGGAGATAACCATGCACTATGTCATTTCAGCCACCTGGGGCCCGACCGATCCGACGCGTGCGGCACTTCCTTTTATCTTTGCCGAGTCTGCACTCCAGGCAGGTGATACCGTTATGATAATGCTGTTCCATGACTCCGTCTCAATTGCTGTGAAAGGGTCACATGAAAAGCTGATCCCGGTCGGTCCACCCCCCAAATTTGCACCGGTACTTGCGAACCCGAATGCCAGTGTAATTGTGTGCAAACCGTGCGCCGACGCCCGGGGCATTACTGCTGATATGTTGACTGGAGAATGTCGTCTGGGTGGCATGAATGATTTTCACAAGGAACTGGCTCGCCCGGACAGCAAGGCGATCACGTTTTGATCTGGTCCGGGTTGTAGATCAGGATCTGATTCTTCAGGTTTCAGGATAATTCCCGCGCTGTCACTTCACGATTACGTACAGCGGCTATTTCGGGAATTATCACATCCATTTTTGTTTCTTCTGTTCAAGTTTCTGTATCACATCCTGTACCCTGTTCTTTACCAGGGCATTTTGCGATGCGTCAGCTTCCAGACCTCCCCGACCCAGAACACATTTACCTACCGGGGGTGATGGCGGGTTATCCCCCGCACCCAGTTGCAGCAACAATTCTGCTGTTTCAGCCTGGGGCACAGCCCGATCTGGTATGCCCTCCTGATTGTTACCCAATGCGAGACTCATGGGAGTCTGGCCGCATCCGTTTGTTACATCAATTTCTGCACCTTTATTAACCAATAGACTGACCAGCCGCCTGGCACCTATAAATGAGGCGGCGTGCAAGGCTGTCCAGCCCGTGGCGTTTGTTGCATTAACATCTGCACCCAGGCTTATAAGCCTTTCAACAATCTGCACGGCAGCGTCCTCTTCCCGGATGGAAAATGCGTGTCTGCGACTTATACCGGCAGCTGCCATCAGCAGTGTTGCATTACCTATAACCTGGTTATCATCAGCATGTTTCAGGGTCTCGTTATTAAATGCATCTTCGTAAACCGCAGTAGACACCAGGGGATTGGCCCCTGCCTCCAGCATCATCTCCACAGCAACCTTGTCCTGTGATGCTGCGGCCAGGAAAAAAGGCGTGGCACCCATCAAGCTGAACCACGAATGCTCAAATCGCAGGTGGGGAGGTGGAAACTTCATGGCCGCATCCGGATTGGCACCCCGACTCAACAAGGCCTCTGCCAGGTCATGCATATTTTGCCGAGGTTTTGATTTTGGCTCGACGACAAACAGGTAGTAGGTAGGATCTTTTAACAGGGCATGTTCATCTTCACTCAATACCTCAAGGGGTTTACACAAGTGGTTTTCTCCACCAAATCCGCAAACCCGGGTATCTCCGATAATGGAGTCACCATGAAGTACTTTGAGACCATTATTCATCGCATAGTGCAGGGCGGTCATACCATTTGCATCAGCAACATTGGGATCAGCCCCATGCTCCACCAGAAACAGGGCAAGTTCTTCATGGCCTTTGGCACTGGCAATCACAAGGGCGCTTCCATCGGCGGCAGATACGAGATTTACATCAGCACCCTGTTCAATCAGTAGTCTTGAAGTAGCAAGATCACCCTTCAAGGCTGAAAACATCAGCGGGGAATAACCTCCCTCAAAGGTTCCGGCCACGCTGCTCCCGTACGCCTGGACTTCCATAGTCCTGAATTTTTCATTCAGTCTGGTCGTCCTTGCATTCACGTCCTCACCACTCTCGATCAATAGTCTGGCAACATCCTGATGTCCTGAATATATTGCCCACATCAGTGCACTTTGTCCGCGTCGTGACTCCTGGACTTTCACCTTTGCGCCATGATTCAGCAAGGAGTGTACCGCTTCGATGAAGCCGGTTCTGGCGGCAATCATCAATGGGGTCTGCCCGTTCCAGAGTGCCTTGTCGGGATCTGCCTTGCCTGACCCAAGCAATGTATCAACCACAGCGATACTACGGTTTTCACATGCAAGAATCAGCGGAGTTACACCATAGTCATTCGCAGTGTCAGGATCAGCTCCCGCACCCAGCAAAAGTTTAACTATCTCATATTGATCCCAATAGGCTGCCCATGCCAGTGCAGTTGTACCATCTGCTTCGGCAGCATTAATATCCAGATTGCCGCCTTTTAACAAGGAACGGACTGAATCCCAATCCTGCTGCTTTGATGCTTCAACCAGTGTCTGATTTATCTGGGCAGCCGCTGCAAAACTTGAAGTACATAACACAACAACTATTAACAAGGCTGCTATAAATGTCCCTGTATTAAACGTTATTGACTGATCCGTCTTTATTTTATCGACCATAAATATATACATAATTCTGACTTTTTTATGCGGTACGACTCAGATCGAGTTCACCATCGGAGAACCCGAGTTCACCGCCGAATTTCTCGGTTTCAATTCCGATTTTGTTCAGCATGGCAACATGAAGATTTGCGAGTGGTGTACCCTCCTTGTACATGATATGGGTTCCGCCCCTGAGTCTACCGCCACCACTACCCAATAGTGCTATCGGGACATTCCACTGACTATGGATATCTCCATCCCCCATGCCCGCACCATATACCAGCATGGAATTATCCAGCAGGGAGGAACCATCCAGATCCTTTGCTGACCGCAACTTTGCCAGAAACTCGCCGAACAGCCTGGCGTGATACACATCAATCTCACCTGCCTGTTTCTTCTTTTTCAGATTACCACGGTGATGGGTCATGGGGTGATAGGGTTCCTGGTGACCCAGCTGGGTAAAGACCAGTTCACTGAACTCTCGCGCTACCATGAACGTAAAAACTCGCGTCATATCTGTCTGGAATGCCATTAACATCAAGTCATACATCAAACGGACATGCTCTTCGTATGCAGGGATACCAACCGGCCGAGCCATCTCCGGTAACTCCATGTCGACTTTTTCCTCTGCCTTCTGCACCCTTGATTCTACATTACGCAGAGTATCGGTGAAGTCGTCAAGCTTGGTCTTGTCCGCACCACCCAGCTTCTTTTTGGCACGATTGAAATCTTCCTTTACATAATCCAGTACACTCTTTTTTTCATTCAGCCGGGTCTTTCTGGCATCTGAATTTGTCCCTGCATCGCCAAACAGGCGTTCAAACACATCCCGGGGACGATGAACCATCGGCATAGGTGAGGTTGGGCTACTCCATGAAATTGTATTTGTGTAGGCAGAGCTATAACCTGCGCCGGACTGCCCGGCCAACTCGGCGGCATTTTCAATACATAACTGCAAGGAACCCAATGGGGTCTGCTTGCCGAATTCCCTGGCAATGACCTGATCCACTGATAAACCTGTACTTACTTCGCTGAGAGATTTATTTGGTTTGACGCCAGTCAGAAACATACCACTACCGCCCACGTGTCCGGCAACACTTTCTGATGCACCGTTGTTCAGATTACTCAATACCAGTAATTGATCCCGGAACGGCCCCCATTCTTTCAGGATATCCGTCATCTCATAATTCGTTCCAGCCACAGCAGGGCGGAATCTGTCACGTATCATTCCGTTCGGGGTATAGACATAACCGACGCGTAGTGGCATTTTATTCAGCGCCTCGGATGGACCGGCCAGGGCCGGAAACATCGAATCCAGGGCCGGCAGGGCAACTGATGCGCCAAGCCCGCGCAGGAATGTACGACGTGGTAGAGCCTTCTTGAATATAATCATGATCCTGTCCTCATCATTTGAAAAGGTACACTTTTTACTATACCAGTAACGATATCTGAAAAACGGTAATTACTCCTGACCGAGTTGGATAATATCTTGCGCACAGCCGGCATATCGTAGTATTCCACTGGTCTACCCAGCGCATAGGTGAGCAGTTTCTGGCTGAACGCATTGACAAAAACTTCGGGGTCTTTCAATAGTGCCTTTTGTAACTGGGCAGGCCCCTCAAAGGCGATACCGCTCGGAAGTCGTCCGGATGCATTGATAGGTTTCCCCTCATCCTCTGTACGCCACCTGCCAATTGCATCATAATTTTCAAGACCAAAACCGATGGGATCCATCTGGTTATGACACACAGCACAGACGGGGTTGGCAGGATGGAGCTCCATCCTCTGGCGTAATGTCAAGGTCTCTCCCGGTGCACCTTTGGTATCTTCAAGCGGCGGAATATTTACCGGTGGGGGTGGAGGTGGAGACGCCAGTATGTTTTCCAGCACCCATTTACCACGCAGGACTGTGGAATTCCTGTTTGGATAGGAGGTAATTGACAGTATCCCGGCGCGTGCCAGCAAACCACGCTGGTCCGCGTCGAGATTTACCCGACGGAACCGGTTTCCATATATGCCCTTGATACCGTAATGTCGTGCCAGATTTTCATTAAGGTAAGAATAGTCTGCCTGAAACAAGTCCAGAATCGTGTGATCCTCTTTAAAAATACTGCTCACAAACAGTTGTATCTCCTTGTACAAATCCCGACGCAGATTTTCATCGAACTCCGGAAATTCGGATTCACTTTTCTGGGTCTGGGGTAGATTTCTCAGTAATAACCACTGCTCGGCAAAGTTGTCCACCAGAGAGCTGGAACGTTTATCTGCAAGCATACGCCGAACCTGACTTTCAATCACTGCGGGCTCACGAAGCCTTCCCTGCTCAGCGATTGTTAGTAACTCATCATCGGGGATACTGCTCCAGAGGAAAAATGAAAGCCTGGATGCAAGAGCCAGATCGCTGACCGTATAATTGTTTTGAGCCATGGCCTGTGCGGGTTCCTCTTCAATCCGGAATAAAAACTCGGCACTCATCAGTAATACCTCCAGTGCCTTCTTGATGCCGGCTTCAAATCCTCCCTGATACAGGGAAGCTTCCCGGTAAAAACCCAGTAGCGGATCGATATCTTCAACAGTGACCGGTCGTCGATATGCCAGACGTGCCAGATTGGAAAGTATTATTCTTGCGCAGGGATCTTCATCAGTCTTTCCAGCGGGATTACAGATGAAAATTTTCTCGCGACTCGCAGTCTGCCCGACTCCTTTGATAGTATATGGGCCTGAAATGGTCACGTTGCTGACAACCGGCTCAGCCCAGGCACGTTCATACAGCGCCTTGATTCTTGCGTCGTTAAAATTGGTGTATGAAGGTGGTGGAATTGAGGAACTTTCCCAGGCGTAGTCATCCTTCAGGAAAGCAATTTGCACTGTACGCATACCGGCCTGCATAGGAAACCGGACTTCCAGGTCATCATCTGCCATACGTTCATACTGTAACTGATTGAAATCGGGAGTCACATCAACCCTGCCCCCCCTGGCCAGGCCCACATTCTCACCGCCAAACTTGAACAATTTTACACGCTGGCCATCTACTCGCACATCCAGAATACCTGGCTGGGACAATCCAAGAACCATTTCACCTTCCCTTTGCAGGCGGATTTTTATCCCATATTCACCATCGACCGGAAAGCGCTGCTTTATCGCCATACCGCCACGAGAACCAAATGGCAAGTCCTCACTCATGCGATTATGCTGGAGCAGTTTAGGATCGTTGGTGTATTGATAACTGTCTGCCTGGGCAGAGGTGTCACCCACAGCCAGCCCGCTAACCATACGTGCCACCGACATATACGTTTCCAGCAATACTTCTGACATGGAGAGCAGATCACCCATATTATCAAACCCACCGGAATCATCCGGTGGAAGATAGGATTTACCATCAATTTCCACCGCGAGTAAATCACGTATTGCATTGGTATATTCAATACGGTTCAGACGATGTGCTATCGCTTCCCTGCCTGGATTCGGATTGGCCTCTGCCTGTTTATCCAGTCCGTTTTTCAGATAGGTAGTGAAGGATTGATAGAACTGTTCATCGGGTCGCGGCATCCCTACAGGCGGCATGGCGCGCAGCGAAAGCTTGGTAATGACCTTTTCCCAGATTTGTGGCTCCTTGCCCAGATTGTTCAGGTCGGCCTGATCAAGTTTCAGGAATGCTGTGTTTAAAGTTTCGTTATGGCAGGTCACACAGTAACGATCCAGAGTAGACCTGAACCCGTCGACAGTATCGGCGGACTGTACGCCTGATGGATCCCCTTGCGAATAACATAACGATGTAAACGTAATACTGATGAAGAAAAGTACAGAACGTATCATAAACCGACGTGCTCCAGGCTGACTTGAACAGGCTTTTATCGTATTACTCTATTTACAGGATAGACTAAAATTTCATATCCGTTCGCCAAACAGTCAAATTGACTACAGGCGCTTGATAATCAATACGATAAATAAAAACGGGGGTACACATGTGTATACCCCCGACACGATTACATCTTATCTATAATTATATTCAAACTTTACGCCATAGGTGGTGTACCAGGTCTGATCATTGTCAACCAGGATATAACCAACATCCGCATTAGGGTTGGTATTCTCCGGATGATACCTGGGCGTAGCGCCGAGCAAATTTCGGCCATACAGTGATACCTGCCAGGTATCTTCGGTATCGCCGTAGCCAATCGACAGATTCAGGTCACCATGGGTCCCATACAGGACAGTCTTGGTGAACCCTTCACCGTCATCAAAGTAACCGTCCGAAATGTAGCCCTTACCATTTACAGTGAGTTTATGGTTTTCATTAACCGGTACCCAGTAACTGCTTGTTAATACGAACTTCCAGTCAGGGGTATACGGGGCCTGTTCACCGGTACGATCTATAAACCCACCGAACGTAGGATCGCTCGGATTTGTCAGTACACAACCGGATTCCGGTGCTGTAACAACCTCAAAATCGTTGCAACCCGCACCCTTAAAGTTGGTCATGACCGCATCCATTAATGATCCGCCCAGATTAACCAGCAACTGATCGGTTGGAGCAACTGTGACACTGAATTCCACCCCACGTACACGTTGACCACCTGCGTTTACAGTCAGCCCGGGGTTATTCGGATCCGGATTTAATGTAATCAATTGCAGGTCAGTGAACTTGGTCTGGAATGCTGTCACATCATATCGTGCCTGCCCGTCCCAGAATTCGCCCTTGATGCCGGCCTCATAGGTGTTTGAATACTCTGGCTCAAACGTGTAATCAGCCCTGCTGACAGTAATCTGGCCAGTATCAAAACCACCCGACTTGAACGCCTCCGCATATCTGAAGAAGGCAGACATGTCGTCATTGAACCGATACCGCAGCGACACCTGCGGATCAAATTCCTTGTGCTGAATGGCAGCACCTGCTGGTACATCACGACGGCGACCTTGCGCACGCTGACCATAGTTTGGTTTGGTAACACCGACCGCAATGGCATTGGCAGTTCCACGCCATTCAACAGGTGCATTTTGGGTCGTAGCATACGGGTAGTACCAGAGACCTGCTGCCGGGTTATAGTTCACATATAAATCAACCATACTCAAGTCTGTGACCTGTATGTAACCAGGCTGACTGACGGGCTCGACGTTATAGACCCATTCCCGTGAGTAGCCGTTTGAATGCGCCATTTTCTGGACATGTGAGTAACGTCCACCAACGTCTATGGATGCCTTGTTGTCAAGGAAATTGTATGTCAGTGAGGCGAACGCACTCTTCCATGTACCGTCTTCCCAGTTATCTCCAAAGGCGATACCGCGATTCGGATGGGCCCTCAATAATCCTGTCCAGATATCGTAGTCGATCTGTTGCCAGGACAGTCCAGTCATCCACTCAATCGTTCCACCCGTATCCGATGTCAGGCGATATTCCGAGCTCCATTGATCCAGTTTCTGACCACGTGTCAGGACATTGATCAGGAACGGCGCGCCGGTGTTGTCTTCCAGATAATCACGCCGAAAACCGCTGTAGGAGGTCTGCCAGTCCGATGAAATGCCATTGTCGAACTGATAAGACAGGTTCACATAGGCGACATCTGCATTTATGTCCTCACGCCCATCAGCAGTCCCAAGTAAACCCTTGTGGATTGGATCACTGGTATCCCCGGCAAACGCATATGCAACCTGCCGCACATCCAGCATGCCGGTATTATTGTAGTGGAGACGTAGATAATCAGGAACATCGTACCAGGGGCCGGAATTGCTCACCCCGAGATTATCTGTAAAACATTTGCTGTCATTCGCATTATGTAACGGCGTTTTTATCGCATTCTCCCAGCCACTGCCCTTTGGCGGATCTGCAAAGATTGCCAACTCCATAGGCTGACCAATCGTGGATGGTCCATTACGACCGTACACCATATCAGCGTCGGTAAGACACACCTTCATGGCCTGTCCACCCATGCGCATCTCGGCACGATCATATTTGGCGGTGGCGGTAAAGTTCTCGGCAGGATTCCAGCGCAGGATTACACGACCTCCCTTGTTTTCATAATACGGACCCTTGCCACCGTCTATCGCCCTTTCCAGAAATCCATTGGAGGACTCGTACTTGCCAGCAACCCGTATACCGATTGTGTCAGTGATAGGGCCGCCCACGCCACCGCTCATTATACGTGTACCATTATTCCCCAGTTCACCATCGAACAGTCCCTCCCATTCCGGGGTAGGCATGCGGCTGATAACATTGAATGCGCCAGCTGTAGCGTTCTGACCGAAGAATACCGGCTGCGGTCCCTTCAGGATTTCGATCCGGTCCACATCCATAAAGGCAAGCTTGGCCTGTTCCTGACGACCGAAGTGAACACCATCGGCAAATATTGGCACGGCCTGTTCCTGGGTAAGATTATTACCGGTAGATCCAAAGCCACGTACTGTGACACGGGTATCTTCAAGCAAGGGGCGTATTTCCACACCAGGAGTAAAATCTGATAAACCAATCAAATCGCGGTAGCCCTGTCTCTGGATATCCTGACCACTGATAGTATCAATTGAAATGGGCACATCCTGTAAGGATTGTACACGCCGCTGAGCGGTAACGACAATTTCCTCCAGCCCCTGTGCCTGGGTTGATTGAACAGACTGTAGTGATACCAGAATCGATATCGAAAGAAACGCAACCTGATCCCCGGTAAATATTCCAGCTTTTTTCATTACCCCCCCCTTTTTTGTTATCTACAATTATTTATGTGATATAAAATCTCCGTTGCTAATTATTAATAATTATTTTTTGGAATGCCAAACCTCCTCGCAGAGGCTTATGTCCCGGATTAATCACGCATGTGATAATCTGGTCACACTTAATCAAACTTCATAATATTTATATGCATGTATACCTGCCTGCATATTTTGAGATTCCCGATTCGTTACTGGACATAGAGTCAGTTATTTTAAAGCCCTGATGTGTCCCTGACCTTGCCTGTAAACGGTTTTGCACCCAATTCCAGAAGTAGTTCCGCCACTTCCATGTTTGCGCCATTACCGGGGAATGCACCTGTCTTCCGGTATCGGTGATCCTCATTGGAATCACCTACCTGCCGATAGTATCTACCTTCAGGATCACCTAACGCTATCATTAACGGTGTCATACCATATCTGTCTTCGGCATTCAGGTTTGCACCATTTTCAGCCAAAAAGCGGATCATGTCAGTCCAGCCAAAGTATGCTGCAAAATGCAAAGCAGTCCGACCATCTTCCTTGCCTTTGGCAGGGCCACCAGGAGCACGATCCATCAAGCGATCATTTACATTCCCTCCACGAAGTGAGAGGGCAAGCCTGGCGGCCTTGATGGCTTCCTCCTGTTTACGGACGCCGCGTTCTGAACCGACACCGGCAGCCAGCATAAACAAGGAAGCCCCACTAATGGTGGTAATAGTCGGGTCAGAAGCTTCTTCGAGTAATTGCATTAATTCAATATCACCGCTGGCGGCTGCCGCCAATAATGGTGTCGCACCTACCGGGGTCGTAATAGCAGGAACACTGTCACCTCTTGCCAGAAATGGATCATCCAGGTAAGGGAATTCAAATCCGATTTTTGCATTCGGATCAGCACCGCGATCCAGCAGTGCCTCGACGAGTTCAGGCATATTTTGCCTGTTCCAGCCAAACCTGTCTGTCTTGACAGACTTATGACCATTCAGAATCAACACGCCCTTGTGTATAGCATAGTGTAATGGGCTGATACCCCACCCGTCTTTTATATTCGGGTCGGCACCGTTTTCGAGTAAAAACAATGCCAGTTGCTCATGGCCGCTTGCGATTGCAATCAATAATGGACTGCCATTTTCCTTATGCGGGGCATTTATATCGGCACCTGCATCCAGCAAACTTTTTGCTGAATCCACATTTCCTTGCTGTGCTACAAAATGTAACGCCGTAAAACCACCGGAAATTTCCGGAAACCGTACTGTTGCAGGATAGTTTGACTTCCAGACACTTAATGATTCAGGCATTGCAACGATGTGTGGTTTTGGAGCGGGAACCATCCTTGAACGGGCATGCACATCTGCACGACTGGCTACCAGTACCTTGACTACCTCTGCATGTCCTTCTGCGGCTGCCCACATTAACGCAGTCTGATCTTCCCTGTTCTCCTTCGCCTCAAGGTCTGCCCCATGCTTGATTAATGCCTTGACTCCCTCTGTCACTCCAAGGTTGGCACAAGTCATCAGCGGCGTCTCGCCTGTCTGTCTGGCCTTGTTCGGGTCGGCCCCGGCTACTAACAATTTTGTGATTGAGGTAACGTCCTGATTCATGCAGGCCAGATGTAGCGAAGTTACACCATAATCGTCAGCTGTATCAACATTCGCCCCTGAACTGATGAGTATATCGACAACTTCTGGATTATTACCGTAGTAAATTGCCTGTGCCAGGGCAGAGAAACCATCTGCCCTGGATGCATTTACGTCTGCTCCATTATTAATTAAAGTCTTGAGCCCGGCGGTATCGCCTTCCCTGACAGCAGTCAGAACCAACTCATTTCCAGATGCCGGTTGACTCACAGACAGCACGACCAATAAACCGCTAATCAATCTAGCTTTATGCAACATGTTAACTTTATCCCCCCAGACTTAATCCCATTCCCCAAAGTTAGCAGTACTTTCCAGTGATCAGGTAATACCTTTCAATATACCGGTAGCATCACTGGTGTCATTGGAAAGAAATTCCTCGGAGGGTGCGCCAAACATATCCAGAACCGCCAGATGCAGGTTGGACAGGGGCTCACCTTTATACCGAATATGCCTTCCAGATTTCAGCTTGCCCTGTGCCGAACCAAATACCGTGATTGGGACATCATTATGCACATGATTGTTCGCATCACTCAGGCTACCGCCCGCGATGATGATCGAATTATCGAGCAAACTTGAGCCATCCACTTCCTTGATTGACTCCATCTTGTTAAGGAAGTAAGCGAGCTGTTCGCTCTGATAATAATCGATTTTTTTCAGTAGCTCGATTGCGGTGGCTGCACCCTTGTGATGAGATAGCGAATGATGTCCGTCAAGCGCGCCCAACTCGGTATAATTCCGGTTGGTCCCCTCATGCCCCAGCATAAAAGTCACGACTCTGGTCATGTTTGCCTGATATGCCAGAACCATCATGTCAAACATGATTTTGGCATGTTCAGCATAATCACCCGGGATACCAGCTGGTCGTTTTATACCTTTTAAAGATGCGGTTTCATCAGCAGAAGTAGTCCTTGATTCTGCGGCTTGAATCCCTCGTTCGATGTCACGTACTGCATTGAGATATTCTTCCATCTTGTAACGATCGCTACTGTTTACAGATGCCATCAGCTTGTTGACACGCGAACCAACATAGTCAAGGACACTGCCCTTGTTCTGTATACGCCGCTTCATGGCTTCGGGATCCAGGGTATCTGTGTCGCCAAACAACCGTTCAAATACATTGCGAGGGTTGTTTTCTGCTGGCAGCGGTGTTGTAGGGGTAAGCCAGCTGACTGTACTTGCGTAGTAGCCGCTGTAGTCTCCATCATTCTGTCCGGCAAAACCGGGTTGATCCAGATTCATTTCAAGTGACGCCAGCGGAGTATCTGTCCCCAGATGTTTGGCTAGTACCTGATCAACTGAAATACCCACCCTGTCACCAAACGGATGGACACCCGTCAGATAGGATGCGCAGGGGCGGGCGTGCGGTCCACCACGTTCACCAGGCAAGAGATCGGATGCTTTCAAATCGAGTCCACTCAATACCAGCATCTTGTCGTGAAATGCTGCTACCGGTTCCAGTGAAGGTGTAATTTCAAACCCACTGCCCTCTATTTTTGGCAGCCAGTTTTCCATCACCCGTCCTGTAGGAAGATATACATTACCTAATCTTAATGGAGGCCGGGATCCACTTCCTGATGCCGCGAATGCCGGAGTCATTGCGTCCAGAAAAGGTAACGCTATTGATACACCTGCACCGCGCAGAAAGGCACGACGGGGTATGGCTTTTTTAAAGATCATCATGGCTGGAAACCCTCCTGTTTTGAAATGGTGTACTTTTGATAACCTCAAGGATCAAGGAAGACCAGACGTAATCATCTGCAGCAATCTTCCTGACGATCTGGCGAACAGTGGGCTGATCGTAATACTCCAGTCCCCTGCCCAACGCATAGGTCAATACTTTCTCTACCACCGTATGCACAACCCGTTCTGAATGTTTCAGGAAATAACCCCTGAATTCATCTGTAGATTTGAACTCATTACCATCAAACAATATTCCTGATGCATCTACCTCGGCATTTGCGTCAACATACATTGTCCGGTATGAACCTACAGCATCAAAATTTTCGAGTGCAAAACCGATCGGATCCATCAGTTTATGACATGCTGAACAGACAGGATTTGCGCGATGCTGCTCCATTGCCTGCTTGAGCGTCAGTGACTTGCCACCCTTCGTGACTTCCAGGGCCGGCACATTTTCTGGCGGTGGAGGTGGTGGCATATTTAGCAGGTTTTCAAGCACCCACTTGCCACGCAATACCGGAGATGTACGATTATTATATGCTGTGGCCATCAGGAAACCGCCCTTACCCAGCAGACCTTTACGCATCTCATTCCCCGCCAGACTAACCCGTTTGAACTGGTTGCCCTTTACACCTGGAATTCCATAATGATCAGCGAGCCTTTCATTTACGAAGGTATAGTCTGAGGTCAATATATCGAATACACTTTTGTCTTCCCTGACCATGCTTTCAAACCAGGTCAACATTTCCTGTTTGAATGCCTCACGTAACTCCCCGTCAAACTCCGGAAACAAATCCAGATTAGGGGCTTTCAATTCGACGTCTCGTACTGCCAGCCACTGTCTGCCAAAATTATAAATAAATGAGTCAAACCGCGGGTCCTGCATCATGCGCTGTACTTGCTGCGCAAGCACAGCGGGCTTGCCCAGTTCTCCCTGTTCGGCGAGTTGCATCAGGGTTTCATCAGGGATGCTGCTCCACAGGAAGAAAGACAACCTCGACGCCATTTCTACATCATTTACCGTATAAACTGCCCCGGCAGCCAGGCCCGGAGGGTCGTTCTCAATACGGAACAAAAAGTCCGGGCTTGCCAGAATACTTTGCACTACCAGGCGGATACCATCCTCAAATCCCCCATCATCTCTACCAACACGGAATACTTCTAGCAGCTCATCAACTTCTACATCGCTAACCGGGCGTCTGAACGCCTGACGCAACAGTCCTGAGGTGATCGTCCTTGCACAGGACTCCTGAACCTGGTTAGACGCGCTGGAATCAGGGTAACAAACAAAGAGCTTTTTACGTGTTTCTGTCTGTCCTGGGCCCGCCGCATTATAGGGCCCGGTAAGTGTGACGCTCTCAATTGCAGGGACCCCACCCTTGAACTGAACCGTCTCAACCAGCCTGAGTTCAGGTTTTCTGATACCCGTAGGTTTGGTGCCCACATCCAGAAAGGTAATACCTAATACGTGGGAACCCGCCTTGGCTGGAAACCTCAAATTCAATTTCCGGTCAGCAGTAAATTCATAACCAACCTGTTCGGCCTCACCGGCATACTCTGCAGTCTGTTTATCTGTAAATATCGGCCCGGAATTTCCATGAACTTCGCCGCCTATCTTCAGCATGCCGACCCTTTTATGGTCCAGTCGGATATCCATCGTATGTTCCTCGCGTAACCCACGGATATATCCTTCCAGATTACGGGTCAATAAAACGCTGACGGCATATTCACCATCCAGAGGAAAGTTATGGTGAATGGCGATTCCACCGCGCGATCCAACCGGAAGTTCCTCACTCATCCTGTCGCGTTGCAGCATATCTGCAGAGACTGTGTAAATATCTGAATCCGGCTCCATGGACGGGGGAGGCACTGCAAGGCGGCTAATCTGATCTGCCGCAAGCATGTAACGTTCCATTAGCACGGGGGAAACTGCCAGAACGTCAGCGATATTATCAAAACCTTGCCCGATATTATCAGAAGGTAACAGCTCCGCACTGTTTATCTCCAGCAATAACAAATCCCGGATCGCATTCGCATATTCGGTTCGATTGAGACGATGGGCAGTCTTGCTGCCTGGATTCATTGTTTTCGCAGCGGCACTATCCAGCTCGTTCTGCAGGTAGGTGAAGAACTCTTCATAGAGTATCCCACCTTGTGGACGCGGCATGCCTACTGGCGGCATCGCACGCAATGAAAGCTTTGTATAAACCTTTTCCCAGAGTTGTGGATTTTCAGCAATATTTGCTACATTTGCCTTCTCCAGCACGATGCCTGCTGTCTTCATTACCTCGTTATGACAACTGACGCAATATTCATCAATCATTGATCGGTATTTTTTGGCAAGTGCTTCCCGGTCATTGCTGGATGTTTGAGATGGTTGGGCATAACTCATTACGGCATAGAGTATGCACAGGCTGAAAATGGTCAAACGTATTGCCATATTGTATATACCCCCCGTTGGTATACATTGTTTAAAAACTTCCACGCCGTTGGCCATTAATCATAGCCCTTAATTACCTGGAAGCATAGTCTCATGGATTAACAAAAACATGAGTATCGCATTACGGTAATTTCAGTCTAACCGGGAAATTTTCCAGCTTCCCCGATAATTTAAATGCCTAATAAAAACAGATGCTTGAGACGATTTTACAGCAATGGCATACCTGGGATCCTGATGCTGTTGCAATTTATTCCAGTGGCCCAGATTTGTACCTGGATACAGTAGAGCTTAATCCGTTACCACTTTATTCTGATCTGGTATCTGGATAGCCCGTTTATTTCTGACCAAAATTATCGGCCAAATACCTGACTACAGTCTGTACTTCGTCCTCTTCCAGCTTAACGCCGTATCCAATCATCACAGATACAGTATAGTCCCACTGCTCCAGAGTCCTTGTGGATGAAGTAATATATTCCACACCATGACATTGTGTGCAGGCAGCTTCAACAATTTCACTGCCATCACCTTCTGGCAGAAGGTCTTGTGCGCGTGTGAAAAACGAGAAAGTCATCAAAACAACTAAAAATAGTACCTGTTGTTGACACATGAATTTTTCCTGGACAATCGCTACAGTATCAGGCGGAATTTGTCTGCGTGATTGAAACAGGATATCCATGCCTTTCTTGAAAGAACGAACCAGCACCAGTGCATAACTGGTTGTAGACCATATGCTCCAGGAAGTCTATTTCTTCATGGACTTTTCGTCCGCCAGTTGTTTGTTGAATCGGGCCTCATAAAACTCCAGATAATTTTTACAGTCCTGTGGATTTACAAATGGACTGACCTGATTTTCACCTGATTCCAGTTTTGCCAGTTTTTCATTCAGATTAATCGAGATAGCCCTCGCCTCAAAATAGATATCGCAATTCATGGATCGCAGATATTTGAATGATTGTTCGAAATCAGTGAGGATTTCAGGATAGAGTTCATTTTCAAGCAAAGGTGCACGTTCTATTCCTGATGATGAAACCCCGCCCATAAATACAGCATCATAATCCTTGCCATTGTCTTTGACTTTCATGCTCCAGGTGGTGGTGCCAGTTGTGTGACCGGGTGTCAAATGGGCTGTCAATGTAACTCCACCCAGAGTAAGGGTCTCCTGATGACCAATGATGTCATCAACCTTTACGGGTTCAAAAAGCCGGGCTTCCTCACCGTATGCAATATTACGAAAATCACTCTTGCCTCCAGTGGCAAGGATGTCTGCTGTCGCTTTAGATGTAATAATTTTTGCATCAGGCAGGAGTTTCTGGAGCGCGGCCAGGCCTCCAATATGTTCTTCATGGGGATGTGAATTGATAATATATTTGATATCACTTAGATGAAAACCTGCCTTGACCACATTTTCCACCATCCAGTTGACCTCTGCCGTTGAGGTTGAGTCCAGGAGGATGTGCCCTTCCGGAGTCACGATAAGGAAAGACCCTACCTCTGAATGGCCCACCCACCAGATATTATCAATGAGACGTACAGGATCACGCCTGTGATTATCATTATCAGGACGGTTGCTGGGGTCGATTCTATCCATAGTAAGCTGGGCTGACACTTCGCCACTCAGCAATAATGAAATAATTGTCAGGATTTTCACAAGACTGACGAAAGTAAATTGGCCAGCTTTATTGGAGTAACTATCTGAGCTCATTGCATTCCCCTTAATACAAAATGTTGATTAGATTGAAACCCGTGATCTACACCTAAAACTGTGCCTGTGGATGACGGAATACTTTTTCTCCGCTGACAAATGTGGCGACTGGATAGATATTCCGGATCCGGGACTCGGGAACTGTGAGTATATCTTCGGAAAGTATCACGAAGTCGGCAAGTTTGCCTGGCTCGATAGAACCTTTTATCTTTTCATCATATGTTAGAAACGCATTATTAAGACTCATGACCTGAATCGCCTGCATACGGCTGATTTTCTGAGCCGCACCTACAGGACCGAGATCAGTTGTGTCACGGGTGACATAGTAATGGATATTGATAAACGGATTATTAGGGGCTCCTGGCCAGTCGCTGCCCCCCGAAACTATAATTCCGAAGTCCAGAAGGTCACGCATAGGCAGGGCTTGCACAGTGCGTTCCTTTCCCCATTCTTCCATCATGGCCTTGGCCCGTGAGACGGGTTGAAATTGTGCCGAAACCATTACGCCAAGGTCTTTAATCTTCTGCATCTGATCCCGATGTACCAGAGGGATATGTTCGACTATCCAGCGTCTGTCTTTAATGGATCGATCCCTGTCAGCTGCTGTATAGGCCTCCAGCACCAGATCCAGTGTCTTGTCACCCATTACATGTATGGAAGGACGCCATCCATACTGGTTGATTTTGCGGATTGCCTCAATAAAATCCTGTTCCGGTAATCTCAGCTTCCCTGTATCAGTGCTATTATTGTATGGTTGCCTGAGCTGATCTCCTGGATTGTATTCGGCAATGCCATCGATTCGCAGCCATTCATCTCCAAACCCAGGTCCTATACCCCATGCTGACAACATGGGATCAATACGATCTTCTTCGCCGGAATTTAACTCCAGACCCATACTGACCCGCATGGTCAGTTTGCCTTCGCGCCATAACTCATAATATGCGCGCATTTCCTCTGGATATAATTGTAAATCACGGATTCCGGTCAGTCCCATTGCATGTTGTTTTACCTGCATCTGTTCAATCAGGATTTTCTTTTCATCCAGTGAAGGTTCGGGAACCACTCTGGCTGCAAAACTCATGACTGCGGAAGGTGCCTCACCCGTAATCAGTCCGGTAGGCTTTCCCGTATCATCACGATCAATCGATACAAGAAATGGGTCAGGTATATTGTCTGCGACCCCAAGCAACTGCAATGCACGGGTATTAACATGCAGGCGACTTCGGCTCGCGTATACAATAACCGGATTATCAGGGCTGATAACATCGAGTTCTGCGATGGTTGGACCGCGTTTCTCCTTCAGATTACCAGCACTCCACTCCATTGTTGTATACACAGTTTCATACGGGCCAGCCGTGGTTACGGCTGACTTGATTCTGGAAAGCATTTCTGAAAGTGAGCTGATATTCAGCATATCGACTCCTCTCAGACTTAATAACGCAGTGTGATACTGATGGTTATGATTATCAATTAAACCCGGGATGACAGTATGACCATTCAGATTAACGAGCCTGGTATCGTTGCCTTTCAGGGCGAGCGTCTCAATTGTATTACCTATAGCAAAAAAATGTCCGTCCTTTATGGCAAATGCCTCTGACACATGAGATTCACTGTCGATGGTAATGACCTTTCCATTATAAAAGATTACCTCAGGGATATTATTTTGAATTCGTTGACCGTATACCGTACCGGACATCAACATAAATAATAAAATTCCAGATAAACACGGCTTCATTTGAATTCCCTTTGTTTATTCCTGAAGTTTTAATTGTAAAGTATGACGTTACGAATTCTGGAAAGGTATGCACAATTCCATTTCAAAAATCAGGTTCGTATCATCTGTCTGATACTGACCAGTTCATGCAATATAAAATAAGCAGTAACTTCTATCACGCGTACAAAACGAATGACATAAATTTCATTTATAATTATTGCCGCGATCGTTCCACAATTTCGGTTTTCTCCAATGGGAGAGCGCCTAGGCTCAACAACAGGGAAACCAGTTCAGGATTACTACGACGCGGCCGTACATCAAAGTTTTCACCAAGACCTGCTGTAATAATCTGCTCGGCTATACTTAACGGCGATTGACCAAACAAATCCTTGGCATCTGGATTGGCGCCGTGCTTGATCAGAAACTCGACAATGGAATCCGCGCCGATAAAGGATGCCGCATGTAGCGCCGTCATTCCGTATTCATTTGTGGCGTTTATATCACCACCGAGTTCAACTGCTGCCTTAACAGCCTCCAGAGCCTGTATTTCCAGTTCCTCAGGATAGCCATTCCAGTTATCGATGACGCGATCCATGCCTGCTGCTGTCATCAGGGGTGTAGTACCGGCAATATAGTTTACCCGTCTTCCACTTCCACCAAGAAAAAAGACCGTTTCTGATGTTCTCAAATTGTGATCCGCGCCACTCTTGGAAAGCAGACGAATGGCATCTGTATTTCGTTGCTGGGCAGCCAGGTAAAGAGGAGTTGCGCCCACAGGGTAGGTGCCGCCCCGGGTATCTACATCTATAATTCGTGTGACCGATTTGAGGAATGGCAAATCTGATATCGGATGTAACTCATGCTCTGCCCCGACTCGTACTATTCGGGCATTCACATCGGCCCCTTTTTCAAGTAGCGCAGCCACAGATCCTTTCATATTCCGTTTCATGGCCGCGTAGTGAAGCGCGGTAAAACCCTTGTAATCAATCGCGTGCGGATCTGCACCCTGCTCCAGAAGGTATTGTGTCAGCTTATCGTGTCCGGCAGCAGCTGCTATCAATAACGGAGAAGACTTATCGTTGGAGATTTCATTTACATCGACGTCCATCGACACCAGAATTTTTGCTGACTCAAGCTTGCCATTTAAACTGGCAAACAAGAGCGGTGTATACCCTCCTTTTGATCGGGCCCGTAAATCCGCGCCATGATCAATCAGAATTCGTGCGATCTCTGCATGTCCTTCTGCAATTGCCCACATAAGGGCTGTCTGATTCCTCTGAGACTCGGTAACATTCACATCTGCCCTGGCAGACAATAGCGCATTGACTATCTCTATGTTCCCGATTGAGGCAGCTGTCATCAGTGGCGTTTCCCCCATCGCGAGGGCAATATTCGGGTCAGCACCCGCCTGCAGCAAGCGCTGCACCATTTCAGGGTTTGCGTTGTAGGTGGCCACCCATAATGGTGTTGCCCCACCTTCGTCTGCCAGATTCACATCCGCATTTGATTTTATCAACGTATCCAGCAGGTCCATATTGTCATGCTGTACCGCCCAATGCAGGGCGGTTGCACCGTCCGCTTGTTGTTCATTTACGTTCGCACCGTCCTTTATAAGAACCCGTAGCTGATCAAGATCTTCGTTCCTTGCCGCATTCAAGAACCCGTCATTACTTCCACTTGCAGACGTACTGATGACAATCAACATCGCCAACGCGATTATATTTTTTTTATTCATATTCCCCCCGCGAATCTGTGAATTTGTTTCTGACTTAGTACCTGCTCATATAGTCAATAATTCAAGATTACCATTGCTATTGCCAAACTTGTCTACCGGCATGTTGGCCATATCCAGCATTCGCGTGTATAGATTTGCCAGCGGCGTACCTGCAGGATAACGAATATGGCGTCCACCACCGATTTTCTCCTTGCCGCTGAAAAGTAATATCGGCAAATCCTTCGGCATATGCATATTGGCATCACCCAGACCGCCACCAAAAGTTATCAGGCTGTGATCGAGCAAGGTTCCGTCGCCGTCTGGCGTTGAACGCAATTTATCCACGAAATAGGAAAATAATGTCGCGTGATACAGGTTGATTTTGCCTGCCTTCTCAATCTTTTGTGCATCACCCTGATGATGTGTTAATGGATGATACGGATCCGGCACTCCTATTTCAGGATAGGCCATCGTACTCATTTCGCGTCCCATCATAAAGGTACCGACACGGGTCAAATCGGTCTGGTAGGCCAGCACCATCAGGTCAAACAATAACTTCGTGTGGTCATCAAAACGCCTCGGTATTCCGGCAGGTTTCTGCATATCGGGCAATTCACGTGAGGATTGTTCCTCTGCCATCTGGATCCTGCGCTCGACATCCCTGGTAGCATCCAGATACTGATCCAGTTTCTCACGATCAGAAGGCCCCAGTGTTTTCATCATGCGGGAAACCTCACCACCGACAAAATCCAGCAGGCTACGTCGCTCCTGGATACGCTCCAAACGCTTGGTCTTGTTGGTACTGTCACTGTCACCAAACAGTCGCTCAAACACGGCCCGCGGATGGTTCTGAATCGGCAGAGGGGTCGTTTCGTCCTTCCAGCTGATTGTACTGTTATAGGAACAACTATCACCGTCACACGATCCCACAATAGCATCGGATTCAATACCCAGTTCCAGCGAGGATAGCTGGGTATGTTTTCCGTACTCACTGGCAAACAACTGATCCAGCGATACGCCTACCTTACGTGCGGAGAACCCTTCTACTGACTGAACTACCGGGTGTACACAAGTCAGATAGCCTGCAGAGGCCCGCGGGTGTTCACCACCACGTTCACCCGCTATGCCCATGGATTCTTCATTATCAAGACCACTCAGGACGACCATGGAATCCCGGTATTTGGCGAATGGTTCAAGTATAGGCGGTAACTCGAAATCGCTACCTACTGTCTTGGGGATCCATTTAGCGGGAATAGCACCGTTGGGAAAATAAACAAACCCGACACGCGATATCGACTTGCCTGGTGCACTACCACCAATCTCAGCAAAGGCTGGTACCATGGCATCCAGCATAGGCAGGGCTAGGCTGGCCCCGATTCCCCGCAATACGGCGCGGCGCGGCAAACTCTTTTTTAATATAATCATGGCGTTGTTGACCTCCGCATCTGAAATGGTTGACTCTCCACAACATTCATAACAATTGATGACAAGCTGTAATTATCCCGGGCGGATTCACTCATGACTTTTCGCACAGCTGGCATATCATAATATTCCAGCCCCCGGCCTAAACCATAGGTAAGCATGCGCTGGATAAATGTTCGTGCAAACTGTTCCCTGTCGTTCCATAGTGCCTCACGTAATTGGGCAGGCCCGCTAAACTGGGTTCCGTTCGGCAACTGACCGGAAGCATCTATGGGTGTCTGATCCGTATTCATGGTTCGCCATCCGCCTATGGCATTGAAATTCTCCAGGGCCAGTCCCAGTGGATCCATCAAACGGTGACAGGTTGCGCAGACCGGATTTACCCTGTGCATTTCCATTCTTTCGCGCATGGACAGTTTTCGGGTCGTTGCATCTTCCTTAAGGGACGGTACATCCGGTGGTGGCGGGGGCACCGGGGTACCCATGATGCTTTCCAGCACCCACTTGCCTCGCAAGGTTGGAGATGTGCGGGTGGCATAAGAGGTAACAGTCAGGATAGAACCCTTACCCAATAATCCCCACCGCCCCTCGTCCTTGAGTGATACACGTCGGAAATGGCTGCCATGGACACCGGCGATACCATAGTGTTGTGCAAGCCGTTCATTCAGAAAACTGTAATCCGCAACCAGAAAGTCCAGAATACTCCGGTTATTACGTATAAAATCCTCGAACAGTAATACGATCTCCTTCTTGAAGGCATCTTTCAGTGTGTAATCAAACTCCGGGAATACGGTTGTATCCGGTGGAGACAGAAGATCCAGATTTCGCACATGCAACCATTGCGCGGCAAAATTTTCCACCAGCGCACCGGAACGGGAATCCTGCAACATACGATTGACCTGTTGCTCCAGAACCTCTGGTTCTCTTAACTTACCCTTGATGGCTATTTCCAGCAAGGTCTCATCCGGGACGCTACTCCACAGGAAAAAGGACAGTCTGGATGCCAATTCAAGATCACTTACCCGATATGCCGTATCCGGTTCGACATTAGCGGGATCCTTTTCTACGCGGAACAGAAAATCAGGGCTTATCAGAATCCCCTGTATCGCCAGACCTATCCCCGTATCAAAACTACCCTCCTTACGTCCCGTCTGGTACAGGCCCATAAGTGGATCAAGATCAGTGTCTGATACAGGACGTCGATAGGCAAAACGGGCCAGCCTGGAGAGAATTTCTCTTGCGCACTCTGTTTCCTCACCTGCCCGTTTCGGTTGACAGCTAAATATCTTGTTTCGACTCGGCGTCTCAACCATTCCGGAGGGATTGTAGGGTCCTTCAACCTCTACGCGTCCCACACCACCACCAAAAGCAGTGTCCGGATTTCGATTGATCAGTTCCTCATTTTTGAAATTGTCCCGGAGAAATGTCACTGCTATCGTACGCATACCCGCCTTGACAGGTATCCGCACCTCAAAACCCTCATCAGTGTCCAGTACCGCAGGTACTGTAAATTGCTTGATTTTCTGCCCATCCACCCTGACTTCCATCTGTTTCGTCTCAGGGAAGCTGATGATTTTGCCGGCATACAAGCCAGAGAGGATCTGCCTCAGATGTGTCCTGATGACATATTCTCCCTCTACGGGAAAATAGTGTTTAACCGCAATACCGCCTCGTGAGCCAAACGGTACATCATTACTTACGCGATCTGACTGTTCAAAATTGTCAGGTACCAGATAGGTCTCGATTACAGATGCCATTTCCGGGTCACCTATGGCCATACGACTGATTGTCTTTGCTGCTGACAAATAAGTCTCAAACATGACCGGTGAAAGGGTAAGTACATCTCCTATATTATCAAAACCGTAACGCGAGGCCGGGTCGGTGGGTAACAGTTTTTCCACATTGAAATCCAGTCCGAGGATGTCCCGAACGGAGTTGGCGTATTCAGCCCGATTAAGGCGGTGTGGCTGTGTGCGACCCGGATTTGGTTTTTCTGCCGCAACCTGATCCAGACCTGTCTGCAGATGATCAATTAAAAAATCGTATTCGTCTTCTTTCGGGCGTGGCATACCCTGAGGTGGCATAGATCTCGCTCGCAACCTGAGGATAACTTTCTCAAAGTCTGGAGCACCCTGTTCCAGCTGCTCTACATTACGCTTGTCGAGCAATAAACCAGCGGTGCGCAACGTTTCGTTATGACAGGTAACACAATATGTTTTTATCATATTGTTGGCACGTGCATTTTCAGCTGAAGCCAGCTCTTCACCAAATACACCATGACCAAACCCGAATGCCAGCACCAAAACCAACAATCTATAAGTCATTAATTCCCGCCCCCCTACATTTGCTAATGACATCTTGCAAGCCGATGCTTGCAGATAGTATCTCTATTCAAGCCTTAAAGCCACATCATGAAAAGTAATCAGAATTGCGAATACATAATCAGATATTGTTGTAATTTATCAACAATAAAATAACCCTCAACTCCGCATTTTCCAGCCCCAGCAGTAAATCAACCTGCATTGAGCCACTGAATTGTAAAGTATCAATCCGGAAACAGAAACAGTGCCAATTTACAGTACCTGTATCAAAGTGTACCGGCGGAATTTGACACTTTATTAATCTGGCATTCCGCCCCGCCGGGTCGTGATTACAGGACCCGGCGGGTGGAATTTTTAATGGTTATTTAAAGAAATTCATCTGGAACGATACGCCGTAGGATGTGAATGCATCCGGGCCCACTTCTGCACCGTCACTTGAACTGACCAGACCATCACCAACCAGGTCGAATTCGTCGAAGAGGGTAGGCCGGACTTCGAACAGGTTGCGGGCAAAGAAGGTCAGCGACCAGTTGTCTCCCACGTCACCAATCTCGAATGCCAGGTTCATGTCCTCAGCATCGTCATAGGAGACAGTCTTTGTAAAGTTACGGTTGTCGATATAACCGTCACTGGCGCGGAACGTCGCATTAAAATTACTGCGATACCCGTCCAGTATCGTCGGCAACTCCCAGTTCGCACCTGTAGTAAATGACCAGCTCGGAGCCCCTACGCCTTCTGCACCGGAACGATCTATAGTTCTGTTAGTGGGATTACAGATACCTGCCTCTACTTCATCGCCGGTACAGGTCGAGGCCGGATAGTTGGTAATGACGTTATCCATCAGTGCACCGGAGACGGTCAGTACCAGATTGTCAGTGGCCGCGAAGGTGGTCAGTAATTCGATACCCTTGGTCCGCGAGGCACCGATATTCTGGGTCACATTACGACGCAGGAATTCGTCGATATTGGACACCTGCTGGCCGGTAATATCCATATAGTAGCCAACCAGGTCGGCCCGGAGTCTGCCATCCAGAAACTCGCCCTTGGCACCGAGCTCGTAGTTCTCATATCTCTCGGGACCGAAGGTCCAATCTGTTATAAACCGGGTAATCTCGGTCACGCCAGCATCAAAGCCACCTGCCTTCGTGGATTTTACCCATTTGGCATAGAGTGAGACCTCATCGCTAGGACGGTAACGCAAGACAACCTGCGGGTCATAATTGTTTTCCACATAGTCACCCTGTACGTCCTGGGCACCGACCGCCAGTGTATTACCCCCGGAAGCGGATCCACACACGAGTGCATTCGCATACGTGGCCAGTTCTTCACAAGAGCTGACGTACGGGGTACGGCCAATGATTTTTGCGCCGTAAAAACCATTCGGATTGCCAGCAGCTACAACAGGATTATAAGTCCCGTTGGTCGCTATCAAGGACCGTCCCAGAGGCATAAAGGTCGGTACACCGGTTACCGGATGTTCGACGATAAACATCGCCGCATAGTTATCACCCTTGCCGAACTTGTCTACGTGGGTATATCGCATTCCCAGGTCCAGCGATGCTTTGTCATCAAAAAAGTTGTACGAAATGGTGGCAAACGCGGTCGACCATTCATTATCCGCCGAGGTTCTACTGCCCCGGATCTGGCGCTGACCATCGGTATTGACCTGGTGGTTAATCAGGTCCAGGTCCTCGATCTGATACGATGCACCGACCATCCATGAAAGCACACCATCGGTCGGCGAGGTAAGCCTCAGCTCTGTACTCCATTGATGTGAATTCTCGGCACGACCACGCGGATTGGTCATAAACGGCCCACCGGTGTTACTCGGGGTATTCCAGAACTTATGACGCACATAACCGGACTTTGAATTGACCTGGATACCATTAGCCAGTTCATAGTTCATATCCAGCAGACCATTCCAGCCGTCGGCATAGGAATCGTCGTCAAAATTACAACTCTCGAACCTGTCAAGCAATTGCAAACCGGTCACGGAACAGTTTGACGTCCATTGTGTGATGTCCAGCACGCCGTTACAGTTGGTGCCACCGTTACCGCAGGTGATGCGACCCGGGAACAGGTTCGGACTCAGGTACGGACTGCTCTGCAGGATGCCGTAGTTGCCAGAGAAATCTCCCGGGGCCCCGTTGAAATTCGGCACGCTCGAAACACTTGCGATACCATCAACCAACACGCTTTCGCCCTGACGTCGGTCGAGCGTGAAACGATCCCGTACGAGTAAGTAGGCCTGGGGCCCGAGGTCATTTTCACTCATGCTGACCTTGGCGGTTGCCTGGAATTGATCATTCGGGGTCCATTGCAGGGTTACACGACCGGCCTTGGTCTCGCGCATCGGGAATTTAGCACCGGTCAAGTAGTCCGTCAGATAGCCTTCCAGGATGTCATACCGACCGGCGACACGGATACCCCAGGTATCATTTATCGGTCCGCCAGCAGCACCTTCAATCTCACGGCTGCCAAAATTGGCCATTTCACCACGAATCTTGCCTTCCCACTCATCTGTCGGGCCGGCAGTGGTCATGTTTAATGCACCGGCACCGGCATTCTGGCCAAAAAAGACCGGCTGCGGACCCTTTAACAACTCAATCTGCTGCAGATCCATAAACTGGCCCTTGACCATCGAGCCACGACCGTAATAGATACCGTCTATGAAGGTAGGTACACCCTGCTCCACTGCAAAGTTCTTGCTCTGGGTACCACCACCACGGACGATCAGACCCTGTTCCTCACCCATATCGCGAACGACTATTCCCGGCGCAAAAGCCGACAGGTCTTTCAGATTATCAAAACCCTCGCGAGCGAGTCGATCGGCAGTAAACACCTCCAGCGATACCGGAACCTCCTGCAAAGATTGCTCACGACGCTGTGCCGTGACAATAATTTCTTCCAACCCCTGTGCGTTTACGACGCTGACTTGACCTGGAACTAATGATAACGCCAGCCAACACCAAACGATATCTCTGACTTTTCTGATTAAAAGCTTGTCCATCCCCATCCCCCCATTAAGTTGAACTAAATAACCCTACATTTTTTCACTATCCCTAACCTGGTTATAACGTCTTTTTTACTCTTTCTTATATAACACGCCAGAATTAACTGTTTTATACACACCTTCATTACCAACTTCAATTCGAGTGCACTGCAACAACAAAAAAGCTGATTCAGAAGATTGAAAGATATATACATCAGTTAAATAATTGCTGTCAACATCCTGTACATCATCAGGTTTGCCCGACACCTGTTCCTGAATCTTGATAATCTATCTGTGTAACAAAAACCTGTTACCAGACTATGTCGCAGGTGTGCTCTCCCGAAATCACGATAACCAATCATTCAAAAAATGTAATTCAATAAACTGTACGTGTTAATGAATATTCCATGTTTGATCATGGAATGGGTAATAGCGATTTCCGGTCATAGGGAAGACGCGCATCAAAAGTATGAAGCAATATGGCAGTCTTTACATAGTTTCCCATATAGTCACAGAGATCGACCAGGTCGCGTTTCCCCACCTGTTTCAACACACGTGCATAGGTCTCTGAACTCACCTTTTTGTTCTGAAATATTTCCCGCCCTAACTGGATAATCGATGCTTCCTTTTCCGGCACACCAACCAGTGACTTGCGGTAACGTATAACATCAATAATTTCAGGATCCAGCCCTTCTTTCAACGCGACAGGTTCATGTAATGTCCATTCGAATGATTGATCCATTTCCCTGGATACTACCAGTCGCGCCAATTCCTGGATTCTCATGTCAACCAGCGATTTCTCAAGATCTCCGCTACCATGTAAACGTATACCTGAGGGTCCTTGTATTCCAGCGCGTGTAATTGTGTCAGGCGAGGTGCGCTCGTCATAAATTGCTTTTTTTTCTGCATCCAGTTCATCCCTGTTGACAATAGGGAGTCGACTCCTGGAATCCGGATAAACGTCATCTGGAAGGGATTTGTTATAAGCTTCCTGCGTGATAGCAGAGGAAGCCGGTGTTTGCCTGGAATTCGAAGAGCCTGAAGAACAACCCGATACAGAAATAATAACGGATATAACAATTATTGTATTGAAATAATAATCCAGACAGCACTTCATATACTCCCCCTCCCCTGATTTTTGAAAAGCAGAATGCCCTACTGTAAGTCTGAATCATGTCATAAGACAAAAAGCATCCGGCTCTGGCGCAAAATAATATTCATGGTCTTAACAAGGGCAGGTTTCATTGAAAGCGTTTTACTCTATAAAACCTGTAAATAAACCCGCCTAGTAATACAACAATGATTCCGACAGCAATTATTAAAAACATGTTGACGGGTGACGGAGATACTGAAGAGATATCACCAACCGTACTGGTCGTTTCCTGCGCAGCAGAGGTGGAGGATATCCCTTGATCCTGACCTGAATCTTCATTTGCCGGCTTGCTTTTAGTGATATAAAAGCCGGTCTCAGGATCAAGTTCGCTGTAAGGAGTTATAAGCTCCTCATCCCCTGACCATGCCCTGTTGAACGGTAGCAACACCACAACACATATCAATAGTAAATTCAGGGTAATTCGCAATATATTAATCATGAGACCCTATAATCCATGAAGACTGTATCAAGATCATTATGTCATTACACTACGAGACGGATGCTTGAAATACTACTCATCATTTCATCGCCGGACACTCTGGCGGCGGTCCTTTAAAAACAAATCTCGTTTCCAGTGGACGAGATGGCCAGGTAGTAGCTCCCACGGGTGACATTCCAATTTCCCTGGCAAGATTTTCTTCCAGGTGTATGGTTCTACCACCCAGAACTGTCATGTTAACCTTCAGGTTGGGTATATCATCCCGGGGTATAGTGAGTATGTCCCGGTCAAGGATAACGAAATCTGCCAGTTTCCCTGACTCCAGAGAACCCAGTTTATCTTCACGCAAAACATAATAGGAACCCCATGTGGTCAACGCCTTGAGCTGCGTCACAAGATCCGTCCCTTCCTCCGGTGCGTACGTCCGGTCACAACCTGCATTATACCGCGTCATTCCAACCCAGATATTATAGAACAGGAAATGCGGCAAGCCCCTGTCTATCTCCTGCGTGTTCATTATTCCTGCCTTGGTGACCGATTGTCTGGGGACAGTGTAGTGAGCATATTCTTCACCATAATTCTTGACGCGATAGGAGATATCATAACCCGTACGATTTTCCCACAGGATAGTGTTAATCATGCTTATCATCATACCAAGTCGTTTAATACGTGGTATTTGATCTGGTCGCGGGGCGCCTGAGCCATGATCAAATGCATGACGACGGGCACGAATATCTTCAATGCTCAAACCAGCGGCAAGACTTTGCTGCTCAATAACATCAAGGAGATTATCAATATCCTTATCCCCACCTGTGTGCAGGGCCGCAATACGCCCACCACTGCGTACAATGTCTTCCAGGACTACACGTCCGGGTTGACCAGGATTAAACCAGCACTCTTCCAGCTGTTTCACTTTTTCTGAGGCTGCCAAGGTTGTGCAGGTACCCCCCACACGCTGCCCCTGAGCACCAATATTCCACAAATAGTCAGTGCCATTTCCGAGCAATCCACTTATCAGGCGATAAGTATCAAAATGTTCATTTGGACCGTTATAACTCCAGGCAAAGCGTCCTGGCATGCCACCTTCAACTTCCTGATCAAGTATAGACAAGGCTTTCAGGTTGCCCATTGTATAAGGAGAAGAGCCAAATACTGTTACCCCGTGTGCTGCCCATAACTCCATTTCAGATTTTAATAATTGTGCGTTCAGATTTACTTTTCCATGGAGCATTATGTCTGGCTCAAGCAGGCGACCACTGGCAGATTGTTCACCATCGGGACTACGCTCGCCACTACCACCACCTGTAAATTTGTCAGGGAATACCTTTTTTATTTCCTGTTCTCCGCGCTGGTTTACCATGCCGTTGATAAAGGCATTCTTCACACGTACCGGGTTGTTCGGTGCAATCTCGTTTATACGCTTCATATCAATGCTGTTGTAAAACTCGGCAACCAGTTTAGGCATATGTTCGAAATTTGCTCCAAAGTCCGAACTGAGCAATATCCACTGTCCAGGCTTGGCCACGGCAACAGCCTCTTTCAACACTTTCTCCCAACTGGCGATTTGTTCGTCAGCGTTACCCTTTAAAAACCGTACGACTATATGTTCATTCCCTTCAGGAAAAACATGATTGAGTGCCGTAGGTTCTGTCCACGCCCAGTCTGTCGGATGTTCATGTGTAAGAATAAGGCCGGGCAATACTGTACGTCCCTTCAGATCAATCTGCCGCGTTGAGGTACCAGCAAGCGAACGGATTGAATCGTTTGACCCTACCTGGAGAATCTTGTCATCGCGTACTGCCATTGCTTCCGCTATCGTTCCCAGGTTAGACGTAAAGGAAGGATCGTCCATGGTAACGATTTTAGCGTTATAAATAATCATGTCAGGATAACCATGTACGTTATCCACTGTAGAGCCCTGGCCCCAGGCCACAGAGTGCAGAAACAACACGCCGAGGATAATTGGCGATGTAATATTTAAAACCATAACTCCCCCCACATTAATAAATCAGCAAATGATGAATACGGATTTCGTCAGGATCGATACCTTCCCAACACGCATTCACCTACAGACGCCGTAGCATCGGATTTTGTCGCACCATACTTTTGAAGCAATGCTACAGTCTCCGGATTCGGTTTAAATCCCCTGATCAAGCCAACATTATTTTCAGCCTCTGCAATACTCAGGGGAGTCCGTCCGCATCCATTTTTTACGTTGACCTTGGCGCCGTTATCCAGCAGTAATTGCACCAGAGATGTGGCGCCGATATAAGCCGCCGCGTGTAAAGCTGTCCAGCCGGTAGCGGTAGCCTCATTTACATCAGCCCCAAAACCGATTAACCTCTTCGCCGCCGTTATCGCCTTTTTCTCTTCTTCCTGGGTAAATACGACTTTTTTACCCAATCCAACTGCAATCATCAATGAACTTCCATTCCCGAACACCTGATTATCATCAGCAATGGATTTCGTTTGTTCCAGAAATACCTCTTTATTTATAGCTGTTGAGACGACTGGATTGGCACCGTGTTCGAGTAACATTTCCATAGCCGTCTCGTCAAAGGAGGCAAGCGCCAGGAAATAGGGTGTGGCTCCCGCAAGATTTAGCCACGACCCTCTTTCGAGTCGAATTCTCGCCGGAGGGTACTTCATGGCTGCGTTAACATCGGCTCCTCGCGCCAATAACGCTTCAGCAAGTTCATACATGTTCTTGCCTGGCAATATCATTCTGTTTTTGCGTTCATATGCCAGAGGGTCAGTTTCACCCTCAACAACATACAGAAGCGAGGCAGCAGCACCGAGTTCCAGCCTGTCCTGCTCAGTCAGGGTTTCAAAGGCTTTACAGGGTGCTTCGAGTATAAATCCACACACACGTTTGGTAGTCACACTCACGTGGCCTATCAGTGCTTTCAGACCGTCTCGCAATGCATAATGGAGCGCAGTCATGCCGTTTGCGTCCGGAATATCTGGATCTGCACCTTGCTCAAGCAATTCCAGCGCCAACTCTTCATATCTCTCCGCGCTGGCTATAACAAGGGCAGTACCGTCCTCTACAGAGACATCATTTACCCCGGCCCCGCGCTGCAGTAACAGCCTTGTGGTTTCGATATCACCTTCTTTCGCCGCAAACATCAAGGGCGTATATCCACCCTGGGGGACAGCTTCAATATTACCGCCATATCCTTCCATCAACATGGGAGTATACTGTTCGGGTTCGGTTAACTTTTTCGTCCGGGCAGAAATATCTGCCTTACGTTCGATCAGCAATCTGGCTGTAGCAGGATGTCCGAATGAAATTGCCCACATTAATGCGCTCTGGCCGCGCCTTGGTTCACGGTAGTTTATATCCGCACCATGATCCAGTAGCAGATTTATAATATCGTTAACACCTGTCCTGGCAGCGGTCATCAACGGTGCTTCTCCACTCCACATCGTCTTGTTTGGATCGGCATCTGCTTTCAGCAGTAACGCGACCATTTCAACACTGCGGTTCTTGTTTGCCAATATCAGGGGAGTAACGCCAAGGTAATTCGCGGCATTGACATTCGCTCCGGCTTTAATCAGTAGCCCGGCAGTTTGAAGGTTGTCCCAATAAACTGACCAGGCCAGTGCGGTTGTCCCATCTGCCTGGGCAGCATTTACGTCACTTTTTTGTTCAAGCAGGGATTGCACCAGTTCCCATTTCTGGTTCTTCGCGGCATCAGCCAGTTGCAAGGTCTGCGCTTCTGCAATACTCAATACCATAAACAGGACGAGCGGAACTCCAAACCCCAGCAATTTTGAAATGGACTTCATTTTATTACTACCCCCTGGTAGATTTATGCCGAGGCTGTCAGGTCAACCACCCCTGTGGACTTTCCAAATTTCTCTGCAGGCAGACCCAATGTGTTAAGGGTAGCGACATGCATGTTTTCCAGACGCGTGCCCGGTTTGGCAACGATATGACGCCCCCCCTTGAGCTTGCCACCGGCACCGCCGATCAGTGCAAGCGGAACATTTCCGATATCGTGCGAATCACCATCACCCATGCCTGAACCGTAAACCAGTAGTGCATTATCAAGCAGGGACGAACCATCATGATCCTTGGTGGCCCGCATTTTACCGAGAAATTCCCCGAACAGTTTTGCATGATAAATATCAATCTCACCGGCCTGGCGCTTTCTGTTGACGTCACCTCGGTGATGGGTTGTGGGATGGTATGGATCCAGATGTCCAAGCTGGGTAAAGACCAGCTCACTGTATTCACGAGCAACCATGAATGTGAACACTCGTGTCATATCCGTCTGGAATGCCAGAAGCATCAGGTCGTACATTAATCTGAGATGTTCTTCATGGGCAGGAATGCCAAGTGGTTTTTCCACATCCGGCAATACTATACTGGTCTTTTCCTCGGCCTTTTGTACCCTGAATTCAACTTCCCGAAGGGAGTCCAGATATTCTCCAAGTTTTACAGCATCTTTATGTCCCAGTGTCTTTTTGACCCGGCTGACATCATTGCTGACAAAGTCCAGTATGCTCCTTTGTCTACGAAGTCTGGTCTGGCGCGCGTCAGGGTCAGTTCCTGCATCACCAAACAAACGTTCGAATATTTCACGGGGACGGTGCTCCATAGGTAGCGGCGTGGTTGGACTGCTCCATGAAACAGTGTTGGTATAGGCGGAGTTATACCCTCCTGCTGATTGCCCTGCCAGTTCTGCTGCATTCTCAATACAAATTTGCAAGGAAGAGAAGGGGGTTTCCTTGCCAAATTCTGAAGCAATAATCTGATCAACCGAAGTACCGCAGCGGGCTTCGTTCAGCGATTTGTATGGTTCTGTCCCGGTTAGATACATCGAACATGCACTGACATGGCCCCTGTCGATCTTGGGATCACCATTATCGAGATTACTGACTACCAGTAATTGATCCTTGTAAGCCTCCCATTGCTTCAATATGCCGGGCAAATCAAAGTTGGATCCGGCTGTAGTGGGCAACCACTCTTCCCTTCTGATCCCGTTGGGAGAAAATATATAACCGACGCGGACCGGGA
Organism: Klebsiella pneumoniae; assembly: GCA_945878555.1. Taxonomy (GTDB): domain Bacteria; phylum Pseudomonadota; class Gammaproteobacteria; order Eutrophobiales; family Eutrophobiaceae; genus Eutrophobius. The sequence goes on from CAMDWI010000015.1 coordinate 91,608, forward strand.
TTTTTGCCGAAAGATCAGTGGACTTGGCCATTGCAGGTATCATGGAATCCAGCATTGGCAAGGCTATGGAAGCACCCAGCCCCCGTAGTAATGTGCGTCTATGCAAGGCCTTTTTGAATATGTTCATGATTCTGTCCTCCTCTTTTTAAACGGCAAACTGTTTACTATGCCCAGAACGATGTCAGAAAAACGATACTCACTGCTGGCAGTAGCGTTGACGATTTCCCGTACTGCAGGCATATCAAAATATTCAACATCCCTTCCCAGTGCATATGTCATTAGCTTCAGTGTAAACGCATTGACTATCACTTCAGAGTTGGAAAGCAAGGCTTTCTGGAGTTCGGCCGGCCCCTGAAAGCTGGCCCCATCAGGCAGCATCCCGGAAGAATCAATCGGTTGACCGGCATCTTCAGTACGCCATTTACCGATCGGGTTAAAGTTTTCAAGTCCGAAACCGATCGGATCCATACGGTTATGGCAAACAGCGCATACCGGATTCGCACGATGCTTTTCAATGGCTTCACGCATTGTATAGGTTTTTCCACCGCCATCCTTTTCCTGCAATGCCGGTATGTTGGTAGGTGGCGGTGGAGGCGGTGCGGCGACTATATTTTCCAGCACCCACTTGCCACGCAGAACCGGTGAAGTCCTGTTCGGGTAGGAGGTGATTGCCAGTACAGCCCCCTGGGCGAGCAGACCCTTCTTGTTTTCATCGCTCACTTGTACCCGACGGAACCTGTTGCCGTAGACATCGGGGATATCATAATGCCGTGCGAGTCGCTCATTTATATATTTATAGTCTGCCCGGAAAAGATCCAGGATTGAATGATCCTCCCGAAAGATACTTGCAAGGAACAACTGGGTCTCCGTTTTAAGATCATTACGCAAATCTTCATCATAGGAAGGAAATAACTGCTGGTTTTTTTCAGTGTGTAACAGATTTCGTAGCAAGAGCCACTGCTCGGCAAAATTATTTACCAGCATTATGGAGCGATCATCCTTAAGCATTCTTCTGACTTGCTGTTCCAGAATCGCAGGGTCGCTGAGTTTACCCTGTGCGGCGATGTTTATCAGTTCATCGTCAGGAATACTGCTCCACAGGAAAAAGGATAAGCGCGATGCCAGATCGATATCATTGATTGAATAAATACTGTTTGTCACAGCGTTATCCGGATCCCTGACGATACGGAATAAAAATTCTGTACTTACCAGCAGACCCTCCAGGGCCATCTGGATACCGGATTCGAAATTCCCTCCCTCCTCCCGGCCTACCTGGTACAGGCCAAGATAGGGCTCAATATCCTGCCCAGTCACAGGTCGTCTATACGCCAGACGGACCAGTTTTGATAATATCTCGTTGGCACAACGCGCTTCATCAGATTTGCCGTTCGGCATACAGGTAAAGATTTTACTGCGGCTGGATGTATCTCCTGGTCCTTTTGCATTGTGCGGACCGGTAACCAGCACACTACTGACCGAGGGCGGCATCCATGACCGTTCATAATCTTTATATTTTTCAAGCCTTGCGACATTGTAATTATCATAGTTTCGGGGTGGCACCTGATCCTCCCAGGCAAAGGTCTCATCCAGAAACGCGATCTGCAACAGTCGCTCACCCGCTTTTGCACTAAAACGAACCTTCAGACCTGCATCAGCAGTACGCTCATACTGGGCCTGTTTGAAATCGGGCGGAATTCCATCATCCGTCTTTGGACCCAGACCCAGACCCACATTTTCACCACCCACCTTCAGGAGGTTCAGTCTTTTGCCATCAACAAGAATATCCAGATAATTGGGCTTGTTCATCCCGATAACCAGACCGGTATCATCTGTACGTAATAACCTGACGCTTATTTCATACTCGCCATCCAGCGGAAATCGATGATTAACCGCGAGTCCACCCCGGGTTCCAAACGGCAGGTTCTCATTCATATGTTCAGCCTGGAGCTTGACCGGTGAAACCTTGTATTCCTGGCTATTAACACCGATCTCCATATCTCCGATTGCCAGACGACTGACATCGCGTGCAACTGACATGTATTTTTCAGTCAATATGTTAGAAACAGACAACAATGAACCCAGATTATCGAAGCCACCGGAATTATCAGGTGGTAACAGCGATGCGCCGTCGATAGTCACCCCAAGCAGGTCGCGTATAACATTCGTATATTCAGTACGGTTAAGCCGGTGTGATGCCGGGGTCCGGCCTGGATTGGGACTGGATTTTGCGAATGCCGCCAGGTCATGCTCCAGATATTTGGCCATGGATATATAAAAATCCTCTGACGGCCTGGGCATACCAACCGGTGGCATGGAGCGTGTCTTCATTTTCAACAACACCTTTTCCCACAACGCGGGATTCTCACTGATATTTTCCAGGCTGACGCTGTCCCTGGCGAGGACCAGGTTGGCTGTTTTCAGTGTTTCGTTGTGGCAACTAATACAGTACTGATCCAGTACTGCACGATATGACGCTACATCTGGCGTTCCCGGAGATTGCTGGCCATAGGTAACACTGGTCCCCAGAATTAAAATTCCGACACTGAATAATGTGCGTCCTAACATCGTCTTAACCCCGCTGTACTATAGATAAATGCCTGATCATGACACCACAATCCGGCCCCGGACTCTCACTTGAACGGTCTGGAATCGAGAACTGGATATTTCCAGAGTTTAAACCAATCTCCGCATACATATTTGTGTCCATGCTGCATCAGTTTTCCAGTGAAAAAACCATCAGTATGGTACTACCGGTGCTGTGCTTTAACTCGGGGTATAATTTTGCCAGATGGAGTGTACCTGGCGAGCCCCCACCTACTGTGACGGCAATAAACTGTTTCCCGTTTACACTATAACTAATCGGGTAGCCAATCACTGGCGCACTCAGCGGTTTTTCCCAAAGAACCTTTCCGTCATTGGTGTCGATTGCCCGGAAATAGCGGTGCAGATCTCCAACAAACACCAGCCCCCCTGCAGTTGTTAATACCGAACCCAATGCGGCCCGTTGATTATATTCCCAGATCACTTCACCAGTTGAGGCAGAAATAGCTGACAGACGACCCACATTTCCATCCGTACCCTGCATATACTCGAGGTCGCTGTAATCAACTCCCTGGCTGTTTAGTTCCAGCGAGATGACCTTGAAGTTTGTACATTCATTACTGACTACACTATAGATTGCTTTAGTATCCGGATTGTAGGCATTTGTCTGGAACAATCGCCCACCCCTCATCCCGGGGCAGATCAGTTGCACTTCATCCACCTTGGTCGGAATGATGCTTTCATTCACTGTAATTGCACCTGTTTCCGGGTCAATACGCTCGTACAAATTCTGGTATTCAACGAGCTGTCGGTGCCATAAATATGTACCATTCTCCCGATCAAATGCCCACAGCACGCCAGGTTTTCCCAGCGCATAGACAACCTTGCGGGGCTTTCCGTCTATGTCGACTGTTGCCAGGATAGGATTGCCCTGATGGTCCATATCAAAATTGTCTCTGGGCAACATCTGAAAGTGCCAGCGGATGGCACCCGTTTTGGCATCTAACGCCAATAGTGAGTTGGTGTAGAGCAAATCACCGGCACCGGAACCCTTTAGGATCTCAGGGTAAGGATATGCACTTGCCGTAGTCCAGTAAAGCAGCCCCAGCTCCGGGTCAAAACTTCCAGCCTGCCAGAACGAAGACTTCATGCGTTTTTCATAAGGTAATCCACCCCATGTCGCCTGATGTTCCTCAGGATCATCCGGGCCGGCAATTGACTCTCTTTGCCATATTTTTGTACCAGTTTCTGCGTTATAGGCGCCCAGTGAACATATTCTGGTTACACCGCTCCAGCAGGTCTGGCCGGCAAAAATCATTCCGTTGCCGGCAATTGGCCCTGCTGAATAGCTGATAGCTTCAGCATCGTTACCTGCCTGTACTTCCCAGACTAATGTACCGGTTTTTGCATCAAGAGCTACCAGGTATGAATCCGTCGTGGCCAGATATAACTTGTCACCATACAGGGTAATATTTCTTGTCGTACCACCCCGATTACCTCTGGGCAATTTTCTTTTATATTCCCAGAGCAATTCGCCGGAACTTGCGTTTAATGCCTGTATCACGCCACCTGGATGCGGCAGATACATGATCCCCTGATAGACAATCGGCTCCTGCTCAGCATCACCTTGTTGCATAGCCCATGACCAGGCGAGATTCAGTTTACTGACATTTTTATTGGTAATGGCAGATAACGGACTATATCCAGTTGCAGCATTATCACGGCGCCACCTCAGCCAGTCTTCCGGAGCGGGGTTATTCAATACTGAATCCGTGACGGGCGTAATATCGCCCGTTTGTGCGTGGACACTGATATTGGTAGTCGTGACGAATAAGACTACTGCAGCCAGGGCAGATAGACAGGTACGAAGGATGGTTTTCGTGTAAGGCATGAATCCCCCCGGATCATTTACCGTAAAAAACGAACTTTCCGTCTCATGAAACAGCCGTGGAAAATCCATGTACAGGATTTTCCACGGCCCTGTTTAGCAGGACTAGAAACTATACTTAAGACTTATACCATATGTCAGGAACTGACTTTGGCTCAGATTTATTGTCTCAAATTCCGTGTCATAGTCAAACTCCCGCTGATGTGTAGGCAAGGGTTCCAGAATATGACGACCCCATATGCTTATGCCCCATTTATCATCCATCGTGCTGAATTCGGCGGAAAGATTAAGATCCTCGTGGGATTTCATCACAAATAACTCATCAAAAGCGTATAAATACCCATCCGAGAATAAAACGACCGCATTAAACGTGGCCTTGTAATCATCAAAAACCGGCATCCAGTACTCGGTCCTCAATGTAAACTTCCAGTCTGGCGACAGTGTAGGTGTGCCACCGGTACGGTCTATCGTGTTTCTTGGGCCTGTACAGACTCCCTGGGCCACTTCATTCTGCGTGCAGTTGGCACCCGGATAACTTGTGAGTACCGCATCCATGATAGAACCGGAAAGCCCCAGGGTCCAACGTTCAGTTGCAGCAAATTGACCACCAAATTCTGCACCCTTGGTACGCTGGCCACCGACATTATCCGTCACGCTCTCGCCTAAAATCGGATTCAGGGCGGCAACCTGTAAACCCTCAAACTCGGTCCAGAACAGTGTCAGGTTATAATTGACACGGTTGTCATACAGTGAGCCTTTCATCCCCAGCTCCCAGTTTTCCGCCTTTTCTGAATCAAAGATAAATGTATTAAGCGTTTTTACCTGGGTCGTTCCGGCATCAAACCCACCGGCCTTCAGACCGGTTGCATACTTGGCATAGGTGGAGATATCGCTGGTTGGGCGCCACCGTAATGAAACCTGGTAGTCTACCTTTTTATCTTCAAACTCACCGACGGTGCGCTCTGTATAAAAAGCAATCGGTGTATTGCCATAGGCGGTCGTACCGTGCATCGCCGGGCCTACAATTACGTTACCATTGATGTCAGTCCACAGGCCTCTCCTGCCCGCCACATGTCCGTCTTTTTGTATATCAGTATAACGTATCCCCAGATCCAGAGACAAAGTGTCTTCCATCATGTTTACAGTGCCCACACCAAACGCACTTAACCAGCGGTCATCTTCACCATGCACATTTCCCTGTATGGCCTGGGTTGGCGACACGTTACTGACAGCCGCCCGTAATCCCGCACCTTCGGTATTCAGGTTAATCTGCTCCCAATAAAGGCCTCCCATCCATTCAATCATGTTTCCGGTTGGCGAGGTCAGGCGGAACTCCTGGCTAATCTGGTCCTGATTCTCTGCCCGATCAAACAGGTTCACCAGAAACGGTCCACCCGTACTTCCATCCCGGTTGAAATACCGATCCAGATAAGTGTATGACGTCTGTGATGTGAACAGTATATCGTTGGCCAGCCGATAATCAGCCTGCATATAAGCGCCTATCTGCTCTATATCACCGTAAGGTCTGCCGCAGGCACTGCGGGCCGGCAGCTGGCAGGTATTTCCCAGATATGACAGATCCACCATTGATGTCGGGCGTGCGCCAAAACCTTCAAAAACCGTTAATGGCAATTTATACCATGGACCGTTATGTTCCAGTGCCAGGTTACCGATTCCATCTCCCCGATCAATTATACTCGCTGCACCAGGTATGGCCGTGAATTCACCCGCCTTCACTGCCCCGAGCGTATTTCTGGCATCGGTAGTCACATCGACATACGACACGGCATCCGCCCCCTTGACTATACTCACATAATCAACCTTTGCTGTAATGTCCAGCGCCTCTTGCGGCGACCAGGTGAGGACTAGGCGCCCCCCATACTGCTCCTCGTGCGGGAACTTGGTGTCCTTGAGTACATCCGTCATGTAACCATCGGTGGAATTAAATTTGCCAGCAACCCGCATACCCATGGTATCTGTGACAGGGCCACCGACCCCAAACTGGGCATTATAGGTATCATTATTGCCCAGCTCACCGTTCACATAACCTTCCCACACCTCTCCAGGCTTGCGCGAAATTACACTGATGGCGCCTGCGGCCGCATTTTGTCCGAAAAATATAGGCTGCGGGCCTCGCAAGACTTCTATCCGGTCCACATCCATAAATGCACTGTAAATCGTGGCGCCACGACCATAGTGAACACCATCTACAAAGATAGGTACCGATTGCTCAATCGCCCAGTTATTACTTGAAGAACCTACACCGCGAATAGTAAGTGACTGTGTATTTTCCGAAGGCGCGGGGATCGTAAATCCTGGCACAAATGCAGACAGATCTTCCATATTCTTGAGACCCTGGGTCATCAAATCATTACCCGATATGGCCTCTATGGAGATTGGCACTTCCTGCAAACTTTGCTCACGACGTTGTGCCGTTACTACAATCTCTTCCAGTGAAACTTGCGCGTTTACCGGAAATGACTGGGCTACAGTCCCTGCTAGCATTGTAATTACTGCGATATTTGATAAGAGACACTTTTCCTTGCTCACTTGACACCCCCCCTTAAATTATCAGTCCGACTGTATTGCCAGACTAACTTTCTATACAAAGTGCTAATAAGGAAAGCGCATCATGCTGTCGAAAACAGAATATGAAATTCCGTATGTAATTCCGCATGTCCCCTTCCCCCCCCAATATGAATATATACAAATTCTATCGTTAAATATATATCTATTAACGACTGGATCAATAACTGGAAATAGATCCGGGGAGGCAGGAAATGAATGATGTTCTGTCATTCTTGCTTCTTCGCAGTCTGGATATGTCAGATCCTGGACATCATCTGTTCTGCTATAAAGCGTAATCCACTCCGGCGATTGAGGTACTGTTCAAATTCGGTATATATTCTGACTTCAAATCTGAATTACCGGATCAGGGTCATGACTGAATCCTGAAAAATTATCTTGTCTGATACCTGCGTAAATATAATGATCCAGCTATGGTTATCAGGATAAGCACATGCCCGGCATCTTCAGCAAAATCACTTTTCATCCGCCATGTAAATCGGTACGCTCTGCCAGTATTTGAACAATAAACAAAACCCTGTATAGAAGTATGTATTTCACGGAACCAGTCAGTTATTCATAACACAACAATATGACCTTGACTACATTACAGACCCAGCGCTGGTACTACCTGATATTTGGCATGTCCGGTTTCACCGGCATCATTTATGAATCAGTATGGTCACATTATCTGAAGTTGTTTCTTGGCCATGCTGCCTACGCCCAGGCACTGGTATTAATCATATTTATGGGTGGCATGGCACTCGGCGCCTGGATAATTTCAAGGACAGGCCATCTCTCGGGCAATCTGTTGATCTGGTATGCGCTAATAGAAGCCATCATTGGTGTATTTGGTCTTGTATTTCACCCGCTCTACGAGTTGTTATACAGCTTCTCGTTTGATACTGTCATCCCTGCTATAGGCACTCCTCACTTCGTATATATTTATAAATTTATCCTGGCATCGTTATTGATTCTGCCGCAATCAATTTTACTGGGCGCGACGTTTCCGCTCATGAGTGGCGGCTTTGTTCGCAAATTCCCGAATGCACCGGGGAAATCCATTTCCATCCTGTATTTTGCCAACAGCGCCGGGGCCGCAATTGCCTTGCTTGTCAGTACTTTCTATCTCATCGGCACACTTGGATTATCCGGCACAATTTTTTCAGCGGGCATACTCAATATAATCATTGCAATTCTGGTATACCAGTTTGCAGGCAACCCGGACATTCCAGACACGCCGATTCCCGTGACAGCTCAAAAAACTTACTGGCCGTCACTTTTTATAGCTGCATCATTTTTTACCGGGATGGCCTCATTTATCTATGAGGTGGTCTGGATCCGGATGCTGTCCATGGTACTTGGAGCGAGCACGCATTCATTTGAACTGATGTTGAGCGCTTTTATTACGGGTTTGGCACTGGGTGGTTACTGGATACGACGCAGGATTGACACACTGCAGGACCCGATCAGATTTGCCGGCATCATCCAGATTACGATGGGTTTCTTTGCCTTGTTTACGATTTTTCTCTATACCCGTAGTTTTGAATTAATGTCGTTTTTCATGTCTGCACTGGATGAGACCAGCCAAGGTTACATACTGTTCACCATTGCCAGTCACAGTATTGCCTTGTTGGTAATGTTGCCCGCAACAATTTGTGCAGGTATGACTCTGCCGTTATTTACCTGCATATTATTGAAGCAGGGCAACGGCGAAAAGGCTATTGGCCAGATCTACTCAAGCAATACCATCGGCGCTATCTCCGGTGTCTTGTTTACTGTTTTTATAGGCATGCCGTTATTGATGCTTAAAGGCTCCATACTGGTGGGCGCATTTATAGACGTTACAATAGGCCTTGTATTACTGCAACGCTGCAACGGCAGACTGAACATGAAGTATGCTGGCGCTACTGCCGCCCTGTTTCTGGTTCTGGCAGGAGTCACTGCTTTGTTCTATGAGTTCAATATCAAACAAATGGCATCCGGTGTATATCGTTATGGTATCGCCGAACTGGATGACAAATCTGACATCCTCTATCACAAGGACGGTAAATCCGCTTCTATAACCGTTTCCAGATATGACGGGAAGGTCATATCTATCCTGACAAATGGCAAACCGGACGCCTCTGTTACCATGGGAGAAAACTTGCCGCCTTCAACGGATGAGGCAACTATGACCTTGCTCGCGGCTTTACCGTTATCAATTTATCCACAGGCAAGAACGGTAGCCAACATAGGGATGGGATCGGGATTAACTACCCATACTGCACTGACAGTGCCTACGCTGGAACGGGTCGATACGATTGAAATTGAAGAAGCCATTGTCAGTGGCGCAAGATATTTTATGCCAAAAAATCAACGCGTTTTCAATGATCCTCGCAGTTATATTCATATAGATGACGCAAGGACATTCTTTTCCACACACCAGTCCAGATATGACATTATTATTTCAGAACCGTCAAATCCATGGGTCAGCGGTGTATCAAGTCTGTTTACGCAGGAATTCTATAATGAGACAGCTACTCATCTGACTGAAAATGGCGTTCTGGTTCAGTGGATGCATATTTACGAACTGAACATGGACCTTCTGGTTTCCATACTCAAGGCGATGTCTGGTACATTCAAGTACTATAGTGTTTACTTTGCAGATGACAGCAACCTGATTCTGCTTGCCAGTGTAGATAATCCAGTAGGCATTCCTGATCCATCGATATTCACGTCTGCAGAAATGAACAGCTTATTGTCCACAATTTACATACAAAATATTGACGACCTGCGTTTTCGTTTTCTGGGCGACCAGTCTCTTTTTTCTTCTTATGTAGAATCGTCAGATTCACCTGCAAACTCTGATTTCCATCCGTTTCTGGATCAAAATGCAGCCAGGGCCCGATTTCTGGCAGACGATGTTACACGACTGTTGAACTTACGGCTGTCTTCAGTACCTATCCTGGACATCATCTACGGTGATCAGGTACGCCGGAAGAACAACCTGAGTCCATCAAAATACTACTCTTCCCAACCTGCGGATGACGCCTATAAATTTTATGCCTATTTTGAAGGAAACTCTCCTTACTCAGGCCATAATGCAATATCAGTAGATAACGTTTTATCTATATCCAGCCTGAACACCCTGCTCGCACATGCACAATCCTGTCCCCAGGAACAGGATATTCCGATATGGGTCAATTCACTTTTTCGCATACTCAGCAAAACTGTTGCCTATTTAAATACAGATCAGCTCAATCAGATAATTGCTGCGATTACGCCGGCGTGTGCGCCGGGCACATTACCCGAAAGTATTTCAAACTGGCTGGATTTACTGGGTGCGTATAGTGAGAATAACCATGACGGCATATTTGATGCCACGCTGGTTCTGTTGCAGGCGAAGACCAGTTCCAGTGTGGAACAGGCCAGATTTTTGTATACCACCTTGTTAGCCAGCCTGTTCAGGATAGGAGAGCACCAACAGATTTCCAGGTTGTGGAATGAATATATCGCAGATCTATATTCGGACGAAGATGAGATCCCGCTGGAAATTCAATTCCTGCTGGGCCAGGCGATAAAAGACAAACCGTAGAAATTTACTGATTTAACAATATGCAGGTTATAAAATTTTCGACGGCTGTTTATGAAAATTTATCCTGATGGTCATTCTCGATTGCTGCCCCGGTTTCTCACGGACTGCGAACAATTGTAGTAACAGGTTTATTTACTGCCAGTAAAGTCTGCCACCGTCCTTGCACCGAGTTTCGCCAGTAACTCAGCTGTGCTAACGCTTTCGCGATACGCTCCACGGGTGTTTGCCTTGGGACTGATACCTGAGGCCATGGTCCAGGGTGTTTCACCATTTTTGTCTCTTACATCAGGCATGGCACCCTGTTCAGCGAGATACTTGACTACAGCGTCAGAACCTATAAATGCGGCAAAATGAATTGCAGTGCGTCCAAGCTGATTCACTGCATCCAGGTCGGTACCAATCTCCTCGACAATCATTCTGACCGCCTCCTTTGCCACTTCAGCATCCTTGCGACCCACCACATCCACCATATCCTGGAATGCGCAAGTTCCTGTACATGCTGCCTGCGCTGCAGCCATAAGCGGTGTGACGCCCTCCCTGGTCGCCAGTTGTGCATCAGCCCCAAAATCCTTGAGCAAGCGCATCATTGAAATATCCGCAGACAAGGCGGCGAGTAAAAATGGTGTCGCACCGACCATATCGAAGGGGATGCCATCAGGTCCCAGCAGCTTCGCTTGCGTAATCTGGACATCCGGTTTGGCCCCGGCCTCAAGCAGTGCCCTGGTCAATTTTGGCATGTTCGATAATGGAAGACGATAGGCCTTGTCATAGATAACACCGTTTAACAGTGACAAACCTTCCCTGACGGAGTGGTGCAATGCCGTCAAACCGTTTTCGTCTGCAGAGTGTGGATCGGCGCCCTCCTGCAGTAACAACAAGGCAAGATCTTCATGTCCTCCGGCACTGGCGATAACCAGGGAATTACCCTGTTCAGGCGTCGCCTCATCCGGATCTGCACCTGCATCCAGTAATATACGTGCTGTTTCAATATCGCCAGACCTCGCGGCAAACAACAAGGGCGTAAAGCCACCGTTGGAAGCGATGTCGATCCTGGCTCCGTAATCAAGGAGTGATTTTACTATCATCGAATGACCACCAGCCGCTGCCCACATCAAGGCTGTCTGGCCCTTTTTGTTCTCCCTGGCATTGACATCTATTTCGGTGACGCTGCCAAGCAATGCCTGCACCGCATCAACAGCACCTGTCCGGGCGCAATTCACCAGTACAGTTTCACCCGCAGTTAACCTGGCATTCGGACTTGCTCCGGCCTTCAACAAGAGCTTGACCATTTCGGTACTCCTGTTTGTACAGGCCAGCCACAGCGGTGTCACCCCGTATAAATTTGCCTGGTCTACAACCGCTCCCGCTGCAAGCAATAACCCGGCAGTTTCACGATCATCCCAGTGTACTGCCCAATGCAGCGCAGTCGTCCCGTCAGAATCAGCTACATTTACGTCAACTGACTCACCCAGCAACGATTTTAGATTGGCAAGATTCCGTTCTTTTGCTGAAACAATAATTCCAGTTTCCGGATTTGCACTCGTTATTGTCGGCAA